>CAIUAN010000069.1 GCA_903897145.1 uncultured Bacteroidia bacterium | reverse complement strand
GGATTTTTTTCAAAATAATTTAATTCAGCACAAATTTCGCCCTGAAGGGGTATTAGTCGATAAAAATAGGTGGGTGATTCTTTTCTACGCTTTGGTAAAATCAACTTGCATCACATGCAGTTCATCTTCGTATCGGTAGGAGATCTGAAAGCCATACATGGTGCAGATTTTTTGCACAATCGACAAGCCTAAGCCAAGCGACTCTGGCGACGACGACGAGGTATGGAAGCGCTTAAATAGCATCTCGGGATCGAGTGGCGTTGACGATCATGAATTAGCAATCTTTAAACTTTGAGCGGTGAGTTCCACGATCAGATTGCCCTTCGTTAGGTTATGACGGATGGCATTTTTGATTAGGTTCACGAACAAGATCTCAGCCAGATAGGGATTTACGGAGATGGTCGCTTCCGGATCAAGAAGTTTGGTGATCTTGATCTTCTTCGAATGGATCAGATCTTCCAGGCTCTCCAGCTGATGATTGATCATAATCGCTGGATTCACAGGCTTAAGCTCAGGAAATTGCCTATTCTCAATCTTAGCCAAGAGAATAAGTGTTTTGTTCAATCGCGAAAGACGATTGGAAGCTTCATAAGCTTCGGCAACCGACTTGTACTGTTTCTCCTGCATATCGCCCGACTGTAGCAAGAGCTCCATCTTCGAATTGATGATCGCAAGGGGTGTTTGAATCTCATGCGACGCATTTTCGATGTACTCCTTCAGATTCAGATAGTCGTTTTTTATCCGTTTGGTCATGGTGATAATCACCCGATTCAGATCTTCAAACTCTCTGATCTCCGACTCGTGCAACTCAAAAGCCTTGTCCGAGTTAACCTCATAATTGTTGATCTTCGCAATCGTATCGTAAAAAACTTTCCAGTCCTGACGCGACAGATATCGGTTGACCACAATCAAGGTGAGGATGATCATCATAACCAATAGATTCATCACCATCACAATACGGACAATCAGTCGATCGCTCTCCTCAAGAGGCTTAAAGATCTGCACGTAATAATTCTGACCATGAATGTTATTCACAAATCCATGCTCCCGGTACAAGACATATTTCTTCGTTTCGGGATTTAAGAGTAAGGTATCGCTAAATTTCTCAGCTTTCTGGAGGTTTTTCAGCGGTGTGATGATGATCGTATCGCTCATATTCGACAACTGACTGGCATACGAATGGGCCGCATCGAACTCTTTTGTAATGCTGGATGCTCGATTTTGAAGCTCTAAATTGATATTTTGATCCACCTGCTTGCGCAAAATATAGTAAAAGGCCATCATCCCAATCAGAAAAACGAAGAGGGCGATCGCCAGCAAGTTGAGTGTTATTTTATTTAAGAGTCTCAATTGATTTCGAATTTATAACCGAGTCCATAAATAGTTTTGATGTAATCTTCGCACCCTTTTTTGAGCAGTTTGCTGCGTAGATTTTTGATGTGCGTATAGATAAAATCATACGAATCGGCCAGATCCATGTAGTCACCCCAGAGGTATTCGGCGAGCCCAGCTTTGGTGATCACCTTATTTTTGTTGGCGATGAAAAATAGGAGCAGTTCATACTCTTTTTTCGTCAACGTAACTTGCACCTCATGGACAAAAATCATATGCTCGTCGGGTATCAGTCGGAGCTCATTCACCACAATCTGGTTATTACCTCCGAAGCTAATTCTTCGATTGATCGATTTTAGATGCGCATTTAATTCAGCCAGATGAAACGGCTTTGTCAAATAGTTATCGGCCCCAATCTCAAGACCTTCAATCCTGTTTTCTAGTGAGTTAAGAGCCGATATAATGATGATTCCCAGTGTGATCGATTGTTTCTTAATCAGTCGGATTAGGTCGAGGCCATTCCCATCGGGCAGGTTGATATCCACCACGACGCAGTCATATTGGTACATCCTAATCTTCTCTACCGCATCGTTGTAGGTATACACCGCTTCGCTGTGGTGCCCCTCTTCCGACAGGTATTCGACCATGGAGTCCGATAATGGCTTCTCGTCTTCGACAATTAAGATCTTCATATTCCGTTTTCGACTGTTTAAATCCAGTTGCGTGGATGGAGACAAGCTTGCAAGAGCCGATCTTCCTCACTTCCTGCTTCAGGCTGTTGGTTGTATTCAAATCGCACCGTTGGCGGCAAGGTCATCAGGATACTCTCGGTGCGACCATTGGTTTTTAATCCAAAGATGGTGCCACGGTCGTGGATGAGGTTAAACTCAACATACCGGCCGCGGCGTATCTCTTGCCAGTATTTATGTGCTTCGGTGTAGGTGTAGTTGCGTCGTTTTTCCACGATCGGGATATAGGCTTTGATAAAAGCTTCGCCGCATGCTTTGGAGAAGTTAAGCCAGAACTCCGGATCTTTTTGATCCGAAGGTTTTTGATGGTCGTAAAATATCCCCCCTACGCCACGTCGCTCCCTGTTTCGGTGTTCATTGACAAAATATTCGTCGCAGTTCTCTTTAAAGGTGGCATAAAACGTAGGGTCAAACTGGTCGCAGACATCTTTATAACTCTGGTGAAAATGGATCGCATCTTCATCGAACAGGTAATAGGGGGTTAGATCGGTCCCTCCGCCAAACCAGCGTGTTAGCACCTGGTCGTTTTTGTCGTACAGTTCAAACATGCGGTAGTTGCAGTGAATGGTTGGTACGAAAGGGTTAGCGGGGTGTATTACCAGACTCAATCCGCAGGCAAACCATTTGTCGCCGTCTATTTTTAGTTCATTACGCATGGCCTCGCTGACGGTGCCATAAACAACGGAGGTGTTGACGCCCCCTTTTTCAAATACAGCTCCATGGTTGATTACCCGAGTCTTGCCGCCACCCCCTTCTGGACGTGTCCATTGGTCTTCGGTGAAGGTTGCCTTGCCGTCGCATTTCTCCAATGCATGGCAGATGGTATCTTGTAAGTTATGGATAGTTTCGATCCAGTGATCTTTAAACTGCATAGCGTTGACTTCCTATTTTAACTTCTCGAGTGATTATTTCTCGCTAAGTTCGGTAATTATTTGTTCTAATCCATCGATCCATTCGGGGGTATCGTTCAAGCTGTCGACCATTTGAAGCTCTTCGCCCCCATTTTCATGGAATAGTTCGCCATATTCGTATTCGATTTCCACTTTCGTCTCGAGGCAGTCGGCGACGAAGGAAGGGGCAAAGACCAGTATTTTTTTTGTTCCGGATTTTGCTTTTTCGATCAGCACCTTATCGGTAAATGGCGACATCCAATTTTTGCTTAGTCGCGATTGGAAGCTGATGGTATAGTCATCCGGGGTAAGGTTTAGCTCGGCGGCTATCAGTCGTGCGGTCTCGTAGCAGGCCGCTTTGTAGCATAGTTTACCTTCCGGGATATTTTGGTTGGCGCAGTTGCAATTTTTGCAGTTCGCGCCGTTATGCAATTTACTAATTTGCGACAGTGGCAATCCATGGAAGGAGAAGATCACGTGGTCGTATTTTTTCACGTCGTATTTCCGTCCTTGAGCTGCGAAGGCATTTATGAAGGCTGGGTGTTCGTGGAAGTTACTTATCAGCTGTAGGTTTGGAAATTTCTGCCAATTTTTCATCTCTTTCATCACCAGTTCGAATACCGAACCCGTTGTGGCAGAGGCGTATTGTGGAAATACGGGTAGGACGATAATTTTCTTAAACTGTTGTTTTTCTATCTCACGTAGAACCAGTTTAAGGTCTGGTTTACCGTAACGCATGGCGTTAAACACGGTATAGGATGATCCCAGTCTCTCTTGAATTTTCTCCGCTACCGACTCCGAATGGTAAAGCAGGGGAGATCCTTTTTCGCTCCACAAACGTTTATATAGCTTCGTTGATCCGAAGGATCTAAATGGGACGATTATTAAGTTTACCAGGGCTTTTTGAAAGACCCATGGGATGTCGATCACCCGTCTATCGTTTAGAAATTGGAAGAGGTACTTCCGAACGTCTGACAGGGAGGGTGAGTCGGGTGTGCCAAGGTTGACCAGTAAGAGTGCTGTTTGCTCCATTTTTATATGTTAGGATTGACGAATCTCTCAATTTTGTGGGTGTTGAGCCCTGCTTTTGAAAGTACGACAAGTATAGCAAATTTTGAGGTGATTTTGGGTATCTGGCCAGACAATTAATCGGTCTGTCTTTTGATTTTATGGTGTAGTGATATAAAATTGAAAAGGGTAGCGTCTAGCGACTCTACCCTTTTACTAAAACCAAACTAACTAAACCTAAACCTATGAATTAAATGCATTACAAAGATAGGGTGTAAATAAGCCGTTGTCAAGTTTCTAAAGTTAATTTAAGCTAAAAGAGTTGAAAAGTTGTGATGGGGTTTATGGAGAAGTCTATGATGAGATCTGAGAGGGCTCAGAAGATTTGCAACTGCCTATAATTTAGGCCTACAGTTTATTGTTCTTATCTTAATTGAATTTCAGGAGATAAAGAATTATATGCTTCGGATGTAATTATCTTGTTAATAATTTATTTTTTTTAATTATTTTTCGTATCATTGTAGTCAGTTTTAAGCTGACATTCATACTATGATAAACAAAAATATCTCTTCGCAGTCCAGCCGTCTATTGTCGTATTTCAATAGTCAGGAGCTTCGTTGCTTTGACTCCAACGAAGCCTATAAAGCCATACCTGATGCTAAGTTCGGGGCTATGAGAGAATTGCTGAGCGATATGACAAAACGTGGGCTATTGATGCGCTTAAAAGAGCGTATTTACCATATTGTTCCTTATGAAATGGATTCAAATGCTTTTATGCCCGAATGGCATTTGATTGCAAAACACTTGGTAAACGGGGTAGATCATTATATTGGTTATTACTCTGCTTTGCAAATTCACAACCTAATAACACAACCTTCGTTGAAAGAACAAATTGTTGTTTCCAGACAAATCAGACCAACTGTTATCAAAATAAAAAACATTCCATTTCAGTTTATTTATCATAATGACGACCATTTTTTTGGTGCAAAAAAGATATGGGTTGATGATTTCAATAAAGTGCTTTGTTCTGATTTAGAAAAAACGATAATCGATTGCCTATTCAAACCCGATTACGCTGGCGGTATTGTTGAAATTGCGAAAGCAATACACCAATCGAAAGACAAATTAAACTACAATACACTTTTGGATTATGTTGTCCGATTTAATAGCCAAGCAGTGATGAAACGGTTAGGTTTTTTACTTGAAGTGCTGAACATTGAAACAGATATAATTGAAAAGCTTTTGAAACTAATAACAGCCTCGTATGTGGTACTGGATACTGAACTGCCCACATCTGGAAAACGAAGCAGTAGGTGGCAAATACAAATAAACCTTGATGTGGAAACCATGAAATCAGCTATTTACTCATGATAAAATCAGGCGAAATTCAGAAAAAAGCATCATCTGTGGAGGTTAGAGACTCACAAGTTGAAAAGGATTATATTCTGAGCTGGATATTGAAGGGAATTTCTCAGCACAAAGAATTATCCGAATTATTGGTTTTTAAAGGTGGTACAGTGCTGAAAAAGTTTTATTTCGAAAATTACCGATTTTCAGAAGACCTCGACTTTACAAGCAAAAATGCCGAAATAGCCAACGATCAAATTTTTAAGTGGTTCGATGAAATTTTTGAATATATCAAGGAAGAGGCAAATATACCTTTGAAAATTATTGATGATAATGAACATGAAGACGGTGGTATCAATTTCTATATCGGATATGTTGGTTCTCTTGGCGGACAAGGCAGTAACAAGAAAGTGAAGGTGGACATTTCAAAATCTGAATTAATGCTATTTAATCCTGTTATAAATATTTCATTTAAGGAATATTCTGACCTCGAACCCTTCAAGTTAAGTTGTTATTCGCTTGAAGAAGTCTTGGTTGAAAAGTTGAGAGCAGTGATGCAACGAATGCAAGCGCGTGATTATTACGATATTTGGTATCTATTGGAAGTGTACCGTATGAAGGTAGAATCTTATTATCCCGAATTTGCCAAAAAATGCGAACACAAAGGATTAAATCCTGCTGATTTTTTTACAAAGTTATCGCAACGACTTCCCCAATACAAAGCCCGATGGGTAAGCTCTATGAAAGAACAAATAAAAGATTTACCCGATTTTGAGCAAGTGGAACGAGAGGTTCAGAGGGTATTGAAAAAACTAAAATAAGCAGAATCATACTTGATATATCAAATAACTATAAGGAAAAACTAAAGTTTATGCAGGAGTTCCCGGAAATCTCGTTGCATTTGCTTGTAAACTTTCATTTCAGCGTGGATACGATGGCAATGTTACTTTTTTCTCAAAAACGCAACTAATACAGCACTATATAGAGAGCCTAGGTGCCATCCATTTTGGTGGACGCATCATGATTATCGATAAAAATGCCGCTCTGAAACTTATCAATAAATATTTCAAAAATGAAAAGTAAAGCGAAAGAACTTGATGTTGATTTTATTGGTGGACAAGATCCAATGTCTCAGGAAGAGGAGAAAGCGATCAGTGAATTTATTAAGGGGCAGAAACTGTCAGTTCAAAAGCGCACGGCTCGAGTGACCAAAACTCAGGAATCACAAAAAATAAACGCCTAATCAATCTATTTTTTGTTTCCTGTAGAATGCGAACAACTAACCGCATCCTGCCCGCAAGCAGGCTGATGTTGCTCGCTTTAGACGAAAACACAAATATTAAAATCTTTTACCAAACGAATTACGCATAAGAATTCTTGCTTTCAGGTAGCTGCAAATCGTTGGTGGTAATGCCAGGAAGAGTTTACAAACACAAACGGAAGAGTCCTGAAAAATGAAACTCGATTGTTTGACTTTCGTCAGTGGCAACCCGGACTGCGAATCAAATAGACTAACAAAAACATAAAATAATTTTGGATAAAGTGGAAACTTCAAGATTTGACATAGCGGATTATTTAGATAGCAACGAAATGATTGCAGAGTATCTCAATGCTGTGTTGGCAGAAGGAAATGATGCTGAACTAATTACTGCAATCGGGCATATTGCAAAATCAATTGGAATGACAAAGATTGCTCAAGAAACTGGATTAAGCAGACCAAGTTTGTACAAAGCTTTATCTGATGGCTCTAAGCCTCAATTTGAGACCATTATGAAAGTGTTAAGAGCCATAGGTGGACAAATACAACTAAATCCCGACAGCGCACGAAAAAATAAACAGCAACAGGCCCTATAAAACATTGTTTTTTAATTGTTTATTTAAGCACTCTGCCCCGCCTCAAGTTTTTTGTAATTTGATCGGTAAACCTCTCCTCCCAATAGCCATCCCGTACCGACCCAGCGCATAGCTTCCTGCCTAATGGCGCTTAGTTAAAATGTTTGTTCTAAAAGTTTCTTTTTAACGAAACTTTTATTTATCTTTGATACGTCAATGAATATTTAAATGAAAAAGAATTTCGACATTGTATTTTTAGTCGAAGCATTTGAATTTCTGAATGGTCTTGATAAAAAGCATTACCAGAAAATCCTATTTAATATTCGCAAAGCACAAAGAGATCGAGATCCAGAGCTTTTCAAGAAAATAAATGATGATATCTGGGAATTTAGGACGCTCTATCAAGGTTTTCAATATCGCTTACTTGCCTTTTGGGATAAAACAGATTTTCAAAATACATTGGTCGTTTCGACGCATGGATTTATAAAAAAACGCAGCAGAGTACCAGAAAATGAGATTCAAAAGGCGAATCAGTTAATGATTAGGTATTTTGAAGACAAAGAAAAAAATAAAACGGGAAAGAGATGAAAACATATACGTTAGATGAGGTTACAGATAAACTTATTGGGAAAGTTGGGACACCTGATCGCGATAAGTTTGAATATGAGTTGCAGATCGATTTAATTGGACAAGCCATTAAGCAGACTCGGCAAGAACGCAATTTAACACAGGAAGAATTGGGGAAATTAATAGGAGTTCAAAAATCTCAAATCTCAAGAATAGAGAGTAATGCCAGCAATGTAACCATCGACACCTTGATGCGTGTATTTAATGCTTTACAGGCAAAGGTGAAACTTCAAGTTGAATTATCCCATTTCAAAATTAGTCTCGGACAATAGTCGCACATAATTCAAACGCTAAACTATCTGGGGAAAAGCAAAGTGCTATGTCTCCCCAGCCAATCGTAATCCGATGCACAGCTGGGACTAAAATCCCGGTATTTCCCCCTCGTCTCATCAAGTTCGATCTCTCTCCTTCGTATTTTCAATTTCTATAAAATTTTTGGCAGTTAATTAATTGATTGATAGAGTCTTAGTTTTAAATTAGCTCTGTATCAAATAATAGTAGAAATGTAATGCTACTATATTTCTTGCGCCATTTTCAAACTATTTCCTACCTTGTTGCTCGAAGAGATTACTTATTATATTTTATACTAATTATATGGTGAACTATGACTTATATGTATTTTAAATAAAAGGATCTTAATATTAAATTTAAAACCAAATTGAAATGAAAAAAGTATTACTCGGACTTTTACTCTTTATTGGCATGATTGGATGTGTAACGCATCAAAACGTTGTCAAAGTTCAGGCGCAGATCCAGTCTGTCCCCAAAGAAGCACAAACGCTTAAGCGAAAAGTTGCAATTGCCCGCTTTTCGAATGAAACAGAATATGCGAAGGGCGTTTTCTATGATAAAGTCAATGATCCAATAGGTAAACAGGCAGTGGATATTTTGTCTACAAAGCTAGGATCAACTAATAAGTTTATCTTGCTTGAGCGCCAGGATATGGATAAGATTTTAGAAGAATTAAAATTAAGTGGTAATTCAAGCCTTCAAAAAGTCGGTGCAGATTATTTGATTATTGGATCAGTCACTGAATTTGGCAGAAAAAATGTCGGAGATGTTAACATGTTTTCAAGAAGTAAAACTCAAACAGTGCAAGCAGGAGTAAGTATCCGTCTTGTTGATGTTTCTACAGGACAGATTATATATTCAGAGGAAGCAAAGGGTGAGGCAGAGACTTCAAATAAAACAGTTATGGGGTTAGGTACTCATGCTGATTTTGATGCTACTCTCAGCGATAAGGCGATTTCTGTGGCTATATCAAAGTTAGTTGAAAACATAATCAATAATTGTATGGATAGGCCTTGGAAGTCATATTTTCTCGCAGTTGATCCTAGTGGAATATTGATTTCTGGAGGTAAAAGTCAAGGTTTAAAGATTGGTGATGCTTTTGAAGTTTTTGAAAATGGGAAAAGCATAAAAAATCCACAAACGGGAATGACAATAGAATTGCCCGGTAAATCAGTAGGCAAAATTAAAATCGATTTTACGGGAGGAGATACTGCTCAAAATGAATTTTCAATAATTTCTTTTACCGATGGCAGTATAGACAAACAGAACATAAGTAATTATATTATTAAAGAACTTAAGAAATGAAAAAGATAGTATTTATTTTTTTAATTGGATTGATTCTGATTGCTGGTTGCACTGGTTTAAAAACTGCATCAAGGGGATTAGAAAATGAAGCTTTTTTGGAGTTCGTAGGTATTCCAACTAATTACCCAAATGGAATAGATGTCCAAATAGATGATAAGATTACTTTTAAGGCATCTGTCGTTAAAGACTATGCTGTGAGACCCAAAGGTAAAGTTTATGCAATTGCAACGGGGGCACATTTAATCAGTATCTCACATAAGAATACGTTAATATTTAAGAAGCAGATATTCGTATCTGCTCAAGAAACTAAAAAAATTACATTGCCATGAGAAAAGTAATATTCATAATAGCAGTCTTATTGGCTTCGTGCTCCTCACAAAAGCCATTGTATTCTTGGGGTAAATATGAAATCACAAGTTATAACTATTTAAATAATAGTGATGAAAAGTCAACTAAAGCCATTATTAAAGCGTATCAGAAAATCATTAGTAGCCAAAAAGGAACAAGAAAAATGGTTCCTCCCGGTGTATATGCAGACTATGGTTTTGTATTGTTGCAAGCTAATAAAACACAAGAAGGTAAGGCGATGTTACTAAAAGAGATTGCTTTATACCCAGAATCAGAAATCTTTATGAATCGAATTTTAAAAATAATAAATAAATGAAAAGGATATTATTTGTAATTGCTTTGACCGCCTTAGGTTTTGTTTCTTGTAAGACTAATAAACAAGTTTCAAAATCGGTTGCCTATAGCGGCATATACAAGGAAAAGCCATTAGCCATTTTACTAATGCCGCCTATAAATCGAAGTACAAATGTAGATGCAAAAGAATTTTTTCGCTCAACGCTTAATGTGCCTTTAGCGAATAATGGATACTACGTAATACCTCCTTTTATCTCTATGGAAATTTTGAAAAAGGAAAGCGCTTATGATTCCGAGTTATTTTTAAATTCCCCACTAATTAAATTTAACGAGGTTTTTGGTGCTGATATTGCCTTATTTACAATAATACACAAATGGGTTAAAACCTATGCAATGGTAAGGGTAGAAGTTGAGTATATATTAAAATCTACCAAAACTAATGAGGTCCTTTACAGTAGAAGAGGAGAGATTCTTTATGATACTGCTATTTCTGGAACTGGAGGTGCTTATGGTGCTCTATTTGATTTAGCATTAACTGCTGCAAATACCATCGCAACAAAGTATGTAGATGTTGCAAGAATTTGCAATTTATACACATTTAAAGATCTACCTTCAGGCAAATATAAATCAGACTTTGGAGAGGATGGAGATTTAAAAGCCGGACCTAAGGAGTTTAAAGCAAAATTAAATGCCCAATATCAATAGGAAATCAGGCAAGTTCAAATTGAGCTAAATTTTAATTTTTCAAAAAAAGTTGTTTTAAATTTAAAATTTGGAAACGCAACGATTATCGGAATTGCCAGAGTAAGTAAAATTGTTAAATTTCAAAAAAATGGAAAGGAAATGGCGAAAGCAACTTATTTATGGTATAAGAAATTTAATCAAAACATCTCGTTTGAAGATGTTGGTGGCGATTTAATAAATAAAAAAATAGTTCTATTGTTAGAATACCTTTTGAACTGAGCTTTGATTTGCGAATAGAATTGCTGAAAATTTAATAGATAAATATTTAGTACACATGGCAAGAATGGATTCAATTAAAGCAAGTGACGTAAAAGTAACTGGCGAGTTAGCAAAAAGGAAATTGGCTAGTAAATTAAATTTAGACAAATCGTCTAATTTGATTTGTCTAAATCTAAATGAACATAAGGAAATAACTGATGCAATTGGAACCCAAGGTAGTGTATCATTAAGGGTTGGCAAAAACTGGCAATTTCATTTGGGCGAGATAAGTGAAATTAGTTCTATAAATTTCTATAGTAAAAGTTTAAAACTAATAGAAATCGACGGGAAAAAATTGATATGCGGATTACATGACGTTACATGGCCTGAACAATTAAAACAGTT
>CAIUAN010000068.1 GCA_903897145.1 uncultured Bacteroidia bacterium | reverse complement strand
CTCTGGAAGATACTGTAAAGGTCTATTTTAGAAAAGGAGACTATGTTCGTTCAACTACGCTAGAACTTAACGCTGAAGACTCAGGGGAATCTAAATTTCCCATTGTTTGGACCGCTTACCGGGGTGAGAGGGTAAGACTCCTTGGAGGACATGTAATCTCGGGATTCAAATCTGTAACTGAAGAAACAATACTAAACAGGCTTGTCGCACAGGCCAAAAAAAATGTACTGGTGACCAATTTAAGGTCTCAGGGAATTCGTGATTTTGGGAAATTTAGTTCGCGCGGATTTGGCAGACCAACCATTCCGGCGCATGGAGAGCTGATCTATAATAATCGCCCGATGACAGTGGCACGCTGGCCCAATACTGGGGAATGGGAGCGGATTAAAGACTTTCCCCGCGATAGTATAAAAGCGGATGGATTAGGCGTAAAAATGGGGGCACTGTCCAACGGGTTCTTTTACAACAGCGACCGGCCAGCAAAATGGAAGAATACAGGGAATATCTGGGTCTACGGCTACTGGGCTTACGATTGGGCAAACAGTTACGAACGGGTTACTGAGTTAAATCCCAAACGACATTTTTTAAAGACTGCTGAACCATACGGCAATTACGGATTTATTAAGAATCAACGATTTTGTTTCTTTAATATTCTGGAGGAACTGGACCAGCCTGGGGAGTGGTTTCTTGACAAAGAAACCGATTTGCTCTATTTCTGGCCACCTTCGGCAATAAAATCTGGGGAAGCAATTTTCTCCGAATTAGAGAAACCTTTCTTGCAGTTTAAAGGGGCAAGCCACGTTTTTTTCTCAGAAATTGAATTTGAGGCATCACGCGGAAACGCCATCCAACTAGAGGGTGGAGATGGAAACCGCATTGCCGGTTGTATTCTGCGTAATATTGGCAACAATGCCATCGTTGTCAATGGAGGTACAAACCATGGAATCGTTAGTTGTGATATTTCTGACTGTGGCGATTGTGGCGTTGACCTGACCGGTGGAGACCGCCAAACCCTGACGGCGTGCAACCATTTTGTTGAGAATTGTCATTTTCAGCGCCAGGGACGTTGGACAAAATGTTATGTTCCTGCTGTATCCATGACCGGCGTCGGAATGCGGGTATCTCACTGTCTTATTCACGATCATCCGCATGCTGCTATTGTTTACATCGGAAATGAAATAAAGATTGAGTATAACGATATTCACCATACTGCCCTAGAAACCGGTGATGTTGGCGCTATTTATACAGGACGTAATTACACCTATCGCGGCAACAGCATCAGGTACAACTATATTCATGAAACTGGCGGAGTAAGGGGTTCAAAGGGGATTTACATGGATGATTGTACAAGTGGCTCCGAAGTATTTGGAAATATTTTTTACAAAGTTCATTGGGGAATGTTCATCGGTGGTGGACGTGATCACAAGGTTGAGAATAACCTTTTTGTTGATTGTCATTTAGGAGTGCGTGCAGACGGGCGTGGAGTTGATCCAAAACCCATGTGGCAAAATTTGGTGAACAACCTGATGCGGGCAAGTCTGCAGGAGGTTCCTGCCGACTTATACCGTGAGCGCTACCCAGCCATTAAGACCCTCGACAAGTATTATGGTAAGCCGGGAGAAGAACCTATTAAAGGGAAAGATTTCAGGGGTGTTCCTCCAGAAGGGAATGTCATTGCCAACAATGTGTGTTTCGGCCCGTGGAAAGAGATTACCGAGTATGCGGATGAGAAGATCTTTGACATCAGAAACAATTATGTTAACAATGACATATCCAAAATTGGCACTCCTGAAACTGGGTTTTTGATCCCCTCTGATTCCCCCGCCTGGGCTACCGGTTTCAAACCTATCCCATTTAAGGAAATTGGATTGTACCGCGACCGATACAGAAAGTCAAATAGCAGGTAATGGCAGAACCGCTGCAACGATATTTCGTGAAAAATGCCACAGATTGGTCCAATTCACTTGTTAGGCTTTCATATGGTGTCAATTAATTTTTGCAAATTTTTTGCAGGTGCATTTTTATCGTTTGATCAGTAATTCGACTAATCTTTCATTTACGTAATAGTTCCCAGTTCCTAACTTTTCTTTTTTTAAGATTTTATCTTCTGCAAGTTTATTTAAATAATTGGCTGCAGTAAGTCTTGAGACACCCAAATCATTGACTATAAACTCAATTTTAGTGTATGGATGTTTAAATAAGTTATTTAGTAAATCTTGACTATAAAACTTGTAATTATCCCTTAGTTGATGCTTATATTCAAACATCAGGTCTTTGATTTTTGAGATTAATTCAATTGTCTCTTTAGCTGTTTCTTCAATGCCTTTAATCATAAAAAGAATCCAATCTTCCCATAACTCTTCATCTCTTACTTTTTGTAGATAATTGTAATAGTCGGCTTTATGCTTTATGATATAACTACTTAAATATAAAATTGGAAGACTCTGTAATTTTTCATTTATCAAGTAGAGTATGTTAATGATTCTTCCAGTTCTTCCATTTCCATCGTAAAAAGGATGAATACTCTCAAACTGAAAATGTATGATTGCCATTTTTATTAATGGATCAATATTGCTAATCTCTGAATCATTGATGTATTTCTCAAGATTCGTCATTAAACGTATGATCTCATTATAATCTTGAGGTGGAGTATAAATAGTTTCTCCGGTTGTAGTATTTTTCAAGGTCGTGCCGGGTAATTTTCTAAAACCAGCGTTATTATCTTCAAGTACTTCTTGGATTTTCAGAATTGTTTTGGTTGTTAGCAATCCACTTTTTGAGGTTAACTCAAATCCCTTTTTTAAGGCTAAAATATAATTTTGAACCTCTTTTGCATTAAGCGATTTAAAGGCATCAAAGTATAATTCTGATTTATATAAATCATCATGAGTCGTGATAATGTTCTCAATAGCCGAGCTATCTTTTGCTTCTTGCAGACCAAGCGTATTGATTAAGATACTTTGATTTGGAATAGTCGAAGCAATCCCTTTTAGCTCAGCCAATGCAAAATGTGCCGAGGGTAGACTCTTTAAAACTTTTTTTGTCTCAAAGTCAATATTCAACGGGAGTTCGGATATTTCCCAATTTTTCATTATGTAAAGATTTTTAGATTTTCTATACAAAGATAGTTTGCTTTGTATAGAAAACAAATACTTATATACACAATATGAGGTCGTTTATGAAAAGTGGCCCTTCCTATACAATTGCGCTACTTGTTAGTAGATCTATTGAAGTCTATGATACTCCCTAAAATTAGCACAGAAAGTTAAGATATAAATCTTACATCTTTAAAAATAAAAGTTTATTTAAATACCCCTAAATAAAAAATAGTGTACTTTGCTTTTGTTGGAATGACTTTTGGTTTATGATGGCATGTTGGGCATGCCAATATTTATGCTAGTGAAGCATATATTTGACGAACAATCAATATTACTCCTCAAAAAATTGAACCACGCCAGTCTCAACTCGATACAATCCGCCTATTATTATAATCTCACCATTTTTCTCTAGATTTCTTAAAATCGCACTCTGCTCCCGAATCTGTTTAATCGATAGATTGACATGATTCATGCAGACATTATTTACAAAGTTGACATTCGAGCCATTGCGTTCTTGCAAAATGGTTACTTCACTTTCGATAGCAGGTTTTATTTTTCTCAGCAAATTGGTTAAATGACCAACCTCCACATTATTACAGCTACTTATAATCGCACCACATTTTGTATGCCCAAGAACAACAATAATCTTTGATTTAGCTATATCACAGGCAAATTCCATACTTCCTAAAATATCTTCATTCAAAACATTGCCTGCAATCCGAATGCTAAAAATATCTCCTAACCCTTGATCGAAAATTAATTCAGCCGAGGTTCTGGAATCAATACAACTAAGAATTGTGGCAAATGGAAATTGACCTTCGGAAGTTTGATTGACTTGCCGGAGAAGATTTCTATCGGTTTTAAGGTTGTTGTTAAAACGCAGATTCCCTTCTTTTAAAAACTCTAACGCTTGTTGCGGCGTTATTTTGTCTTGCGATTCTTTGGTATGTGTCCACATAAGTTTTTAGTTCGTAGGCTTAATATATTGATATGCCGCTTTATTTACCCGATCCATTATAGCAATGCCTAATCCGACCTCCTCAACAGCTTCAATGTAAATACTCTTCACATTTTTATCTTCTTCCATGGCATGAAGAGCAGCAAATAAGTTGGAGGAAATTTCAATTTTATTGCAATTTTGAGAGGTATAAATAACTTTCGAAACACTGTAAATGGAATGATCGTTACGGTGCAAAATCAGTCCAGAAGTTTCCGGGATATTTCCGAAGGGATCCTTTAAAATATAGAGTGGCTTTTGAGGTGAATAATGACTCTTCAGTAATCCAGGAGAAACTAATTTCTCGGGTTTTGTGTGATTGAAGACAAATGTGTTTGGAAGTGCTTCTTCAATGTCCTCCAAAGTGATAAATCCTGGTCGTAATAACTGACAAATATCACCTTCTATAGAGACAATTGTAGATTCTATGCCAACCGTTGTATGACCTCCATCTAAAACATAATCAACATTCGGTAATTGCTTTTTTACGTGTTGTGCGTTTACCGGACTTAGTTGTCCGAACTTATTTGCACTTGGCGCTGCGATGGGACATTTCGATTCTTTTATTAACTCAAGTGCAATCGCATTATTAGGCATTCGAATGCCCACCGTGTTGAGGCCAGAAGTAACAATGTCAGGCACCAGTTGACTCTTCGGCAGCACAATAGTTAACGGTCCCGGCCAAAAATACTTGGCTAAGCGCATTACATTGTCAGTTACACCGGTTGATAAAATCTTAAGATCATCGAACGAAGCGATATGCACAATCAATGGATCGAAAGAAGGTCGCTCTTTTAATTCAAATATTTTTGCAACAGCAAACGGGTTAAGTGCGTTTGCACCTAGCCCATAGACTGTTTCAGTTGGGAAAGCCACTAGTCCCCCATTTTTAATAATCTGAGCAGCTTCGCGAATATTTTTATTGTTCATTGACAAGATTATTATCAGCCTCTTCTATCTCGTTTCTCTTTTTGTCCTGATAGTCGACAATGCGCTTTTGAATATTCGGATTCGACAGCCCAAGTATTTTAGCGGCAGCCAAGGCCGCATTTTCTGGACTTAAAACGGTTAATGGAGCCACTCCTGATGGCATACGAATACTCGAAAATAAATCGCCACCGCCAAATTTATCACTGTAAGGGGGGCAAGCAATGACCGGACAGTATGTCTGAGCATCGGTAAAACCACTCAACGCATTACTCATGCCAGCAATGGTGATAAAAATAACGTTTTCTTTTTCATACTCCTTTATCAGGTTGTAACATTTTAATGGAACCTTATGAGCCGAAGCTATTCGAGATATTGTCTCTATTTCAAAACTTTTTAATACGCTACTTATTTGCTTAGCCCACTCTAGGTCTGCTTTAGAACCCATTATAATAACCACTTTGCTCATGATATTTATTTTAATAAGTTAATATTCCTCTTGTTTTCATTTCATTGCACTCCTTAATTAAATCGCAAACTTCTTAATATTATCTGTTGAGATATGACTATTGCCCCTTTAAAAACTAACCATTAACTTGCTCATGCCTGATTAATTTCTTGTATTATATGCTTTGAAGCCTCCAGCAGATTTGAACAAACAACAACTCCGTCACTTAATTCATCTCGATGCATTTGACCATGACCAGTCAATACGTAGATTGGTGTAATTCCGGCATTCAACCCACACTGAACATCTGAAGGATGGTCGCCTATAATAAAAGAGCGACTCAAATCGATATTATACATTTGAACAGCCTTCTCAATAAAATATGTTTTTGGTTTCTTGCAATCACAATTGTCCTCGGTTATATGCGGACAACAAAAAATATCAGCTATAACTATTTCTTGTTGTTCTAATATTTTTAAGATGAATTCGTTTACCTCTGAAACCTCTTTTTCAGTTGTAACGCCTTTTCCTATACCTGATTGGTTTGTGATAATGAAGAACAGAAAATGCTCCTTTAGTCGTGATAATGCCTCGAAAGTAAAAGGGTAAAAGCTTACTTCAGATGATTGCTTGATGTAACCTACATCATCAATCAATGTTCCGTCTCTGTCTAAAAAAATTGCAGGATGCTTTGCCATTGCTTAGATTATTGCATGCGCAAAGATAACACTTATTACTTAATAAATGAAGTGCTGCTTAATTTTATTTTCTAATTAATATGAAGGAGGAGACTGCACCCAAATAAGTTCACTTACACCATCGAAGTAATTGATGGCATTGAACTGGGATTTAGCATTAAAGTAGATATTATCACCTGTTTTAAGGACAAAACTTTTCCCGTCCAAATCAAACCGAACCTCGCCCGAGAGGACATACGAGAATATTTGGCCAAAGGCATTTGTAAAAAAGCCATCGATAGCCGAAGCTTTGGAAAACCTTACCAGGTAAGTATCCATGTGTTTGTTGACATCGTGTTGTGATAGGAGGTAGAACATGGTTCCAGACTTACTTTGGTCGATAAACTTAATGTCTGATTTAAATACTACCGGATTATTTGCCAGAGAATCATTCTCTCCAATAAGTTCACCAACCGTGGTGTGCAATTTATCGGCAATCGTTTTCAAGGTTACAATAGAAGGGAATGATTTCGCCTTTTCAATTTGCGATAAGGCACTTGGACTAATTCCAATTTTTTGAGCTAACTCGTTTAGCTGCAAATTGAACTGTTCCCTTTTTTTCTTTATTCTTTCTCCTATTCTATTCATAAAATACCAAAGTAATAGTAACAAAGATATAATTTAATTAATTAAGTTCTGCTTAATGAAATTATATCTTTTCATATGATTCTCTAAGGCGAGGCCTTCGAGCGTTGTTGGAAGCCCCTCTGAAGATATGGATTTCTAATGGCTTTTTATTCGTTGTATTGCATAAGGAATCAATTAAATAGACCTCTTAAAATAGATAAATAGCTCTTGGAATTTAACTCTGCTAACCCGTTATTCGTAAGAACTAGGCTGGGGTCAAACTATTTTATTCAGAACATTATAAAGCTGAAGTTGTTAGGTAGTAAGACAAAAATGCTCATCATGTCAACTCAAGTTTCGATAATATTCCCCAATCAGCTATTCAAGGAGCATCCTGCTATTAATACGAATAGACCTGTCTACTTGCTGGAAGAATGGCATTTTTTTAATCAATACCCATTTCATAAAGAGAAACTTGTCTTGCACAGGGCGAGCATGAAATTTTATGAACAGTTTTTAAAAGATCAGGGGGTTATGGTTCATTATATTGAATCAATGGAGTTTCAAAACCGCGGCGAGTTACTTATCGAAAAACTGCATGCTAATCATGTACATGTTATACATATTGCAGACCCAGTTGATAACTGGTTGCTGCGGAAAATAAAAACCAGCTGTACTCTATTTGGCATTGAATTAATCATTTATGATAGTCCTAATTTTTTAAATAACTTAAATGAGGTAGATCCTTTTTTTTCAAAAAAGAAAACTTATTTCCAAACGGATTTTTACATCTGGCAAAGAAAATCAAGAAATATCTTACTTGAAAAAGAGGGGAAGCCATTGGGTGAAAAGTGGACTTTTGATGCAGATAACAGATCTAAATTTCCTAAAAATGAAGTTGTGCCCAAGGCTCCATCAGCCCCATTAAACAGCTATATAAGTGAAGCTGAAATTTATGTTCAGAATACTTATCCGAATAATTATGGATCCATAAATAAGGATCATTTATTTGCCATTAATTTTGTTGATACTGAAACCTGGCTTGAAGAATTTCTGAAATACCGGTTTGAAAAATTCGGGATATATGAAGATGCGATTGCTGCGAATGAATCTGTTTTGCATCATTCTCTTCTCTCTCCCATGCTTAATATCGGTTTAATTACTCCGAAACAAATTATAGAACGAGCAATAGACTTTTCAAATAAAAACAATATCCCATTAAATTCTTTAGAAGGCTTTATTAGACAAATAATGGGATGGCGAGAATTTATTCGAATTGTATATGACCGAGAAGGTTCTAAACAAAGGACTACTAATTACTGGAAGTTTACAAGAAAAATCCCTGTAAGCTTTTGGAAAGGCAATACCGGTATTGCACCTATTGATCTTACCATAAAAAAGGTTTTAGCCACAGGATATTGTCATCATATTGAAAGGCTGATGGTGTTGGGGAATTTTATGCTTTTATGCGAGTTTGATCCCGATGAGGTCTACAAGTGGTTCATGGAAATGTTTATAGATGCTTACGACTGGGTGATGGTACCAAACGTTTATGGAATGATTCTGTTTGCAGATGGCGGATTAATGACAACCAAACCTTACATAAGTGGCAGCAATTATTTAATGAAGATGAGTGATTATGAAAAAGGGGAATGGCAGCAAATTTGGGATGGTTTATTTTGGCGCTTCATGCATGAACATAGAACTTTTTTCTTGGGGAATCCAAGAATTGGGATGCTAGTGCACATTTTTGATAAAATGAATCCGGACAAACAGGAATCTCATTTATACAATGCAAGTAAATTTTTAAATGAATTAGATGCAAAAGCATAACCATTTGTTTCCGACCGATTACGACTCAATTATTGCTAAAATAATTGCAATTCATCCTGAGAAATATTCAAAAACAAGAAATTTCTTAAATGGTGATATTACCTATTTATCGCCTTATATCTCAAGAGGTGTAATATCGACAAAGCAGATAGTGGAGATGGTTTTGAAGAACGGATTTAGTTTATTCCAAAGTGAGAAACTAATACAAGAACTTGCTTGGCGTGAATATTATCAACGCATTTGGCAAGTTCAAAATGACCATATTTGGGATGATTTAAAGCAAGTCCAACCAGATGTTGAGCATCATAAAATGTTGGATTGTCTGCTCCATTGTAAAACTGGGATCCATGTAATTGATGAACAAATAAATCAACTATATGAATCAGGATATCTGCACAACCACATTAGAATGTATTTAGCCTCAATTGCTTGTAATATCGGGAAAGCACACTGGAAAATACCTGCTAAATGGCTTTATTATAATTTATTAGATGGAGACATCGCAAGTAATAATTGCAGTTGGCAATGGGTTGCTGGGTCATTTTCCTCAAAAAAATATTATTGCAATCAAGAAAATATCAATAAATACACGAATACACATCAAACAGATACTTTTCTAGATCACTCTTATGAACAAGTAGCGGCCATGCAAGTACCTGATATTTTAGCAGTTAAGACTTCGCTAAAATTACAATCTAATTTGCCAGATACGAAAATTCCTTCCCTAGATTTATCTAAACCTACACTCTTATACAACTCATACAATCTTGATCCAGCCTGGCGTGCACATGAAAATGTCAACCGGGTATTACTATTAGAGCCATCTCATTTTACTGCAAATCCTGTAAGTGAAAAGGTGGTGCAATTTGTGCTTGAGCTTTCGAAAAATATCCCAGGCATCCAAGTTTTTGCAGGAGAAATATCAGAGATCTTGACCCTTTATAACGAAAACGAGATTTTGATAAATGAGGGAATCATTTCTAAAGAACATCCAGCATTTGCCTACTATCCGGGTATTAAAGACCAGCGCGATTGGATGTTCCCATCCGTCGAAGGCTATTACCCTTCCTTTTTTAATTATTGGAAAAAATGCATGAAATCAATGCAATAAGAACTTAGGTGATAAATTTGTGTTCATTTGATTTCGATGGTATCGAACAAATTGATTGCTTACCAAAAAGTTTATATCGGTTATTGGCAATTAAATCGTAGATTCCATTTCTAAGGAAAGGTGGTAAAATTAATCCTATTAGAAGAAGTTTTGGCCAGCCGGATAACAGTTTAGCAATTGCAATAATTGCATCTGATTTATAATAAGCCATTTCATCTTTAATTAAAATCACTGAACGAAAATCTTGGTTCACAAAGTATTGGTTCATTATTCTTTCTCCTGCAGCTGTTTGTTGCGCCACAAAATGCAAATTATCATTTTTATCATGTTTGATTAAAAACAGGACTGCTTTGTTACACAAATTACATATCCCATCAAATAGTACAATATTCATGACTTATCTTTTCAATAAAAATGTTGAATATACTTGTTCCCATAGAATGAACAATTTATCGCAATAAGTGCCTTCTAGTTTTTGCAAATTTTTTGCAAGAAAAAAGGGTTTAAGAAGTTTTGTCTTCTTAAACCCTTGATTTTTAGGGTGGGCCCACCAGGGCATGATCCTGGGACCCCCTGATTATGAGTCAGATGCTCTAACCAACTGAGCTATAGGCCCTCAAAATTCGCGTTTGAATTTCGGTGTGCAATTTTAGTCAATTAGCACGTATTGTGCAACTATTTAATGGCAAATAAAACGAAAAGCTCAATAATTTAGAGAATCTTCTCCAAAGAGATTTCGTTATTCCTTGCTAAATGCCGCATCAAAAGCGAGCGAGCTCGGAGAAATATCCACCTTCTTCACAAAAGCACATGACTCGGCAGCTCCCATCTCACGATCCATGCCACTATCTTCCCATTCAACTGATAATGGTCCGGTGTATGAAATATCATTTAAAGCTCGGATGATCCGTTCGAAATTGATCCTTCCACGACCAACACTGCGGAAATTCCAGAATCGACGGTTGTCGCCAAACTCCACATGACCACCAAAAACACCGACTGATCCAGGATGCTCATTCCACGTGGCATCTTTCATGTGAACATGGAAAATACGATCGCTAAACTCATAGATAAACTGCACATAGTCGACCCCCTGATAGCCAAAATGACTCGGGTCGAAGTTAAATCCAAAGGCAGGATGATTGTTTACCGCTTTAAGGGCTCTCTTAGCTGTCTCAATATCGAAAGCGATCTCCGTTGGATGAACCTCTAAGGCAAACTTAATACCCATCTCCTGATAAGCATCTAAGATTGGAATCCAACGCTTCGCAAAATCAGCATACCCAGCATCCAACGTCTCTTGCGAAACAGGTGGAAACGAATAGAGATATTGCCAGATCGGACTTCCAGTAAATCCATTTACCACCTTAAGACCTAATCGTTTCGCTACTCTGCCTGTCTCAATAACACTAGCAGCAGCACGCTGACGAACACCCTCTGGCTCTCCATCGCCAAAGATTTCAGGTGGAAGGATACTTTGATGACGAGCATCAATATTATCACAAACCGCTTGTCCAACAAGATGGGTTGAGATAGAGAATAATTTTAAATCGTATTTCTTAAGCAAGGCTAATTTAGCATCGCAATAGGCTTGATCGGCCTTATCAACTTCGATATGATCGCCCCAGCAAGCAAGCTCGAGTCCGTCGTATCCAAAAGATTTTGCTTTTTGTGCAACGCTCTCAAGGGTTAAGTCGGCCCATTGTCCGGTAAAAAGTGTAACTGCTCTTTTCATGGTTTATTTAAGTTAAGGTTACTCGGCAAATTTGACCCATTTCTGTTGGTCGTTGTATCCAGCTTCCACAATAGTATCGATAAATTGCATTCCACGGATACCATCTTCCACACCTGGGAAGTCAAGCCATTCAGCTTTTGGTTGCTCGCCATTCATCTTCGCTCTTACGGTGAACGAGAAATTACGGTAGATATTCGCAAAAGCTTCGAGGTAACCTTCAGGATGGCCTCCTGGTGTGCGGGTATTACTCTTCGCAATGTCGCTCATATAGCCAGATCCCACGCGCACAACCTCTGCAGGCCGATCGCTCCATTTAACCAAAAGGGTATTCGGTTCATGCTGGTTCCATTCTAATCCGCCTTTATCGCCATAGATTCGTAATTTGATCGTATTTTCTTCACCTGCTGCAATCTGTGTAGCGGTTAGAACACCCTTCGCACCATTGTCGAAACGCAACAAGGCAGCACCATCATCATCGAGTAAACGTCCAGGAACAAAAATGTTAAGTTCCGCACAAATCTCCACCGTTTTTAGTCCGGTAACATATTCTGCCAAATGATGCGCATGCGTACCAATATCGCCCATGCAACCGGCTTTACCAGAGCGTTTTGGATCGGTACGCCAAGAAGCTTGTGGGTTGCCAGAATCTTCCAGTTTTGTAGAGAGCCATCCTTGTGGATACTCCACATAAACCTTACGGATTTTTCCAAAATCATTCCGACGAATTCGTTCGCGTGCCTCTTTTACTGCAGGATATGCGGAGTAGGTATGTGTTAAAGCAAGAGTCAAATCAGTCTTCTCAAGAGCAGCTTTTAACTGCAATGCTTCATCAAGTGTCAAGGTGATTGGCTTGTCGATTACCACATTAAAACCATGCGCAATCGCCATCATAGCTGGCTCAAAATGGGCGAAGTTAGGGGTTACAATAGTCACGAAATCCATCCGCTCACCTAGAGGCAGCTTCACCTCATTCTCAAACATCTCTTTGTAAGAGCTATAAACACGATTATCTGGAAGGTAATAGGATTTTCCAGAGGCTTTCGACACCTCAGGATTGACACTGAAGCAACCACAGACTAGTTCGATCTGGTTGTCCATAAAAGCTGCAAGTCGATGAATGGCACCAATAAAGGCATCATTTCCTCCGCCTACCATTCCCATTCGTAATTTTCTATTCATGCTATTTTATTTTGGTTGGTTAAAGATTAATAAATAGGCAATAAATCTACAAACTTAATTTCAATTAAGACTCGAAATGGGGTTAAAATTCAATTAAAAAATGATTTTTAAGTTCGACGACATTAGAAGTTTAGGGAAAGATATTATTTTCGCACATTGATGGTCTGAAAGGAGAGATTTAAAATCTCCATTCTCGACAAAAATAAGAAGGTTGTCAAGCGAAAATGAAGTTCGGATGAGCAGAAGCAGTGTAAAAACGAAGCCTAATAATGGAATGAGAATACTATTATTTGTCATGGCAATAGCTGTCGGCTATGTCTGTTTTACCATTGTTTACGATCTTAGGGTCCGGATTATCAATCATTTTGAATTAAGCAATATTGCCGAAGCCAACGAGCAAGTCGGACAGACCTTAAGCAATTTCATTGCTGATGTGGAGCGAGAGACAGATTGGAAAGTTGAGATTGTTAGTGGGCGCCGGAGCAAAGAGGCACAGATCCAATTAAAAAGAGACAATCCCAAGAATGCGGCAGTGAATAAGAGTCGCCATGTGCTTGGTCGCGCAATAGATATCTTTCTTTACAAAAGAGTAGGCTTTAACCTTATTGAGTTGCGCAAGTTTAGCTCAAAGTCGGCTTGGATTGAATCAGGTGTTCCAGAGATCTCTAAGCGATACGGACTATTGTGGGGTGGAACCTATAAGAACTACCATGATCCAGTCCATTTTGAGGTCAATTGATATGCTCTATTTATCCTAAAAAATAAAAACCCCGTTACCTAAATAACGGGGTTTTCAGTTCCAATTGGATTCGAAATTAATCCTTATGCTTTTTTCGGTTCTTTACCTTTTCCAGGAATTGGCAATACCATTTTAGACATATCCACAGGACCTATCTCTAAAGTAGATGGCAATGTTGATAAGCTTGAATTGGTTATCTCATCCCAGGTAACAACGGCGCCGCTGTAAGCTGATTCACGACCCATAATAGCTGTAAGACATGATACTGCAGTATCTTCAGCTTGATTAATTGGGGTGTTTGAACGGATATGATTTACGAAATCAACATGCTCTAACACGTATGGATTGGTCTGTTTGAAATCTGCTTTTTCTTTTTCTGCATCAAATTTCCAAAGCAGGTTACCTTGGTGATCTTTGATCTCCATCTTATTGCTATCCCATACTCCTTTGGTCCCCACGATACGCTCTGAAACATTGTTAGCACAACCATCAATCTGACGACACATACTATGTAGATGCACGCCACCTTCATATTCGAAGTCAACGTCAAACATATCGTACTGATCACCAGAGAGTCTACGTTGTTTTGCTCCAAAACCAACAGCTTTTATTGGTTTTTTACCAACAAACCAGTTGAAAACATCTAAGTTATGGACATGTTGCTCAACGATATGATCGCCAGAAAGCCATTTCCAGTTCACCCAGTCGCGAACCATAAATTCCATGTCGGTCCACTCTTTTTTACGCTCGCGGTACCATAACATCGATTGATTCCAGTATACGTTTCCAGATACGATCTCGCCGATAAGGCCACTTTGAATCTGTTTAAAACTTTCAACATAGCTACGTTGATGACGACGCTGTGTTCCAGTTACCACGCATAAACCTTGCGACTCTGCTTTTTTAGCTGATGCAAAGATCGAGCGAGCACCTGCAGGATCCACACATAGCGGTTTTTCCATAAATACGTGCTTGCCAGCTTCTACGGCTGCTTCAAAATGGATTGGACGGAAAGCTGGAGGAGTCGCAATAA
The DNA here is from genome assembly GCA_903897145.1 of uncultured Bacteroidia bacterium. GTDB lineage: Bacteria > Bacteroidota > Bacteroidia > Bacteroidales > Prolixibacteraceae > JAAFHB01. Next base: position 23,876 of record CAIUAN010000068.1, on the reverse strand, counting down.
TCACTAGATCAACACCAGAAGCTAATACTTTTTTATAGTTATCGAATCCTGTAAAACACATATTATCAGGAACCTCAACTTTATATTTATTTTTAAGGCCATTGCGACAATCATCGATCCGATCTTGAAATAAATCACCAAGACAAACAATCTGAACGTTGGTAGGTACTGCATCTAAGAAATTTTGTACGGCACCTGATCCACGACCACCGCAACCAATAACGCCCGCTTTTAGTAGGCGACCATCAGCAGCCACATCAACGAGATTAGGAATATAAGCTCCCGCTAATGATTTAACAGGGACTAATGATTCTTTGCCAGGGCCACAAGAAGCTACAATCGCTCCAACTCCAATGGCTCCAACAGCGCCAACAACAGCAGAGGTCGTAAAGAAGGCTCTCCTGTTCAATGAATTCTTTTTAGTCATGATCTTTTAGTTTAAATGAATTATATTATCGTTAGTTTACTTCGCAATCACACTTTGATCAGGATCGCAGACCACCCGAAAGCCAACACCTTTAATATCCGAATACCACCAGATACTTTTAGGCTGTTGTGGATCGGTCTTAAGCCAATCGACGGTTTTTGTTGTTCCTCGAGCAGCCGAGCGCAAATCCTTCGCATCGAAGGTGTAGTTTCCTCCTCTTATCACATGCTCCTCACCTGACTCAGGTCCTTTAGGATTTGAAACTGTAGTCCCAGTTTTTGAATAAGCATCGGCGGCATAGAAGTCGGAACAATATTCCAAAACATTACCCATCATATTTTTCAATCCAAATGGATTTGGTTTCACAAAGGTAGGTTCTTGCGTTTTCCCCATTGAATTAAGGGCATAAGCTACATATCGATTAATATTTGTGGTGTCGGCACCAAAGATCTTGCTGCGAAGACCTTCTGAGGAGGCTCTTTTCGGATCGGCTTGAAAGAAATAAGGTGTTTCGCTACCCGCGCGGCAAGCATATTCCCACTCCGCTTCCGTAGGCAGACGATAGTGTTTACCCGTAACTTTAGAGAGCCACATACAGTAGATTGTTGCAGAATAATGGGTCATTGTGATTGCAGGTCTTTTGCCACCTCCCCAACCTTGATCAGGAATTCCAAAAGGTGGTGTTGGACCTGTTACCGCGTCCGGAGAACCCGCATTACGGGCCATCACAAGATTTGGATCCACGCGTCCTTCAGACATCGTAGAGCCAAAGAATGTCCAAAACTCATCCCAGGTCACTTCAACCTCGCCCATAAAAAATGGAGCTAGCGTAACCGTTCTCACCGGACTTTCGTTCGAGTTATGAAATGGTTCACTATCTGGACTCCCCATCTTAAATGATCCACCTTTCACCGCAACCATATTAAAAGAGACAGGGCTATTGGGGATCATCTCTTTGAAATTTTCAAATTTAGTCACCTTCGCCGCTGCAGGATATAGATTCTGAGAGCCGCCGGCCGGCGTTGGCATCCCAGTCATCTTTGCATGTCTATAGTTCGGATTATAATGACCAACATCTAAGTGACAGTTGATACATTGAAGATCTAGCTTAGCTGCATTTTTCTCATAATACAAATGAGCGGTACCACCTTCCGTAGACAACCCTTTGGTAAATAGATTCTGGTGACATTTCACACACGACTCATTGTAAACAATTTTCACCGCATGTTCTAAAAGCCTTTTAGACTCCCAATCAAACGATTTCTTATCTTTAAAATAGAATGCATAAATATCATTTATTCCGGCTTTAGCTTTAGCAAAAAGGTATCGATTGTCTTCCTTAGGCGGTAAGTGACAGTCGACGCAATGGACCACTACGCCACTAGGATTATAAAAATGAGTTGACTTTTTCCAGGAGGCATCCGCATCGGGATGAATATGACATGACTGACAATAGTTGTCTGACGAAGTCAGGGTGACAGCTTTATTTGTAATTATCAATAAGATAGCGAAGGCCAATAATCCAGAAAAAAAGATGAGCCAAGACCACTTAGGTAAATTAAACTTACGATCCATAAAAAAGAAAACTTTTGACCAATAATATATTCGTATAGAACGTCAAATATAATGAAAAAAGTATTCAATTATTGTTGGCCATGAGCACCGGATATCGCTTACTTGAAAATAGATCCACAAACACCATGTGAGCAGCAAATAGGGAGCGAAAGAAGCTAAAATAGCTCGCCAATTTAAATTTAATTTTAGCGGTTCGTCCATTCCGATAAGAGTATTAATTTTACGACCATCTTACTGCACTCAATAATTATTCGTAATTTTAGAATTCCAAGATAACTCGTTATAGATGGCTCTACAATGTTGACTTTTTTAATATTACAAAACCGATAAGTGGAGTATTTAGAAACGTCAGCAACGACTTTAAATTACCTTAATGACTATTGTTATGTCGGCAAATAGAAATAAAAATACATTTGCATACCTTCTCGTTCTGAGCGTTATAATTATCGCACTCCTTTTAGTTGGAAAGAAAGCAGGATGGTTTGGCAAAGAGATGGCCCTGAAGGTGGCCACTGAGAAGGTTCAAATGAAAAATATTACCGAAATTATTACGGCCAACGGAAAGATAGAGCCGCAGCTCGTTGTTAAAATCAGTCCAGAAGTGCCAGGAGAGCTCATTGAACTTCCAGTTAAAGAGGGAGACAAGGTCTCACAAGGAGATCTATTAGTCGTGGTACGTCCCGATATTTATATCTCAAATCGGAACCGTAATGAGGCGGCCTTAAACAGTCAGAAAGCACGCATGGCTCAAGCAGAAGCCCAGTTAGTTGAGAAAGAGCTAACCTATAAGCGATCGAAACAGTTATACGAAAAGAGCACGATTGCCAAATCGGATTTTGAAACCATTGAAGCAAGTTATAAAGTTGCTCAAGCCGAGGTTCAAGCAGCTCGTTTTTCGATCAAGAGTGCGGAATCAAGTTTAAATGAGGCACAAGAAAATCTTACGAAGACCAAGATATATTCTCCAATCTCAGGTACCGTATCAAAATTAAATGTTGAAAAAGGGGAGAAAGTTGTTGGGACTAATCAATTTGCAGGAACTGAGCTTATGACCATTGCCGATTTAACAAAAATGGAGGTAAAGGTTGAAGTAAATGAAAATGACATTGTGAATGTTGAAAAGCTAGATACAGCAACTATCCAGATCGATGCTTATTTAAAACGGAAGTTCAAAGGGGTGGTAACAGAGATTGCAAGTTCGGCTAATGTGCTAGGCACAACAACGGATCAGGTAACGAATTTCAATGTAAAGATTCTTCTTTTGCAGGAGTCGTATCAAGATTTGTTGGTCAATAACCCGACAAAAAACCCTTTTCTGCCTGGAATGTCGGCAACAGTAGAGATTCAAACAAAGACCAAACGCGGGGTTCTTGCTATACCAATCCAATCTGTTACAACGCGAGCAAATAACGGCGGGTTAAGGAATGCAAATGCGCAAACCGAAGCAGATGCTACATCGACAAAGGTAGCACTTAAGGAGCCAGAGCAGTTCGAGGTGGTTTTTGTGAAACGAAAAGATTTAGCTCGACAAGTAAAAGTAAAGACAGGCATTCAGGATAACACGGCCATTGAAGTTATTGAAGGGCTGACACTACAAGATGAAATTATTACAGCTCCTTACGGATTAATCACTAAGTTGCTTAAAGACTCAACGGCTATTGAAGTTGTTAAGTTAGATGATTTATACAAATCGAAGAAGTAGATGATCGCTAAAATTATATCTCGGATCAGATGGGTGCTTGTGAAAATTTTGAAGGTGCCTATTTACTTTTACAAATACTCCATCTCGCCAATCATCCCGAAGGCTTGTCGTCATAATCCAACTTGTTCGGTTTATGCCTTGGAAGCGCTAGAAGTGCATGGTCCTATAAAAGGGTTGATTTTGACAGCCAAACGCATTTCACATTGTCATCCTTGGGGTACCCATGGCGATGATCCGGTTCCTCCTAAAAAACTACAAACGAAGGTATGAGCAGATATTTAATAGCAATACTCTTATTTTTGGTTGTTGGATGTCAGTCGCACGTCCCTAACTCCAAGAAAAAAGTGCTCGTTGTAAGTATTTTACCGATGAAATATTTTGCGGATCAGCTGACGCAAGGGAGGTTTGAAGTTGAGGTGATGGTGCCCCCTGGAGCTAGTCCAGAGACCTATGCTCCAACTCCCAAACAGATGATCCGCTTAAGTGAAGCAAAAGCCTATTTTTCAATTGGATATCTCGGATTTGAACAGGTGTGGCTTACAAATTTTAAGTCCACGAATGTAAATCTTTCTATCTATCAGACCTCAACCGGGATTGAATTAATTAAAGAAGTTCAAGAGCATAAAGACCAAGAGCACCCATCAGGGGTAGATCCGCATATTTGGTCATCACCAAAAACGGCCCAGATCATGGCTGAAAATATGTGCAATGGATTAAAAAAAATCGATCCAGCGAATACCGCAGCCTATGATGCGAATCTTAAAAAACTTAAGCTGAAGATCAGTAGCGTAGATTCCGCAATCACAAGAATTTTCAAAGAATCATCGGAGAAGAGGTTTGTTGTTTTTCATCCAGCCTTGGGCTATCTTGCACGCGACTATGGTCTTGAGCAGCTAGCTATTGAATTTGAAGGGAAAATACCTTCGCCGAAGCATTTAAAGCAGGTGATCGAGGCGGCCAGAAAGGCGAATGTCAAGTTTATATTGATTCAGAAAGAGTTCGATGCAGAAAATGCGGTGGTGATTGCAAATGAAACGGGAAGTTCGATTTTGCAGATCGACCCTTTAGACTATTTTTGGTCTGATCAGGTCATAGATATTGCTCAAAAAATTTCAAGAAAATAAGAATGTAGGATGGAGTCACTTTTAGAAATTCAGAATTTATCAGCCGGTTACGGACAGAATATTGTCTTACAGGGGGTGAATCTCAAAATTAAACCTTCAGATTTTATTGGGGTCATTGGACCGAATGGAGGTGGAAAAACCACGTTGCTAAAAGCCATTCTTGGGTTAATAAACCCAATATCTGGAACGATTCAATTTAGCGAATCGATGACCAGCGGAGGAGTGCATCGCATTGGCTATTTGCCTCAAATAAATAACATCGATCGTCAATTTCCGATCACTGTTTTCGATGTTGTACGTTCTGGATTGATGTCGCGCAAACGGCTAATGGGACGTTATAGTGCAGAAGAGAATGAATCGGCTCTCCAATTAATCGAAGAGATGGGGATCTCAGACATTCGGGCGAAGCCAATTGGAGAACTATCTGGCGGTCAGGTTCAGCGCGCACTTCTATGCAGAGCCTTAGTCAACAAACCCGCACTTTTAATTCTCGACGAACCAAATACGTATGTCGATAATCGATTTGAACGTGAGCTCTATGAGAAGTTAAAAGTGCTGAATGAAAAGTTGGCTATTTTACTAGTTTCGCATGACCTTGGCACCATATCGACCTATGTGAAGTCGTATGCTTGCGTTAACAATTCGCTCCATTTTCATGAAAGGAATACGGTAACGCCTGAGCTACTTAAATCGTACGAATGCCCGATACAGATTATCTCACATGGCGATATTCCACATACTGTCTTACATCAACATACACACTAATGCAAAGCCTGATCGCACTTTTTGAATTTGAATTCTTTCGGAATGCCATCCTTGCCGCGTTTATGGCAAGCATAACTTGTGGTATTATAGGGACCTATATTGTGTCTCGCCGAATCGTATTTATCAGCGGGGGAATTACGCACGCCTCTTTTGGTGGGATCGGAATGGGCTATTACTTTGGATTTAATCCCATTCTTGGGGCCGTAATCTTTGGAATATTCTCCGCACTTGGTATCGAACTATTCACCAAAAAAGCCGACTTACGCGAAGATTCTGCCATTGCGATGCTCTGGTCATTAGGGATGGCTGTTGGGGTAATTTTTATCTTCTTAACACCTGGATATGCGCCCAATCTTATGAGCTACTTATTTGGAAATATCCTAACCGTTTCAAAAGAAGATCTTCTCTATCTCCTGTTTTTGTCGCTATTTATCATCGTTTTCTTTGTGGCTTTTTACCGCATGATCATCTTTGTATCGTTCGATGAGGAGTTTGCAATGACAAATAACGCTCCCGTAAAATTATTTAATGCCCTCTTAATTAGTCTTGTGGCCTTAACAATAGTCTTAAATATTAGGGTGGTAGGAATCATTCTAGTGATGTCGCTACTGACCATCCCTCAAGCGATCGCGAACCTATTTACCAAGCGATTTGATTGGATGATGATTTTATCAATTGTTTTTGGATTCCTTGGATCGATCCTTGGGTTAGCTTTATCGTATATTTACGATATCCCCTCGGGAGCTGCCATCATCTTCACCTTGGTAATTCTATATGGAGTGATTAAGATTAGTGGATTAGTAATTGAGAAGTCCAGGCAGTAAAACCAAGGCTTATAATACCTGCTATTTTAAAGAGATATTTGTGTAGTCCACCCTTACGGAGGCGTATGATACTGCAATGGCATCTAGGATAGCGAGGACCTGCTCCAGTTCTGTAGCTTGCAGCAATTGAATCCGATACTCTCTGAAATCTTCTAAGCCTGGAAAGTAGCGTGCAAAATGACGACGCATCTCCAATATCGCACCTCGCGGCTCAGGTTTCCACGATATTGATTGGATCAACTGCTCTTTAACGCTCTCGACTACCTCTGGTACCAATGGTGGAAGCAGGAGCTCCCCAGTATTGAAATAGTGACGGATATCGCGAAAAATCCATGGTCTGCCAATTGCACCTCTTCCAATCATCAACCCATCGACACCCGACTGGTCAGCGAAGGCTTTTGCTTTCTCAGGACTGCTGATATCGCCATTCCCAACGATAGGTATTTTCATTCGCGGATTTGCTTTCACCTTTGCGATCATAGCCCAGTCGGCCTCTCCGGTAAAAAGCTGACTTCGTGTTCGACCGTGAACCGTTAGCGATTGGATCCCTACATCTTGAAGTCGTTCAGCAAGATCGACAATTGGCATATCAGTAAAATCCCAGCCTAGTCGTGTTTTGGCCGTCACCGGAAGGTCGACAGCTTTAACAATCTCGCCAGCCATCTTAACCAATTTAGGAAGATCTTTTAACAATCCGGCACCGCAACCTTTGCCGGCGATCTTCTTCATCGGACATCCAAAGTTAATATCGATGTAATTTGGATTCGCCTCCTGAGCCACTTTAGCCGCCCAGACCATCGCTTCAATGTTGGAGCCATAGATCTGAATTGCAATTGGTCGATCAAAGTCGAAGATGGTCATCTTACGTTTGGCAGCATCCATCTCCTTTCCGATCGCATCGGCTGAGACAAATTCTGTCGACATCACATCGGCACCAAATTTCTTACACAGGTAACGAAACGACTTATAGGTGACGTCCTCCATGGGAGCGAGAAAAAGTGGGAGGTGACCCAAATCAAGGTTGCCGATTTTCACGAGTTATAGTTTAAAAACGAATTGCAAAGATAAGTAAACCGACCAATTTCAAAGAGGTGATGTAAAATTGACAAGTAACAAGGATTATTATCTTTGCAAAAAGAACTTATGATGTTTCAATTGTCTATTCGTGAAATGAAACCTTCGGCGCAACTGCTCTTTGCCGCACTTGTGCTTATAACTTGCGGGTTGGTGATCTCTTCGATTGGGATGGCACTAAGCTGGGCTATCTATGGTTTTAACCTATCTGAATTAGAACATATTATGCAAGATCTTTCGGATCCAGAGCATATTGCCGCCCTGAAATTTATTCAAACAACGCAAGCAATAGGTGTCTTTATCATCCCTCCATTTATCATCGCCTGGATGATTCACGGAGAGCCATCGGTTTACCTAAAATACAATAAGAGGCCTGGGCTAAAAATGGCACTTGTAGCTGTGGCCATTGTGTTTTGTTCGAATCCCTTGATTAATTTTCTGAATGAACTAAATGCTCAATTAAGTCTTCCCGAATGGCTAAGCTCGGTTCAGCAATGGATGCGTAATTCGGAAGATCAAGCGACAAAAATTACAGAGGCTTTCCTAGCCTCAACTAATCTCTCTGGAGTTTTTACAAATGTTTTAATGATTGGGGTACTTCCTGCAATTGGCGAGGAGCTGATGTTCAGGGGTGTCGTGCAACAACTCTTAAAACGAATCTATAAAAACAGTCATGCCGCCATTTGGATTTCGGCAGCGCTATTTAGTGCCTTGCACCTTCAATTTTTCGGGTTTCTTCCTCGCTTAATCTTAGGTGCGATGCTTGGTTATATGCTTGAGTGGAGTGGCACCTTATGGCTTCCGATGATCGCACATTTTGTAAACAATGCAACGGCGGTAATTGCCTTTGGATTGGTGAAAGATGGCACCATAACGGCAAACTTAGACAAGACAGGGACGATGGCCGACAATAGCTCCTCGCTTGTGATTCTGAGTGCCGTCATGCTTACCCTATTATTTAGATTCTTGTACCAGAATCGAGAAGCTTCGCAGGCTCAAACTTCCTAGCTACGAAGCTTACTTTTTTAAGTTTGGTCGAGCCATATACATCTGTTGGGAGAAAACCTTCTGCGCTTGTGAATCGGTTAATTTCTTAAGTCCCATTGCGGCAGCTTTTGTGCTGATCGCAGCAAGCGGAAATCCTTGAATCTTATTCAGTATTGGCTTAAGCAACGTTTCATTTCTGTCACCCAAAGGGAGCAGATTGGCGATGTCTTCCGTTGCTGCATAGTCGGGAGATAGTCCGTTAATAAAATCAGAAATGCCATTTGCATTCGCGATCTTCACCACAATAGGCTGCATGGCATACTTATCCTTTGGATTGACATTCCCATTGGCATCCCAGTCTTGCAAGGTCCAAGAGGCAACATATTTACCTGCGGTATTAGACCCAACGGAAAAAACGGTCATATATGGCTTAAGGCCATTGATAAGTAGTTCGCTTGCAGAAGCTGTATTGTCCGAAGTAATAAAATAAACATCGGTAAGATTCAGTGCATTAATAGCCGCAACAGGAGTGGTAGTAGTTGAGTCGATATTCGCAATAAAATTCTCTATTAAGGATGCAGCACCATTCACACTTGTGAGATAAGCTTGCAATCCAGAATTATATTGACTTTTCAAAAATGGGCTTGTCGTCTTGGTCCCATAAATCATACTAGCCAAATATTTTGCAGACTGGACCGAACCACCTCCGTTGTAACGCAAATCAAGGACTAACTTGTTTATTGGAGCATCTTTAAACTTTTTAAAGACATTATTTAATTGAATATCAAATCCCGCATTAAAAGCATTGTACATCAAATAGCCAACTTTTAGATTTCCAACATTCAACACGGTATCGACTAAAATTGGATTCTCTTGCATGGTTACAGCTGTCATGGTCACTGACTTGCCATTCAATGAAATAACATTGTTGGCTAAAGAGGCAAACGATAATTTGTAGGTAATATTATTAAATAACAAAGACTGATAATTAGTGGCCGTTAACTGAGTGTCGTTAACCTTCATAAATAGATCGCCTCGTTTAATTCCCGCTTTTTCTGCTGGAGATCCTTTAAAGACATACCTCACAAAACCAAATACATTTGTTGATGTGCCAATATACGAGAGCATAAAATCGTATCCCATAGTTTCCGAGATCCCCTGAATCCAATTTGAGATAGTATTAGGATCATTCACTAAAAAGGACCATTTGTCGACCGTATTTTGCTGATAAAGTAAACTTGCAAAGAATTTCTGTGGATCAGCATAACTATTAAGATAAGCGTTTAGAGAATCTTTGTTGTTATATTTTGTATTATTCAGACTAGGAACTTGGGCATTCCAGAGGTAGTAATCTCGCAGCGAGGTATAGATAAATCGATTAACGATAGATGTATCTTTTATAACGACAGGAATTATTGGCTTTGGTGCTGCTGCCGTAGTATCCTTTTTACATCCCAGGAATATACTACTCACTAGAGCTAGGCAACCAACTATAACTAGGATACTTCGTTTAATCTGCATAGTCCAAAAAATTAAGTGACTGAATAATACGCGATAAAGATGATAGGAATAAAAATCTTTGTGTATCAAAAACTATGCCTATCTCTTTTGACTATTAATTTTCTGAAGCTCCATCAGTTTTCACAGTTGGCTTTGCAGATTCTCCTGAATCAACGTCTAATGATTCCTCCTTATCTTCAAAAAAGCCTCTGTAGAAGATTAGAATAGCGACGATGCCCACTGTAATAGAGGAGTCGGCAAGGTTAAACACAGGTCTGAAAAAGATAAAATCATCCCCGCCAACATAGGGAATCCAGCTAGGATAATGCCCTGCTAGAAGAGGGAAATACAGCATGTCGACCACGCGGCCCTGCAGAAAAGAGGAGTATCCACCACCTGCAGGAAACCAAGTAGCAACATGACGATAGCTATCGTTAAAAATGATGCCATAGAAGGCACTATCAACGATATTCCCAATGGCACCTGCCATAATTAAGGAGAAACAGGCAACTAATCCAAATGAAACATCCCTTTTCCAAAGCTTAACGATATACCATCCAATTGCTGAAATAGCGATGATCCGGAAAATACTCAAGAAATACTTCCCAATATTATTTCCAAATTCAATGCCATAAGCCATTCCATTGTTTTCAATAAAATGGATGATAAAAGAATCTTTAATAATATGATGTTCATCACCGAGCATCATTGTAGTCTTGACCCAGATTTTAAGTGCCTGATCTAAAAATAAAACAACCAGGATAATTAGAATTGACTTAACTTTTGTACTCATAAAAAATCGATCGGATCAAAAAAAATCGGGGCAAGAATGATCACCCCGTTAAATATTATGTTTCAAAAATAAGCTCAAAAATCTAACGCTGGTTATTCTTTGCGTCGATTGAAAGAGTCGCATGAGGAACTGCACGAAGACGTTCTTTAGAGATTAGAACACCTGTCTCGCGGCAAATACCATAAGTCTTGTTCTCGATACGAACCAGAGCAGCTTCAAGATATTGGATGAATTTAAGTTGTCGTTGAGCCAACTTCCCAGCCTCTTCTTTTGATAACGTAGCAGCACCTTCCTCCAAAACTTTAAAGGTTGGAGAGGTATCCTCCGTATCATTACCATCACCATGGGTGATCGCATTTTTATACAGGTGATAATCTTCACGCGCAGTGGTAAGCTTATCCTGTATTAATACTTTGAACTCCTGGAGTTCATCATCGGAATATCTTGTTTTCTCGCTCATTGGAAATACTATTTGTATGTAAAAATAATATATTTAATCTCCTAAAATAGACCTAATAGCTAAAATCTTTAAGTCTAAAGCATTTCTCTTGCTATTAATTCTCTTTCTCAATTTGTATGAATGTTTCAATCCCTTTCTCGATCTCTACTTCCTTGCCAACTCCTTCAGGTAAGGAATCAACTAATTCGACTTTCAAGGCAAGGGTTTGACTTCCGATATAGGATCCAAATTTATCTAAAGCCTCGCTTAGTTCAGGATGACGCAAGATGTGCAAGGTGATTTTATCCGTAACCTCGAAGCCACTATCTTTTCTAAGATTCTGAATGCGGTTTATAAATTCACGAGCAATTCCTTCAAGACGCAATTCCGGGGTGACATTGATGTCAAGCGCTACTGTGATAGCCCCTTCGCTAGCAACTTGAAGACCTGGAATATCTTCCGACTGGATTTCGACATCTTCCAATGCCAAGGTAACTGGTTCCCCTTCAATCAGGGTATCAAATGCCCCGGTCTGCTCAAAAGAAGAAATCTGCGATTGGCTCATCTCGCCAACGACCACAGAAATCGCTTTCATCAGCTTCCCATATTTAGGCCCAAGAGCTTTAAAGTTCGCCTTAATCTTCTTCTTAATTACCCCTTCCGAATCGACCAGATACTGCACCTCTTTGACATTAACTTCCGTTAAGATGATGCTTTCAACGGCTTCAAACTGACGGCGGAATTTATCATTCAGAACCGGGACAATAATCTTAGCCAAAGGTTGGCGAACTTTCAATTTTTCTTTTCGACGCAGTCCTAAAATCATAGAAGAGACTTTCTGAGCAATATCCATCTGCTCTTCAAGCTCTTTATTGATAAGGGCTTTATTGCAAGTTGGGAAAATCGTCAAGTGAATCGAATTATCTGGCTCATGACCACTGATACGATTCAGGTCGCCATAAAGTTGATCGGTATAGAATGGCGCGATAGGAGCAGCCAACTTAGCAACAGTGATCAAACAAGTGTAGAGTGTTTGATACGCCGAGATTTTATCGGTGTCGTAATCTCCACCCCAGAAACGTTTCCGACTTAGCCGAACAAACCAATTCGAAAGGTTCTCAGTAACAAATTCCGAAATTGCTCGTCCAGCACGTGTGGGCTCATAATTTTCGTAATCCGCCGTAACCTCTTCGATTAAGGTATTCAGTAAAGATAAGATCCAACGATCTAATTCAGGTCGTTCTTGATCTGCAATTGGAGCCTCCTTATAGGTAAAGCCATCCACATTAGCATATAACGCAAAGAAGTTATAGGTATTATAAAGTGTCCCGAAGAATTTACGACGCACCTCTTCTACGCCAGCTAAATCAAATTTAAGGTTATCCCAAGGCTGAGAATTAGTGATCATATACCACCTTAGTGGATCGGATCCATACGTAGCGATCGTCTCAAATGGGTCTATTCCATTACCCAAACGCTTCGACATCTTGTTGCCATGAGCGTCCAGGACGAGTCCATTTGAGATAATATTTTTAAATGCAGAGGTTCCCTTCACCATCGTAGAAATGGCATGAAGGGTAAAGAACCATCCACGTGTTTGATCTACTCCTTCAGCAATAAAATCGGCAGGGAAATTCTGATCAAACGTATCCTTATTTTCAAATGGATAATGAGCTTGGGCATATGGCATAGCGCCGGAGTCAAACCAAACATCAATAAGGTCAGTCTCGCGGAGCATCTTAGCCCCTTTTGGCGAAACCAGATAGATCTCATCGACATAAGGACGATGGAAATCGATCTTCTCATAATTTAGTTTAGAATAGTCGCCTACTTTAAACTCTTTAAATGGATTAGCCGCCATAAAACCAGCATCAACAGATTTGTTGATCTCTGATATTAGTTCTTCAGCTGAACCAATGCATAACTCTTCAGTTCCATCTTCAGTTCTCCAGATTGGCAGAGGGGTACCCCAATAGCGTGATCGAGAGAGATTCCAGTCGACTAGGTTCTCAAGCCAATTCCCAAAACGACCCGTTCCTGTTGATTGAGGTTTCCAGTTGATCGATTTATTTAATCCGATCAGCTGATCGCGTACCGCCGTGGTGCGAATAAACCACGAATCGAGTGGATAATAGAGTACCGGCTTATCAGTTCTCCAGCAATGAGGATAGCTATGTTGGTGTTTCTCAACTTTAAACGCGCGATTTGCTTGTTTAAGCATTACAGAAAGATCCACATCGAGGGTTGCGTCTTTTTCTGTTAGCGTTTCATCGTAATCATTTTTAACATACCGTCCGGCATATTCAGCGTAAAGTGCTACATCAATATTAGATGACACAAATTCCGCAGATAGGTCTTCAAGGCGAAAGAACCGACCTTGGCGATCGACCATCGGATGTTGTTTTCCCTCTTTGTCGATAAGCAATAGTGGTGCAATTCCATTTTGTTTTGCTACCCGATCGTCATCGGCACCAAAGGTTGGCGCAATATGAACGATGCCAGTTCCATCTTCGGTGGTTACAAAATCACCTGAAATAACGGAGAATGCATTACCAGCTGTTTTAACCCAAGGGATAAGTTGCTCGTACTCTATGCCAACTAATTGTTTCCCCTTTAATTCAGCTAAAACTGTATAGGGTATATTTTTCCCATCACCTTGATACGATTCAAATGAGAGCTCCTCGTTTTTCTCTGGGAAATAACTCCGAAATAGTTCCTTTGCAAGAACCACGGTTACAGGCTGAGAAGTATACGGATTAAACGTTTTTACTTTAACGTAGGTGATATTGTTACCTACAGCAAGTGCGGTATTTGAAGGTAAAGTCCAAGGTGTTGTTGTCCAAGCGAGGATAAACAATTCTCCATCGACTCCATCAAAAAGTGTCTTTGATTTTTCATTCTCAACAACCTTAAACTGTGCGATACAGGTTGTATCTTTCACATCGCGGTAGCAGCCAGGCTGATTTAGCTCATGTGAACTTAAACCGGTACCAGCAGCTGGCGAATAAGGCTGAATGCTGTAACCCTTATAGAGTAAGTTTTTCTTATATAAATCTTTTAGCAACCACCACAATGACTCGATATACCGACTATCATAGGTAATATATGGATCGTCCATGTTAACCCAGTACCCCATCTGTTTGGTAAGATCTTCCCATTTATCGGTATATTTCATCACCTCTTTGCGACAAGCGGCATTGTAGTCGGCTACCGTAATTGTTTTGCCGATACTTTCCTTGGTGATTCCCAATAATTTCTCCACAGCAAGTTCTACGGGTAGACCATGAGTATCCCAGCCAGCTTTGCGTTTAACCAAAAATCCCTGTTGCGTTTTATAACGACAGAAAATATCTTTAATAGCTCTGGAAACAACATGGTGAATACCGGGCATTCCATTTGCCGAAGGTGGTCCTTCATAAAATACAAATGATGGTCCGTTAGAGCGGGTTTCTATCGATTGTTGGAATGTATTATTTTTCTCCCAATATTCGAGAATTTCCTGATTAATTTTCGATAGATCGAACGCTTTATACTCCTTGAATTTGTTACTCATAGTCTTGATAATCTTCATTTTTTGAAGTGCACAAATATAGGAAATTTTTCAATCGAAAGGCGGTTGTTTTTTCCATAATCTTAAGATCAGAGTGGTAAAAACCCTGCGATAAGAAATAATAAAAACACGTTAAAAGTCAATAAATTTCAATAGCGGATCATCTATCTTTGCCTTCAAATGGCTCCTCCAATTTCAGCAAAATTGAGTGTGTAATTTGCACCTGATTTAGAGTCAGGAATCGACAACGGAATTTCGATATTAGACATCCTAAATTTCGATTTGCCATGGTTTATTTTAATTCCATAATTTATTAATTCTAAATTAATATTTACTAGATCAGAATCAATGGAAAAGTTGAAACCTTGGAAATGAGAATTTCTTTCCTACCTTTGTATTGCTTGAGGTAGTTTATTCAAATGTTTCAAGGCCTTTAGGGGTATTTGAGAAAGAAATAATTGAGGTTAATCTTAGATCAAGAAAAGCAGTTTTAATTTGTATTGCTCCATCTAAGCAATGAATAAAATCTTAGCGTTTTTCTAAGATTTGAAACAATGTAAACTTGCAATTAAAGCAGAACATGGTGAATATGAAAGGCAACAAAATATATCATAAAAATCTGTTTTATTGCAAATTAATTGCAGCAATGGCCGTTTTTGTGGTTAGCTTTTCCTTGAAAGCAAGCACATCTGATGCTAGCTTAGGTAACGCCTTAGCAACATCTCATGAGATTTTAGTGTTAGAGGCAACCGCACCTTTATCACCTCCCCCTGCAGACCCTAGTAATGTGATAACTTGCGAAGGTGGCACTGCAACATTTTCCGTTTCAGGATTTACCAATTATCAATGGCAGCAGAACAATGGATCGGGCTGGGTTTCATTAAATGGAGCAATCTCTTCAACATTAACAATCAGCTTGGTCCCATTATCATCAAATGGCTATCAATATCGTTGTTTAGAAAATTCAACACCGAGCGGGGCTGCAACTCTAACTGTAAATCCAAAACCAGCAGTTACTAATTCATCAACGGCAGAGATATGCAGTGGAAGTTCCCCAGGCATTAGTCTTACCTCCTCTACTGCGAGCACTTTCTCTTGGATTGTTGGAGCAACAACAGGCAACATCTCGGGGGCAAATGCGGGTTCCGGATCTGTCATTAATGACATCCTTACAAATTCAAGCAACACGTCCGTTGGCACTGTTGCCTATTTGGTGACTCCAACATCCACCACAGGACTCTGCGCTGGATCAACGTTTACAATTACCGTATCGGTCGATCCAATTCCAGTTGTAACAGTTTCGAACACGTCAACTATTTGCAGCGGGTCGGCAACCAGCCTGGAACTTATAGCGTCGGTTACCAGTAATTTCAGCTGGACAGTAGGAGCCATAACCGGCGGAATAACAGGGGCGAGTAGTGGTTCTGGAGCAACCATCGCTCAAATACTTACCAATCCGAGCAATCTCTCCTCTGGTTCAGTGACCTATGTTGTTACGCCCACGTCAACATTAGGGAGTTGCATTGGCGCACCCTTTAACATTTTAGTTACTGTACTTCCAACTCCCGCTGTTACAACGCATAACATCGCTACTATATGCAGTGGCAATACTCCATCTATTAATCTGACAGCTTCAATCTCAAGCAGCTTTATTTGGTCTATAGGAACGATAGTGGGAGGAATAACTGGCGGAAGTTCTGGTTCTGGCACTACAATTGATCAATTGCTCACAAATCCGAATAGTCCAGTTGGGGGAACGATCGAATACCTTGTAGCACCAACATCAACTGCAGGATCATGCGTCGGGGCAAGTTATCCAATTACAGTAACGGTTAATCCTACGCCCACGATTACAAATTCGCCAACAGTGAGTGCTTGCAGTGGATCAAGTCCGTATATCATCTTATCGGCTACTGCTCCAAGCAACTATACCTGGATCGTGTCAAGCACAACAGGCGGAATCACAGGCGCCAGTAATGGATCTGGATCTATCATCAATCAAATACTTACCAATCCGAGTAAAGGGTCGGTTGGCACGGTTACTTATGTTGTAACTCCGACAGCTATTGACGGATCATGCACTGGAAACCCATTTGCAATTACAGTTAATGTAAATCCAACCCCCATAATAACAACAAGCAATGCTGCAACAATCTGTAATGGAACTGGGCCAAATATCAACCTAGCTGCTTCAGTGCCTAGTACTTTCAGTTGGACCATTGGCACAATAACAGGAGGAATTACAGGGGCTAGAGCAGGATCCGGAGGATTAATCAATCAGATGCTCTATAATCCAGATATTTTTTCATCTGGCTCGGTTGCCTATATTGTCACCCCACAATCTATTGAAGGATCATGCTCCGGAACCCCTTTTACAATTACTGTATTTGTAAATCCAGGACCAGTTTTAACCTCCGCTAACATTGTTGAGATATGCAGTGGTACTGGGCCAGATCTTGCACTTACCGCATCAGTTCCGAGTACATTCACCTGGACGGTTGGGTCAACTACAGGAGGAATAGCTGGAGCGAGTGATGGATCGGGTCCTACAATCAATCAAACACTTACCAATACAAGTCATTCTTCTGCAGGAACTGTTACCTATGTTGTAACTCCGACTTCAACTTCACCCAATTTATCTTGTGCTTCATTTCTAGTTACCATAATTGTTGAACCTTTACCAATTGTATTAAACCCTAGTACCACAACGATATGCAGCGGAACTAGTGCAGATATTTTCTTAAACGCATCGACATCAAGTGATTTTTCATGGACGATAGGGGCCATATCAGGAGGTATTACGGGAGCTAATACCGGATCTGGTCCTACCATTTCCGATATATTAACGAATCCAAGCAATATATCTTCAGGTTATGTTGATTACATTGTAACCCCTTGGTCAGTAACAGGATCATGCGTCGGCTTACCATTTACGATAAGGGTAACCGTAAATCCAAAACCTGCAGTAACCACTTCAAACAGTGCTGATATTTGCAGCGGATCAGCCCCAAATATTAGTTTACTGGCTACCGCTCCTAGCAGCTTCGCATGGACAATTAATTCCATTGTAGGAGGTATAATGGGGTCAAGCTCAGGAAGTGGATCTACTATTAATCAAATTTTAACTAATCCAAGCAATACGACTGCAGGCTCAGTAGAATATCTTGTAACTCCAACTTCTTTAAATGGATCTTGCTCCGGAACACCTTATTCAATCGTAGTAACTGTTGAGGCAGCACCTAAAGTATTAACATCTAACCAATTTGCCATTTGCACTGGCTTAAGTCCGAATATCTCATTAACTTCATCCATTCCTAGCACTTTTACCTGGACTGTTGGTGCAATCACTCAAGGGATAGCTGGAGCTGTTGGAGGGTCTGGATCTAGCATTAACCAAATACTAACAAATCCAAGCAGTCTTTTATCGGGGACCGTAAACTACATTGTAACGCCTAAGGCTATTGCCACTGGCTGCATTGGTGCGCCATATACCATAACAGTAACGGTCAACCCAAGACCAATCGTCACGAACGTTTCTACGGCATCAACATGCAGTGGAACTAGTCCCAATATTACCTTAACATCAAATATTCCGAGTACTTTTACCTGGACTATTGGGGCTATTACAGGCGGAATAACTGGAGCAACCAGTGGCAATGGCTCCTCAATCGATCAGGTCTTGACAAGTCCCAATAGCAGAACAACTGGCACCGTACAATATATCATCACACCAACCTCTGCTACGGGATCATGTGGGGGAACGCCCTACACCATTACCGTTACAGTAAATCCAACTCCTGAAGTCACAACAGTTAATACTGCTACAATATGCAGTGGATCAGGACCAAATTTAGCCCTGACATCATTGATCCCAAGCAACTATTCATGGACTGTAAATACAAATACGGGAGCAATAAGTGGTTCAAGCTTAGGGTCAGGTTCTACCTTAAATCAAGTACTAACAAATCCAAGTTCGACCCTTTCGGGGTTAGTAGAATACTTAGTCACACCAGTTTCTATATATGGCACCTGCGCAGGAGCTCCATACTCCATAACGATCAATGTAAATCCGGCCATTGTTGTTACAAATGCACCATCAACGACTATTTGTAGTGGGGACAGTCCGAATATAAACCTAACCTCTAGTTTGCCAAGTAATTTTACATGGTCAGTTGGCACCATAACTGGAGGCATAACTGGAGCAGCAGGAGGATCAGGATCTCTTATTAATCAAAACTTAATTAATCCGAGCAATGCAGTCTCTGGAACAGTTGAGTATGTTGTTACACCAAAATCAACAGCAAATGGATGTGCTGGTCTGCCATACTCAATAGTCGTTACGGTTAATCCAAAACCATTAGTTACAAACTCTGCTGCTGCAATTGCCTGCAGTGGTAGTGGATTTAATTTACCACTTTCAGCAACTGTACCTAGCAGCTTTACATGGACGATTGGCGCAATTTCTGGAGGAATAACGGGTGCAAGCAATGGCTCTGGGGCAATGATCAACCAAGTGCTTACAAATCCTAGCATTACTGTTTATGGAACAGTCGAATATATAGTAACACCAACCGCATTGACTGGATCCTGTACTGGAACCCCCTTTAAGATTGTAGTTACCGTTAATCCAGCGCCCATAGTAACGAATTCCAATACTGCACTAATTTGTAGTGGATCAGCTCCTAATATTACCTTAGCGGCATCAGAGTCAAGCAGTTTCTCCTGGACTATTGGAACTATTACGGGGGCAATATCTGGCGCGAGTGCAGGGTCGGGACCAATACTAAATCAGATACTGATAAACCCAAGCAATACGGCTATAGGATCGGTAGATTATATCGTGACTCCAACGTCAACAGCAGGATCATGCAGCGGAACTCCATTTACAATCACCATTTCTGTTAGGCCAGCTCAAACGGTGACAACCGCAAGCACAGCAGCGGTATGCAGTGGAACGAGCACCAATATTTTACTGACCGCAAGTATTCCTAGCACATTCACTTGGTCCGTTGGCGCGATTACGGGAGGAATAACTGGTGCGACGATAGGATCGGGCTCAACCATTGGTCAAGTCCTCACTAATCCAAGTAATACAAGAGCAGGTACAGTAGAATATATTGTCACCCCAACCTCAATAGCTGGATCATGTTCTGGTTCTCCTTATACAATTACCGTTACAGTAAACCCTGCAACAACGGTCACCAATGCTCCCAACATAAGCACTTGCAGTGGGTCAAGTCCGAATCTAACACTTACCGCAAGTACCCCAAGCTCATTCACCTGGGCTGTTGGAACAATTACTGGAAACATAACTGGAGCAAGCAATGGAGCTGGTCCAATTCTAAATCAGATATTAACAAATCCAAGTGCTACAACTGCAGGGACTGTTGCATATATTGTAACACCGATCGCAACAACTGGAACATGTGCCGGAACACCATACACCATCGTGGTAACTGTGAATCCAAAACCGATTGTTACCAATGTAGCGACAGCATCAACTTGCACTGGATCAGGTCCAAATATTTCGCTCACAGCTTCTGTACCAAGTTCATTTACATGGACTATTGGAATGACAACAGGGGGAATAACAGGTGCTAGTGCAGGATCAGGAAATACAATTAATCAGATTTTAACGAATCCAAGTAACGCAATCGCGGGAACGGTCGATTACATCATTACCCCAATAGCAAACAATGGAGGGTGTACGGGAATACCATTCATAATTACAGTTACCGTAAACCCAGCACCTTTGGTAACAAATCTTGCAACAATATCAGTCTGCAACGGCGTGGAATCAAACATACCCCTTACATCGAGCATGCCTAGTTCTTTCACCTGGACCATTGGCACGATTACTGGAGCGATAACTGGACCAAAATTAGGAGCAGGATCAGCAATAACTCAAACATTAATTAACCCAAGTAATACGACTGCGGGAACAGTAGAATATCTTATTACTCCAACCTCTTTGGCAAATGGATGTGTCAATTCAATACCCAAATCTATCGTTCTTGCAGTTCAGCCTACTCCTTTAGTCTCTATTACTGCCGATACGCCAAATCCTGTCTGTGAGAGATACCCCTTAACGCTTAAAGGACCAATAGGAATGGCCTCTTACTCATGGACTGGGCCTAATGGATTTACATCTGCGGTTTTTAATCCACAAATAGCTGCGGTTTCCAGGAATTCTGCTGGTTTATATACCTTAACGATTGTTGATAAAAATGGCTGTTCAAATAGCAGTACCTACAATCTAACAGTAAGCGCAGTTGAGGCTTCTGGATTCAATGGTATTTATGGAACCTATTGCATAAGCGATTTGCCAGTGACCTTATCTGCTTATCCTGCCGGAGGAACATTTGTCGGATCAGGTGTTACAGGGAACAAGTTCAATCCTTTAATGGCAGGAGCGGGAACGTTCCAAATCTCCTATGTAGCTCCAGGAGGCTGCATAGTTGCTCAAATTACCGTTTTAGTAGTTACGACTGCGGTTGTAAAAACAGTGGGGCAAGCATTGCCTAATTGCACTAGCACGATCGACCTTACGGCCCCTTCAGTAACGGCTGGGTCCACACCTGGGTTGCTATATACTTATTGGAAAGATGCCGCCGCTACTATTCCGCTAACGAATCCGCAATCTGTTGTGGCTGGGACCTATTTTATTAAAGGGTCTCTAACAAGCGGCACATGCTCAGCAATTACGCCCGTTTTCGTCGCACCTTCGAACAACTTGATGGGAAGATTGACGATGGTCGCACCAACTTGTCCTGGATCTGCCACAGGAACAATGACTGCAATAATCACGAAAGGTAAGGCACCATATAATTACCAATGGGATAGTACTCCGGTTCAGAATAGTGCAACAGCGACCAAGCTAGTTGCTGGAGTGTATAGTGTCACTATAACAGATGCGTCTGGATGCTCAACAATTGTAACTGATACTTTAAAAGATCCGCAAACTGTTAAGATTATTTTTGCGCACAAAAATATTGAATGCCTTAACGACTTCAATGGAAGTGCGAGAGTAGATCGAGTTGATAGTCTAAATCGCAAACCATCGGATGTAAATCTGTATACCTATAAATGGAATACAACGCCAGTTCAAACAACGCGTGAGGCGGTAAAATTAGCCTCCGGCTATTACACGGTTACGATGACCAGTGCTAAAGGGTGCGAACTTAAAGACAGTGTACTAATTTCAGTAACTGATACAACGCCACCAACGATAAAATGCCCAACGGATATCAACCAAATTATTACACTTACCTCGGGTAACAAACCATTTTTAAGTGGTGATAATTCGATTCTTGTTGATCTTGGCCAGCCGATTGTTTGGGATAATTGCGGCATTCGGTCGGTTATCAATGATGCACCAGCTAAATTTAAGATTGGTATTACGGAGGTAATTTGGACAGTCACTGATTTCAGCGGACTGACGGATACCTGCACCCAAAAGGTGACCCTGAGGGCGTTACCCGAAGCGCCTCAATTATTCTCGCCTAATGGGGATGGCGTAAACGATAAATTTGAGATTACAGGTATTGAACAGTTTCAAAAATCTCAATTATATGTCTACACACGATCTGGTCAATTGGTTTACTCTAGCGAGGACTATCAGAATGATTGGGATGGAAGGTTTACAACTTCAGGATGGTCGAAAAAGCAGATCGTCGCACCGGGTGTTTATTACTATATTCTAAACCTTGGTGATTCTATAAAGAAGATACAAGGTTTTGTATATATCAATTATTAGTACGATTTTTAAAATGAAACAATTCGAATAGTTTGAAAAATTGCTCGACATACTATCAGAAACTGATGCTCGGAATATTCTTAGCTCTCATGCTATTCATGCCTAAACGCGCGGTATGTCAGCAGGATCCCGTTTTTAATCAGTACATGAATAACCTACTTACTATTCAGCCGGCCTATGCTGGTCTAACAGGTTATGTTAATGTAACGGCCTTGTCACGTATACAGTGGCTAGGATTCGATGGTGCTCCTACGACAAACACGTTAACCATCCAAGGACCTTTGCAAAGGTACAATGTTGGCTTAGGGTTGTCAATCATCAATGATAAATTTGGCCCAGTAAGGCAAAATGGGGCCTATTTTGATTATGCCTACCGGATACTTTTAAATAATGATCAGTATATCTCTTTTGGTATTAAGGGTGGATTTAATATCTATGAAGCTTTATTGAGTCAATTAACCACTCATGATCCGAACGATCCTGTTTCCTTGTATGATATTAATAAAAAGTTTCTTCCCAATTTTGGCGCTGGATTTATGTGGCATAGTGATAAATTCTTTTTAGGATTCTCCGCTCCAAAATTTTTTAAAAATGGATTAAATTCCGCAAGTGGGGCATCGGTTTACCACGAAGAGGTTAATTATTACGCGATGGGAGGAATTGTTTTGCCACTTGCAGACAATGTAAAACTTAAGCCTACATTTCTTTATCGAAGGAGTGAATTAACACCACAAATAATCGATCTAACGGCTAATTTATTATTCTATGATCGGATCTGGGTTGGGGCAAGCTATCGAATTAATAACTCGTATGGGTTACTCTTTCAAGTATTTCTATCTCCAGAAATTAAGATTGGTTACGCCTATGATCTAACCACATTTCGCCCCACGCAAGTTAATGCCGGAACTCATGAGTTTATGTTAAGCTATGATTTCCAGATGTCAAGAAGACGCTACTGCCGTTTTACTCCACGCTATTTCTAGCCTCTAGCCTGAGTCCACACTTCAAAACATAATCATCGCATAAAAAAACCCCGAACTCAGTTATGAATCCGGGGTTAGTATCCGTCAGGGGACGGACTCTCCACTTTACGATAAACACCATCGGTCCGTCAGCTGACGGATCGGGCTTAAATTCTCTGATCAACCAAGAACAGCAAAAGTCCGGGTCCGACTTGTTCAGGACATGAACTAGTCGGGCTCGGACTTGGGTATATCGCATAAAAAACCCCGGACTCAAGTTATGAATCCGGGGTTAGTATAGGTTGGCGGCGGCCTACTCTCCCACTTTACGCAGTACCATCGGCGCTGTCGGGCTTAACTTCTCTGTTCGGAATGGGAAGAGGTGGTACCCCGACGCT
>CAIUAN010000067.1 GCA_903897145.1 uncultured Bacteroidia bacterium | reverse complement strand
CTCCATCGGAATTTCCAGGGCTATTGCACGCTCGAAACAACCGGACAAGTGTATGGCTTCGGTGCATCTGCGATAGGGCAATTCTGGGGTGCTTATGCGCAAAACATCAAAGAATTTCCTAAGTATATCGAGGCTATCGAATCAACTGGATATGCTATCGAAAGAGGATACAAGCTTAACAACGAAGAGCAGATCATCCGAACGATTGTCAACAACATCATGTGCAATGGCGTATTGAGTTTTGACGAGGTAGCTGCGCAGTTTAATTTGAGTGGACAAGACATTAAAAATCTGGTCCGTTTTAATCCCCAAAACTTCAACGATTTTATCGCGGATGGGTTAATGGAGCTAAAGGACGATCAGATTAGAGTCCATGACAAAGGATTTATTTTCGCCCGCAACATCGCGATGGCTTTAGATCCAGCGTTCAATCAAGAAGAGAATATTTATTCAAAGACCGTATAGATACATGAAGGATGTCGTCGTAATAGGAGCTGGGATCACAGGGTTAACAACCGCTTTTCATTTGAAGAAAGCTGGGGTTGACTTTACGATCCTAGAAAAAAGCGATCGAGTCGGCGGCGTTATCAACTCTGTTACCGAGCAAGGGTTCACGTACGAAGAAGGTCCAAACTCAGGTGTGGTGGCTAATGTTGAAGTTTTACGACTCTTCGAAGCATTAGGAACTTGTGATATTGAGGTGGCGAACGAGAACGTAAAGAAACGATATATCCTTAAGTCGGGAGTTTGGGAAGCCTTGCCTAGTAGTTTGAAGGCTGCTATAACAACCCCCTTATTTACCTTAAAAGATAAATTCAGAATCTTAGGAGAGCCATTTCGCAAAGCTGGCACGATTCCAAACGAATCGCTAGCAGGATTGGTGAAA
Organism: uncultured Bacteroidia bacterium; assembly: GCA_903897145.1. Classification (GTDB taxonomy): domain Bacteria; phylum Bacteroidota; class Bacteroidia; order Bacteroidales; family Prolixibacteraceae; genus JAAFHB01. The sequence continues at coordinate 3,227 of CAIUAN010000067.1, read as the reverse complement.
CGTCGGATGGGTCAGAGCTTTTTAGATTACGCCATCGATCCATTTATATTAGGTGTTTATGCCGGTGATCCAAACCGCTTAATCACCCGATTTGCCTTGCCTAAGCTCTATAATTTAGAGCAGAAATATGGCAGTTTTATTGGTGGTTCGATTCGAAAGAAATTAGAGAAGAAGTCAGATGAAGAGCAGAGAGTCTCCAGAAGTGTATTCTCGGTAAAAGGTGGATTAATCAAACTGATCGAAGCCATAACAGACCAGGTGGGCAATGAAAATATCACCTTTGGCGTTTCAAAAATTACCGTTAATCCTGTTGGGGATCATTACGAGGTTAACTACCTCGACAAAGATGGAGCAACTGTTAGCCTGGAGACTAAAAAAGTGATCACAACCGTTGGTGCGTATCATTTAGACAAGGTATTACCCTTCGTCGAAAAGGAGACTATTGCGAAGGTTACGGCCTTATATTATGCTCCAACCATTGAGATAATCCTTGGATTTAATAAGTGGGAAGGGATGGTATTAGATGCATTTGGAGGTCTTATTCCTTTTAAAGAGGATCGGGCGTTACTTGGGGTATTATTCTTATCGGCGCTCTTCAAGGATCGGGCACCGGAGGGGGGCGCGCTATTTTCCATCTTTCTAGGTGGTGTGCGTAAACCAGAGCTTTGTGACTTATCAACTGACGAATTAAAAGTGATCATCAAGCGGGAATTTTGTCATATTATGCGGACGAAGAGTTTCGAACCAGATCTATTTAAGATCATCCGCTATGAAGCGGCTATCCCTCAATACGAAGCAGACACCGAGTTTCGATTAAAGGCGGTTGCTGACCTTCAGCAGCGTTATCCAGGACTGATTATTGGAGGAAACCTGAAAGATGGTATTGGCATGGCAGACCGCATTATGCAAGCCAAAGCCTTAGCTAAAGCAGTTATTAATTAGATCAATACTAACTAGAATCTAAATCTGAAGATATGCAGTTAAACACAATTCTCTTGGAAAGTTTAAGTCTGACGAAATCGTTTCATACCCTGATCAGTGGGACCTTTGCTATCATTGCTGTCTGGCTAGTTGTTCGCTCTGTATTGGGAATTGTTAAGAAGGCACCTTATACAAAGCTTGACAAATACCTTTCGTATGGGTTTATCATCAATCTCTATCTTCAGTTGATCTTTGGATTATTACTCTTTGCAAATCCGAATACGCTATCGGGAAGCGAGATGGCTGGTGTTGAAGGGGCGCTTAAGATGGCCTCGAAGCGATTTTGGCCAATCGAGCACATTGTGATGATGTTGTTTGCGCTCTTAATTGCCAATCTTGGACTCATCTTCTCGAGTCAAACTCAAACTGACAAAGACAAACATATCAAAGTATTAGTCTATTATATGTCTGCCTTAATTTTGATTGCCATATCGCTGGGAGCGAACTAACGCTTACCCGAACACTCCAAATCAGACATCTACGGAAGTAGTCAGGGGCCCACTCCAAGTGGGCCCCTGACTATAGTTGCATGAGGTTTTATTTCATCCTATTTTTCAGATATACCAACGTACTTTTTAAATTCAGTTTGGTTTTCTGCTTGTTTTATTAAAAAGTCTGCAACGTCTGCTCTATTGATTCCGCCTATATTAATCCCTTTGAATAATTTATTTTCAACACGGTATTTTTCTGTCAATTCCTTATCAAATAGCCTTCCTGGCCTCACAACAGTCCAATTAAGATCTGTATTAGTGATAATTTCTTCCATTTTAGTTTTGTCAGCATAAACATCTTTTAAAAAGTATTTTAAAAACATCTTTACTAGCCAAGGCACATAATTTTTACTTTCTCCAGCTCCAAATCCAGTAACGAAAATAAGTGGAATATCTATTTTGTTCTCCCTATGTATTTCTACAATTAATTTTGCAAAATCTGAAAAAAGGGTAGTAGGTTTCATACTCTTACCAGTCCCCAAGGTTATAATAAGTGCTTCTGCGTTTTGGATTGAATTTAAAAGGTCATCTTTATTCGTAGCATCACCAAGGATCATTTTTAAAGATTTTGTCTCTTCTATTTCAATTTCAGATCGAGAAAGGGTCGTTATCGAATGCTTTCTATTTAATCCTCTTTTCACTGTTTCGAGTCCTATTCCACCTGAGGCTCCTATTATAGTTATATTCATTTTGCTTATTTATTAATTTCAGTTTTAAAAATATCAAATATGGGCGTAAAAGTAGTGTAAAGATTTGGGGCAATCGACTATTATCAAGTCAAATTAATCTAACAATAGCATTAGAAACAGACATACCCTACGTGAGAAACACACTCCATAAAATCGTTTAAAATCGGTTGATTTCGATTTTAAGAATACAACGAATATTATTAGTTTTATAACAGGAATCAATAGAATCGTAACACCAGTTGAATGGATATAATTGACAAAGATAGAATCATAGAAATGGCCTGGGAGGACCGTACTCCTTTTGAAGCCATTACCTTCCAATTTGGTCTTTCTGAAGCTGAGACTATTAAACTTATGCGTACTGAATTAAAACGTACTAGTTTTAATCTTTGGCGCAAGAGAGTGAATAGCGGGGTAAGTCAGAAGCATTTAATGAAAAGAAGTCCCGATATAGAACGATTTAAATGTACGAGGCAAACAGCTATTTCGATGAATAAGATTAGTAAGCGGTAAGTTTTTAAAACTGCTAAAGTTCCATTTTAAATAGTGAGGGCCCCACTCCAAGTGGGCCTCTCACTATAATCAGTCCGGGTCCGACTGGGAGCAAGTCAGGGTCCCACTCCAAGTGGGACCCTGACTATATCACATAAAAAACCCCGGACTCAAGTTATGAATCCGGGGTTAGTATCCGTCAGGGGAGGACGTGTCCGTCTACTGACGGACTCTCCACTTTACAAAAAATACAATCTGCTGTTTGGGCTTATCCGTCAGCTGACGGACAGTACCATCGGTCCGTCTCCTGACGGATCGGGCTTAAATTCCCTGATCAACCAAGAACAGCAAAAGTCCGAGTCCGACTTGTTCAGGACATGAACTTGTATGTAGTCAGTGGCCCACTTGGAGTGGGCCACTGACTTTTGTACCTTGGGTATACCGCATAAAAAACCCCGGACTCAAGTTATGAATCCGGGGTTAGTATAGGTTGGCGGCGGCCTACTCTCCCACTTTACGCAGTACCATCGGCGCTGTCGGGCTTAACTTCTCTGTTCGGAATGGGAAGAGGTGG
>CAIUAN010000066.1 GCA_903897145.1 uncultured Bacteroidia bacterium | reverse complement strand
TCTGCTCTTGAAATACCAATCTCATGAGCTATCGTTCTCCAATTACTAACTGCAACTTTAATTTCTTCAACAATAATTTCCATTTCATTTTTAGTTAGCTGAAAGTATTCCCCCACGCTTTTTGCTAATTCAATATCCAAGGCATTATTTTGAGTATCAATATTTAGAGCTAGCCCATCTTTATCTATGGAAGGGTTAATGTCAAATGCAGGTGATAATATCCAACCTGAAGCCGTAAGAATGAAGCCATGGTTACGCAAGTGATCATCAGTGTTGGAAATAGCAATATGAAATACAATTCTCCTCCACAATTGATGTAGGTCTTTTTTGTTTTGCGCTCCGTTGAATTGTATAAATTCAGCCATGTCAAGATAGCTTGGTGGATTGTCTTTGACAGTATCCTCATTTTGACCCGTCATTGTCATTGCAGAGGCAAATTGTATTCTTTCGCCTTTTAGTCGGTCAAATCTTTTCGTGAAAAATGTATAATACTTTCCTGATACTTTTTCAATCTTTGATTCAGCCATTTCAATTCCTGCCTTTAAAGCAAGTTTGTAAGCCAGATATTCCCATGCTGCTTTATCAATTGAATCACCCTTCGATGGAAATTTAGCAATCCATAAATGCCCTTCATCATCAAGAATATTAGCTTTCGGTCTTGCTCCACCCAAAGAAGAGCCTGGAGCCAATAAAATGTTTAGCCATTTTTTGACTTCTTCATTATCATCTTCAATTTCTAGCACTTCTGCGCCATGTTGTAACTCTCTCACGTTACTCCAAGGTGGTGTAGGTGTTTGATGACTATCGTCTAAGAATGGGCCGTCCTTATCTAACTTAAACCGTAAGGCACCCATTCTGCTTTGATCATACACCCCCAATAAAAAATCTATATCGTATAAGGTAGGAGTAGGCTTTCCTTCTTCTTTTGCTTTTTGAGCAGCACGTCTTTTCATTAATGTCCGTCCCCAGGTATCAGGCATTGAATCGAGAAACACACCAAAGTTTTCTTTACCTGCAGGAAACTGTGGGCCTGTAAACCAAGATATGTCAGGGTCTAACAATAACTGTTCTTTTGAGCTTATCCAGTCAATATCATATTCAAAGCTAAAAGCCTTCCGACCTTTGGCCTGATGGGCACTTAATATACCTATGCATTTAGACTCAGGCATTCCTACCCAGTGTGCATAAACGAATATATCTTTCTTCTGGCTAGCCATTTTATTTATTTCCAATTAAACTTAGATCCTGTAATTTTCTTCCATATTCATCATTAGCGGCTAATTTTAGAAAATCATCCTGCAATCCTAATACACGAAGCACATTGAAATAAGCAGACATAGAAACGCTACCATTCCCTTTTTCAATTTGATATAATGTAGTGCGGTCAATTCCTGCCCTTTCAGCAACTTGAACCATTGTCAATTTCCGTCTCTTTCTTGCTAGTTTATAGTTTTCACCTACCTGCTCAAACAGTTTTTGGTACTTAGGAAATAATATTTGTTTCTTACTACTCATGATAATGTTGACTATTTTCAACAAAATTACGTAAATAATTGATAATAGCCTACATTTTAGTCCGATGAGATACAACTTAATAAGCGCTGAATCTTAAATACAACCGTGAAAAACACTTATCATTTGTGAAAAACACTTACAAAATGATGTTTTTCGTGAAAAACGCTTATTGAAACAAGATTTTAAGGACTACAATTCCCGAGCGAGTTTACTTATGTCACTAAAAAAATGACCCGCTGGCAGTTCTGATGGTATGCAAGCGGGTACTGTTAATGCAAAAGTAATATTTTTATTAAATCAACAATTGTAAATGGGAGTGTATTTTAAACTGTGTCAACCCACCCTGTGTGTCCTGCCTGCCCCCGCGGG
>CAIUAN010000065.1 GCA_903897145.1 uncultured Bacteroidia bacterium | reverse complement strand
TTGAAAAGTAGGCGCATCTTGTTCTGAACAAGAGCCGAAGAAATGCTCAGGGGCATACAGCACTAAGTCATTATCGAGATTTGCAATATTCTCAGCCACCACAACCACCGAGGGATCTTGCGACAAAGCTTTTACAAGCTCCATCTGTTCTTGATTCTTCGGTCCGGCACCAAAAATGATCATTTTCTTAGCTGAACTATTCCAACGGTCCACAAGAGGATCGAGCTGTACGGAATTTAATATTGGTGACGAGTAAACTGTTTGAATGATCCGCGCCTCAACATTGGATTTTGGCAGAGGAGCATAAAGCGGCTCGCGCAAAGGGATATTAAGATGAACGGGGCCTTTGGGTTCGGCGTTAGCACCATTAATGGCCTCATTGACAGACCGATTAAAATACCAAAGGTCTGCATCTGTTACCGTCTCAACGGGAAGTTGGAAACTTTGCTTGCTATAATTGGCATAGATATTTTGTTGACGTATCGTCTGACCATCAGCCTGATCAATCCATTCATCGGGACGATCAGCGGTAAGTACAACTAACGGAATATTTTGATAGTAGGCCTCTGCGATAGCTGGAGCAAAGTTAAGCGCGGCCGTTCCAGAGGTGCAGATAATGGCCACTGGTTGCTGCGTTTGAATGGCTATTCCTAACGCAAAATAGGCTGCACATCGCTCATCGGTAATGCTATAACAGGTGATTTTATGATGAGCAGAAAAAGAAGCGATCAAGGGAGCATTGCGAGATCCAGGTGCGATCACCACATGGGTTAGACCATGCTGGAGGCAAATCTCTGGCAGATCACTAATACCCTGTTTTGGAGAGTTCATAGGATATGGTACTTGATTTTACACCATTCATAAAAGAGGAGAGCGTCATAATTTTCTGACTTATCTCATCCCATTCGAGGTCGGCCATAGACCCTTCGGTGATGCCAGCGCCTCCAAAAAATGCGAATCCCTCTTTTACTACTTTCATACAGCGCAAGTTAACAAAAAGTGCCGTTTGATCTCCACAATTTATCGGACCTAAAAATCCTGAATAATATTCTCTGTTGTGTTTCTCGACCTCTACCAAAAGCTCCTTCGCGGCAAGCTTTGGAAGACCACCTACAGATGGTGTAGGCTGCAGTGCGTCAATAAAATCGCCCAATTTAGGCAATATAAGTTCCGCCTCTAGATCAAACTGAGTGCGCAAATGGACTAGGTTAGCAGCTTGGTAGGTATAAGGACCTACGCGATTAAAGCGATCGAGTCCAAACGAATGAAGCACGCGCTCGATATAGCTTGTCACAATCTCTTGCTCGTCAAGTTCCTTCGACTTCCACACCACTTCATCAATGGCATGTGAGCCCAAAATTTGAGTCCCAGCGATCGATGTTGTCTTAGCGGAATTGCCATCAATCAACAACAACGGCTCTGGTGAAGCGCCTATCCAACAGCCAACTCCAGGCATCTGAAGCATATAGACGAAGGCACTTGGGTATGCTTTACATAAGGCATTAAACAATACGATAAGGTCAATACCCTCAATAGATGGATCGACCACGATTCGGGAGAGAACCACCTTATGAATAATCCCCTCGGTAATTTTTTGTTTGATCGACTCAACTTGTGATTCAAACTCTTTAAATGAGGCTTGATGCAAGGGCTGAGCAATCGCAGAAGCGCCATTAGTTATCTTATAGCTCGACAAAGCTTCAAAAATTGCATCGACAGACTGATCTCCTTTGTGGGTAAAATCAGGTTCAAGCAAGAAGGTTGGAAATTGAGCATTGGCATCGAATGGGGCCATCACAAAACCGGAAGCCTCTGTTAGGTCTTTCGAATATTCTATGCGCCGAGGCAATCCCGACGTTTGAATTAAGGTGGTAATATGTGAATCGCCGAGCATCTGATATGAAGCAAAAGGAACTTTCTTATCCAGACAGATTTTGAGCAGCGAATTTGTTTTACTGTTTGGAATATCCTTGCTTAATGAGGCACTCATGAATGTTAAATCCTTTAATTTATAGTATATTTAGTCTGACTATCGGTTGTTTTCAATCACCATCACAGTCACACGACCAATCATAATCTTTGTTTTATTCTCATCTTCAATCTCCACGTTCCAGACATGTGTCCGACGACCTTGATGAACGATTTTAGCTGTCGCGGTAACGAAGCCAGTTGTTGCTTTGCCAATATGATTTCCATTAACCTCCATGCCAACAATGCCTGAGGTGGTTAAATCGACGAGCAACATTGATCCGGCACTAGCGACTGTTTCGGCCAAAGCCAAAGAGGCGCCACCGTGTAAAATCTTAAAAGGCTGAATAGTCCGATGATCCACCGGCATCCGTGCAACAACCTCGCCCTCAGTCGCATCAAGGAATTCAATTCCAAGGTTTTCGACCAACGTATTTTTGCAAAATGCATTTAGATGCTCAGCTTTTGAGGAGTGTTCCATACTGAATGAATCAAATTAAGAAGATGAAGATCAACCTTTATAAGTATGCAAAATTAGTTTAATCCCAGCCGAATTCCAAGTTAAATGAACAAACCAAAACGAAGTTCCTTTAGCAGATAAGACAGGACACTATTAAACCAATGAATTACGGAACAAAAAATTCTCAAAATTGTTCGGAATGTGCAAGATTTAATAATTAATTCTATTTTTACCACTACAAGATCCTCAACAGCGAGGACAAAACACTAAACTTAAACGCTCGAATTTATTCTAGCACTTATTTGTACTAACTAAAAACTAAATTATGACAACGACATTATTCAATGCTGTTTTGCTTCCGTTGGCGTTAAGCATCATCATGCTTGGCCTTGGGTTAACGTTAACGATCAATGATTTCAGACGCGTAGTTGCTTATCCTAAAGCAATTATTATAGGACTCGTTTGCCAGATGCTTATCCTTCCTGCCGTCTGTTTTGTGATCGCAAAATCGTTTGGATTATCCCCTGAGCTAGCGGTTGGATTGATGCTACTTTCAGCCTCTCCAGGTGGACCGACAGCCAATCTTTATAGTCACTTCTCAAAAGGTGACGTTGCATTAAACATTTCGCTAACAGCAGTCAACAGTCTACTTACCCTATTCACCCTCCCATTGATTGTAAACTTTGCCATCAGTCAGTTTATGGCAACAGGACAAGTGGTGCCGATGGTGTTTAAAAAAGTAGTGGAAGTATTTATCATGGTGCTGGTTCCGGTAACAATTGGAATGATCGTGAAAGCTAAGTTTCCAAGTGCTTCTGTAAAATTAGATAAGCCGGTAAAAATTCTTTCTGCGTTATTTTTGGTAGCCGTAATTGGAGGTATTATCTATCAAGTAAGGGCTAGCATCGTATCTTATTTTCAGATGGTTGGCTTGGCAGCACTAGTCTTTAACCTAGCAAGTATTGCTGTTGGATATTATATGCCACGTCTCTTTAACGTCGAGAACAAACAAGCCATTGCTATTGGCATGGAAATAAGCATCCACAATGGTACGTTAGCCATTTTTATCGCGCTAACAATTCTTGGCAACGGAGTCATGAGTATCCCACCGGTTATCTATAGCTTAATTATGTTTTTCACAGCGGCTGCATTTGGGTATATCGTAAACTTAAAAAATAAGGAAGCCTAATTCAGCATCCGAACTTAAATCGAAGGGCTGTCTGATAAATTTCAGACAGCCCTTTGATTTTTAAGCAAAATTAAATCTCTGTAAGATGTTGATTAAAGGCACAGACTTTCGACTATTTATTTCCTAAATTTGCATTGGAATAAAACAATCAAAAATGGAAACAATTGTCTTACAGAGTGATTCAAAAGAAAATCTACAGCAAATTCTAGATTTAGCTCATCGAATCGGAGTCTCAGTTAAAGTTCTTTCTGATGAGGAATTAGAAGATATTGGAATGGCACAGGCCATTCAAGAGGGCAGAACTGGGAATTATGTAAATACTGAAGATTTTCTTCAGCGATTAAATCAATGATCAAACCATTCAATTTGTCCATTTCTTGCATCGAAGTCGGATATACCGGAAATTCCCAGACTAGTCCGATATAAAAACTCCAAATTCAATCCGCAACCCGTAAAAAATTAAACCTCAATAACCCTATGCTTAAAATTCTCAATCTGTTCCTCTTACTGGTATTTTTTCTGCCAGGATATTCCAAAATCCTGAAGAGACCAATTCCGGATAAATTGGTGGTATTGACTTTTGATGATGCCCCAGAGAGTCAGTATACCATTGTGGCTCCAATCTTAAAGGAGTTTGGTTTTGGGGCTACATTTTTTGTTTGTGAGTTTCCGCCTAACTATCGGGATAGCACGAAATATCTCAATTGGCGACAAATCCAGGCACTCGACAGAATGGGATTTGAGATTGCCAATCATACCAAGTCTCATGTGGGAGCGAGTCATCTGTCGGAAGCCGGATTTGAAGAACAGCTAACTTATATTGAGAAGAAATGTGATTCATTGGGCATTCCGAAGACCTCCTCATTTGCCTTTCCAGGATACGATTGGAGTCCAGCAGTGATCGAAAAACTGGCTAAAGAGCACTATGATTTTGCACGTGCAGGAGGCAATAAAGCCTATGATCCGGAGACCGATCATCCACTTTTTGTCCCAAGCTGGGCTATGACAGACAAGAATAAAGATCAGATCACTGCAGCATTCCAGGAGGCGCATGATGGAAAGATTGTGGTGATCACCATTCATGGAGTACCCGATCTTGAGCATCCTTGGGTAAACACGGCGCCAGCCTTATTCCGGGAGCATATGCAATATCTCGCCGACCACCACTACCAGGTTATCTCCCTTCGGGATCTAAACAAATACATTCATATCAAGAAGGCGCAGAAAATTCTTTTTCCAGAGTTTCGAAAGAGAATGGAGAAGAAATAAATGGTTATTTATAAAACGAGACGAAAAAGCAAAATCACTGTCTCATTCCTTGCCATAATTTGGAATTAATGGCAGTTTTTATGTACATTTGCAACTATAAGCACTATAAAAAAAGGACCCACGATTTAACGTAAGTCCCTTATATTCAGCGTAGCGAGAGAGGGGCATGATCCCTCGACCTCATGATTATGAATCATGCGCTCTAACCAACTGAGCTACCTCGCCATTATATTCAAAAAACTTTTAATCAACATCCCTCGACCTTCCCGATAGCAATCGGGACGCTCTAACCAACTGATCCTGTCTCGTCCGTCCACTGACGGACATTAGATCAATTAACCTCCTTGAATTCTAATAGGATTAAGACCCTGATTAAATTTCTTGAGCGGGCAAAGATAATACGTTTCTGCTTTATGGCAACCCCTCTTTGACTCTTTTTTTGAATCTGATAATTTATTAGTCTTAGATGAAGCTAAGTTGATAGAATAATCTTTCCACACAACCCTTTAATTATTCAAACATCCATTTCTTTTTGTCTGCAAAAGCGTCCCAACAGCTATCTGGATTGAACCTGCATTCCTATTATATTTATTTTGATGATGGTTGGATTCATTTGCAATCGTCTGTTATAATTTAATTTAATAATTGGCTGATTTTATGTAACTTGTTCAACTGACTTTTGTAATTGATGGTGCAAAAATGGCACCTCTATTTTCTAAGAATTACTTTTTAATTAATTCCCTGAATAAAATGGCCAAGAATGTCAATCAGATCTCTATCCCAGATGAAGTTATAATGAGCAAAATTTATCTCATAAGAGGTCAAAAGATAATGCTAGATCGAGACTTGGCGATCCTATATGATTTGGATACAAAGCAGCTTAAGAGATCGGTCAGACGAAATTTAGATCGTTTTCCTGAAGACTTTATGTTTCAATTATCGAAAGAAGAGCTAATTGATTGGAGGTGCCAATTTGGCACCTCCAAAAGTGAAGTTATGGGTCTTCGAGTAGCTCCTTTTGCATTTACCGAATATGGAGTAATAATGCTGGCAAGTGTGCTGAACAGCGAAAGGGCAATCAAGATCAATTTGCAGATAGTGAGAGTCTTCATCCGTATGCGCGCGATTATAGCATCAAATAAAGAGATATTATTTAGATTAGAAAAGATAGAACGCACTATGGCTGAGTATGATGCCCAGATAATTGTTATCCTTGATAATATGTGCCAATTGGAAGCCGCAAAACAGTTGAGAAAGGATTTAGCGAACAGAAAACGAATAGGTTTTAATAACCAAAGAACATCTGCAATCTAATTAAATCATTCTTAATTCGCGGATGAGTCATAAAGAAAATAATAAATGATGTGGACTGACTTTAGTTTTCACCTCCCTTGATTACTTATTTTGAGAAATTATCCTTAGTGCGTCGATTATGGAGGGATAGAATTGGATTGAACCTCAACCCACGTATTTATCCTTCAGCTTATCGACCGTTCTAACCAGCAATTCATTTTATTAGCTATGTAAAAATGAAGCTATTAGACCTCCATTTTATATTAATCCTCAGAGATTCGCGATAGATATAGTCCCAATAGCTATCGTCCCGATAGCTATCGGGAAGGTCGAGGGATCATGCCCCTCTCTCGCTACGGAACAACAAAAAAGGACTTACGTTAATTCGCAAGTCCTTTTTTATTGTGAAAATTGAAAACCCGAAGGAATCAAACCCTATTTCGCAGGATCGGCATTCCAGATGTCAACGATACATTTCCAGCTGCCATCAGCCTGTTTTTTCCAAGTCTCACAAAACTTACCAATCTCAAGAGCCTCTTTTCCAGTCGCATCTTTTGATTTAAACTGATACACACCAGTGCTATAGCCTAGCTCTCCTGATTTAGAGACTTCAATTTTTGTCCCTTGAAACCGCATAGACGCTCCTGGAATGGCAAACATGCCTTTGATTGAAGCTAGTCTTGATGCTTTATCCGCACACACCTTTTCACCTGGAGGCATCATGATCGCATCGTCGGTATAAAAACTACACCACCCTTCAGCAGAATTTAACGCAGATAAACTATCCCAAGCAATGTCTGCCTTGAGGATTTCTGAAATAGACTTGGCTGAATCCAAGTTTGCTTCTGAAGCCTTGTGTGATTTTTGATTGCATCCCGCTAAAGAGATGACGCAAATTAATAGAACGAAGAGAATATTTTTCATAGTTTGGTTTTTTAGTTCATGGTAAATCTAATCAATTACTTTTAAAGCAAAAGAGAAAGATCAGATTTATAACTGATTAGCAAAAATTAAGTGAGGTAAAAACCTTTGAAAACTTAGTTAGTTCGGTAATTTAGCACAAAAACAAGCCTGCATTTTTTCCTAAATCAGAACTGCGCCCCGATTCTTCTGGGCTCTCACGGGAGAAAATTTTGCCTTCCCACCCTGCACAAGAGATCAAAAAAAATGCCACCTTCGCAACAGCGTTTTTAACCTAAACCTAACCTAATTATGACCCGCTATTTCATACTTGTAACCTTAATCGGATATTTCTCTGCTGCGAACGGACAATCGATATATGTCTCACCCACCGGCCGCGACAGCAATCCTGGAACAATCGATAAACCAATACAGTCGGTTGCCAAAGCACAAGAGCTAACTCATCAGTTTCCCGCAAACAAATCCGTGGAGGTGATTTTCGACAACGGGACCTATTACCTCCCGCAGACAATTCAGTTTACAGATCGCGATAGCCGAAACGCTGGAGCCACCACAACCTACCGAGCCAAGACCGAAGGGGGCGCCGTACTGAGTGGCGGAACCCTATTAAAACTCAAATGGAAACCATTCAAACATGGAATATTTGTCGCCAAGACACCGAAATACAACTCTATAGATCAACTGTTTATCAATGGAGCACGACAACGAATGGCTCGATTTCCCAATGCAGTAGAAGGGAAAAACGTTTATGACACCTGGGAATTAGACCATCAGGCAAAACCCGACAGCACCCAAGACCCATTAATCGCAAGTCGGATTCTAACCTGGAAAAATCCAACGGGTGGCTATATTCATGCCATGCACGGTGCACTATGGGGCGATATGCACTGGCAGATCCTTGGTAAAAAAAGTCCAACAAAACTCGACTACATCGGAGGATGGCAAAACAATCGCCCCTCGGGGATGCATCCTACCTATCGAATGGTGGAGAACATCTTCGAAGAGCTAGATGCACCTGGCGAGTGGTTTTATCAGGCCAGCGAGCAAAAAATATATTTCAAGCCCGACAGTCAGACCGATCTCGCAACAGCTAAAGTTGAGGTCGTTCGATTAAGACACTTGATCGAATTCAACGGAACTAAGCAGAATCCTGTGCAAGGGATAGCCCTAAAAGGATTTATTTTCCGTCATGCCATGCGGACATTTATGGAGAACAAAGAGCCCCTTCTGCGTTCCGATTGGACCATCTACCGAGGAGGAGCAGTCGTATTTAATGGGGCCGAAAACTGCTCGGTCTCGGACTGCGAATTCGACCAAGTCGGAGGAAATGGCGTTTTCGTCAACAACTACAACCGGCACATCTACATCACCGGTTGCTACCTACATAACATTGGTGCAAGCGGGATAGCCTTTGTGGGAGATCCAGCAACTGTTCGGAATCCAATTTTCAGCGTTGGCAAACAAAACTTTGCGACACTGGATCACACCAAAGGTCCGAAAGGGGATAATTTCCCCGAAGCCTGCACCGTGGAAGATTGTTTGATCACCCTCACCGGTCGCGACGAGAAGCAAACATCTCCGATCACCATCTCCATGTCGCATAAGATAACGGTTAATCATTGCTCGATTTACGATGTCCCACGTGCAGGCATCAACATCAGCGAAGGGACCTTTGGCGGTCATGTGATCGAGAATTCCGATATCTTTAACACCGTGCTGGAGACCGGTGATCACGGCAGCTTTAATTCGTGGGGACGCGATAGATACTGGTCGCCAAATGCTGCCGAGACACTTCCTGAAGTTGCAAAAGATCCAAACCTCCCCTTTCTAGATATGCTTGATATGAATGTCATCCGCAACAACCGCTGGCGATGTGATCATGGTTGGGATATTGATCTCGACGACGGATCGAGCTGGTACCAAATCTACAACAACCTGCTGCTCAACGGAGGTCTTAAACTGCGAGAAGGGTATAACCGAATTGCCACTAACAACATCATTATCAACAGCGGACTGCACCCACACGTGTGGTATACCGACAGCAAAGATGTGTTCAAAAACAACATCGTCTTTATGGCATACCAGCCAGCAATCATGAATAGATATATCGCTATTAACGGACAATGGGGCAAAGAGCTAGACTATAATTTCTATGCCTCAACGCGCGAAGT
>CAIUAN010000064.1 GCA_903897145.1 uncultured Bacteroidia bacterium | reverse complement strand
GGATGGTGGCTCATAGTTATAGTTAAAGAATTTATTCTTCGGCGTGATGTTCTGCTTCGTAGGCTTTAAGTAATTCGTCTTGCACCTCGGCAGGCACTTTCTCATAGTTTGAGAATTTAAGGGTGAACATGGCCCTTCCTTGCGTGATTGAACTTAAGGAAGTTGAATATTTATTCATCTCTTTTAGCGGAACTTTGGCCATAATTTTATCAAATCCCTTCTCTGAACTCATCCCCATGATTAAGGCTCTTCGTCCCTGCAGATCGCCCATCACATCACCTAAGCGATCCGCTGGAACAAGCACTTCAACATCATAAATAGGCTCCAAAATCTTAGGGCCTGCAATTTTAAATGCGGCACTAAAGGCATTGCGACCTGCAAGACGGAATGAGATCTCATTTGAATCGACCGGGTGCATCTTCCCATCGTAGATGCATACCCGAATATCTCTGGCATAGGAGCCGGTTAGCGGACCTTCTTCCATCTTTTCCATGATTCCTTTTAGAATGGCCGGGTGAAATCTCGCATCAATAGATCCTCCAACGATGCAGTTACAGAAAACAAGCTTGCCTCCCCAAGAAAGTTCCGCAACTTCGGTGCCTCTTAGGCTAACCTTCATCTCTTTCCCGTCGATCTTGTAAGAGTCAGGAGCTGGCATCCCTTCTTCATACGGCTCGATTACAAGGTGAACTTCGCCAAATTGGCCCGAACCACCACTTTGCTTTCTGTGGCGGTAATCACCAGGTGCTGTTTTTGTGATGGTTTCACGATACGGTATTTTGGGTTTTAAAAATTGGATGTCGAGTTTATAAACATTGTCGAAATACCATTTTATCGTATTGATGTGATATTCACCTTGGCCATGTATGAGTATTTGCTTTAGCTCTTTGGAATATTCCAGGACATAGGTTGGATCTTCTTCTACTAACTTATGCAGGTATTCGCCCATCTTCTCTTCGTCAGATTCATTGACGGCTTTTATGGCCGTGGTATATCTTGGTGCTGGATAGGGTAAGGGAGGAAATTCTATGTCGGCGTCTTTATCGCATAGTGTATGGTTGTGTTTAACGTCCTTAAGTTTTACGGCGGCGCCGATATCTCCTGCAACCATTTCAGTCACTTTATTCCGAGTCTTGCCTGCAACGGCATATATTTGCGAGATTCGCTCTTTTGAATTCCTATTCGAATTGATTAAGTCCATCCCCTCTTTCAGGATGCCAGATATCACTTTAAAGTAGACCACTTCGCCCACATGCTGCTCAATCGCCGTTTTGAAAACAAAGATGGAGGTTGGTCCTTTGGCGTCAATGGCAACCATTTTCCCAGTAATCGTCTCAACGGGTGCAAGTTCTCCAGGATGAGGCGCAACATTGCAAATAAATTCCATCAGTCTTCGAATCCCCATGTCGCGTGCTGCGCAAGTGCAGAATACAGGGAATAAACTTCTAGATAGCATCCCAAGCTTAAGTCCTTTTCGCATCTCGTCTTCATTCAGATTTCCTTGGTCGAAGTAAAGCTCCATCAATGCTTCGTCATTCTCTGCCGCCATCTCTACGAGTTGATTGTGCGCCTCTTCTGCCCGGTCAATCTCTGACGTTGGAATGTCTAGAACTTCAGGAGCTCCGCCATTGGGTCCCCATTGGAGCATCTTCATTTTGAGGACATCAATAACTTTGTTGTAGTTCACTCCTGGGTTAATAGGATATTGAACGATGGCCAGTTTATTTCCAAATGTTGTTCTAGCCATTTCGATTGTATTCTCCCAGTTGCTGTTTTCATGATCGAGGTGATTGACGACAAAAATCAATGGTTTATGAAAGCGTTCCGCTTTTCTATTGGCGATCTCAGTGCCTACTTCCACTCCATTTACAGCATTTAAGATCAGAAGTCCTGTCGCGGCAACGCTAAGTGCAGGTATGACGCCTCCCACAAAATCGTCCATTCCGGGAGTATCAATGATATTGATTTTGCAACCATCAAACTCAGTATAGAGAACCGTGGGGTGGACCGAATTTCCATACTCCTGTTCTACAAGGTTATAGTCAGAGGCGGTTGTTTTGCTTTTCACATCGCCTCTTCGACTTATAATACCACCCTCGAAGAGCATCGTCTCCACAAGGGTGGTTTTCCCGGCTCCGGAATTCCCAATGACGGTAATGTTCCGGATCTCATTCGTTTGAAATACTTTCATGTGATAAAATTTAGGTAAAAAAATTAAGAATCTTAAATATTCAAAACTCAACTTCATTCATCAACATTGGTAAACGTGAAATCCCCGAATGGGATTTCAACCTTGAACAGAATAATTAGCGAGAAATAATCAAGCATTCACAGTGCTTTGGGACCTGAATGTCAGGGACTGGTTTTTTGTTAAGCGGGGCATTAAATCATCTTTACCGGTAATCTATCTGCCTTTTGGTTTGAGTCGCTTAATCGGGATGATTATTTTAGTTGCCACCAAAGTTAACTAATATAATAAAATGATCCTATGGAAGCAACGATTTTGAAACCTTCTAAATAGCGAGTTTTAGATTAGGGGATTTAAGATTTTAAGTTATTGTAAGGCAATATGTTGTCTTTAATTTTGAGTCCCTGTTTCAAAACTCGGATTCTCAAATCTTTTTAAAATATAGCAATACATTCAAACGGACAAATACGTTTTTTCGCTTCGGTAAAATAGTTTTAAACAAAGTTGCAATTTTATTTAAAGAGGAGAAAATGAGCTGTTTGGAGCTCGATTTAAATCTTTTGGGTCTAATTTGTTAATTAAAATCGCTTTTTTTTTCATCAAGCCATTGTTTTATAGCGAAATTGTGTACTTTTGCAGTCCATTTTGGGAGGGATTCGTCTGTTTGGAAACGAATATTTTAGAGTCCAAAGTTTCTTTAATGGGTTGAAATTGAGTTTATTTTGTGTGTATTTTATAATATAAAAATTCAAAAACGTTTATGCCTACTATTCAACAATTAGTACGTAAAGGAAGAGTAAGTATCGTAGATAAGAGTAAATCTCCTGCGTTAAACTCTTGTCCGCAACGCAGAGGTGTATGTGTCCGTGTTTATACCACAACACCAAAGAAACCTAATTCTGCTATGCGTAAAGTCGCAAGGGTAAGGTTGACAAACCAAAAGGAGGTCAATGCTTATATTCCAGGAGAGGGCCATAATTTACAAGAACACTCTATCGTGCTTGTTCGCGGTGGTCGTGTAAAAGATTTACCTGGAGTACGTTATCACCTTATTCGTGGTGCTTTAGATACTGCAGGCGTTGAAGGTCGTAACCAACGTCGTTCTAAATACGGAACGAAACGTCCAAAACCAGGACAAGTTGCTGCGACAACAAAAAAGAAAAAGTAAATAATTAAAATTAGTTATTTGTTTGGAGGTTTGGCTGAGTAAGGGTTTGCCATGAGCAGGCTATTTAAACTGAAGACTAAACAACAACCGATTCGAATAACACAAACAATGTGTAACTAAGATGAGAAAAACAAAACCAAAGAAAAGGATCATTTTGCCTGATCCAAAATTTCAAGATGTATTGGTGACAAGATTTGTCAACAGTTTGATGTTTGATGGCAAGAAATCGGTCGCTTTCAAAATCTTTTACGATGCAATCGATATCGTTGCAGCGAAGATGAAAGATTCAGAATTATCACCCCTTGATGTATGGAAGAAAGGTTTATTAAACATTACCCCGGCTGTCGAAGTTAAGAGCAGACGTGTTGGTGGTGCTAACTTTCAAGTTCCAATGGAGATCCGCCCTGAACGTAAGGTAGCCATCTCAATGCACAATCTAATTCAGTTTGCAACAAAACGATCAGGTCATTCAATGGCAGAGAAACTTGCCGCTGAGACGCTTGCTGCATACAATGAAGAGGGTGGAGCTTTCAAGAAGAAAGAAGATACACACAGAATGGCAGAGGCCAACCGTGCATTTGCTCATTTCAGATTTTAATTGAATAAACATTTAGATATTATTATCAACTATAATGGCTAAAAGAGATCTTACAAATACCAGAAATATTGGTATCATGGCTCACATCGATGCTGGAAAAACAACTACCTCTGAGCGTATCTTGTTTTATACTGGTAAAGTTCACCGTATTGGTGAAGTACATGATGGTGCCGCAACAATGGATTGGATGGCTCAGGAGCAAGAGCGTGGTATTACCATTACTTCAGCTGCAACATTCACCGAATGGACCTACAATGACATCGTTCATCAAATAAATATTATTGACACCCCAGGACACGTTGACTTTACAGTTGAAGTTGAACGTTCATTAAGAGTTTTAGATGGTGCTGTTGCAACATTCTGTGCTGTTGGTGGCGTTGAAGCTCAATCTGAAACAGTTTGGCGTCAAGCGGATAAATATGGAGTACCAAAAATCGCGTTTATCAATAAGATGGACCGTGCTGGAGCTGATTTCTTCCGTGTCTACAGTGACATCAAAGAGAAACTAGGAGCTAACCCAGTTCCAATTCAGTTGCCAATCGGCTCTGAAGAAAATTTCAAAGGCGTTATCGATCTTATTCGTATGAAAGCACTTCTTTGGCACAATGAGGCTATGGGTGCGGAGTATGACATTGAAGAGATTCCAGCTGATTTATTAGAACAAGCGCAAGAATGGCGTGAGAAATTAGTGGAGTCCGTGGCCGAGCAAGATGAAGCGTTAATGGAGAAATTCTTCGCTGATTCTGATAGCATCACCGTTGATGAGCTAATTGCAGTTATTCGTCAAGCGACTCTTTCTGGAGTTATCATCCCAATGCTTTGTGGTTCTGCATTCAAAAATAAAGGTGTTCAAACGTTATTGGATTCTGTATGTGCTTTCTTGCCTAACCCATTGGATATTGGCGCTATCGAAGGTAGAGATCCTGACACCGATGCGGTAGTGGAAAGAAAACCATCTATCGACCAACCATTATCTGCACTGGCATTTAAAATTGCAACCGATCCTTTCGTAGGTCGTCTTTGCTTTATCCGCGTTTACTCGGGTAAGATTGATGCTGGTTCTTATGTATTGAATATGCGTACTGGTAAAAAGGAACGTATTTCACGTTTATTCCAAATGCACTCTAACAAACAACAACCACGTGATGTGATCGAAGCTGGTGACATCTGTGCTGCTGTTGGTTTTAAAGATATTCGTACCGGCGACACCCTTTGTAGCTTAGATCATCCGATCATTCTTGAATCGATGTCTTTCCCAGAGCCAGTTATCGGTATTGCTATTGAGCCTAAAACTCAAAATGATATTGATAAGTTATCAAATGGTTTGCAAAAATTGGCTGAAGAAGATCCAACCTTCCAGGTTCGGACTGATGAGGACAGTGGTCAGACTGTTATTCGTGGTATGGGTGAGCTTCACCTTGAAATCATCGTGGATCGTTTGAAACGTGAGTTCAAAGTTGAATGTAACCAAGGAGCACCACAGGTAGCTTATAAAGAAGCAGTAACTAAAGAAGTTGAGCTTCGCGAAGTATTTAAGAAACAAACTGGAGGTCGTGGTAAGTTTGCCGATATCAGCGTGAAAGTTGGTCCGGTCGATGAAGGTGTATCGGGTCTTCAATTTGTGGATCTTATCAAAGGGGGAACTATTCCACGTGAATTTATCCCTGCTGTTGAGAAAGGCTTTAAAGAGTCTCTTAACAATGGACCACTTGCTGGTTTCAAGATTGAGAACTTAAAAGTTACCTTGATTGATGGTTCATTCCATCCGGTTGACTCGGATGCCTTGTCTTTTGAATTATGTGCTAAACAAGCATTCAGATCTGCTGCTTCTAAAGCTAAACCAGTTTTGTTAGAGCCGATTATGAAAGTTGAAGTGGTTACGCCTGATGATTATATGGGTGATATCGTTTCTGACCTTAACCGTCGTCGTGGTCACATTGAAAGCATGGACACCAAATTTGGAGCTCGTGTATTAAAAGCGAAGGTTCCACTAGCTGAGCAGTTTGGTTATGTGACAACTTTGCGTACACTTTCATCTGGTCGTGCAACTTCATCAATGGAGTTTTCACACTACGCTGAAGTTCCTCGTAATATTGCCATCACTGTCTTAGAAGCAGTTAAAGGTAAAACTGAATTGTTATAAACAACACAAAAATACGTTCTTATCATGAGTCAAAGAATTAGAATTAAACTGAAATCGTACGATCACAACTTGGTTGACAAGTCAGCTGAGAAGATCGTTAAGACTGTAAAATCTACAGGAGCTATTGTTAGTGGACCCATTCCACTTCCTACTCACCGTAGAATATTCACAGTTTTAAGAGCAACTTTCGTGAATAAAAAATCAAGAGAACAATTTGAATTGTCATCTTACAAAAGGTTGATCGACATTTACAGTTCAACAGCAAAAACGATCGACGCCTTGATGAAGCTTGAGCTTCCTAGTGGTGTTGAGGTAGAAATTAAAGTGTAATTATTTAATTGCTTAATAAGTATAAAAATGCCAGGATTAATTGGAAAAAAAATCGGAATGACTTCCGTATTCAGTGTTGAGGGGAAAAACATCCCATGCACTGTGATCGAGGCAGGTCCTTGCGCTGTATCGCAGGTTCGTACGCTTGAAAAAGATGGTTACGAAGCTCTACAGTTAGGCTTTCTAGATAAGAAAGAGAAGCATGCGACCAAGCCCGAAATCGGCCATTTTAAAAAGGCCGGTACCGCACCAAAGAAAAAAGTTGCAGAATTTAGCAGCTTCGATGGTGATATAAAACTTGGAGATGTCTTAACAGTTGAACTGTTTTCAGCTTCAGATTTTGTAGATATTACTGGATTCTCAAAAGGGAAAGGATTTCAAGGCGTTGTTCGTCGTCACGGTTTTGGTGGCGTTGGCGAAGCGACCCACGGTCAGCACAACAGATTACGTGCGCCAGGATCTATTGGAGCCTCTTCGTACCCTTCACGTGTATTCAAAGGAATGCGCATGGCAGGACGTCACGGAGGTATCAAAGTTACTGTGCAGAACATCGAAATTCTGAAAGTTATTCCTGAGAATAATCTATTGATTGTTAAAGGTTCCGTACCGGGGCCTAATGGTTCATACATAATCGTTGAGAAGTAATGGAAATCGCAGTCTTTAATATAGCAGGGAAAGAAGCCGGAAGAAACGTAGAGCTGAATGCAGAAATCTACGCGGTAGAACCCAACGATCACGCGATTTACCTCGACGTGAAGCAATATTTGGCGAATCAACGTCAAGGAACGCACAAAGCGAAAGATCGTGGTGAGATCGCAGGATCAACCCGTAAGATCAAAAAACAAAAAGGAACTGGTGGTGCCCGTGCAGGTAGCCGTAAGTCTGGAACAATCCGTGGTGGAGGCCGTATTTTTGGTCCACGTCCTAGAGATTATAATTTCAAACTGAATAAGAAGCTAAAAGAGCTTGCACGTAAATCTGCATTGACTTATAAAGCACAGTCTGATGGAATTATGGTTTTGGAAGATTTCTCTTTTGAAGCCCCAAAAACCAAGGAATTTTTGGCAATACAGAATAATCTGAATATTAGTGATAAAAAATCATTAATAGTGTTACCAGAAGCAAATAAAAACATATATTTGTCCTCCAGAAATTTACAGAACGTAGAGATTGTAATAGCCTCTGAATTAAGCACTTACAAGATAATGCGCGCCAATAAGATAGTTTTGGTTGAAAGTTCTGTGAGTAAAGTAGAAGAATTATTTAAGATTTAACGCTAAAGACAATGGTTGATATTTTGATTAGCCCTATAGTTACCGAGAAAATGAATCTCTTATCGGAGAAGTTTAACCGATATGGTTTCAGGGTAGATAAGAAGGCAAATAAGCATGAGATCAAGAAAGCCGTGGAAGAGATCTATGGCGTTAAGGTAGTCACTGTTAACACAATGGTGTATGCCGGAAAATTAAAATCCCGCTTTACAAAAGCAGGAGTTATAACAGGTCGTACCAATGCTTATAAGAAAGCGATTGTTACGTTAACCGAAGGAGATAGTATTGATTTTTACAGCAATATCTAAATTAAGAGATGGCAGTTAGAAAGTTAAAACCAGTAACCCCGGGACAAAGGCACAAAATTGCAGGTACCTTTGAGTCCCTAACAACTGGCAACACACCTGAAAAATCATTGTTAAGGCCCATGAAGAGTACCGGTGGCCGTAATAGCGCCGGGAAAATGACAATGAGGTATATAGGTGGAGGGCATAAACGGAAATATCGTGTAATCGATTTTAAAAGAGAGAAAGATGGTATTCCTGCAAAAGTTGATTCGATCCAGTACGATCCAAATCGTACCGCTCGTATTGCACTTTTGATTTATGCCGATGGAGAGAAACGTTACATGCTTGCACCGAATGGTCTACAGGTTGGACAAATCGTTCTATCTGGTGCAGAAGTAGCTCCTGAAATCGGTAATGCACTTCCCTTAGCAAAAATACCTCTTGGTACTATTGTTCACAACATTGAGTTGCACCCTGGACAGGGAGGCATCATGGCCCGGTCTGCCGGAACATATGCTCAGCTAACTTCACGTGAAGGACGATATGCCATCATAAAGCTCCCTTCTGGCGAATCCCGTATGGTATTAGTAACTTGCCGTGCAACGGTAGGTACCGTCGGAAACTCAGACCATGGCCTTGAAAGATCAGGTAAAGCCGGTAGAAGCCGTTGGCAAGGACGTCGTCCTCGCGTCCGCGGTGTTGTAATGAACCCTGTTGATCACCCGATGGGTGGTGGAGAAGGTCGTGCTTCCGGTGGTCATCCACGTTCACGTAAAGGATTACTTGCGAAGGGCTTCAAAACCCGTTCGAAGAAGAAAGCTTCTAGCAGGTATATCATAGAACGTAGGAAAAAGTAATCACTAATTTTAAATGAACAGTAGATTATGAGTCGTTCGCTAAAAAAAGGCCCTTTTATTGACTTTAAGTTGGAAAGGAAAGTTCTGGTTCTCAATGAAGCAGATAAAAAGTCGGTCGTAAAAACATGGGCAAGACATTCAATGATTTCGCCTGATTTTGTAGGTCACACTATCGCAGTTCACAACGGGAATAAATTTATCCCGGTTTATGTAACTGAGAATATGGTAGGTCATAAATTAGGAGAATTTGCTCCTACCCGCACCTTTAGAGGTCATGGTAACAACAAAAAACGTTAAGCCATGAAAGCGGAAATGTATAATAGTAGTAAAAAGTACCAAGATGGGTTCTAGAAAAAAGAAAAGCGCTGAATTGCTGAAACAGGCAAAGAACGATAGATTTCAATCTGTTCTGCGCGACTGCCCAACTTCGCCGCGCAAGATGCGCCTGGTTACCGATATGATTCGTGGAATGGCGGTAAATCGTGCACTTGACGTTCTGAAGTTTTCCTCAAAAGAGGCTTCTCGCAGAGTAGAGAAACTTCTTCTTTCGGCAATTGCCAACTGGCAAGCTAAGAATGAAGGGGTTCGACTTGAAGAAAGCAACCTATACGTGCAGGAAGTTTTTGTTGATTCTGCTCGCATGCTTAAACGGTTACGTCCTGCACCGCAGGGTCGTGGTCACCGGATAAGAAAGCGTTCGAATCACGTAACTGTCCGTTTGGCAAGTAAAAATGTTGTAGCAGAAAATACGAAATAATAGTATGGGACAAAAAATAAATCCGATTTCAAATAGACTTGGAATCATACGAGGATGGGATTCCAACTGGTTCGGTGGAAACGATTATGGTGACAAACTTGTCGAAGACCACAAAATCAGGGGCTATCTAAATGCCAGGCTATCAAAAGCTAGTATTTCAAGGATCATCATTGAACGCACCTTGAAGTTAATCACTATAACTGTGCACACTGCAAGACCGGGTATTATCATCGGTAAAGGTGGTCAAGAGGTTGATAAACTTAAAGAAGAGCTTAAGAAGATCACGAAGAAGGAAGTTCAAATCAATATATTTGAAATTAAACGTCCTGAACTTGATGCTCAAATAGTCGCTAGCAATATTGCTCGCCAGGTGGAGGGAAAAATCGCTTACCGTAGAGCAACAAAAATGTCAATTGCTTCAACCATGCGAATGGGTGCTGAAGGGATTAAAGTTCAAGTATCTGGTCGTTTGAATGGCGCTGAAATGGCTCGTTCAGAGATGTATAAAGATGGTAGAACACCTTTGCATACACTTAGAGCAGACATTGATTATGCACTTGCTGAAGCATTGACTAAAACAGGGTTGATTGGTGTTAAAGTTTGGATCTGCCGTGGCGAAATTTATGGCAAACGTGATCTTTCTCCTAACGTAGGACAATCAGCACAACAACAGCGTGGACCAAATCGCCCTGCAGCCGAGAACGGTGGCAAAGGTGGATTTAAGAAACGTAAAAAGTAATCATCGACAAAGCTAAACAAGATGTTACAACCGAAAAAAGTAAAATTTAGAAGAGTACAAAAGGGCAAACTGAAAGGAAACGCTGGACGTGGAAATCAGTTATCATTCGGCTCTTTTGGTATAAAAAGCCTGGAAACAGCATGGTTAACCGGCCGCCAAATTGAGGCAGCCAGGGTCGCGGTAACGCGTCATATGCAGCGTCAGGGTCAGATTTGGATTCGTATCTTCCCAGATAAACCGATAACCAAAAAACCTGCAGAGGTTCGTATGGGTAAGGGTAAGGGAGCTCCTGAAGGTTTTGTGGCTACGGTAACACCGGGTCGTATCATCATCGAAGTAGAAGGAGTAGCATTCGGACTTGCTAAAGAAGCATTACGTCTGGCAGCCCAAAAGTTGCCTGTGACTACCAAATTTGTTGTTAGACGCGATTTTGTTGAATCTTCAATAGTTGAATAATGAAAAATTCTGAGATCAAAGAGTTAACAACACCAGAAATCATTGAGAAGATTTCTATTACGAAAGAGGAATATATTCGTATGTGTTTAAATCACAGCGTTAATCCGCTTGAAAATCCGATGAAAATACGGTTTGCCCGTAAAGACATTGCTCGCCTTAATACGGAATTACGTAAACGTCAACTTGCAAATTAATTAGTTCTATGGAAACCAGAAATCTTAGGAAAGAGCGAATCGGGGTTGTTGTCAGCGACAAAATGGAAAAAACCATTGTCGTAGCAGAGAAAGGTAAAGAAAAACATCCAATTTACGGTAAATTCGTAAACAGGACGACCAAGTTCCATGCGCATGACGAGAAAAATGACTGCAATATCGGTGATACGGTATTAATAATGGAAACACGCCCTCTGTCGAAACAGAAGGGTTGGAGATTAGTTAAAATTTTAGAAAGAGCGAAATAGCCATGATACAGCAAGAATCACGTTGTACAGTCGCAGATAATAGCGGTGCTAAAGAAGCTTTAGTAATCCGCGTTTTAGGAGGAACCCGTAAACGTTACGCCAGTGTTGGAGACAAGATTGTGGTAACCGTTAAGAAGGCTATTCCTGGAGGCGATATGAAAAAAGGGACTGTGTCAAAAGCAGTTGTCGTGCGCACTTCAAAAGAAGTACGTCGGGCCGATGGGTCATATATCCGATTTGATGATAACGCGGTGGTGTTACTCAATGCGGCAGGTGAATTACGGGGTACCCGTATCTTCGGTCCTGTGGCTCGTGAACTCCGCGATAACTTTATGAAGATTGTCTCATTAGCACCTGAAGTACTTTAATCTATTCAGACTATGCAGAAAAAATTACACATAAAAAAAGGAGATACAGTAGTCGTAATTGCTGGGAACTCAAAAGGACAACAAGGGAAAGTTCTCGAAGTTGTTCGTGAAAGTGAACGCGCTATTGTGGAAGGTGTTAATTTAGTGTCTAAACATACTAAACCAAACGCCAAGAGTCCTCAGGGTGGTATCGTCAAACAAGAAGCAACAATTCATGTTTCTAATCTGATGTTGAAAGATCCAAAATCTGGTAAACCAACCCGTATTGGTCGCCGCCTTGATAAAGATGGAAAACTAGTTCGCTATTCAAAAAAATCAGGGGAGGAGATTAAGTAATGGGTTATGTACCTACATTAAAGCAGAAGTTTCGCGACGAGATTGTGCCTGTCATGCAGAAAGAATTCGGATACAAATCCGTTATGCAGGTTCCTCAGCTCGAGAAAATTGTAATCAACCAAGGAGTTGGTGCTGCGATTGCTGATAAAAAAATTATGGAAGTAGCCATTGAAGAGATGTCTACTATCACCGGTCAAAAAGCCGTTACCACGCTATCAAAGAAGGATATTGCCAACTTTAAGCTGCGTAAAAAAATGCCTATCGGTGTTCGTGTTACACTAAGAAGCGATAAAATGTACGAGTTTCTTGAGAGACTTGTAAGTATCGCGCTTCCTCGTATCCGTGACTTCAAAGGTATCGGAGACAAATTGGATGGACGTGGTAATTACACCTTAGGTGTGACGGAACAAATTATCTTTCCAGAGATCCTATTAGATAAAGTAACCAAAATGAATGGTTTTAATATAACTTTTGTAACCACTGCTGCTACTGATGAAGAGGGCTATGCATTACTTAAGAGTTTTGGATTACCTTTCAAGAACGCTAAAAAGACTAATTGATATGGCTAAAGAATCACTAAAAGCTCGTGAAGTAAAACGCGCTAAGCTTGTTGAAAGGTATGCTGAGAAAAGAGCCCGGTTAAAAGCAGAGGGTGACTATATCGGAATGAGCTTGTTGCCTCGCAACTCCGCTCCAATCCGTATGCACAATCGCTGTAAACTAACTGGTCGTCCAAAGGGATATATGCGCCAGTTTGGCATCTCACGTATTCAATTTCGCGAAATGGCTTCTGCCGGTTTGATCCCCGGAATTAAAAAAGCTAGTTGGTAATCGTATAAAATAATTGTAAAGATGACTGATCCTATTGCAGATTTTCTAACCCGACTACGTAATGCCATTAAGGCAAAGCATAAAGTTGTGGAAATACCTGCTTCGAACATTAAAAAAGAGATTACCAAAATTCTAAAAGAAAAAGGGTATATCTTGAATTATAAATTCGAGGACGAGGTAAACTATCAGGGTAGTATAAAAATTGCCTTGAAATACCATGCCGCCGATGGTACCTCAGCGATTAAATCGTTGACACGTGCTTCTAAACCAGGTCTTCGTAAATATTGCGATACTGATAAAATACCTCGTGTATTGAATGGTCTAGGCGTAGCTATCATCTCTACTTCTAAAGGTGTGATCACCGATAAAGAGGCGAAAGCATTGAATGTAGGTGGTGAAGTTTTATGTTATGTTTATTAATTAAGGAGGAATTACAATGTCAAGGATAGGAAAACTACCAATTGAAATACCTGCAGGAGTTACAATAGACGTAGCGTCAGATAATCTAGTTACCGTAAAAGGTCCACTAGGAACTTTGACTCAGAAGGTTGATCCAGATCTGGTACTTGTTGTAGAAGCAAAACAGATGTTGGTAAATCGCCCAACTGAACAAAAACGTCATCGTGCTATGCATGGTTTATATCGTTCACTCCTTAACAACATGGTTGTTGGAGTATCGAAAGGTTATGAAGTTAAACTTGAATTAGTTGGGGTAGGTTACCGTGCTGAATCACAAGGTCAGATCTTAGATCTAGTTCTTGGATTTTCTCACCATACTTATTTGCAAATCCCGAATGAAGTAAAAGTTGAAGCGGTTACAGACAAACGTGCGAATCCGATTATAACTCTCAACAGTGCCGATAAACAATTAATTGGTCATGTTGCTGCAAAAATTAGATCATTCCGTTTACCTGAACCTTACAAAGGCAAGGGTGTTAAATTTGTTGGCGAAAAACTTCGTCGTAAAGCTGGTAAGACAGCTTCTAAAAAATAATTGACTTAAACAAGTTATGGCTCTCACAAAATTAGAAAGAAGAGAAAGAATCCGTAAACGAATTAGAAAAGTAGTTCACGGTACGAGCATGGTTCCTCGCTTAAGCGTATATCGCAGCAACACACAAGTTTATGTGCAGATTGTTGATGATCTAGCGGGTAAAACACTAATGTCAGTTTCTTCATTGAATAAAGACATTGCTGCTGTGGCAGGTACAAAAATTGAAAAAGCAGTCCTAGTAGGAAAGCTTGCTGCCGAAAAAGCACTTGCTGTAGGTATCAGTGTTGTAAAATTTGACCGAGGAGGTTATTTATATCATGGACGCGTGAAAGCATTAGCTGAAGCGGCACGTGAAGGAGGTTTAAAATTCTAAGCATTATGGCGAAAAATATTAAAAAAGTTAAAACCAGCGATTTAGAGCTTAAAGATAGGTTAGTAGCAATTAACCGTGTCACAAAAGTTACCAAAGGTGGTAGAACATTTAGCTTCTCAGCTATTGTTGTAGTCGGAAACGAAGACGGCATCGTAGGTTGGGGACTAGGTAAAGCCTCTGAAGTAACCGCTGCAATCGCAAAAGGCGTCGATGCTGCTAAGAAAAACCTTGTAAAGGTGCCCGTGATAAACGGAACAATCCCTCATTCTCAAGAAGCAAAATTTGGCGGTGCGAATGTATTACTAAAACCAGCCTCTTCTGGAACAGGAGTTAAAGCAGGTGGTGCGATGCGTGCCGTGCTTGAGAGCGTTGGGGTACACGATATCTTGGCTAAATCAAAAGGTTCATCGAACCCTCACAACTTGGTGAAAGCAACCTTCGCAGCATTACTTGAAATGCGCGACCCTTACACCGTTGCTGAGCATCGTGGAATTACCTTAGATAAAGTGTTTAACGGATAATTTATATAAAAATGGCTAAGATTCGTATTACACAGTTTAAGAGTGCCATAGGCGCTACTAAGACTCAGAAAAAAATTATGGTTGCACTAGGATTAGGCAAGTTGAACCGTCCGGTTGAACACAATGCTGTTCCAGAAGTGTTAGGTATGGTAAGAAAACTTCAGCACCTTTTAAAGGTCGAAGAAATAAACGAATAATATTCTTTAGATATGGAATTGCATAATTTAAAACCTGCTGAAGGCTCTATTAAGAAAGAGAAACGTATTGGCCGCGGACAAGGTTCTGGTCATGGTGGTACTTCTACCCGTGGACATAAGGGAGCTAAATCAAGATCAGGTTACAAATCAAAACGTAGCTTTCAAGGTGGACAGATGCCACTTCAACGTACCGTACCAAAATTCGGTTTCAAAAATGTGAATAGAGTCGAGTATAAAGGTGTTAACCTTAGTTCTCTTCAACTGCTTGCTGAAGGCAATAGTCTGACCGTTATTGATTTTCAAACCTTACAAGATGCTGGCTTTGCGGGTAAAAACGACAGAGTAAAAATCCTTGGCAAAGGGGAATTGAAATTGAAAATCAATGTTACTGCTCACGCATTTTCTAAAAGTGCTAAGGAGGCAATTGAAAAACTAGCAGGTACTGCAGAAACACTATAAACCGGATGAAAAAACTAATCGAGACACTTAAGAACATCTATAAGATCGAGGATTTAAGATCTCGCCTTGGATTGACACTTTTGCTTATTGCAGTTTATCGCTTTGGCTCATTTGTTGTTCTTCCAGGTATTGATCCTAATCCAGCGAACTTCGAGTCGTTGAAAAGTCAGACTTCAGACGGGATTCTTGGTTTGTTAAACATGTTCTCAGGAGGTGCTTTTTCTAATGCGTCAATCTTTGCGCTTGGAATCATGCCTTACATTAGTGCTTCGATCGTTATTCAGTTGTTGGGTTTTGCGGTTCCATTTATTCAGCGTCTTCAAAAAGAGGGTGAATCAGGTCGCCGTAAAATAAATCAGATGACCCGTTATCTAACGGTTATTATCTTAGTATTCCAAGGATGGGCTTACCTAGCAAACCTTCGGTTCCAACTTCCTGAATCAGCTTTTGTAATGAGTACGTTCTCTTTCAATGTGAGTTCTACTATTGTTTTGGCTGCTGGTTCGATGTTTATTATGTGGCTGGGAGAACGGATTACAGATAAAGGTATTGGAAATGGAATCTCTATGATCATTATGATCGGAATCATTGCACGTCTGCCTCACTCTGTAGTTCAAGAATTTGCAAGTCGCTTGGCAGAACAAGGAAAAGGATTTATTATGATCATTCTTGAAATGGTAATCTTCCTTTTCGTTATCGCCGCTACTATCTTGCTTGTTCAGGGAACACGTAAAGTGCCTGTTCAATATGCAAAACGAATTGTTGGAAACCGTCAGTATGGTGGTGTTCGTCAATATATTCCATTAAAAGTTAATGCAGCTGGTGTTATGCCAATCATCTTTGCGCAGGCAATTATGTTTGTCCCAATCAGTTTGGCTGGCTTATTTGGTTCTGAAACAATGGGCCGATTAATGTCGTCATTCTCGGACTATACCGGCTTTGCATACAATATTACGATGTTCCTTATGGTCATTATCTTTACCTATTTCTACACAGCGATTACGGTTAATCCAAATCAAATGGCTGATGACATGAAAAAGAATGGAGGTTTTATCCCAGGTATTAAACCAGGTAAGCGGACATCTGAATATCTCGATGATGTTATGTCAAGGATTACATTGCCAGGATCTATTTTCTTGGGATTGATAACCATCCTTCCTGCGTTTGCAATGGCGCTAGGCGTAAATTCTGGTTTTGCTCATTTCTTTGGAGGAACTTCATTGTTAATCCTAGTGGGCGTAATCTTAGATACGTTGCAACAAGTTGAGAGTCATTTGTTGATGCGCCATTACGATGGACTGTTAAAATCAGGTCGTATTAAAGGTCGTACAGCATAATTAAATTTGAGTATTAGCTGCAAAGCATACTATATTCAGTGACAATTCATTTTGAATTTATCTGAGGCGTTCTGTGAATATTTTTGAGGATCGATGTTTTAAGTATACTGTGTTTCTGTATTAAATAGAAAGCTCTACTGTAGTTTTCAAATTTGATCAGTTACTGTTTCATAATGATTGTTGCCATTTATCTGCTGGCAAACAAGCGCGGCAATATGAAACCTAAAGGTTTTCCTTTAGAGAATATATATTTAGTTCTGGCCTTTACGGCTGTTCTCTCACTAATTTTTCAAACGCAAAAAGCGCTTTTAAGCGTTCAATTAAAGTTAAAGAACAATTCAAAGCAGTACAAAATTTTGGAGAAGTAATAAGTTTCTATGTCAAAACAAGCATTTATAGAACAAGACGGAACCATTATTGAAGCATTGTCGAATGCAATGTTCAGGGTGGAATTACAAAATGGTCATGTGATCACAGCCCATATTTCGGGAAAGATGCGCATGCATTATATAAAGATTTTACCTGGTGACAAAGTGAAAGTTGAAATGTCACCTTATGACTTAAGTAAAGGAAGAATATCTTTCAGATACAAAAATTAAATCGTAGGATTATGAAAGTAAGGGCATCTATTAAAAAACGTAGTGCAGATTGTAAAATTGTCAGCCGTAAAGGCCGTCTCTACGTGATCAACAAAAAAAACCCGAAGTACAAACAACGTCAGGGATAATATGTTAATTTTGTAAGATTTTTAATTCGTATAAGAATATGGCTCGTATAGTTGGCGTAGATATACCAAATAATAAGAGAGGTGAGATCGCCTTGACTTATATTTATGGGGTAGGCCGTAGCCGCTCACAAATGATTTTCGACAAAGCTGGCGTTGATAAAAATATCAAGGTTAGTGATTGGAATGATGAGCAGCTAGGTGCAATTCGTAAGGTAATTACGGAAAGTTACAAGGTAGAAGGTG
>CAIUAN010000063.1 GCA_903897145.1 uncultured Bacteroidia bacterium | reverse complement strand
TGGTGCCGCTTTAATGGCATAATATTCTTTAAACCCTTCGTTCCAATCGAAGGCTTTGATAAAACGTTTCGCATATGCCCTCATCCCTTTTTCATCATAAATGTGAAATGGAGTTGGGTATTTTTCGATTATATTTTCTAATGTTTGTTTAGAAAATGGGAGTTTCTTATCTGTCATAAAAATTAAAAATTTGAGCACCACAAAATTAGGAAATTTTTCTATTCCTATACCTTGATAACGATTAATAGTCTTTAAAGGTTTAATAGAAGGAATTCCTTTTTAAGGAAATCGTTTAATTGACTGTTGAAATGCAAAAAGGCTGGAGAAATTCCAGCCTTTAACCTTGCTTATTTAACCTGTGTAATCTTAGTGAGGGTAGTTCTTAAATATTAACTGCACAACACTGTTTATTTTCTCTTCTCGCGTGTCAGTTCGCGGGTTCATAAGCCCCTCAGCAACCCCTTCCCAGACCAATTTTTTCTCATTTACATCTATGAGATCGATAAATAAAGTTCCTTCAATAGATTTATTGACATCGATATAAGTACTTGATGGTCCCCAAGGTCGCATATACATATAACCCATCGACATGCTGTTTGCAACGGCTGTATACCTTGTTTTTCCTTTTATAAAAGTTGACACTAGTAGATCTGGCGATGCTGCTAATTTATACCCTTTCGCTTCCAATTCTCGAGAGATTGCATCTTTCAACCTTCTGCGATTTAGGTCGTTCAATGAGACGTTGTCCACTTCTTTGCTGAAATTATAGGTCTTGTAGTTCGAGAAATTTATTTTTTTGTCGAAATCTGTTGTTACCCGAATTCCCGTACATCCGATCATGCTTAATAGTAGCACGATTGGCATCATAATTTTAAAGTAATTTGTTTTCATCTTCATCTAGTTTTATGTTGTTTTTATAATCCTATATTTTCAAATTTAGCGCTCTCTCCCTTTTCGACTCTCTTTTTTTACATCCTCTTTGGAAGTTTTGACCTTCGATTGTGATTGTCTGCGATTTGTTGATTTCGTATTTGTTGAAGGTGTAATAGTTGTACTCTTAACTGTTTGTGAATTTTTGGGTGTTGCAACTTGTGAAGGAGCAGTACCTGCTGATCTTCTGTAGCTTTGTGGAGTAGCCGATTTTTGGTAGGATGATC
Source organism: uncultured Bacteroidia bacterium (assembly GCA_903897145.1). Lineage (GTDB taxonomy): Bacteria > Bacteroidota > Bacteroidia > Bacteroidales > Prolixibacteraceae > JAAFHB01. Next base: position 2,642 of record CAIUAN010000063.1, on the reverse strand, counting down.
CCACTGAATTACTACTTCGGTCAAGTCGTCGAGGGGCAGTCGTCGAATTATTGTTCAATCCTTGAATTGGTTGGGTTGAAAAATTACGTCGACCATTAACAGTCGCTCTGCTACTCTGCCCAGTTGGCTTATTGGCCGGTGGAGCTCTTACTATGTTCAATCCTCTTTGATGATCTATTCTGATTAAAGCTCTATTGTTTATCTGTCTATTGTTAATTATATGATTTTCAATCGAACGATAAAAACCCTGCCTTGGGAAGATTAAAGGTGTGGATCGATAGCGTTTCATATAATGATTTTCATAAAAATTATAATAGTTGTAGGAAAGGTGACGATAAAGTCTTGGGTGATAGGTTGTATGCCACTGTAGAAATAGGGCAGACGGAAGACCGTAGAAGATAATTCGTCCAACACTGTTTCGATAAATTCCTGTGTGAAAATAGAGTGGTCTTGGGCGCCAAAATGGTTCTGAATACCAGTATGGATAGCCAAACCAGTATGGATAGCAATTGATGATTCTTGTCTCTACAACTGGTGCTGATGAATTTTGAATAGACCGAACTTCATTATTCTCTTTCGCAAATTTATCGGAGGCATCAACTAGTTCATTGTAGGCCGTCGGGTCTTTCTCCAGTTGTTCTTTGTAGGAATTTAAATCCTCTTTCTCACGTGTTGAAATTGCTACGGCAGTTTGGTTAATCTGATTAATCACCCATTCTGGATCTTCTCGATAAACCTCCCCTAAGAGTTTAGTAAAGGATTTATCATTGACTAATGCCGAAACAACTTCGGGGTGATTGAGTAGCACTCGAACACTTTCATGAACTTTCTTTGAATAAGGGTCGAGTAATTCAGTGAAAGCTTTATCGACTTGGACATTTATATGCTCAATCCGAACTAAAGCATCAAAGTTTTTTAGTCCGTTTTTTCTCGCTGTTTCTTGAATATCTTGAGGATACTTTAAAACAATATTCTCAATTAATGACTGGCTTGGCTTGCCTTTAGATACTATTTCAGCTATAAGATCGGGATAACGCGCCATTTCATACAAGGCCGTTTGAGCCGGACGATCATAGGGATCAATAATTAATTTAAATTGAGTTTGTGACTTTTGCTGCAGCTCTTCAATGCTGCCAAGTAAATCTGGCGTTTGTGCCACAAGTAGCAAATCAGCCTGTATGTTTTTATCAGCACTTGCAATCACTTCAATGGTGGTTCGATCTTCGTCAATCATTTTGAGAAGATCACTCTTTGCTTGTGATTGTGAAAAACCTTGCAAGGTGATGCCTGTTAAAAGCAAGATCGTTAAGAAGCTAAACCTTGTTAGTCGATTCTCGCAATGGTGTAGAATTGTTTTCATGGTTGTAGATCTTTATTGATACATTCGTTTATAAACAAAAAGTCTGCCAAAAAATTCAATATACAAAACTAAATGGATAAACCTTGACTTTGTATCTGTTTTTGCCCTTTGCTAATCTACTTTCACTCCTATTTTAAGACTCATTTGTTCATATCTCTGAGCTGATTAAGTCCTATATTTTCGTACTTTTGCCTCCCTGTCTGTGAAAAGTTAATTTTGGAATTAAACGAACTACATCAAATTTATGCCAATCATCCCTCGGTGATTGGATTACGTGTGAAAATGGATGCCGCACAGGCTCCTAAATTGGCGCTCTCCGGATTGACTGGATCAGCATCTGCTGTTCTTTTAGCATCTAGTTATCAAATAGGTTCCTTCTCTGCATTGGCTATTTTAAATGATCGGGAAGAGGCTGCCTACTTTTGTGATGATTTAAATGCGTTAGGACTTTCCGAAAAAGTGTTGTTTTTTCCATCTTCATTTCGCAGAAGCATTGCGCATGAGCTGATCGATAGTGAAAATATAATTTTTCGCACCGATGTTCTGAATAGGCTTTCAATGAAGGAGACAGGTTACATCGTGGTAACTTATCCCGAGGCCATGATGGAGAAAGTGATTTCCCAAGTTGGTTTAGAGAAAAATACACTGCAAATTCAGATAGGGGCAAAATATTCTATCTCTTTTATTCAAGAGGTATTGCATGAATATGGTTTTGAGCGGGTTGAATTTGTTTATGAACCTGGTCAATATTCACTCCGAGGATCTATCGTCGACATCTTCTCCTATTCCAATGAAGACCCATATCGTATCGATTTCTTTGGCGATGTGGTTGACTCTATTCGAACATTCGACATTGAAGATCAGATCTCTAAACAGCCCCTGACACGCATTTCAATTATCCCAAATATTCAGGAGGGGTTGCCAGAAGAGGAGCGCGTATCGTTATTCGATTTTCTTCAGGATAAAACGGTAATCGTTTCCCCGAACTTTACCTACCTAGGTGTTCAATTAAAAACACTCTATCAGGAGGCTAATACTCGAATAGGTGCAGCGGATACCTCTAAGTTAGTGATTTCGTCTAATGAGTTTAAAAGTGGGTTAGATCCTTTTCCTTGCTTAGAATTTAGTACCTCAGGTTATTTTACTGCACCAACGATTCTTGATTTTAATACAACAAAACAGCCTGTATTTAATAAAAACTTCGATTTGCTTGGAAGTGATTTAAAGGCTAATCGTCAAAAGGGATATCAGAATGTTCTCCTCACGTCAAATCCAAAGCAAC
>CAIUAN010000062.1 GCA_903897145.1 uncultured Bacteroidia bacterium | reverse complement strand
CTGGCAATTTCATTTGGGCGAGATAAGTGAAATTAGTTCTATAAATTTCTATAGTAAAAGTTTAAAACTAATAGAAATCGACGGGAAAAAATTGATATGCGGATTACATGACGTTACATGGCCTGAACAATTAAAACAGTTAAAGGCATAACTCCCATGCCTAACATCGAAACAAAAATTATTTGTGCCGATAGCTTAAAAAATATCCAACCTGACTTGTTCAGCAAAGATGCTATTTCAAAATTAATAGATGCAAGAGCCCGATACTACCAGCCCGATATTTCGCAGAAAGAAAGACAATCTATTGGTGACGAAATAATAGATGTACTCGATGTTGCTTTCCCCTCTTTTTCCTTTCAGGTAACAGGCAAACGCATTGCAGGGCAGAATAAAGAATTGCTCCGCCATTGGTTTACACACGGCACATTGGCAGCACCTTTTTTTAATATGGATTTCTTTTACCCCGAACTATCCGAAACAGGTGGCTTTGATTGTATTATTGGCAATCCACCTTATGGTGGCACTAAAATAAGCGATGAAGTACGCAATGTATTAGATATTGAAAGCAAAGACCCATACGGTGCTTTTATTGCCCGTTTTTTAAATAGCTATAACCAAACCACACCACTCAAAAACGGTGGCGTATTGGCATACATTGTAAGCGACACATTTATGACCATAAAAAGCCATTTAAAACTGCGTAAGCACTTGATGCAAAACTATGTTCACAAAATGCTTCGTGTGCATCCCGATACTTTTAATGCAACAGTAAATACGGTGGTAATGATTGCCGAACGCAATAACCAAAGAGAAATTGATGACAACCACATTTGCTTGGTGGCAGACCTTACTAACATAAGCATACACGACAACTATGAACATTTTATAGAAGTACTGAACCTAACCAAAGGGGTGGATTTTGAAAGTGCAAAAACCAATATTTCCAATGAAGAGTACGCCATTTATTATTACCCACAAGCTCTCATTAAAACCAACAGCAACCTGCCTTTTTTTGTGGCAAGCCCTAAACTCTTTGCTTTGATGAAAGATAATGGCAAAGACCTAAAAAAAGAACTGAAAGAAATTGGAGGAAAACAAGTGCAGGTGCGTAAAATAGCAATGAATGGGAAAGTGATTGAGGTGGTAAAGTTGGGGGATACAGCAGATGTGAAGCAGGGCCTAGCTACTGGTGATAACAACGCCTATTTATTTCAAAACCCTGATGCCAGAGGCAATTATAGAAGCATTGAAGATTACAAAGAATTTTTATTGACTGATGTTGATTTAGATAAGATAAGGAAGGATGACAAACTACGTTTAGCCGTAATTGAAAAAGGAATAAGCAAGGGTAATACAAAAAGTGAAAGGTATTTTGAAGGAAGGTATATTATCCCTTATGATAAAGGTGGTGAAAGTGATGCAGAAGGTGGGTGGATGCCCAATTATTATGTACCAACAAATTATTTTATTGATTGGAGTGAATGGGCAGTAAAAAGGATGAAAACATATACAATAGCCAAGAGAATTAGAGAATACGGAGAAGATAAAATAATTAAGGCAACATACGAAAATACACCTTGTGCAGTATTCAGAAGTCCTGATAAGTATTTTACTCCTTCCATTTCTTTTTCACGAACGGGAGTTTATAGCCCAACTTTTAGAATTGGAGCAATTTCAACATTTGATACCGAGGGTTCGATGATTTTTCAGAATTACTTTTCCATGGAAAATTTATCAGGCGTCCTCTCCTCCAAAATGACAAGATATTTTGGCAAAGTTTTTATCGGACATACGGTACATGCACAAGTAGATGAGTTAAAAGAATTGGTTATTTCAATCATCAAAGAAGAAACTTTGACTAAACTTGTTAGAATAATTATCAAAAAACAAAAATCCAATCCCCGATATGATTACGCCAGCCACGAGCAAATAGAAATAGACAAATTGGTGTATGAATCCTATGGGCTTAATGCCGAGGATGTGCAAGAAGTAGAAAATTGGTATGCCAGAAGGTATGCTAAACTTTCGGCTGCCCAAAAAGCCAATTTACGGGCATTGGGTAAGAGTGATGATTATTTGGAATTGTATGGTCTAAAATAGAATAGTATGAATTTCTGGCTAGTAAAATTTGCACCATTTAGATATAGTTGGCAAGATGTGTTGCGTAACGGGAAGTTTGAAATTTATTCGGTTCGCAATGCACAGGCAAGAAACAACCTAAAAGAAATGAAAATTGGAGATGAAGTTTTGTTTTATCATAGCCAGGAAGGCAACTGCATCATGGGTAAAATGAAAGTAATTGAAGAAGCACATCAAGATAAAACAACTGATGATATACGTTGGATTTCTGTAACATTTGAACCCATTGACAGCCTCAATACACCTATTGATTTAAGCGTAATAAAAGCAACAAAAGGATTGGAGAATATAGGGCTTATTAAACAACCGAGATTAGCAGTAATAAAATTAGGTAAAGAAGAATTTGATTTAATTCTTTCCTTAAAATATACGCCATGGTAAACAAACTTTACGGCATATAAGCAAAGGAAGAAATTGTATCGGATGAGATTTCCTGCTTCATCAGACGGCTACTGTCATTCCGGATTAGACACAACAATGTATTTTACCATTGGTCAAGTTAAATATGCTACAATGATTTTTGCAACATATGAATACCAAGATAAATCAAGAAGTGAATGTCATGCATGTGCCCCAAGACTAGGCATTGCAATATTCAAAAAAGAATCAAAACAGAATTGGGAAATATTTGAATTCAGAAAGAACTTTACTTCGTTTGGCCAATGGGGTAAGTTGGATGGTAAAATGGCAATCGTGAAATTAGGGAAAGACAAGTATTGTCTAAAATTAAAATCGGCAATTGAAGGTGGTCAAGGGTATAATAGTGGATATATATCATTTTATAGCTTGACCTCGTACTATGGTCTACATGAGATATTTTCTTATACTTATTTTCATTCCACCGTTGGTGCTCATGGTGAAAAGAACGGTTTTATAGATGAGATGTCCTTAAAGCTAATTCCAGATAATAATGAATACAATCTGATTGAGATCTCCACAAAGAATTCTCATTCGAAAGTGATTAAAAAAAGTGTTTTTAAGTTTTCAGATAACTCTGAGCGGTATGAAGTTAAATAAGTAGAACTAATCTTATTTATTACTTTTAAAATAGCAGTTTAGTGCCGTCATAATATTTATTTATTAATAAACTTCGTTTTCTTCCTCTTCCGTTCCTTCCAATTTTATAACTTCTATTTCATCCTTGTACCAATTCAGTAACGAATAATAATATCCGTCCTGTGGTTTAGATTCCTCAAAGTTAAGTGCAAACTCAACAAAACTTTTTATTCCTTCGTCTTCGCAGATTACTTTCCCATCATCTATAACGATCAACTCGCCATATAATTTAACGGTCATTTTCATTTGTAGAAATATTAGATATGTAGGTGAATGTGTTGTGAAGTTACAAATTTAAAGTTGTCATGAGCAGTTTTTGCTATTAAGGATTTTCAACTTCTTTCTTATCTCTTCTGTTTGCAACCATTCCGATAATTATCGGAACCAAACTCCCCAGCATCAGGGAGTGCCCAGCGGAATAGGATGCGTCTGGACTATTGCGTTTAAAAGAATGCAATTCGGTCAATGCTGCTATAACTATTTACTAGTATTGAATGTCTTCTTCATCTTTTCCTGCCTCCATACTGATAACTTTTAAATCCTTTCCGAAGCAGTCATGCAACACCGGATAAAAACCTTGATGGGGAGAATATGAACTCGTTTTAAGTAGCATCTCTATTGTTTCCTTTAGAAATTCATCATCGCAGGTCACAATAGAATCTTCTACAACAACCTTCTTTTTGTATATTTTGTAAGTTATTTTCATTTGCTTAATGAATTATAAATGCCTGATAGAGAGTTAGTAAAAATAAAATTTTAATCTTGCCAGCTACAAGTTTCAGCACTATAATTCCACCTATTGCACCTTCTGAAGCGGCCTACACCGTTGAAGACAAAAAACCTAAAAGAGTGCTTATTTAGACATCAATTCGTTCACCCTTTGCAGAGCCTGCGCTTCAGTCAAAACATGATTTTTAGTTAAAAGATCTGTCGCTAGCTTTGAAACAAGTGCGCTGTTTTTGATGTTTTGCCGGCACCATTTTGCAAGTATCGAGACTTGTGAATTGTGCACAAAATTCCATTTGAATTCCACCTCCGTTTCACTGACCACATATTGATGCACATTCCACCAATTTACCAATGCGGTAATGCCATCCGCCATATTTTTTGCTGCCTGCTCATCAGAAAGGGCCGGTTTCGCGATAGCTTGTAATAACTTAATACGACTCTCGGCCTGCTGGGCTAGGATTTCGAGATAACGTTCGGGCCCTCCTGGAATGAACTGTGCCGCTTCACTGGTCAGCCTGATAGACCGCAGTCGTTGATGCAAATCAGTAGGAAGCGATTGAAGATCCCGTTGCAGACAATCCCAAGCTGGAATCAACAACTTCGAAGGGCCACCAAGGAAATTAGCAAAGTCGGTTAAGATTTCTTCGTTCGATTTGTTGAGATAGGTCAGGTCAGCCGCTCCCCGTGCAAAAAAATAGATATTGGGCAAGACCATAACCGGCTGTTGGGCATTCCCAAATACACCTTTGGCAGTTGCCGCAAATTTAGACTCTTCCCTCAGTATGCGGCGGATATGATCGAATTGCAATATGGCAGCCGGAGGTGTTGGCTCAAACTCAATGGCTTCGTAGCATAAGATTGTCGATCGGTTCATCAGTCCTAAAGAATCGGCCAGTTCAACATTCACCCGGCCATTCGCCCAGTCGGTGCGGTGCGACCTGCCTGGAAGCATCTCCCAAGGTTCGGGCATCGCCGTTTTAAATAGCTTCATCGGACCAATGGAATAGGGTTTGATCCGTGTAGGTGGATTGTTTGGATTGCCTCCCCAGACACTTTTAGTCCCCCAGCCACACCAGACCCAGGGGATGAGACGCTGTTTGGATGGATTTACACCATACCGGTTTATGGCAGCACGGTCGGAGAGAAATACTTTCAGCCACTCTTCAGGCTTGGCTCCTTCGTAACCCCCCGGATCGCCATCGATTGTAATATAGGCATCCGCATTGTTGAGGATCGATAACATCTTGGAGCGATGTGCCAGATAAGGAAGGGCCTCTTTGGGATCATCTAACCGTATATTCTTCCATACATGGTATGGGTTTCTTTGGTTCCATGGTTTTGCTGAGATGGAAGGATCAGGGGTCAGATTAGGACACTGCGCCAACCAGCATTCCAACAACGCGGCATGTGCATCGTCAATCGTTCCTCTAAATGCACTTAAGGCCAGGGAATCAACCTTGCTCAATGGCATGGGTATCGCTTCGAGCATGGGCCAGATGCCTACCTGGTCGTAACCCATCCGCTGAATCAGTTGAAACATCTTTGCAAAATCTGCACGCTCCCAAGTCCTGACAGCAAATGGGTACTTGAAAAACCACCCTTCGTGCAGATAGAATCCACGATGCTTGAACCCCGGATTTTGGGCAAATCCAGTAAGAGAGAACACCCCCAGCAGAAATAATAGAATCTTGTGTTTTATAAATTTCATGATTATGATCTTTTGCAATTTAGTTTAGATACAGCTATACGGACTAATTAGAAAGGTTAGATCGTAAGCATAAATCAATGCTCGGATATCGTTCTCTTGATTTTGATATTTGGCGAGATATTCTTACGTTTTGTAAGTGAACTCTGTTCCTCCGCTTGTGAAAATACAATTTTAAACGTTGTCACGAGCAGGTTTTGACATACTCGTAAGTTTTTTCGTTGCTGATTAGGCTGTCTTTTCAATTTCCAACTAAAATAATCGTCTAATTACTTGCAATTTGTTGTCTAATTAGGTAACTTTGATTCGTGAAGGAAGATTTCATAAGAGAGGTTTATTTTTATAAAAGCTATTATTTAGATTTCTTCAAAGCTCTTAAGCCAGAGGTACAAAGAAAATTCAACTGGACTTTAAAACTTATTGCTATTATTGATAGAGTTCCCATAAAGTATTTTAAATACTTGGAGAATACCAATGGACTCTTTGAAGTTCGAGTAGAAGTGGGCAGTGATATTTATAGAGTCTTTAGTTTTTTTGATGAGGGTCGTCTTATAATCCTACTAAACGGTTTTCATAAGAAATCGCAGAAGACACCAAGAGTAGAAATTGAATTAGCTGAAAAATTAAAAAAACAATATTTCGATGAAAAAGCAATCAGATAACTTGATCTCCTTAAACGACCATCTGGATTCTCAGTATGGTCAAAGAGGAACTGTTGAACGCGAAGATTTTGAAGAGGGCTTCGAGGCTTTTAAGATTGGGGCGATGCTTCAAGAATTGCGTAAACAACAAGGGATGACACAAGAACAACTCGCCGCTAAATGTGGAACCACGAAAAACTATATCTCTCGAATTGAAAATGATGCATCCGACATTCGGTTAACAACCTTAATGCGAATCTTTCGGGAGGGATTCGGGAAACAATTAAGAATGACCGTGGATTTTTAATTTCATCTTTCGTTCGTCTATACAAGCAAAAAGCTTCGATAATCCTAACTGGTTATCGAAGCTTTTTTGTACCCGGGGTGGGAATCGAACCCACACGACATTGCTATCACTGGATTTTGAGTCCAGCGCGTCTACCAATTCCGCCACCCGGGCATTTTGGTAAATGCGAGGTGCAAAGATAATCCAATATTCTTTTGTGCGAAATGTTTTTTACCCTTTTCAATCGATTTAATTCCAAAAAAATCAATCTTATCCTACCTGAATCCCCGAAAACCGTCTAAAAATCAAAGATCATCACGCGTAAACCGAAGCGGTAATAACGAATCAACACCCGTGAGCAAAAGTATCGTGTCGGGCCCATCTAACAAAATGCGAACCGGATGACCTCCTCGATCTTCACTCTCCGCTAAAACCTGCCGACAGGCGCCACAAGGTTTCGCCATCGCTAACTGCCCTTGCCGATCTAAAACGCTCACCGCCATTGCCACCACTGCCTTGTCGGGATGCTGCGAGGCCGCATAATATAGAGCCGTCCTCTCCGAACACATCCCCGAAGGATAGGCTGCATTCTCCTGATTATTCCCCGTAAGAACCTCGCCATGGTCTAAACAAACCGCCGCACCAACGCGATAACCCGAGTAAGGCGCATAACCACCTTGGGCCGCCTCACGCGCTCGCAAAATAAGCTCCTGGTCGGATGGCGATAACGTGCTTAGCCCTTGATATTCAATGTAGTTAATCTGAATGGATCGCTCTTTCATAATCGGCTTATTAAACATTGTTCAAAAGTACTTCTTTTTCATTAGTCGACAGACGGGGTGAGTGCCCTCAATTTTTATAAATTTGAAACCAAATCTAAACTCAACTATGAGCATTCGTCCAAATACTAGTCATTCGAAATTTTACATCGTACTTGTCGTAGCCTTGTGCCAGTTTATCTTAGGCTTTGGCGCGAACCCCCCTGTGAAAGTCACTCGTCAGGAATATATCCAAATCTACTCTAAGATCGCTATACGTGAGATGATCGACTTCCATATCCCTGCCAGTATTACTATGGCACAGGCCTGTCTAGAGTCGAGTAATGGCAACTCAACGCTCGCTACCGAAGCCAATAACCACTTCGGAATAAAATGTAAAGGAAACTGGAACGGACCTTCAGTACGCAAAACAGACGATGCCCCGAACGAATGCTTTCGGAAATATAACAACGCCCTCGAATCATACCGCGATCACTCTCAGTTCCTCACCGGTGGCACACGCTATCAATTTCTATTCGATTATAACATCAAAGATTATAAAAATTGGGCCTATGGTCTGAAAAAAGCGGGCTATGCCACCGATCCAACCTATCCCGAAAGACTGCTAAAGATCATCGATGAGTTTGAACTGTATAAACTCGACGATAAGAATGGCTTCAAAACGAAAGAGAAACGATCGTTCTGGAAATCATTCTTTGGCAAATTCCCATCGAAAGTTGCCGACGAAGCACTACTCGTGCGCAGGATTGAACGTCGCAATGGTGCGAAAGCTTTCTTTGCCCGTCAGGGTGATACCTACGATCAGATCGCCGATGAATTTGCTATGAACCCATCGACTCTTTATCGCTACAACGATGTTCCTCCTGGCACCGACCTAGAGGCCGGAACATTGGTGTATCTTAAGAAGAAACGTGCGAAGGCACCTCGTGGTAACGATGTCTATACCTTAAAAGCTGGCGATTCAATGTGGACGGTTGCTCAATGGTATGGTATCCGTTTGGATGCGTTGTATCATAAGAACCGCCTGACTCGCGCCGATACATTGGTGGTGGGACAGCAGATCTCGTTGCGACTCCCAGTGGCGAAATAAGTTGAAGGATTTAGCGAGCGATATAACTTGTGCTATGGGGAAAGCCGCGTAAAAAGTCGGCTACCTCAAGCTGCTTCTTACCGGCAAGCTGGAGGTTTAGTAGCTGCACATAACCATCGGCACAGGCAATCTTTAAAAAGGTTTTGTTATCACTCAATAACGCGCCAGGCTGGTGCGGATGTGAAGTAACTTCGGCCTTTGCTTTGAAAATCTTTAATCCTGTCTCAACCTCACCAAGATAGATATTGGTCCATGCAGTGGGGTAGGGACTCAGACCTCGAATACGGTTGACCAACGTTTGCGCGTTGTCGCTCCAGTTGAGCTTCCCGTCACCCTTAAATAGCTTAGGTGCATGCAGCCGAATCGGATCTAACGTAAAAGTAGATTGGTCGATGGGTTGAATCTGTTTATTAGCAATGGCTTCGATGGTGGTGAGCACCAATTGAGCACCAATATCCATCAACTTGTCGTGAAGATCCCCAACACTCTCTTCGGGCGATATGGTCACCTTCTCTTGGAAAAGAATTTGTCCCGTGTCGATCTCTTGTTTTAACAGGAAGGTGGTCACGCCACTCTCAGTGTCACCATTGATGATGGCCCAGTTGAGGGGTGCTGCACCTCGGTAATTTGGTAATAACGAGCCATGGAGGTTAAAAGTGCCCATTGGAGGCATCATCCAGACTGCCTCGGGGAGCATTCGAAAGGCTACCACCACCTGAATGTCTGCGTTTAGAGCAGCAAGCTGGGAAAGAAAGTCAGGGTCTTTAAGTTTTTCGGGTTGAAGGACGGGAAGACCAACGCTCACGGCATATTTCTTAACGTCTGATTCATGAAGCTGCAATCCGCGACCAGAAGGACGGTCGGGAGCAGTGATCACCCCTACGACCTGGTAGTTATTTTCGACCAGCGCTTTTAAACTCGTGACTGCAAATTCAGGAGTTCCCATAAAGACAATCCGTAGGTTTTTTCCGCTCATCAGTAGGTCGTTCTTATTTTTTTGTATTAACGAAGATTGGTATTTCCTTTAATCGCCTTAGGGAAATAGGGGCAGTTTAGACAGCCATTGCCGCAACAGTAGCCTCTTCGGATAAGAAAATGCTCAGTCATAATTCGATAGCCATCTTTTGAAAGGATATAATCGACACCCTCTCTGACAACGTAATCTTCTTCGCTTCGGTATTCAATATCATCAGTCATAACTCAACAGTTTAAGTTATCACAACGAGTGGCCCATCCGATCACGTTTGGTTTTGATGTAAACCTCGTTATGCGGATTCGATTGGATGATAATTGGAATCGACTCCACCACTTTTAAGCCGTATCCTTCAAGACCCACCCGTTTAACTGGATTATTCGTCAGTAAACGCATCTTGTGAACCCCTAGGTTGCATAAGATCTGAGCTCCTACGCCATAGTCGCGCTCATCGGGGTCGAAACCCAGATGGATATTTGCATCGACCGTGTCGATCCCTTGCTCTTGAAGTTTATACGCTTTTATTTTATTCATCAGTCCGATGCCGCGACCCTCTTGTTGGATATATACGATCACCCCTTTGCCATTTTCTTCAATCAACTCCATCGCTTTATGCAGCTGATCACCACATTCGCAACGCAACGATCCAAAGATGTCGCCAGTCGCGCAAGAGGAGTGTACGCGAACCAATACGGCCTCGTCGGGTTCCCATTCGCCTTTGATCAGCGCAATATGTTCGATGCCGTTTGATTTTTGCAAAAATGGGATCAAGCGGAAGTCGCCATTGGTGGTCGGTAGTCGAACCTCTTCGCCTTGTTCGATCAGACTCTCTTTATCGATCTTATAGGCGATTAAATCTTCAATGGAGATAAGCTTAAGATTGAATTTCTGTGCGATCTCATAGAGCTCAGGCAGTCTAGCCATCGAGCCATCGGCATTCATGATCTCTACTAGCACTCCTGCAGGCTCTTTGCCCGCAAGTCGAGCTAGGTCTACAGTTGCTTCGGTATGTCCTGCACGACGCAGTACACCGCGGCTTTTAGCCCTTAACGGAAAGATATGACCTGGACGACCAAGCTCACTTGGCTTTGTCGCAGGATCGGCAAGTTTTTGAATCGTTACCGCTCTATCGTGGGCCGATATCCCCGTGGTGACATTGTCGCCTACTGCATCTACCGAGACGGTAAATGGGGTATCGTGAAGGGAGGTGTTTGTTCCAACCATCATATCCAGTTCGAGCTCTTGGCAGCGTTCCTCTGTTAAGGCCACGCAGATAAGTCCTCGTCCTTCGGTGGCCATAAAGTTGACCATCTCCGGGGTTATTAATTCAGCGACAGCAATAAAGTCACCTTCATTCTCGCGATCTTCATCGTCGACAACGATGACTAGTTTCCCATTGCGAAGGTCTTCTACGGCCTCTTCAATGCTATTTAATTTTATCTCACTCATAATATGCTTTACTAAGCTAATTGCTTGTTTCTTGCTCTTTCTTTTTCCCAATTCGGAAGATTCTTTTAAAGAAATCGCCCCATGCATGTATGTTAAAAACGACTGAGTCGTTGGCTGCTTTATAGGTCAGGAAGATTCCCCATGGCATAAAAATAAAGGTTGAAAGCCAGACTCCGCTCCAGACGCTATCGGAAGCTTCACGCGAGAATTTCTCTCCCGTTGTACTGATGATCCAATAGAAAATAAATAGGACCACCGAGATGACTATTGGCATTCCTAGGCCACCTTTTCGGATGATAGCCCCCAATGGTGCCCCGATAAATAGAAAGATCAGACATGCGATAGCAAAGGTGTACTTTTTATGCCACTCTATATCGAATCGATTTATATTTCTTTTTGTTGAAACGATCACTTCTTCATTCTGTTGAATAAATCGCAAATTATTGCGGGCATTGTTTAACGCCGTATTAATGGTTCCCGATCGAACATTGGCTGTTCCATGCGTGAATGCCGAGTCGATGTTTACATATTTAGTTAGCACTGGTTTCACGATCTTGGCGGTATCTTTTCGTGAAAGTCGCGCGATATTAATGGCCAGAGGTGGCATGTAGCTAAACGACAAGCATTGTTCGATGCGCTTTTTCTCCAGTAATCGGGCGATCGAATCAACATAATAAACCAGCTGATCATTCGTCAGGGCTCGGTTTTGATTCTTGAAAATACTCTCGTCTTTGCGCTCTAATTCCATCCCTTGCAGCACGGTAAAGATCGACTCTTTTGTGAATTTATCCGTTCGTGCGGGATAGGTAGGTTTATTGTTATTGTTTGATTGAAGTTCGGTATTTGTCTGCCCTGAATAGAGGTTCAGGATCATGTATTTCTTGTCTTTGGTGATCTTCATCGTCCCAGAATCAGCCACCGTCACGATGGTACTCCCTTTGTCATCGGTATGATCATAAATCATAATGTCGTAAAGCATCTCTCCATTGGGCTTTTTGCGACCAACCTTAATTGAATAGTTATCAATGTCGTTCGAGAATATTCCCTCCTTGACAATGATCTCTGGTCGCAATTGTCGGATGCTTGACATCAGGGCAATTAACTTTTTATACGAGACCGGAATAACTTGATTATAGAAGTAAAAGGAGCCAAATGTGAGCAAGATGCTGAGGACAATTACCGGTTTCATAATGCGGTAGAGCGAGATTCCAGCTGCTTTCATGGCCAGCAGTTCGTTGTTTTCACCCAGACTTCCAAAGGTCATGATAGAGGCCAGCAGCATCGCCAGAGGCAAAGCCATCGACATAAGCATGGCCATGGTGTAAACGATAAATTCAAGTATTGTGCTGAAATCAAGTCCTTTGCCGACTAGTTCGTCGAGGTATACCCAAAGGAATTGCATCAGTAACACGAACAAAGAGATGAGCAGTGTTACAAAGAAAGGTCCAATAAAACTTTTAACAATATAGAGATGCAGACGCTTCATGCCATGGGTTTCCGAAACGGAAGCAAAGTTACATCTTTTTTAGGATTTTAGGGGCGATAAAATCTACGAGCCAATCATATGTTTTAATTTGGCGACTTGAGAAACCCAAAGGTTTCGGGTGTCTTCAACATCAGACTCATCCACATGGTCGATCACGATAAGAGCAACGTCACCGGTAAGCTCATCTTGGACGATATTGAACCCAAATTTGGAGTCAGGTTCTTGATCTAACCACCTAAAACTGATCGAAACATTAGGGACCATACTTAAGACCTCTGCTTGTTGCTCGCTTGTCCCCCAGATAAAGGTAAATATCTTACCATCGATCTTGACATTGTCGGCAAACCATTCGGCCATTCCTGATGGCGTACTAATCCGACTGAATAAAACTGTGGGTGAAGTTTTAAGGAAAAATTCTAATCTAAGCTCTGTCATTCAAAAAAATCTACTTTAAATTTTTATACCTATGAATTAGGTCGATTTCTCGAACCAAATCCCCTTGGTTAACTAGATCGCTAAAGGTTTTAAACGCTTGATTTTATAACCCTTGAAGGTGTTGTTGGTTTATCAAACACCAGCGGGTGCAAATTTAAGTTTATTCTGATCTTTAGGCGAAAAATATTCTTTTATTTTTAAATCTGCTCTATCAATTTTTTCCCTCATTGATTTATGGCGCTGCTTCTACGTTTGTGGGGAGTGCATGGTCGACCGACAGACTTATTTTTGCTTGATTTCGGCTTACCTGAATGTCGTGATGGGTGTTAATGGCCTCTTTTTTAAGGTAATCTTTGAACTCTTGCATCGTTTTTATCGGTTTTTTATTGATGCTTACAATCAAATCGCCAGCTTGAAGTCTGGTGTCAGATTTTTGAATTTGACTGATAACAATTCCACCTGTGTCAAAGCTTATTCCAAAGGCCGAAGCTTCGCTGCCTCGTAGCTCATGAATGGTGGCTCCCATCCAGGTAAAGTTTACGGGTCTTTGAATCGCGTCAGCTGGTTTTAGATCTATTTGAGGGATCTCGGGTTTTTTGGCAATCGCTCTAAGACTTTTTTTCACGACCCCAAATTGGTTCATTGGGAAGTTGTGAAACCCAAGGGCTAAAACTGGTGAGCCATCTTTCACTCTGAAATCACCATTGGCTGCATCGACAAATAGTGGGTCGCCATTGATGGAATTTTTATCGCATTGGTTAGCGCTATATTTCAACATCACTTCGCGCGTTGAGGCATAGAAATTATAGTCTAGCTCTTTGCCCCATTGTCCGTTAATAGCGATATATCTATTCATGATTGCTGGCTGGTATGCCATAAAGACGATGTTGTTTTTGAAAACATCTTTGCTGTCGGTATACCACACGTGTGGGTGCAGACCGCTGTTGATAATGATGTTGTTGGTGGCAATTCGGTTGTATCCTTCTCGCAGTTTAAGACCTCCATTGAGCAGCAGATTGTTGTATATTTGGTACCAGCTCGAGCCGTCGTCGAGATCAATGTCCCAACCATGATCACAGCGCCAGCGGTTGTTGCGGATGACATTCATGTCAAGCATATCTAAAAATGGGAGGTTTGG
>CAIUAN010000061.1 GCA_903897145.1 uncultured Bacteroidia bacterium | reverse complement strand
TCTTAAGTTTATCTGTATTGCCAAACTTGGCACCTTTTATGCTTCTGATTAATAGCAGTCGATATAGCTCTGGCAGGGGTGTTCTTGCTGCAACGATTCTTATCGGTATTGTAATTTTTATTCTCAAATTTACACTCTAATTTAGAACGCTTTTTGCTAGCGTTTAATCATAAAAAGCCCTTTCATGAGATACTTTATTATTGCAGGTGAAGCTTCCGGCGATTTGCATGCCTCCCATTTAATGAGGGAGCTTAAGCGCGAAGATACGGCTGCAGAATTTTCATTTTTTGGAGGTGATTTAATGGAAGCAGAGGGAGGAACTTTGCTGAAGCACTATCGTGAGATGGCTTTCATGGGTCTGCTACCAGTTCTTTTGAATTTGAATAAGATAAGGCGCAATTTTAAATTGGCAGAAAAAAAATTACTTGATTTTAACCCCGACGTCTTAATCTTGGTCGATTATCCAGGATTTAATCTTAGGATGGCCTCTTTTGCAAAACGAAATGATATTAAAGTTTACTATTATATCTCGCCTAAGATCTGGGCTTGGAAAACCAAAAGGGTTCATAAAGTTAAGGAGTTTGTCGATGAGATGTTTACAATATTCCCATTTGAAACAGCCTTTTATGCCAAATACAATTATCCCATTCGCTATGTTGGAAACCCTACTGTTGATGAGTTAACAACTCGCCCAAATCAGAATGAGACATTTGATCAATATATTACTAGAAATAACCTGTCACAAAAGCCTATAATAGCCTTATTAGCAGGCAGCAGAAGGCAGGAGATTAAACGAATTTTACCTGTATTGGCGGAAGTCTCATTTCGCTTTCCTGCTTATCAGTTTGTGATTGCTGGAGCTCCGTCACAGTCGCAAGCTATTTACGATGAGGTGTTGGGCTCAACACCAATACCTGTGGTTTTTGATCAGACTTACGATTTGTTGCAGCAGTCAACCGCTGCCTTGGTTGCTTCTGGGACCGCCACGCTTGAGACCGCTTTTATTGGTGTTCCACAAGTGGTTTGCTACCGGATTGAGGCTGGTCGATTTGGAACCTGGGTGAAAGATAAATTGGTGAAGATCCCATATATATCCTTGGTTAACTTGATCGGAGGACGTGAGATTGTGAAAGAGTTATTTCAACAATACTGCACCCCAAAAACCGTGGAGGCAGAGCTTAACCTTATCTTAAAGGATGCAAACTATCGTGAGACGATGCTACAAGGTTATGCTGAAGTTTTGACTGCCTTAGATGGTCCTGGTTGCGCCTCTCGCGCAGCAAAATTAATGGTCGAATTACTGACAAATAAATAATTAGCAGATGTTAAGTTTATTCAAAAAGGAGATTACGCAATTCTTTGGTTCCATCATGGGAGTCTTGGTTTGCGTGTTGTTTTTAATTTTGACCGGACTTTTCTTATGGGTATTTCCAGGGAATTTTAATTTAATTAATGGTGGTTATGCCTCGTTGAGTGGGTTCTTTGATATCGCTCCTTGGATCTATCTTTTTCTGATTCCTGCTGTCACTATGCGCTTATTTGCTGAAGAAAAACGTAGTGGAACGATGGAACTTCTTCTCTCCCGGCCTCTTTCAGAATTAAAACTGGTGCTATCGAAATTTTTAGCTGCGTTTTGCGTGGTGCTGATCACCCTATTACCCACATTGATCTATTTTTTTAGCATCTATAAATTGGGAAATCCAGTTGGGTGCATAGATACTGGAGCTACCTGGGGAAGCTACCTTGGACTTCTCTGGCTTGCTGTAATTTATTTGTCAATTGGAATTTTCACCTCTTCATTGACAGATAATCAGATAGTTGCTTTTTTGAGTGCAGTATTTCTTTGTTTTATCTGGTATGCTGGCTTTGGATTCTTATCTCAACTTCCATTGCCATCATCTGTGTCCACGAACCTTGCACTTTTAGGTGTCGATGTTCATTATGAGTCGATAAGTCGAGGCGTTGTTGATAGTCGCGATCTAATCTATTTTATCTTAATAACAGGCTTCTTTGTGCTGTTAGCTCGAATTGTATTGGAGTGGGGAAGGGTTGCCAAAAATCGCGCAGGTATTCACCTTGGAACTTATATTCTTTTCTTTAGTCTGGGCGTTTGGTTTGCTCAGACTAACTTTTTCAGAATTGATCTCACGGCTGAAAAAAGATATACGTTATCAGAGCAAACAAATAATCTTGTAAAGGCAATTAATTCACCCGTAGATGCTGAAATTTTATTAGCAGGCGATATACCTCCTGGATTTCTGAAATTGCAAACATCCATTGTCGAAAAATTGCGTGATATTAAAACTAGTTCTAATCAGCCATTTGTTATACATGTTACCAACCCTTATGAAGTTGAAGATAAGACGAAATTTCAGGAGAGCCTACTGAAGATTGGAATCGCTCCAATAAATCTTCGCATCAACACCGATCGCGGAATTACCAATAAAACGGTTTTCCCGAGTTTGATTCTACGTGCGAATGGAAAGACTTTAGCGCTTAATCTATTGAAAAACGACCCTTATCTTCGCGACGAAGAAAATCTAATTCGGTCTGTGGAACTTCTCGAATATGAGATTGCTAGAGGCTTAAAAATCATCTTTCAAGCCAAGAGAGATAATTTAGCTTTTCTTACGGGTCATGATGAGCTTGAAGAGGTTCAGGTTCGCGATATTTCAAACACTCTTTCAGATCGATTCGATGTTAAGCGTGTAACAAGCGATGAGCTGCTGGCGAATCCTGATAGTTTTAAATGCTTAGTGGTTGCTAATCCTATCAAGCCCTTTTCTGAGCGTGATAAGTTTGCTGTTGATCAGTTTTTGATGCGAGGAGGTCGTATTCTTTGGCTCGTCGACCCCGTGAGTGTAAGCTTAGATAGTTTATCCAATGGGATGTCAACATTGGCTTTCCCAAGAGATCTTAATCTGAAAGATCAATTTTTTCATTATGGGGTTCGGTATAATTCTGATTTAATTCAAGATGTTGAATGTCAGAAAATAAAAGTCAATACGGCTGCCATCGGACAGCCTGCGAAATATTCAATGGCGCCTTGGTATTTCTCGCCCTTGTTATTCCCTTCTCAGCAACACTCAATTGGGCGAAATGTAAATCGCGTATTGTCTGAATTTGTTAGCTCGATCGATTTTGTTGGAGAGTCTACTTCGGTGAAGAAAACGGTGTTGTTAACCTCCTCGTCGTATGCGCGATCAAACCAAAGTCCAATGCTTGTAAATCTTGGTATGATCGATGCTCCGCCAGCACGAAGCTTATTTACAAGACAATGGATTCCCACTGGCGTGCTTGTGGAGGGATCATTTAACTCCGTATTTAAAAATAGGATGAATAGTAATCTGGGTCTTCCTGGTGATTTTAAGCTGATTGCAGAAGGTAAGCCGTCAAAGATGATCTTCGTTTCTGATGGCGCCTTGATAGCCAATAAAGTGACTTTTAGTGCAGGACAATATTTACCTTTACCTTTAGGATATGATAAAATTTCGAATGTAACTTTTGGCAATAAGGAGTTTTTGGTTAACTCGATCTATTTCCTCTGCGACGATTCTGGTTTGATGGAACTTCGATCGCGTGCCATGCAGATGCGACTTATCGATAAAGTGCGCTTGCGTGAAAATAAGTCGATGTGGCAACTTG
The DNA here is from genome assembly GCA_903897145.1 of uncultured Bacteroidia bacterium. Taxonomy (GTDB): domain Bacteria; phylum Bacteroidota; class Bacteroidia; order Bacteroidales; family Prolixibacteraceae; genus JAAFHB01. Next base: position 1,763 of record CAIUAN010000061.1, on the reverse strand, counting down.
TCAATGTGCTGGCCCCTGTGATACTTATTCTGTGCGCCGGTTTGTTGTTTTTATTCCTTCGCCGTAGACGATATTCTTCACACCATCTTGAGGATTAGCTATCTAGTTGATTTTTAATTTAGTTAGTCTGAAAATACGAAATTTTATATTTTTTTTTAATTTGAAATTGGAAAGTGTTTGAATAGTTGTAAATTCGTAAATTCCTCTAGTTGGAAATGAAAACCAGCTTTGGTTGGTAATCGCATCGTTTGAATCATCATTTAGTAATACATAAAACCCAATATACCGATGAAGTTTGTCGTTTCAAGTACCGAATTGCTAAAGCATCTAAATGCCATTAGCCGGGTTATTAGCAGTAAGAATACTTTGCCTATTCTTGATAATTTTTTGTTTAAAATTGAAGGTACTACGTTGCTGATTACAGCTTCCGACTTGGAAACTACTTTGATTACCAAGATAGATTTAGAACATTCTGCTGCAGATGGATTGATTGCCGTTCAAGCAAAAATTATGCTTGATACTTTAAAAGAGTTTCCAGAGCAGCCTTTGACATTCAATATTGATCTTGAAACTTTTGCCGTTGAGATACTTTCTGCGAATGGTAAATTCTCAATCGTTGGACATAACGGGGAAGATTTTCCTTCCTTGCCAAGCTTAGCTGAAAATCATAATGCGCTTAATTTGCCTCATGATCTGCTACTTGCAGGGATAAATAAAACACTCTTTGCGACAGCCGACGATGAGCTTCGTCCAGTGATGAACGGTATTTTTGTGGAGCTTTCTACCGAAGAGATTGCTTTTGTCGCCTCTGATGCGCATAAATTAGTTCGATATAAACGGAACGATGTTAAATATACCGATAAGGCCTCATTTATCTTACCGAAGAAACCTGCATCCTTATTGAAAAGTTTGCTTCCAAGAGAAGACTCAGATGTAAAATTAGAATTTGATGATAAGAATGCCTTCTTTACGTTAAACGGTTTTAAGCTAGTTTGTCGTTTGGTAGAAGGTAAATATCCAGCCTATAATTCGGTTATTCCAACGAATAATCCGAACGAATTAGTGATCGATCGTGTGGAATTTTTCACAACTCTTAAGCGTGTTTCTGTCTTTGCTAATCAGGCTAGTAACCTCGTTCGTTTGAAACTTAATCCTTCTGAATTAATTGTTTCGGCGCAGGATATCGACTTCGCAATTTCAGCTGTTGAGACCATTAAATGCGAATACGAAGGACAATCGATGGAAATTGGCTTTAAATCGACCTTCTTAGTGGAGATCTTGTCTAATCTTTCTTCTGAACATGTTAAATTAAAACTCTCTGATCCATCACGCGCAGGTCTTTTACTTCCAGCTGAAAAAGAGCTTGAGTATGAAGATGTATTGATGCTGTTGATGCCGATGATGATTAACGCATAGTTTTTTAAACCCCCAATATTAAAGCCTGGTGGATTTTAACTGCCAGGCTTTTAATTTTTAAAATCTTCCTGAATCGTGCAACTTAACCTGAAAAATCCTATCGTATTTCTTGATCTTGAGACTACGGGGGTCAATGTGGTCACTGACCGGATTGTTGAGATCGCTCTGCTGAAAATCTACCCTGATGGTCGTGAAGAGGAGAAGCTGCAACGTATTAATCCTGGAATGCCCATTCCGCCATTCGTCTCTGCTATTCATGGTATCTACGATGAGGACGTGAAAGATGCCCCTTTATTTAAAGATGTGGCCAAGGGTTATGCTAAATTCATTGAAGGGTGCGACCTCGC
>CAIUAN010000060.1 GCA_903897145.1 uncultured Bacteroidia bacterium | reverse complement strand
GTTCTTGCTTCCATGAGTATCCATCCTCCATAATGCATCTGATGAAAGAGTTTGAATAACTGGGCATAAGGGTAGTCTCCGATATTTAATTCGCGGACATGTACCGTATCTCCAAACCATCTCTTCACACTATTAAAGTTCGCTTCCAATCCTGGTGCAAGTAAGTCCTGGTCGTTGCAATTCCAACACATCCTTACATTCTTCTCGCTGACCTGATCGAATATTGCTTTCATGTTAGGGAGTTCTTGCGATTTATTTCCATGCACTTCAACGCGGATGGTTAGCCCAAAATCTTGGGCATATTTACCTATTTCATTGAGCGAAGAGGCTATTTGAGCAAAGGTTTTTTCTTTTGCTACTCCATCAGGAATCCCATTCGGTTTAACCTTTATGCCCGAGGCTCCAATATCTTTACAAAGTTTAATGTACTCTTTTGTTTGATCGATATTCCACCTAAGTTTAATGGGGTCGGGATTGTGGTATTCAAAATTCGATCCATAACCTAGGCAGGTGACAGGACTATCTTGAAACATCTTCTTGACTTCTCTTCTTTGATCGGTATTCAGATTAATTTCAACTTTGTGGGCATGCTCAGTACGAAGCTCTACGCCTAAGATGCCAGTCTTTTCGCAATTTGCGATTAGTGTTTTAAGATCCCAGTCTTTGGCCCATTGGTAGGTCACTAAGCCTAGTTTCATCTCAGGATGCTTTGGTTTTGCCCATGCTGAAATTGGGTTTAGAGCAGCTATTCCAGCCCCTGCTACCAAGCTTTTTTGAAGAAAGTTCCGCCTAGTTAAGTTTGAGTCCATCTCCTTTCGTGTTATTTCAGTATTCTTATGGTGTGAAGATATACATTCCGCACTGAAAATGAATTATCGCCTGAAATTTTGTTTATTTTGCAGTATGAAATATTTAGGTATTTTGATCTGCTTAAAATGGTCAAAATCCCTTATTTCAATGATTTAAGTTTAAGAATTTGTTTTCAATTTTTTGCAATGAATATACTTATTGTTGGCTCGGGTGGAAGGGAGCATGCTTTTGCATGGAAGATTAGTCAAAGCTCGAGAATAAATCGACTGTTTATAGCTCCAGGAAATGCTGGAACCGCTGAATTTGGAACGAATGTTCCAATCTCGGTCACAGATTTTCATGCCATGCGTCAGCTTGTTTTGGAGCACCAAATTAAAATGGTTATCGTTGGACCTGAAGTTCCGCTTGTTGAAGGGATCCATGATTTCTTTGCCAAGGACGAGAAGCTTAAAGATATTTTTGTTATTGGTCCTAAAAGTGAGGGGGCTATTCTAGAAGGGAGCAAAGATTTTGCTAAACAGTTTATGTTTCGTCATTCAGTTCCTACCGCTGCTTACTTGTCTGTTACCCTGGCTAACTTAGAGGAGGGGATTCAGTTTTTGCGCTCTTTAACAGCGCCCTATGTTTTAAAAGCCGATGGTTTAGCTGCTGGCAAAGGTGTGTTGATTATCGATGATCTGAACGAAGCCGAACAATCAATTCGAGAAATGCTTGGTGGTATGTTTGGTCAGGCGAGTGCGACTGTTGTGATAGAAGAGTTTCTTTCAGGCATCGAATGTTCCGTTTTTGCATTAACAGATGGTAAAGACTATAAGATTTTGCCAGTAGCAAAAGATTACAAACGGATTGGTGAAGGGGATACGGGTCTAAATACCGGAGGCATGGGTGCCATCTCTCCAGTTCCTTTTGCGGATGCTGAATTTATGAAAAAGGTGGAGGAGCGAATCATCATTCCAACAGTTAATGGATTGCAGAAAGATGGGATCGATTACAAAGGATTTATATTCTTTGGTTTGATCTCTGTCAACAAGGAGCCGATAGTTATTGAATATAATGTTCGAATGGGTGATCCAGAAACGGAAGCGGTCATTCTTCGAATAAACTCCGATCTTGTTGATCTTTTTGAAGGTGTTGGAGAAGGTAATTTGGCTAGTCGTACTTTGGAGATCGACTCGTCAAGCGCCGCAACTGTTATGCTTGTGGCGGGTGGATATCCGGGTGATTATGAAAAGGGTGATGTGATCACAAATTTAGACGGTATTGCTGGCAGTATCTTGTTTCATTCAGGAACTACATTTTCTGGGGATGCGGTCGTGACCAATGGTGGTCGTGTAATTGCAGTAAGTTCTAAGGGCAAAAATATGGATGAGGCACTTGCGCTGTCCTATAAAAATGCTGCTGCGATAAAGTATAAGAATAAGTATTACCGAACCGACTTAGGTTTTGATCTATAAAAACATTTTTCTATGCTATTACGAATATTAAAAAGTAATACGCTATTTAGTACACTTCTGATACCACTCATCGCCTTATGCTATTGGATGGGTAGTCTTAGGGCGCCCGAAATATTGAATTTTCATCAGGCTTGCGGTGCAATGCCTTTGTATTATCTTGTTTACGATGCCCTTAAACAATCTGATTTCTTGCAGGTATTTATTGCATTTTGTTTGGTGATACTTAATTCGCTTTTTATCGCCCAGCTTGGATCGATGTTCTTATTTCTTCGAAAACGATCGTTTCTTCCCGGAATAATTTACTTGATTACAGTCTCTTCATTAAGTGTGTTGCATAACTTACTTCCCGTGCATATCGCTACAACTTTTGTTCTGATTTCACTTTTCTTTATTTTCGACACTTTTCATAAGAAAGCAGAGATTACCTATACTTACAATGCCGCTTTTTTTATGGCTATTGCGACCTTATTTTATCTACCAGTGGTAGTTCTTTTCCCGTTAGTCTGGATCTCAATCTTTGTTCTGCAGAAGAATGATAACTGGCGACTATTGGCCGTCCCTGTTTTGGGTTTTGGCGTTCCTTGGCTATTTATGTGGTTTTATGCCTTTATGAACAATGCGCATGAAGTGATGTGGAAGGAGCTAATTAAGATGCTCTGGATTCCTCATAATGAGTATCTCTTTCACCCTTATTTCTTATTGATGACTGCCGTAGTGGCGATCTTGACAACAATCGGATGTTTTTCTGTTGTTGATGTTTATCAACGTATTAAAGTTAGTTCGAGGAAATATTTCGTGATTTGTTATTGGATCTTGGGGTTATTACTTCTTTCAGCAGTTGCCTTGATTTCAATTAGTATCGAGATCATCGCTTTACTGACCATTCCAGTCTCTTATTTTATTGCTCAATACCTACTTTCTGATTCCAGACCGATATTAAAGGAGGTCTTTACTTGGATCTTAGTTGCAACAACCATTGCAGTTCTTCAGCTGTATACTTATTCATAGTCGCTTAATACAGATGCGTTAAAAGACAAAGGCAGATATCATGAGATATCTGCCTTTGTCTTTTAACGTTTGCAAGAATCAATCAGGGAAATAGCCTTTGATAATTCCTCTTTTAGAGTCTTTTAAGAATAACAAGATCTCGTCGCGCTCGCGAGAAGCTTGCATCTCCGCTTCAATAACTTCTAATGCTTGTGTGTTATTGTATCCCTTTTGATAGATAATGCGATAGATATCTTGAATCTGACAAATCACTTCGTTGGAGAAACCTCTTCTTCTTAGTCCGATAGAGTTAACACCTGCGTATGATAATGGTTCACGGCCTGCCTTAATGTATGGCGGCACATCCTTGCGGACTAGTGATCCTCCAGAAAGCATAACATGCTTGCCAATATGGCAGAACTGATGAATTCCTGTGTGGCCTCCAATGATTGCATAATCATCAACGACTACTTCGCCAGCTAATGCAACCGAGTTAACAAGTATGACATGGTCCCCAACAACGCAGTCGTGGGCAACGTGCACATAGGCCATAATCAAGCAATTGCTTCCAATGACTGTTTTGCCGTGTGCAATAGTTCCTCTATTGACGGTTACGCATTCGCGAATGGTTGTGTTGTCTCCAATTTCAACAGTGGTGTACTCACCATTGAATTTTAAGTCTTGTGGTTCGCCTCCAATAACTGCTCCGGAATGGATTTTGCAATTTTTTCCAATTCTTGTTCCTGGAAGTATGACAGCTGTAGGACCAATGTAAGTCCCATCTCCAATTACAACATCACTAGATACCGTAGCGAAAGGCTCGATGACCACACCTTCCCCTATTTTTGCCGTTGGATGAATATTTGCTAATGGTTGATTCATTTTTATAATTTTAAATAAATTACTAATCCCTTAATTTTGGGATCAAATTATTTAGTTTTTGCAATGATAGCCATAAATTCGCCTTCACAGACTACTGTATCGCCAACAAAAGCTGTTGCTCTCATATTTGCAATGCCTCGGCGAATTGGACCAATCAGTTTTAATCTAAAAATTAGGGTGTCACCAGGGACAACTTTCTTGCGAAATTTAATGTTGTCCATCGTCATAAAATAGGTCGAATAATCCCCGTCAGCTGGTTGTGAGCTAATCACAAATACGCCCCCGCATTGCGCCATTGCCTCGATAATCAATACGCCTGGCATGACAGGCTCTTCAGGAAAATGGCCTACGAAAAACGGCTCATTCATCGTCACATTTTTTACCCCAATGATAAAGTCTTCACCTTTTCCTAATACTTTGTCAAGTAGCAAGAATGGATTCCGATGCGGCAACATTTTTTTTATCTGATTGACATCGTATAATGGGATCTGATTTGGATCGTAATCGGGTGGAGAGGTCTCTGAAATCCCTTTTAAGTACTCTTTTTGCAGAAGTTTTGCAAATTCGGTGTTTGGCCCATGACCAGGCTTCTTCGCTACAATACGCCCTTTGATCCGTTTGCCAATTAGGGCAACATCACCAATTACATCTAGAAGCTTATGTCGTGCACACTCATTGTCGAAGTGAAGCGTTAAGTTATTTAGGATGCCAATGTTATTAACCTCAATGTGTTTCTGATTAAAAAGATCAGCAATTCTATTCAATTCGTCGTTTGACATGGGTTGATCCATGATCACAATCGCATTGTCGACATCACCACCTTTAACCAAATTATTTTTTAACAAGGTCTCTAGTTCACGCACAAAGACAAATGTTCTACAAGGAGCAATCTCAGTCTCAAAATTTGTCGAGCTATTAAAGGTTGCATATTGATTGTGCAAGACTGCCGAATCATAAGATATCATCACATCAATGCTGAAATCATCATCAGGATAGGCGATAATTTCACTACCAGTTTCTTCGTTTCGGTAAACAATTTTCTTTTTAATTTCGAAATATTCCCGTTCCGCTTCTTGTGCTTGTAGGCCGGCAGTTTTTAATAGGTTCATGAATGGAGTAGCACTTCCGTCCAAAATAGGAGCCTCAGGGCCATTTAGTTCCATTAAAACATTGTCGATGTCACTGCCGATTAAGGCCGCCATCACATGTTCGATCGTACTAATTGAAAGATCACCATCTTGAAGTACCGTGCCTCTCGAGGTACCCTTAACTTTCGAAACATTTGCTTCAATGATCGGTTGGCCCTCTAAGTCAATTCGTTGAAATTTAAATCCAAAGTTGTCGGGAGCAGGTTTAAAGGTTATGGTAACTTCGATACCAGTATGAAGACCTTTCCCAGAGATTGAAACCTCTTTGCAGATAGTATTTTGTTTCTTACTTGTCATTGAGCGAATTTTATCTTTTTACTCGTTGTTTTCTAGTGATTTTATTTTTTTCTGCAGTTCAATCAGATCATCGCGTAACTGCGGTAAGTTTCGAAATACAGCATATGATTTCATGGTTGCTTTAAAATCCATTGCTGGAGTACCTAAAACAACCGAGTTTTCTTTTATGGAGGAGATAACTCCTGATTTTGGACCAACTTTAGATCCTGCACCGATCGTAATATGGCCGGAAACAGCTGCTTGGCCTCCAAAAACACAATTTTCGCCAACAATTGCTGAACCTGCAATACCTGTCTGAGCAGCCATAACTGTATTGGCTCCAATCTCATCGTTGTGTGCGATCTGGATTAAATTATCAAGTTTAACGCCACTGTGGACAATTGTCGATCCCATGGTGGCTCGGTCGATCGTAGTGTTCGCACCAACCTCAACATTGTCTTCAATGATCACATTTCCTATTTGTTCTATTTTCGAATAGGCCGCCCCTGGATTCGGAGCAAATCCAAATCCATCAGCTCCAATGACTGCACCTGAATGAATGATATTGTTGGCACCTAATACACAGTCGTAGTAGATATTAACTCCTGAATAGATTATGGTGTTGTCCCCAATTTTTACCTGATCACCGATGTAGGAATTCGGATATATTTTTACGTTGTTTCCTATTTTTACGTTTTCACCAATGTATGCGAAGGCACCTACATAAACATTGGTTCCTAGTGAGGCAGTCGCATGAATAAAACTTGGTTGCTCGATGCCCATTTTCTGAGGCTTCGATTTCACGTAAAAATCGAGAAGTTTTGCCAATGCAGCATAGGCATCGTCCACGCGTATTAAAGTGCAATTTAAATCTGCCTCAGCTTTAAAATCATTATTGACAATGACTATTGAAGCGGTGGTGGTATAGATATATTTGGCGTAGTTCGGATTAGAGAGGAATGTAATCGTCCTGGGTATTGGCTGGTCAATTTTAGATAGGTTACTAACCTTAACATTGCCATCCCCTTCAACTGTACCGTTTATAAGGGCTGCAATATCTTTTGCCGAAAACTCCATTCGTTGGTCTTTAAAATTTACGCTGCAAAAATAATAAAATATTTACCTTGTTTGGATTTCTGCCGGATAATACACAAAATGTTTGAGCACTCTCTTTGTAAGTCCCTCTAAATTAATGTCTGACGCTTCTTTTATGTCTTTTAGTTTTCCGTCTTTTGATAGGATTTGAATGCTGCCTGCTTCTGAGTCATAAGCACTATTGGTTATTTCACCATTCACGACAAGGAATTCAACATCTTGATCATCAATGTGAAACTTCTCCATGGCCGCATTTTTAAGCTGCGTAAGTTTTGATTCCTTGAAGGAAGAGTCTGATAATTTTATTTTTAATAACTTTCTGTTGATAAGTCCTTTGGATAAAGTCGATAAGATGGGATCCGGATGCTCCATCCACCCTTTTACTGTAAATATTACATCAGTGTCATCCAGATAGGCAAAAGTTTTTAAGGCCCTGTTTCTGATCGATGAATCTTCTGACCTAAAATCTATTGCTTGAATAGTTTTGTTTAGAAATAGGGTGAGATGGCCGGTGGCATTAACTGGATAACCCTTCGCGACCAATTCCGTAGCTCGTTGAAGGATTTTAATCATCATGTATTCTGCTGATATTACAGTCTTATGCAGATATACTTGCCAATACATCAATCGTCTGGCAATGAGAAATTTCTCCACCGAATAGATTCCTTTTACTTCAACTACAAGCTGATCATTTTTAATGTTTAGCATTTTAATGATTCGCTCAGATGAGACGACTCCTTCCGAAACACCAGTATAAAAACTATCGCGTTTTAGAAAATCCAGCCTATCCATGTCTAGTTGGCTGCTTACCAGATGATGCAAGAACTTTTTGGGATGTTTGTTGAGGAAAATCTCAATAGCCAGCGTGAGCCTTCCATTCATCTCTTGATTTAACTCATTCATGTAAATCAAGGAGAGTTCCTCGTGCGACACCCCTTGCACAATACTTTGTTCGAGTGCATGCGAAAATGGACCATGACCAATGTCATGCAATAAAAGTGCAGCCATCACCCCCTCTTCCTCTTCAGGAGTGATTTTGTTCCCTTTGTTTCGAAGTACAGAAACTGCTGCTCGAACCAAGTACATCGTACCTATGGCATGCTCAAATCGAGTATGATTAGCTCCTGGATAAACTAAGGAGGATAATCCTAATTGCTTTATTCGTCTAAGTCTTTGAAAATAAGGATGCTCTATGAGTTTGATGTGGAGGTCTGAATCTAGTTCGATGAATCCCCAAACCGGATCATTAATGATCTTATTAATTGAGTTTTTCAACTTAGGTTACTTTATAAATTTATGGTTCAAATTTAGCAAATGTTCTCCTTTAATACTCTTAAACTATCTCAACTATCTCATTTAAAAATTCATATTCAAATTACAAGAGGGTAAAATTTGTTTTTTTCACACAAAAGGTTTACTTTTGTTGCGGAGAATAATCGAAGGATTAGGGGACGGAAGGTCCCCTATTTTATTGATAGTAAAAATGATAACTAAAGAAAAGGTTGAGTCTCTTGCATTGGAAGCAATGTCAAAGGATCTGTTTATTGTAGAGGTTACCGTAAGTGCAGCGAATGCAATTTCTGTATACGTTGATAGTAATGCTGGAGTAAGCGTGGGTGAATGTGTGACAATATCGCGTCATATCGAAGGAAGCCTAGATCGTGAAACTGAAGATTTTTCGTTGGAAGTATCATCACCAGGGCTCTCCTTGCCTTTTAAAGTGTTTCGTCAATACCTTAAAAATATCGGTCGCGAAGTTGAGGTAGTGACAAATAGCGGTGAAAAGATGACGGGCATATTGAAATCGGCCGATGAGGTAGGTTTTGAATTAGAAGTAGCAACAAAAGAGAAGGTTGACGGCAAAAAAGTTATTATAACTAAGGTGTTAGCTTATCCTTTTGATCAAATTAAAACAGTTAAAATAATAATTTCTTTTTAATAAAATCCTGAAGATATGGATAACCTGAACTTGATTGACACGTTTTCGGAGTTTAAAGATCTTAAAAGTATCGATAGAGCCACTATGATGAGTGTGCTTGAAGATTCTTTCCGTAGTGTTCTTCAAAAACAGTTTGGTACAGACGAAAATTTCGACGTGATCATCAATCCTGACAAGGGCGATTTTGAAATTTGGCGCAATAGAACAGTCGTTGCAGATGACGAATTTACGGATGCAAACCTTCAAATCACGCTTGAACAAGCTAAAAAGATTGGTGATGACTATGAAGTAGGAGAAGAGGTAACCGATGAGGTGAAATTTTCAGACTTTGGTAGAAGAGCAATTCTGAATCTAAGACAGAATTTGGCAACTCGTATTCTTGAACTGGAGAAGGACAACGTATACACAAAATATAAAAATAAGATCGGCGAAATCGTTACTGGAGAAGTCTATCAGATCTGGAAACGTGAATTGCTTTTGCTTGACGATGAGGGTAATGAACTTTTGCTTCCTAAGGTGGAGCAGATTCCTACCGACTTTTTCCGCAAAGGAGATGCCGTAAGAGCTGTTATTATCCGCGTTGAGATGAGAAACAATAGTCCGTACATCATCTTGTCACGTACTTCTTCAGTTTTCCTTGAGCGCCTTTTCGAACTTGAGGTTCCTGAGATTTTTGATGGTCTAATAACCATTAAAAATATTGTGCGTATCCCGGGTGAAAGAGCGAAGGTTGCTGTAGAATCATACGATGAACGCGTTGATCCAGTTGGTGCTTGTGTTGGAATGAAAGGCTCACGTATTCATGGAATTGTTCGTGAATTACGCAACGAAAATATTGATATTATCAACTATACCAATAACTTACAGTTGTATATCCAGCGGGCTTTAAACCCAGCGAAGATCTCTTCAATTAAACTTTTTGCCGGTGAAAATCGTGCAGAAGTTTTTCTAAAACCTGAAGAAGTCTCTTTGGCTATTGGTAAGGGTGGCCTTAATATAAAATTAGCTAGTCAACTTACCGGTTACGACATTGACGTATACAGAGATCGTGATACCGTTGATGAAGAAGATGTAAGTCTTGATGAATTCTCTGATGAGATCGAAGGATGGATTATTGATGAACTTAAAGCGATTGGATGTGACACTGCGAAGAATGTCTTGGGCATATCGCGTGAAGATCTAATTAAGCGTACTGATTTGGAAGAAGAAACTATTGATGAAGTATTGCGCATATTTAAAGCAGAGTTTGAATAACTCTTTTTGGAGCATTAAACTTGGCTTAGCTAAATAGCATAATTAATTGTTTGGGAAGATATGATTACAGGGGAAAAAGGATCAAGATTGAGTAAGATAGCGCGTGAGCTGAACGTGGGAATCACTACATTAGTAGATTTCCTGCAGAAGCAGGGCTATAAGATCTCGAGTGATCCAAATACAAAAATTGAAGCTGATATGCATGAACTTCTCGAGAAGCAATTCCGAAAAGATCATGAAGCTAAGGCAGAGGCTGACAAGCTTAATCTTCGTCATCACTATGCTAAAAATGAGGCTGTTTCAATTTCAGATGTGCCTGCTGCAAAAAAGGACACAGACGATGCCGAGGCCGATGACGACTCAATTTTAATTAAGGATCATAGCCTTCCGCATTATAAAGATGACAAACATACTGGGCAGACGACAGTAAAGTCTACCAGTGATTCAAATGTTTCAAAGCCCGCGACTCAGGAAATTTTTAAACCATCTGCAGATGCTGCAGGAAATGATGAAAGGCCTCAAATTACAGTGATTGGCAAGGTTGATCTTGGTGTCAAACCGAAAGTTAAAGCTTCAAGTACCGAAGTAGCTTCCCCGAAAAAAAGAGAAAGTTCAGAAGAGACCAAAGAGTCTAAATCAAAAGTTCAGGCAGAGCCAACTGAGATTCCAGCTAAAGCTAAGAAAGAGGCTTCTAAACCTGAGATGATGTCTAATCAGTCTCAGATTGAAAATAATGTGAAGGTTGTCGGTAAGATTGATCTTAATCCTCAGCGTACAACAGAAAAAGCTGCCTCTGAAATTGTTAAGAAAAAAGCCGTTGCAAATGAGCCTGAAGAAAAACAGGTCTCAGAAAAAACGGAAGCCATTCAACCAAAAGCAGTGCTTGATGATGATTCGGTTGTGGATGGAATCGATAATCAAGATGAGATTTTTAAGTTAGATCGCAAGAAATTATCTGGACCAACAGTAGTAGGACGAATTGATCTTCCAGTTGAAGAGAAGAAAAAAATAACTCGTGTTGATGAAAATCAACTTCGCAATAAGAAAAAACGGAAACGTGTTCCAAATGAAATAAAGGAACGTGTTGACTTGCCAGCAGAGAAAAAGCCTGAATCTACAATTGAGAATAAGGGTGAGAAATCGGATAAGCTGAAGAAAAAAATCTCGTTGGTTGTCAAAAAGAAGTCTCCTGTTAAACAAGAGGTTAAAGAGGAGGATGTACAAAAACAAATCAAAGAGACGCTAGCTCGCTTGACCACCAAAGGTCAGAAGACAAAGGGTTCGAAATATCGTCGTGATAAACGTCTCGCGTTTAGTGAGAAGATGGCTGAACAGAGTGTTCAGGATGAAATAGATAAGAGCATTATCAAGGTTACGGAGTTTGTCTCTGTCAACGAGTTGGCATCGATGATGGATGTGCCTCCGACAAAGATTATTGCGACTTGTATGTCACTCGGTCTTTTCGTTTCTATCAATCAACGACTTGATGCCGAGACTATGGCTGTTGTGGCTGATGAATTTGGCTTTAAGGTTGAATTTATCTCTGTCGAAGTTCAAGAAGCAATTGTTGAAGAACAAGATTTAGAAGATGATCTAATGTCCCGACCACCTATTGTTACGGTGATGGGTCACGTCGATCATGGTAAAACCTCATTACTCGATTATATCCGTAAGGCAAATGTTATTGCGGGTGAAGCAGGAGGTATCACACAACATATTGGGGCCTATAACGTAACCCTTGAGAATGGTCGTAAGATTACCTTCTTGGATACACCAGGTCACGAAGCGTTTACCGCGATGCGTGCTCGTGGTGCTCAGGTTACTGACATTGTTATTATTATCGTTGCAGCTGACGACGACGTGATGCCGCAAACAAAAGAGGCGATTAACCATGCGACTGCTGCTGGTGTTCCGATTATATTCGCTATAAATAAGGTTGATAAACCAGCCGCTGATGCAGAGAAAATTAAACAGCAGCTTGCCACTATGAATTTCTTAGTTGAAGATTGGGGTGGAAAATACCAGTCTCAAGACTTATCGGCTAAGAGTGGTTTAGGGGTTAAAGATTTATTAGAAAAAGTATTGCTTGAAGCCGATATGTTGGAGCTAAAAGCAAATCCAAATAAACGTGCCGTTGGTTCTGTTATTGAGTCATCATTAGATAAAGGTAGAGGTTATGTCGCTACTATCCTTGTGCAAAATGGAACACTTAAAGTTGGAGATGTAATCCTTGCTGGACCCCATTTTGGTCACGTAAAGGCGATGTTCAACGAACGAAATCAGCGCGTAGAACAAGTAGGACCTGCAGAGCCAGTTTTGATCTTAGGATTAAATGGAGCACCACAGGCTGGTGATAAGTTCAACGTTATGGAAGGCGAGCGCGATGCGCGTATGATTGCCAATAAACGTGAACAGCTTCAACGTGAACAAGGTCTACGGACTCAAAAACATATTACTCTTGATGAGATTGGCCGACGAATTGCAATTGGCAACTTCCAAGAATTAAATATTATCGTTAAGGGTGATGTTGATGGATCAATTGAAGCATTAGCTGATGCGTTAATCAAGCTATCAGTTGGCGAGATCCAGGTTAATGTGATTCACAAGGCAGTCGGACAGATTACTGAATCTGATATCATGCTTGCTTCAGCTTCAAATGCGATTATTGTTGGTTTCCAAGTGAGGCCTTCCATGAGTGCGCGTAAACTTGCTGAGAAGGAAGAGATTGATATTCGACTGTATTCAATCATCTACGATGCAATCAATGAAGTTAAATCAGCAATGGAAGGAATGTTAGCGCCTGAGATCAAAGAAGAGATCAAAGGAACGGCAGAGATCCTTAACGTATTTAGCATTACTAAGGTTGGAACCATTGCCGGTTGTATTGTTCGTGATGGAAAAATTATCCGCAACTCGAAAGTTCGTCTTATTAGAGATGGTATCGTAGTCTACACAGGTGATCTTGAATCTTTAAAACGATTTAAAGATGATGCTAAAGAGGTTGCCAAAGGATACGAATGTGGCTTGAACATCAGAGGATACAACGATCTACAAGAAGGTGATTTCATCGAAGCATTCGAACAAGTTTCCGTTGCTAAAACATTAGATTAAGACCTAACAACATTATTAGATAAAAAAAGCTAGAAAGAATCCCTTTCTAGCTTTTTTGTTTTACGCCAGATTTTAATCTCTGGGTGGATGGACCGACGGATCCGCTTGATCGGCATAATATAATGCTGTAAGCTCCAAGAATCCAGCCTTTATCTTTTCTGTCTGAACTCCTTGACTTACTCGTAATTCATAGTCAAACATCGCACGTAGGAATAATATCCTCCACCGCCATCCTGTTTTTATTTGATAGGGAAGCTGATCGTTCGCTTTTTGTAAGATCTCATAAGCTCTTTTGGCTCCAAAATCATTTTTAGGAACCTTTATCATTGTTCCACTTGCAGCATTGTAATGTGCTTGAAGTCCATGATTTTTTTCAAGAATTTCAATAGCTTCAAGAATCAGTTCTGGATCTGCAGGAGAAAATTCAAATGAGAGATATTCCCTGAGTATGTCAGTTGCTGTGCGATCACCTGTCCAATAAAATTGACTGTAGATCACCTTATTCAGATCCTCGAAAATTCCTTCTGAATAGGGTGCTCCCCCTGAGACTCTTCCTTTAACTTCATTCCATAATAGTTGAAATCTTTGTGGAAGCGGATTGGCTCCAAAGCCCCCCCATGGCCATGAGTTCCACATGCTAATTTCAGGAAAATTTAATAAGGGTAGTCCTCCAGGTACCCTGTTTTCATTCAGATATTTAGGGAACTTTTCATGCGAATCTGCTTGGATATAGTCCACGAATGGTTTCTCGTTCTGGAAGGTTTTGGTTAGCCCTCTCCATTCTCCTTCGTCTTCAACACAATCAAAGAGCCAGGTCGAAAGCACAATTTTTATGGAGGGAATCTTCCGACGTGCTAAGGTGCTAATCTTGCGCGATAGATTTAAATAGCCATTCGATCCCCATGGAATACATTGGTCGCATCCACAACCTCCTTGATCATAGGGCCAAAGAATTAATGAGTCTAATGTTACACCAAGATTTTTAAAAGCATCAAATTCTTCTTCAACCTGCTGCATGATTAATTCGGTCCCTCCAGGCTTCGAAGGACAAATTTCGACTCCATATCGTCCCCTTAATTTGATCTGCTTGGGCTCCGTAGCACGCAAGTGTATTGGTGTTGAATTATATCCTTCATTAGCAAGCATGCAGATCGCGACCTTCATCCCAGCACTTTTGCCAGCGCGTAAAATTAAGGCTAGCCTTTCCAACATCTTCTTAGCTTTGGGATCATTGATCCCCTCAAAGCCGTGCATGTCGAACCAAACTTCTATGGTATTATAACCCCAGAATGCTAACTCTTCAATGTAATTAATGACTTTTTGAATGGGAGCAGTATGGTAAAAATTATTAAAGTGTGTGGCGAAATAGATATTTCGTTGTTTCTTCTCAGGAGCAGAGAGACCTTCCCATTTTCCGGGCTTAAACCCTTGTTCTGTGCTAGTCGAGTTATGTAATAATTTTCCTAATCCATACAAAATACCATTTTCATTACTCGAAGTAATCGTGATTAAGTGTTCTGCTGTTCGATCTATTCGATATCCCTCCGCGGGTAAACTTCCTGGGTTTAGAACAAGACGAATAGTTAGTCTATTTTTAGACGGTTTATTAAACTCAACTCCTGTTCTTTCTTTCAGTATACGATAAAATATTTTGGTCGCATTCAAGGGGAGTAAGCCTGGAGCCTCATCCTGGTTGAAATGTATCGATCGATAAAATAAGACGGCAGAAATTGGGCTTTCTTTTAACTTCTCTCTCAGACTCTTCTGAGCTAAAAGTTGCGTGTTGGAAAGCCCAGTCCCTGAGATGATTAAACCTGTTAGGGCCCCTTTCTTTAGGAAGTCTCTGCGGTTATTTCTCATTTTACTTATCAATCATGATCATTGGAGTCCTATTCAATAGATGATGGCGGAGCTGCATCAACAGAAGCACCCCATTTCTTATTTGGATAGTCTCCCATCTCTAATTCGATTGTAGCTCCATTTAAAAGCTCGGCGTGGGTAAACCACGGCTTGTTCAGGGGTTGACCATTTAATTTTGCCGATTGAATGTATTTATTTCCCTTTGCATAATTATGCGCTTTGATTGTAAAGGTTTTGCCGTTGGTTTGTTTTATTTTAACCTCTTCAAAGACTGGACTTCCAATATTATAGATTGGCAATCCGGGGGTTACAGGGTAGAAACCCATTGAAGCAAAGACTACAAAGGCGGTCATTCCTCCACCATCTTCATCCCCAGGGATTCCAAAAATATTATCTTGAAACCACACGTCAAGTAAGAAACGGACTCTTTTTTGTGTTTTCCATGGTTCGCCTGCATAATTATACAGCCATGGGATATGAAAACTTGGTTCGTTACCCATCGAATATTGACCTACCATACCTGTAGCATCAGCAAATTTAGCCCAGAACTGAAATTTTGAGCGTCCAAGATCTTCCCGAAAGAGTTGATCGAGGTTAGCGGTGAACTTCTCCCGTCCACCCATCAGTTTAACGAGCCCATGGATATCTTCTTGAACTTGCCATTGATAGGTATATCCATTATTCTCATCATAATAATCACGACCTCCAGGACCACCATCAAATTTAGGATCAATCTCAATCCAATCTCCTTTGGCATTCTTCGGCCACATCAATGTCTTTTCTGGACGGTAAAGATTGCGGTAATTCGTGGATTGTTTGTGAAAATAATCTTGGTCTTTCTTATGCCCCAGCTCCTTAGCCATTTCCGAAAGTGCCCAGTCATCATAACTAGCTCCAAGAGTAATTGCTACGCTCTGGCGCTTCTCAAAGCTGTCAACTTCTTTAACCGTCTCAACTTCGCCAGGCATTAAGGCAGGGTAGAACCCTTTTTCACGATAAAAAGTATCTAATGAACATTTGATCCCATTTCTCCATGGTAATAAGGTCGCTTCGTACCCATTTTTTAGAGTTCCTTCATAGGCTTTCTCCACATCATATCCCTTAATCCCTTTGCGGTAGGCATCTAAAAACACAATGGTCGAATGGAAGCCATTCATTGCTGGATTATCAATATAAAGCAGAGGAAACTGTGGCATCCAACCGCCTTGCTGATACATTAGAGTATATGAGTTAAGCATATCTGACTCTTTTTTAGGCTGAAGAATCATACGCAACGGATGGTTGGCTAAGTAAGTATCCCAGACCCAGTCATCGATGTAGAAATCGCGTTTTGTCTTGTGAATCTGGTGATCATAAGCACTATAATAACTACCATATTCATTGATGTTAACCATTCGCTCATAGGTACGATATAAGGAAGTAAAAAATGTTCGCCGTTGAGCATCTGTAGCCCCCTTAATTTCGATTTGATTAACTACATCCATCCAAACTTTCTCCCCCTTGTCTTTAAGCTTTTCAAACTCCCAGTCAGAAATTTCGTTCCTAAGATTTATTTTGGCTTGCTCAAGGCTGATATAGGAGATAGCGTATCTAAATTCAACAGGTTTTTGTCCCTCTTTTGCAAACTCAAGCCAAGCTGTGGGTTCTTTTCTTGTTTTATTCGTTTTCTTAACAAACCTATTCTCGTCCTTGATCGTACCCTTGTAGTCCTGATTGAATTCGCCATATACGAACCCCTTCATTCCAGAAAACTGCTCTTCCCCTGCGATGCTATTATTTGATAGTGTTTCCCAATGACCTTCCTGATTGACTTGCAGACGAAGGGTCTTGTCGGAATTTGCAGGAAAGCTAAATCGGAAGAAGCCAATTTTATTTCCGGGAGTAAATTCAACCTTGATATCTTCATCAATAAGATACGTTGAAAAGTAATATGGACGGACAATCTCAAGATCATGATCGTAGGTCTGCCGCTCTTTCCAGGTTCCTGCTTGAGCCCTTCCTTTACCTGGAAGAATGCCAAAGAGTTCTCCATTGCGATGCGAAATAATGGATAGCGGGAAGTAGCTAATCTGATCATCTAAAAAGTCAGCACGCATGGGGTGCATCCGAATCATCTGGTTAGGCAGTTGCACGTTTGGTCTTGTTGGATGGAGCAAATGACCCATCCCCCCAATATAAGGATCGACATAATCAAGGTTCGATTTCTTCTCTGGTGCAGGTGTAAAGGAACAAAATAGGATTGCAAGAAATCCCAAGGTCAGAAGTCTAGAAAAATTTGTTTTCACGTTATAGATAGTTTGATTTATTATAAGTTAAGAGTTCTTCAATAATGATGCTGCTTCTTTATCTAAGTAGACCATCGTATTTGGATGATTTCGCAGGATCGAAGCCGGATGCTCGGGTGAAATTTCACAAGTCACAGTGTCAGATACCGCCTGCGCTTTTCGCTGGTCTGGCACACTGCAAACAATAAATTTTGATTTTAAAATCTGCTTAATCGACATGCTAATGGCTTGTTTTGGAACCTCTTCAAGAGTCTTAAACCACCCTTCGCCAAGCTGTTGTTTGCGACAGGCCTCGTTTAATTCAACCACAAGGTATGCTTCCTCTGTTTCGAAATCAGCAGGTGGATCATTGAACGCCAAGTGACCATTCTCGCCAATCCCTACAAAAGCCACATCAATTGGAAAAGATTGAATTAGCTTATCTAACCGTTGGCACTCTTGATAGGGATCAATATCTCCATTGACATAGTTAAACGCTTTAGGCAGGACTAAATCAGCAAATCGTTCTTTTAGATATTTTCGGAATGAAGCGGGATGCTGCTCATGGATCCCAATGTATTCATCGAGATGAAAAGCCGTCACGACAGACCAGTTAAGTTCTTCTTTGACAAGCTCCTGTAACATCTCAAATTGTGATGCTCCAGTTGCCACAATGATATTCGCCTCTCCACGGGCTACAATAGCCTCCCGGATTCGGGCGGCACCAGCTTGGGCCGCTTTAAAACCAAGTTCTTGTTTTGTATCTGAGATGATTATCTCCATCTGTTGAATCAATTATTTTATGCTTTAATATAATCTAAATTATCGTCCATTGGTGTCATCTTAGGCATCAAAAGATGCACAAAGCCTAGAATAGTTAGGTAGGAGAGTCCTGCAATGATAAAAGCCCAGAAATAGCCCGTATTACCTGCTTTGTCTAATACGGCTCCAAGTGCGAGGTCGGCAATTACGGCTACCACAACGCCCACCATTTTGCCTATGCCGATTACAGAGGCAACTGCTTTTTTAGGAAATACGTCTGGCACAAGTGTATAGCCATTGATAGACCATGATTGATGACCTGCTGCTGCAAGACCGATTAGGAATACCGCAAGCCATTTGCTTGTTATCACTGGAACAAAGGCAACAGGGAGAATGATGATAGCGCAAATCAACATGGTGATTTTTCTCGCCTTGTTAATGGACCACCCTTTTTTTATCAATGCACCCGAGGTATATCCTCCCAGAAGCGACCCTATATCAGCCATGATGAAGATCACCAAGAATGGTGGACCTATGTTATTAATGTCGACTCCAAATTGTTCGGCTAAGAATTTAGCTCCCCAGAAAAGGTAGAACCACCAAACGCCATCCGTAATTGTTGTTAAGGCAAAGGCCCACGTCTCGCGCTTTGGCAAAAGTTTAAGCCAAGGTATAGCTTCAACGCTCTCCTCGGATGAGTCGCTATTTATATACTTTAATTCCTCTTTCGAAAGTTGAGGGTGCTCCTCCGGTTTTTGATAGAACTTAATCCAGAGATAGACCCAAATGACGCTTAGTACGCCAGTAAATAAAAATGGAATCTGCCAGTTTTTGCCCTCTACGGTTACGATGGCTCCAACAATAAATGGAGCTAAAATAGCACCGACACTTGTAGAAGCGTCAAAAATGCCATTTGCAAATGCTCTATCCCGCTTTGGGAACCATTCTGCTACTGTCTTGATGGCCGCGGGGAAATTACCCGATTCGCCAATTCCAAGTCCGAAGCGGGCTGTGATAAAACCAATTAGACTAAAAGCTGGTCGAATGGCCGCGTGCAGCATTCCAAAAATGCTCCAGATTACAATAGAAAGGGTATAACCAGTCTTGGTCCCAAAACGGTCAATGATACTCCCCATAAATAATAGCCCAATACCATAGGCGACTTTGAAGGAGACCATGATTAACGCATAATCTTTATTCGACCAATCGAAAAGCTTTTGCAAGGTTGGCGCCATAACCCCAATAATGCTGCGATCAAAATAATTTATGGTCGTAGCCATAAAGACCAAAGCCAGGATGCGATAGCGGTAAGTGCCAACAGTATGTTTTTGCTCTGTCATTTGGATTTATTCAGTTAGTTTCAGGTCCCCCAAAATGAGAAATTAGTCTTTAAATTTTATCTGAAATAACATAAGGCTTTCTGTAATTCCTTCTAAGCATGGCATCAGCCTCTGAATTGCCAGCAAATTTCTCTTGCTCAGGATTGAATTTTAATTCATGACCAAGACGGTAAGAGATATTCGCCAAATGAGGAAGTGCAGCAGAGTAGAATCCTTCATGCACATTACAGTTGAGTCCGTCATTTTTTCCTGCTTTTATTGCATCAATAAAATTTGAAAAATGTGCTGTACTTTCAGGACCCAACAAGGTTGCTCCAAGTTTTTCTTTGTCTTTTATGCTTGAGCCTGCAAATGGCACTTTCTCTCTTTTGCGAAAAGCCTGCCATTCACCACCGCGATTTTCCCAAGCTTGCATTTCCATGTAACCTTCTGTACCATAAAATACATTGCCGATACTTATGTTCTGATCCCCTTCACGATTTGTATATCGACCTCTAGTTTCGAATTCAAGCATCGTGCCATCTTTGTATTTAAAGACTGATGTTTGTGTGTTTGGTGTTTCCTGAGAACATTCATCTGGACTTATGCCATAAATGCCACCTGTTGAATAAACAGAGATTGGATGTTCATTTTTATTCAGTCCCCAGCGAGCAAAATCAAATTCATGAACCCCCTGATTACCGCTGTCTCCATTTCCAGTATCCCAATGCCAATGCCAGTTGTAATGACTCTTCTTTTCATTGTATTCTCTCCATAAAGCTGGACCAAGCCAACGTTCATATTTCAATGTTTCCGGTGGTGTGCTGTCTTTGGCGATCCCAAATGATTCGCGTGGTTTGTAACAAAGTCCACGAGCCATATATACCTTGCCAATTCCTCCATCATGTAAAAATTTCATAGCTTCTTGCACATTCTGATAGGAGCGACCCTGATGGCCAACTTGAACACGTACGTTATATTTACTCGCAGCCTCAATCATTTTTCGTCCTTCGAAAATACTATGACAGGCAGGTTTTTCAACATAGACATGCTTCCCAGCTTGACAAGCCCAGATGGTTCCTAAGGCATGCCAGTGATTAGGGGTTGCAAACGATACTGCATGGATATCCGGATTATTTAATATTTTGTGCATATCCCAGTCTGTTGTTGGCATAACCCCTGTTGAGTCAAATACTGTTTTTGCGCGTTCTGCAAAAAACTGGGAGTCGGTATCACACAAGGCAACTAGTCTGATGTTTTGCTTGTCTTTTAACGCACACCACTCTTCCAAATGCGATTTACCTCTGCTTCGCAATCCGACAAGGGCAATGTTAAGACGGTCGTTGGCTCCTATAATAGAACCATATGATTTAGCACTGAATCCAATTCCGCCGATGGCAATACCTGTAGATCCTAAGATATTAGCCTTTATAAAGTCTCTTCTTTTTGTCATGATAATTATCTTTTATTGAAAATTTATGAAGTAGATTATTTTTCAAATTGCTTTAAATAATTCAGAAACACCTTTGCGTTCTTGTCAAGATTTTCAATGCTACCTCCCCCTTTTAATGGTGCACACATTTCATAAGAAATATAACCTTGATAGCCGATCTCCTTTAATGTAGAGATAAACGTTTTGTATTCGAGATAACCTTCGCCAGTTGCAACCATTCGGTTTTCTGCAAGTTCCTCTACATAGTTGACTTGTCCCGATTCGTATCTGTAGCGAGGCAGTTTTTCGTAATCGGCTACCGTTGTGAGGAGAATATCAGGCTTCATGATATAGATGGCTTTTTTAATCTCATCCTTCGATAATCCTTGCATGGTGGGTGCCCAACAGTCGAATCCTGCTTTTACATTCGGCAGGTTTACTTCATCTAGTAGCCATCTCATCACATCATGATGAACGGCGATATCGTGGTGATTTTGAACCACAAGCGTAACGCCATACTTGGCCGCAATTTTTCCAGCCATTTGCAATCCTTCCACTACTTGCGCATACTGTTTATCAAAAGGTATTCCAGTTCGCTCGTAACCAGTGAATACTCGAACCATATTGGTTCCAAGGTCACTTGCCAAACGGGCTAGTTCTCCAATATAAATAGCCTGAATTTCTACGTTTGGAATGCCAGACTTATCCACGCCTGCAGTAAAGTCATTGTATCCTGCCAGGCAAACTAATTCGAGTCCAAGCTCTTTAATCCGAGCTCTTAGTTTCTTACGTGCCGCGTCATCATAATCAATTAACGATACATGGGGTCGTTTGGTCCCAAGCTCAACACCATCAAAACCCAGTTCTTTTGCTTTTACAAGGAATTGATCAACGGTGAGCAAGGCCTGGCCTCTCCATGCTCCACTGTAACTAACTGAATGAAGACAGGTTTTTATTTTAAAATCTTTAGGATTTCCCGTAGGTGCCTTTTGCCCATTGCTCGAGATAACCCCTAGAACGACCAGTAATGTCACTAATACTAATTTTCTTTTCATGGTTAATTTGGTCTGTTAAGGTTTATAAATAGTTAGTTTTTATTACAATTCAAGTTTTATCGTCTGCTTTAAGCAATAGGTTTAGCTGCACAAATTCAATGTTTTAGGATGCTATTGAGCTTCGTAAACCAATTTCCCAGCAACAAAGGTTTTTTTAATTGTTAGGTCATTTTCTCCAACTTCGAATAGAATTAGGTCGGCACGTTTGCCTGGGGCAAGAACACCGCGATCCTTCCATCCATATAATTTTGCTGGATTTGTACTTGCCATCTGAATAGCTTCTCCCAAGGAGCAGCCTGTAACTTTTATCATATGCGCCACTCCTCTTGATAATGGTGAAGCCGAGCCGTAGAGTACATTCTGAGACGCCAAGCGAACCATTCCTTCTTTGGTTAGTTGTATTGTTTCTCCCTCATCATTTTTATATTCTCCTGGTGGCAGGGTGGCATAGTGGGTAACATCGGAGGTTATAATGGTTCTATTTAGACCTTTTGCTTTATAAAAGACAATAATCTCTTCGTCGCGAAGATGAAACCCATCGCAAATTAGACTAGCCATAAGTTTATCGTTGGCTAGTTGAGGCCATAAAGGATTAACATGTCTATTGATCATGTTTGAGCACCCATTTCCGAGGTGTGTAGTTGTTTTTGCACCATTGGCAACTGCCTCCTCAATAATTTCTTTACTCCCATTGTGGTGTCCGATGGCTACTGTTATCCCAATCTCGGTACATTTTTTAATGAAGTCAATGGCGCCCTCTAGTTCTGGTGCCACCGTGACAGTAATAATATTTCTGCCTGAGGCCTCGTAAAATTCCATAAACTCCTTCCAATCTGGCTTACGCATATGCCGCAGTGGATGGGCTCCACGAAAACCGTCAATCGGAGAGATATAAGGCCCTTCAAGATGGTATCCCATGATTGACCCATTTAGCTCAGGATCATTTTTTGTTTTGGCTAGCAGGGTGAAATTGCGCACTAGCACTTCACGACTGTTCGAGGTAAGTGTTGGAAGATAGGTGGTGACTCCCTTTTTCCAAAGTTCGTGCGTCGCCTTTAAAATACCCTCTTTTGTTAGTTCCCCACCAGCTAAGCAGAAAGAAACACCTGCAAAGCCATTTACTTGATTGTCGATTAGACCTGGTGCGATAAAGGCAGGATGAGCCTCATCGGAAAGTTTCTTTATCGGTGTTATCTTAAAAATTTTTCCATCTTTCATCTCTACTGAGACAGGCTTTTTCGTTAGATACCAAAGTCCTTCAACCGTGGACTGTGCAAATGACGCGTTAGTCATAACCATAAAACAGAAAATAATTAAGTAAACGATGGGTGTATAATAGAGTTTGGTCATAATAACGTCGAAGATTAAGGTTTGAGCATAATTACCAAGCTCTCATCTTTACAAGATATAATTATAGACGTAAAACCTAGGGCTTCTAGGGTGACACAGCTCCTAATTTTCTTGAAGAATAAGCGACGCGATTTCATGCCTTGCAATCCATTATTTTGTAACTGCTAATTCCCCTACAAAGAATTGAGCTCTCTGTCCGACGGTCGAGTAGGGTGGAGGCATAAACTTAGCTCCGTTTAATTTTATCTTCACATATCTAAAAGGTTTCACAGAGCTTGAGATCTTAAACGAATGCGTTAAAATGCTTTTTTCCTCAAGTTGAATTCCTTTATTTTCAATCGTGCCAATCGAAATATATCCGTCATCTTTTCGTTCCGAGACCAAACATTCGATTAGTGAGGGATGAAGTATTCGTCGTGTTTTAGTATCCCAAAGAGAGGTAATCTCAATCGAAGAGGCTTTTGTAACTACTTCTAAATCTAACAATAGCTCAACATGCTCTTCTTCCCAGCCGATCCAAAGTGGTTTCGATTTGTTTAGATCCCCAATACCGCCATCGGTAAGCAAACCTAAATCGGCATGGTTGTACTTGTTTAATGAATTCGGAACAGGATTCGCGACGACTTTTTTATGAAAAGCTAAATTGTCTTGAACGAAAACATGACTAGCGGTCTGCTGACTCATGTCGTAATACTCTTTGGCTGTGAGATTATGCTCACTCATCACTCCAATTTTCTCGCGGTTCATAACCAGATTAAATTTCTCTAAGATCGCATCCATCTTATTTGACCTAACAGTTCCTGACTCATCCCACCAGCCCCTTGGACCCACAAAATTGGCTTTAGCAATTTCAAGGATCGCGTAACTAAGAGGTAAGCGAGCGATGTCGACATGATGCAGAAAGACTGAATCATAGGCTACACATAATTCTGCTTGGTCGAAGATTGAACTGTATTTAATTAGGTTTGCAGCTGTTAAATAGGTTGTTTGATGAAAGGAGGGAGGACCAAAAATATTGAGTCTGTCGCCTGACTTAACAAGATCACTTTGAAGTTCATTGATGTATTTTCGGATCCAAGGGGCTGCTGCGCCGTAGAAATTTTTTAGAAACTCGTCCATCGTAGCCGAGACATTGATATTCGGATTCCACAAAAGTTTGGAGATTAAATGAAGTCTTAGCTCCGCAAATTCATGGCCTTCAGCAATATCCGATTGTTGAAAATGATCAAAGACATTGTTCTTTACAAATAACTGAATGTTCGGTTGAAGGACGAACAAGTTAGGGTGAGGAGAGATAAAATGGTGATAGTTAATCGTGTAATCATAGGTTGCAATATGCTTACTTATCTTGCCCCAATCGACAATATCCTTTACAAATTGTCGCGCTGCTTTCGCGGTATCTTTCTCTATTGGTCGACTACGATCTGTTTCAATGGAGCAAAGGGTGATATGCACATTTTCGAGTGGCTTTGTTTTAGCGGGTGCCGACTGACTATAGGTATATGCGTAAGTACAAAGCATTTTATCCGGAAATTCTTTCGCAATCTGGTTAACAAAATAGATAACTGGACCCGACTGAGAACCATCTTCTTTTTCAATTTTCAGACAATTGTCACACTGACAAGGATTGCCAAAATCATTTTGGGCTACCGACCAATAAATTCTGCTAGGATTAGCAGCCATCTCCTTTCTTAGTTTTTCAACAGCAATGTTTACGACCTCTTTGTTGGTCATGCACAGCTGTGTTGGCATCCGTTTACCCTCTCTGAAAGCATAATATTCAGGATGTTCTTTGAAATAGGTCTCCCAAGGGACGAGCCAGTCGAAAGAGTGAGAAGCGAAAATATAATTATTGAAAAGCCGATTCCAATCCATTAGATCCTCATCATTCTGATAGGCAGATGAGAAATAGTTGACGATGCGGTAATTGTTAACCGATGAATCAGCTAGGTTGATCAGTGGAAGGCTTAGATTTTTATTTTTAGGAATGACTTTGTAGGTGGGGCTATAGAGATGACAATTGAAATATTTCTCAAGTATGGTAATTGCTCCATAAACGCACCCTTTTCGCTCACCTCCAATAATTGTTATTGATCCATCATCGCTGCTCTTAATCCGGTAAGCATCTATTTTGACTGTTTTATCTTCATGGATATAGACTCCTTTGCCACCCGATTCGCCCCCGAGAGCTATAGTCAGCTCGCATCCAGAGATCTCCTTGACATACTTTTGAAGGATGTTAGCTGCACGTTGCTCTTGCTCATTCGCATTCTGAGGAATATGAATGGCATAACCACTTATTCCGTTTGATACGAATTTGATAGGTTGTGCGGTTTGACATCCAAACGCAACAACTAAAAGTACCAGAGCTAAGAGTGCATTTCTCATCTTTAGATACTTTCTGTGGATCGAATATTGTTTGTTTTCTCCCCTTTGGCTTCTCTTAATTTATTGAGATCATCTTGCATCTTATCTGCAAAGAGAAACATATCTGACGTATGCATCAGGATGTTCGCTCCTGCTTTAGCCCAAGCTAGCTGTAAATCAAGGGTTCCTCGTGATCCATTATGACCACCAGCAGCCACTCCACAAGCTCTCGCTTTTTTTATTATCCCGCAGCTTAAATCAAGAAACTCTGGACTGAGGTATTTCTCCGGCATATCGTAGGATGTTGAGAGATCATGAGGTCCTAAAACTATGCCATCTACACCTGGTCCGTCAACGGATTGAATCTTGAAAAATTCTTCCATGTTAGCAACCCCCGCTGGACTTTCAATATTTAAGAGTAACGTGTGATTTTTATTGTGATTCTTAAGATAGGCCTCCAATTCAGCTGTTGGTTTCTCTTTTCCTGACAGAATTCGTCGAAGTTTTTCCCCTTTCAATGGACGATATTTTACGGCTCCAACTAGGTCGTAAACATCTTCAACTTTCTCAATATAGGGAACTAGGATAGCTCCTGCACCAGCATCTAAAGCCTTTGTTGCGAGGTATGCATTGGGTTCAAGGATTCTAACGATAGGCGTGATACCTGCAGCTTTATAAGCTCGGCACATCCAACTTAAGGTCTCTGGATCATAGGCGACATGCTCATCGCAAAAGAATACATAATCCAAGTTTAGGCTTAACGTCACATCGAACATCTTAGGTGATGTTGAGGTGAGCATTGTGCCAAAAACATTTTTACCTGAACGCAGCGCGTCTCTAAATTCTTGTCCAACCATTATTTCCATTCTCCTTCCTTGCCAAGAGCATTTACTGCTGCTTGACCAAATGCTTTAGCGGCTCCGTTCATAGCGCCGGCGATTTTTACTTGTTCGTCGATTTGATCGTATTTTAATGCCGCTTTAATCACGGTATCACATTCGTTGTTATCCATAAATAAGGAGGCTTCAAGAATACGAGGCTGATCCTCCTCTGGGATAATTAAAAAGCCATGTTTGTCGGCATGTATCAAATCTCCCGTTTTAACTTTCGTTCCAAATACTTCAACAGGTTCTCCCCAGCTTAATGGAGTCGCATAGGCATGACCCACGCAGAGACGACGTGCAAGGGCTTTAAAACCTGCACATTTCATCTCGTCAAGATCTCGTATTGCACCATCCACGATAACGCCTACGCAGCCAAGTGATTTATGCGTGTTCGCACTAACCTCGCCCCAGAAAGAGCCAATTACACTTGGCTTATCTAGATCTTGCATCACAATGATCTTTGGGCCAGGTAATGAGGCAATATATTCGCGATATTCAGCCCAAGCATTCGGGTTTGATCCAGGGGTGGATGGCTGAATGGTAACGGTTACGGCATACCCAATCATCGGTCCAAATTCTGGCATGAAATCGACCGTCTCCTCTAAATTAAACCCTGAAGTTCGAGGATGTTTCGTTATCTGTTCCCAACCATTGTATATCGTTGGGGTATTCCAGCGTTTAAGCTTAAGCAATTCACTAAGTGGTAACATAGTTTGTTGTTTCTAAATTTTACAATGTCATTTCCCATCCTTTTTCATACTCGTGTGACCAGAATTTTGAAGCTTCATGATCGTAAAGGGTATGTCTATTTTGGGGATTTATTTTTAATGATCGTTCAACGTGTTGGAAGATGTTCCACGCTGAACTAAGAGTGCACTATTATGACCTCCGATGGCAATTGCAGCAATCCCGGCAGCTGATTTCTTAATGTATTCGCGTCTCTTTGTCGTCATAAACTTTATTTTACTTATTCGACTTGGCTAACTCTAAAGCTGAAGTGGTAATGAAATACTTTGCTATTGTATTAGGTACTTCCCATTTCGGTATCGTATGATTTAAGAGATGACCGCTAAAAACCTTAAAGGTGATATCCTTATTTAATTCTAATTCCGAAGGTATATTAATTTGAATAATTTTTCCCTCTTCAGACCATGATAAACCTGGGTAATCTTTTTGAAGTTTAGAAAATGTCTTTGTGAGTTGTGTCTTAAAAGCTTGATCAGGTATCGATTTTATTTTTTGAAGACAAAGCTTAGGTTTATTCTGTCCAAATTGTTGCATAATAAATAGAGTGCTCTTCGTCCCTTCAGCGTAAGCATTTCGAATGTCATTCCCCCCTGGAGGAGTTGCTGCACGCCATTCAACCTCGACCTTCGTATAAACACCTTTTAAAATATAGTTGATACTTCCATTGGCAAAGACCGAAAGTGTAGAGTCTTTCATGTACGATGCAAGAGATAATGGGATTACGGGAAGCGAGGTTGCCGACGTAAATTCAGCTCTTGAAAGATTGACAGTGCCATGCGTAGCTCCAACCATTTTAATATCTTTCTGGTAGTCGATCGCTTGTTCGGGGAAAGATTTCCAAAAGGAAAGGTCTATTAAATGAGTTGTTACGTCAACAACACCTTCGCCTTGTTGCAGCACATCGAAATACCAAGCTGGCCGAGTCCCTTTACCGCCGCGGTAAAAATGGTGAACACTTGATTCAATTAGTGCTGGATGCGTCGGACTTCCTTTGGTTAGCTTACCAAATAGCATCGAATCTTGCATGATTGATCTCTGAATTCGGTGAATCAGACTATACCGTTCAGTCATCATGTCAAACAATATCAATCCTTTGTCTTGTGCCAGCTGATAGCAGTTTTTTAATCGTTCAAAGCCCGCTTGATTAATAACCATTGGCTTATCTGAAAATACATTCATTCCCGCCTTGAGTGACTCCTCGATATAGTTAATCTTTAGTCGGTTGTTTCCAGCAAGTACCACGACATTCCCTTTTTTATCCGAGGCCATCTTTTCCAGATAGTCATGACCAAAATAGACAATCTCATTCCAATGTGTTGGACTCTCTTTGCGAGAATTCATTGATTTAATCTGCTGAAGATAGGGCCCAATGGCACTTTTGTCGGGAGCATATACGTAAATGGTACTATCAACGGAATCTAGCGGCTCATTTTGTGCGGCTGCCGCATGACTATGTGTTGGATCCAGCTGGATTATTCGAATTGGTTTGCTAGAAGATAGTTTATGCTCACTTTTCTTTACCCCACAGCTATAGCATAAAGCAAGAATTAAAATGAGCGTGAGTTGGTTTATCATCATAGCACTTTTTAGATGTCTAAATTTTGAAAAAGAGTTGTTTCCGATACAGTATGAATCCGACTAAAAAGCAGGAGAGAACGGAACAGAAAGACCAGATCAGTGAAGCATTGAGCTCACACATACCAAGATTTGTCAAGCCGAGATAAACGAAGTCGTGAATTCCTGTGTATTTGTAGGTCGTTTCAAACAGATCGGCCGTGATGTAAATTGCAATTGCATTTGATCCAAATATAACTCCGAATTTCGCAATTAGGTTGTTTTTATAACCTTGTAGGTCAATTAAAAATAGAGATAACGCAAGTACTATCGCTGCCCATCCAGAGGTGACTAGAACAAATGAGCTTGACCATATTTTTTTATTAATAGGGAAAGTCCAACCCCAGATAGTTCCAGCTATAATGCAAGCAACTCCCGCAACAACAAGCCAAAGGATGGTGTTTTCAGATGTTTTCCGAATCACGATAAATTGGCCAATTAACATCCCAATGATTCCTGAGGCAATAGCTGGAAAACAACTGTAAAATCCTTCGGCTGTCCACCCATGTTTTCCAATTGTTTCAATGGGGAATATCAATCGATCGACCCAAGCAGCAAAGTTTACACCAGGTTCTGATGTTCCTGCAATAAACGCATCGGTTGGGATATAGGTCATGGTGAGCCAGTATCCAGCCAAAATTACCGCGATGATATAAATTTGTGTTTTCCAAGAAGTGTAGAGATAGAGCAATGCACAAGCTACAAACACTTCGGCAATACGCTGCAAGACTCCGAATAGATCAATTTTATTAAAATCAAACTCAGGGAGGTAATGAAGGAAGAATCCAATGGCGTAAATTTTAGCTCCTCGGATTAGGATTTTCTTCACCATCTCCTTTCGAGGCTTTGAATCAGCAAGTTGTTTCGAATAAGATAGTGCAATAGAAACACCCACAATAAAAATAAAAAAGGGAAAGATTAAATCAGTTGGAGTTAATCCATTCCAATGTGAATGAGTTAAAGGCGCATACATATATCCCCATGATCCTGGATAATTAACCAAGATCATAAAGGCAATAACTATACCTCTGAAGACGTCAACTGAAATTAATCGATCTATTTTATTCATTTATTTTTTTGCTTCGAATCGTTTCATAATCTCTTTCCAATCGGTGATGATCACCCCTTGGTCTTTTAAAAATTTAATGACCACAGGATCTGCAAATAAATCTCCCTCCCAGCCTCTTTGCTTCCAGGTGCCAGTAATTGATTTTAAGTTTTCTGTAGGTGTTGAAGGGTGGAAGATAATTTCTGTTAGACCTTCATTTAAACCCTTTATTAATGTGAAGAAGTTCTCTCTTTTTAGCTCGTAGGTTTCACCTGGTTGTACGCTGGTGAAATTATCTAGTTTGGGCATTTTATACTCCGTAATTGCATTGATGATATCCTCATTGATAGGCCAGGTTCTTGTTTTTCGGTAAGCATCCGCAATCGCAGGATTCGAAAGGTCGATGATATTACCAGGAATATGGTACTCCTCAGCAACTTTTAAAAAGGCTTTGACGTATCCTTCAGTGCCATAGAGGGTTCCCATATGTGTATCGATATGGGTTGGACGATGTCCAAGAGCAATGGATTTTTCGATCTGAGCTCTAATCTCCATCTCTACCTCTTTGGCCGATGCATGTGCAATCACATCAGGGACTTCAGGCCACAGCTTCCCAAATGGATCGATTAATCCCGGAACTTTTGTCGGATCAGAAATAGATCCCCAACGGTGGTTTTTCCACTCACTTGTTAGCGTAAGATGAAGTCCGACATCCGCTTTTGGATGTGTGTTAGCCCATTGAATCATGGCATTTGCATTTGGACATGGCATCATCACGGCAGCTGAATTTAAAAAGCCTTTCTCGATGTAGCTTATTGTAGATTGATTGGCCTCGGGACACATACCCACATCGTCGATATGCAATAGGATAACTTTTTTCCCTTTTGGAAATCCAAGTTTCTCTGCCGATGTTCTGTTTTCTGCCGCTTTTTTCTTTGAATTTAGAAGTTGAATGCAGTTCATCATCTCGTCTCTAAAATTGGTCATCTTAGATTCGCTGCAGACAAAATCAAAAACCTCCCTGGAGAATCCCAGCTTCATCGCCTGATATCCTGGATCAATAAATTCTGGCAGACTGACATTGAGCAGATGTTCGATACTCTTGCGTACCGATGGGTCAATATTCGCATCACTTAGACTGCTCTTTAATGCCGCTAAGATCCTATAATCTTCAATTCCTTCTCGAACCGCTTCCCAACGACGACTGGTAATCGATTTTGTTTTCCCTGGATAGACGAGATTGTATTCTTGTTTTATTCTTGACCATGGATTTTCAGCACCTAGATTATAACACCAGAAACCAATGCCGGAAACACCGTTACGAATAGCAAGTAAAGCAGCTGTGCGAAATTCATAAATCAAGTTGATGTTTTTAATGTTTGGTCCAACTGGCCTTGAAGAGGCATAGGAGCAATTGTAGGACCAAAGGAATTTCTTCTTTGTCCTCATAATATCCATCTCAGGCGACTTGTCACCTACCCAGTCGATGGTTGGACTCCAGACATTCACCGATTTAGACATGGCTTGAAACATTGGTAATTCGCCGCCACCATCTTGGTAAATCATCACATCAGGGTTCGCAGCATTGGCGATTTCCCCAAATTTAACAACTTGTTTAACGGCTGCCCAACCATTGCCCCCTGGCTCATCGATTGGATAAAGGGCAAACTGATTGATTCCAAATCCAAAACTTGATAAATGAGCGATCAGATCTTTAAGATAGGTATTGAACTGTTTTTTGTAACCTTCGCTCGCAAATTCCTCTTTAATACCTGGCAAACCATTGATCAGTAAAAAGACCTCTTTCCCTTTGAGCTGGGCTAACGCCTCATCTTGGCCCGAATAATCAAATCCAATAAGTTCATTTTTCTCATTGTATTTAAATATTGGATTAGTCAATAAGAAGACGTTGTTTCCATGTGCGAGCAACGAAGGAACCTCTGGCCCTTTAGATGGTGACCAAGTACACATTCTAAAGTCAGACGATGGAGCCATCGTAAATGGTAAGATGTCGAGTGTCACTTTTACCTTCGTCTCTGGAGCTGGAACATCATGTGGATCATTTGATGTATCTAAAACACCAGCACCGTTAAGAGCTTGGATGGTGAACTCTAAATTTTGTTTTCCTTTAGCTGTCGATTCGATTTCAATATCTAGCCAAACTTCTCTACTTGAGAGGGCCGGAATAGAAACGACTCCCGATTCATCGAGTTCCGGTAGTGCATCCCAAGAATCCTCGCCAAGGGAACTCGCCGTGTTGATAGAGCGCAATGGGGTTACTTTGATACCCGCTACCGGCTTGTCTAAAACTAATCTAGCATTGAGCAAATGATCTGTAATGTTAAACATCACAATCGGTATTGGATGGTGTTCACTCGGGACTACTATATGATCTAAGTTTAGTGGATTTTCGACGTTTGTTGGCAATTGCTTGTCAACATTGCGGTTGTCCCATTTATCTCCTTCAAAGGCGATTAAGCTTGTTCCAGCACCAAGATTCGCTGCTTGAGCAACAAGACCGCTTACCGTGATTGCTCGTTTAGCTGACTCATTAAGTTTCGCAGTTGATTTTATGATCGACTGGCTAAATACAGAATTGCTTTGCGGTACTTTCGATTGCTCTGTCGATAGTTTGGTAGCTTCTGCTTGAATTTCAGCGGCTTCTTTTTGCAAGGCCAACGCTGACAAAGGTAAGATCGAAGAAATTTTCTCCGCACTGCTAGTTAAAGCTTTGATAGCTTGAGAAGCCAAAGAGCGATCGTTTTCGAATGGTTGTATGGTTACACTTTTAGAAGCCGCTAACAACTCTTTTCCATTCGAATCAGAAACAGACCAGCTCAGCTGATAAATGCCAGGAATAGTGAAGTTTGCTGGAAGATAGATTTGACCTTCTTTATTGTAAATATTTGCAATGGCAGAATTTTTAGTCCCATTTGGACTAATGCATTCGACATGTGCTTTCAATGGATTTATGGTTGGATTAGGATTGGTGATGTTGAATTTTATTTTTTCACCATTTAGAATTTTATTCCACGATAAATTTTGAGGAACCATTCTTAATTCATCAGATTTTGTTAATCCGAACCATGTGCCTGTGTTTTGTATGTTTGATCTGTAATTGGTCCATTGCAACTTTGGATTTTTTGCACTTGAAGTTTGAAAGCAGTAGGTCATGCCTGATTCGCCGCCTGTTACCACGAAATCAAGTTTATCGCTGTTGCCAGTCACATGACCAAATGATGCAGTGACATTGATCGCTCTTGAAGGCAGTTGATGGTCGAAAATCACCGTCCCTTGATTATTCAAAGCTAATATATGTCCAACTTGGGTTGTTACTAGATATTCTAATTTTCCATCTCCATCAATATCTGCAATTGCTCCAGGTGCTAGAGATCGGCCTTGCATGTCGATGTTCCAAAGAACATTTCCTCGCTCATCGAATCTGTAAATAATTCCGGAATGGGTAATAAGAAAGATGTCGGCCTCCCCATCTTGATCGAAATCGCCAACAGAGATAGAGGAGGATACCGGCACGTTTGTCGGATATTGCCAAGTTGATTTGCCTTTAGCATCGAGGCAGAATACCTCTCCATTGCTGGAAGCGGCTATGATATAGCTTTTACCATTCGAGGCGCCAAACATCACTGGCGCAGGGGTAGACCAAGATTCTGATGCTCCGCCAATCTTAATTCGCCATATGGTGATTAGATCATGTGTTAGCGCAGTTAATGAACCATCGGTAGTTGCAACAACAAGTTCTAGTTTCCCATCTCCGTCTAAATCTCCAATTGATGGGCTAACAGGCTGTCCTAAAATCTTTGTTTTCTTTACCACCTTGCCACTAATGGCGTCAAATATCCAGATATTCCCAGAGGCATCAGTCTGAATATACTCCTGATTTCCATCCCCATCAAGATCTGCGATTACTCCGGCAGACCAATCAGTACCTGCCTCTAAGTTAGCTTGCCAGACAACCTTTCCTAGTCCGTCAAGACAAGTTACATTTCCTCTATTATCGGCCGCATAAATCAAAGCCGATTTTCCAGCACGTTTTAATACCGAGGGGTAAGTCATAAACCTCCCTTTTGATCGCCAGCGCCAAAGATTATTCCCACTCTTTCCAATCGCTATAACTTCTTCTTGCGACGTGACTATGGCTTCGTCTAAGCCATCATTGTTCACATCGGCTACTGTTGCTGCACTTTCAATGAAGCTCTTTTGATTCGTTGCCCATTTCAGGGGAAGGTTAATCTTCTGCGCCGAAAGTTTCTGCGGAAATATCGCAAAAACAGTGACTAGCAATAGCATTCCGAGGAGGCTTAACTTCCGAAGAGGAAGATGCTCCATCCCTGACTTATTAGCCGTTTGAATCATGATGAATGTGGTCGTTAAGTTTACATTAGTTGGTATGCGGATATCTTCGCATTTACTTCTTTTTTTCAAATCGAGCCATAATCTCTTTCCAATCGGTGATGATCACCCCTTGGTCTTTTAAAAATTTGATGACTACTGGATCTGCAAATAAATCACCTTCCCAGCCTCTTTGCTTCCAGGTGCCAGTAATTGATTTTAAGTTTTCATTTGGAACCGAAGGGTGGAATATTATTTCTGTCAGACCTGCCTTGAGAGACTTCACAAGGGTGAAGAAGTTCGTTCTCTTGATCTCATAGGTATCACCTGGTCCTACACTTGTGAAATTATCAAGCTTGGGCATGCTGTAGTTGCGAATATTCGTAATAACCTCTTCTGTGATAGGGTATCCAGCAGCTACTCTGAAATTTTCAGCAATCTCAGGGTTTGCCACATTGATGATATTTCCAGGGATATGATAATCTTCGGCAACTTTTAGGAATACTTTAACGTACTCAGGTGATCCGTAGAGTGTCCCCATATGGGTGTCGATATGGTTTGGACGGTATCCAAGGGCAATAGATTTTTCGATCTGAGCGCGAATCTCTGTCTCAACTTCTTTAGCCGATGCATGGGCTACCACATCTGGCACTTCATGCCATAATTTTCCATCTGGGTCGATAAGTCCAGGAACTTTTTTAGGATCTGAAACCGGTCCCCAGCGGTGGTTTGTCCATTCACTGGTAAGGGTAAGATGAAGACCAATGTCTGCCTTCGGATGCTTTGTTGCCCATTTAATGATCGCTTCGGCATTTGGACAAGGCATCATCACAGCCGCAGAATTTAGAAATCCCTTCTCTATATAATTGAAGGTTGAGGTATTGGCCTCGGGACACATCCCCGCATCATCAATATGTAATAACAAGACCACCTTACCAGATGGGAAACCAAGTTTCTCAGCTCCGGTTTGCTCTTTCTGTTTTGATTCTGCTGTTGGGACTGCTTTCCCTGTCGCTTCGTTGGCATGTTTGTTCGCCAATAGGGTTGTTGGAAGGGCAAGAATAGTTAGTGCGAAAGCAATTCCTAAAGCCGAGTTCAGTATTTTACTGAAGTGGCCATTTGAATGCTTTTTTAATGGATTGGTCTTTATTTTCATTTTAGTTATTGCGGATGTTGGTGTATATTAATAGATTATTTCGTAAGTTTTTTTGGATCAATAACGACATGCTTAATTGATTTTTTCCCTTCTCCTTTTGCATAGGAATAGGTCATGTTTAGCAGTCCATCAGGTGTTTGTATCAAGCAAGGATAGGAATAACTACCTTTTTTATCTGCCTCATATTCGATAAGCTCTTTCCATCTCCAGGTTTCTCCTTCGTCATCCGAAAGATACAGGGAAAGTTGATAGCGGCCGTCATTGATGTCATTGCCTAAGAAGGCCCATTTCCCATCTTTAAGGACGCAGAGCTCAACACTTGCCTCATTTGGGATATCTGTTTTTACCGAGTAGCTCCATGTCTCGCCATTGTCGGTTGAGGTACTCCGGTGAACTCTGGTAGGTGCATCACCACTGTCGCGCATATAGGCAACGATAGTTCCATCTTTTTTGATTGCTAAAGCAGGCTGTATTGGTCCTCGTCCTACAATTGGAAGACTAGGTCTCCAGGTGGCGCCATCATCATCGGAAATAGCGACCAAGGAGAAATTAAATCCATCGTTGTAAAGAGGCAGTAGGATT
Source organism: uncultured Bacteroidia bacterium (assembly GCA_903897145.1). Classification (GTDB taxonomy): domain Bacteria; phylum Bacteroidota; class Bacteroidia; order Bacteroidales; family Prolixibacteraceae; genus JAAFHB01. The sequence goes on along the minus strand of CAIUAN010000060.1, from coordinate 19,390 downwards.
CTTCCACTGGCTAAAGTGATAGGATGTATACGCCCCATCCAGCCAAAGGTTCTTTTGGTTAGATCTTTACTAGCTTCTTTGATGAGATTATCATACGTAGGTGCGAAAGCAGCCCATCCCGCATGTTTTTCAGGCATATCTTTGAACTTTTGTTCTACCTCCTTCGCAAAACTGTCAGTAGGTTTAAATAATATATCGTCTTGCCATTCCCAGATTGGGGCCGCATCACCGTTGTAATTGGTTGAGGTTTTAAAACGCAATATTCCATTCTCCCATTTATTCGCTAAAACAGCAACCCAGAACAGGAACAGTTTCCCTTTTTGATTTAAGAATAAGACTGGATTGCAGTCTGGAATACCTTTCGTATCGGCCATTAGAAAAGGGGTAGCCCACTCTTTTGCCCCTTTTTTTAGTCTCGATCCCATCACGCGAACATCATCAGCTGTGCGCTCACCACTTCCTTGAAACCAGACTGCAAGTAAGTCCCCATTGGGTAAGGAGACTAAGCTGCTGCCATGAGTATGCTCGTTTTGTGTTGGGAAGATAAGCTCTTCACGCACGATGGCTTGCTTGGAATTCCTTGACTGAGTAATTCCCTGAAAGGTCACGAAAAGTGAAAGGGATAAGAGGAGAATAGTAGTTTTCATATCGAATGAATTAAGTTCGTTTTCTTATTTTTCTTCTGGCCAGATGCCATTTAAAATTGGTTTGGTTTTGAATCGGTTGGGATCGAGGACCACATGCTTGATGAGTTTTCGATTCCAGGTATAGGTGATGTGAACCAGACCATCTTTGGTTTGAATAACTGCTGGATACGAATATTCGGTGTCTGGATCTAGGTCGTATTCTAAGGCTGCAGCACCATCCCACGTCACTCCATCTTGCGATATGGCTACTGTAAGGATGTTTCTTGATTCCCAATCCCATTTTGGATTAAAATGGTTGTAAGTTAAAAGTTGTACTCCACTTTTAAGCGTTACGGCATCGATGCCTGAATCGGGATTTGGAAGCTGAGTACGCTCAAGATGACTCCACGTTTTGCCATTGTCCGTCGACCATGTTGTAAGTATAACCCGGCTTTTGCTTCGACATAAAAGTTGAAGTTTGCCATTTCCATAACTTAAAATAGTCGGTTGAATACTTGAGAATTCCTTTCCGTCGTTAAGGGCTTCCGTTCGATGCCAATTCCGACCTCCATCTGATGTCGATTCTAGATGTATTCTTTCGCCATCATATTCGGTGCTGGAAGGGCAGAGCAATACATTGTTTGAGAGCAAGACCGGTTTGTTTTTAATAGGTCCCCAGATTCCCTTCGGTAAACGTGTTGATTTCGACCACGTTGCGCCATTGTTGGTTGAGGTCTTCATCTCTCCCCACCAATCGGAACAGTTAGGACCAACTTTATAGAATAGAATAAGCTCTTTGCCTGCATTGTATAGCACAGGATTCCAAGTAGGGAAGCGAGTGCCATCTTTCTGAACTCCATTGGCCACCTCGACAGGAATGGACCATTTGCCATTTATAAATCGACTCGTCCAGATGGCTACATCCGGATTTTTCTCCTCTGTTCCTCCGAACCAGGCAGTAATTAGCCCTGCAGAAGTCTCTGCAATCGTTGAAGCATGACAGCTTTTAAAGGAGACCTGCTCCTTTTTAAATAGATATTCAGAGAGCACAACGGCTTGAGATCCTTTGTATGGTTGGCTAGCAATAAGAGTTAATGCCAGACCCATACTAAAGAATAGACAGAAAAGAGCGGTTTTATTCATGTTTTGAACTACTTGTGCTTTGAATTTTGATTACTAGTCTTATTACCTCTATTTTTTATATTTCTGCTATTTTATAGTTTTGTTTTTAAACGAAAAATGCTTCGATATGACTAGTTGATGTTTAATAGGCATATCGAAGCAAAAGTATAATGTTTGATAAGGTTATATGGCTGAAATTAAGAAAATTGCGTTCGGCCCATAACGGATATCTATCTATTCATTAGTCGAGTATTCCTTTAAACTGAGCAACGTATTTTTCAATTTTTTTGCGGTCTTCGCCTTCATATTTTGTTAATGGAAACGCTGCATAATCATTGCAAATTCCCATCGTTGCCAACGTGCATTTGATCCCTTTGATGTACCTTGAGCTACTGCCTGATACGGCATAAATGGTGTTGTAAAGTTGAATATCTAGTTCTCTCAGTTTTGCAATTTTTTCAAAATCACGTGCAATAGATGCCTCATACATCGCAACAAATAACTTTGGATAGATATTGGCTCCACCAGCAATAGCGCCATGCCCGCCTTGCAATATGGTCTCAGGAAGGTATAGCTCAGTACCTGTAATAATTGCAAATTCAGGTTTGTCTTTAAATGCTTCGATTAAATTTGTTTGATAAAACATATCACCTGAACTATCTTTAATCCCGATTGCTCCAAGCTCTTGGCCAATTTTGACGGTCTCTAAATCCATGTGGAGTTTCGTGTGACTTGGCATATTGTAGAGTAAAACAGGCAGAGGCAATCTTGGAATCAAGTTTTGTAGATAGAAAACTAGCTCTGACTGCGCAATAGGCATGTAATAGGGAGGTGCAACAACTACTGCATCGGCTCCTACACTTTTCGAATATTCTGCGATATCTATTGATCCGTCAAAAGAGGTATCTGTTATACCAACCATAACAGGAACTCTATGGTTTACTAGTTCGCAAGTTTTTTTAATAAACTCTTTGCGAAGCTTATAACTTAAGCTAGGTGCTTCTCCAGTCGTTCCAAGGATAAATAGGCCATGCACACCGCCACTGATTAGGTGCTCAACCATCTTTTCAAGTCCTTTTATATCTAAAGTATTATTGTCTAATAACGGTGTAATAACAGGAGGAATTATTCCCCTTAAAGGTAAATCCATAGTTGATTAGTAATATAATTTGTTTGCACTTAATATAGGTTAGCTGGCAATTTATAAATTATTTCATTGCCATACAAAATAAAACAATCAAGATCTTTTATTCTTCTATAATCTTGTTCTCTTTGCATTGAATTTTAACTTTTATATTCCATAATTCTTATATATTTGTCGTTTAAAGTTAAAAAAGACTAAAAAAATTAAAAATGGAAATAATCTATGAGAAGATCTTTGTCTCTCATAACTATTCATTTATTACTAGGAAGTTACAGTTAGCTTCTAATAACCCAAGGATACATTCTCACCGTAATTTTGAACTGAATTATATCGCTTCAGGATCGGGAAAGCGTATTGTTGGGAATAGTATATCTGGTTATACCAAGGGAGACTTAGTCTTGTTGGGTCCAAATATCCCGCATTGCTGGGATAATCTTGAGTCTGATCTTGACTCGCCTGCAGAGTGCATTGTGACTCATTTTAATGAAAATATTATTAGCTCCGACTTCTTTAATACTCCTGAACTTGAGCAGGTTGTCGACTTATTGAAGAATGCGAGCAATGGCATTTGGTTTAAAGGGAAGAAGACTGAGAAGGTGGGTCAGACCTTAAAAAAGATGGTGGCCCTGAAAGGATTAGAGCGCTATATTGAATTGTTAAAAGTTTTTAATCTTTTACTGCAGATAGAAGACCGTGAGATTTTAGCTTTGCCTTCCTCCTTGGCAAACTCTTTTGATACAGATCAAGATCAGATCAACAAGATTTACGAGTACGTATTTAATAATATTCAAAGTGGCATTAAGTTAAAAGAAGCTTCTGCTCTAGTATATAAAGAGCCAGGTTCATTTTGTCGCTATTTTAAAAAGAAGACCAACCAGACATTTATGGATTATGTGAAAAATGTTCGTATAGGAATGGCTGCAAAGCTTTTAGCTGAATCGGATAAGCAGATCACACAGATCTGTTATGAGTGTGGATATAATAACTTGGCGAATTTTAATCACTACTTCAGGGCCGTCATGCAAAAGACACCTTCTGAATACCGAAAAGAGTTTAAATAACATCTGGGTTTTAATTCTTCTTTTGGAGTTATAAGATTGTTTCTTTTAAACCGTTGTATTTATCTGAAATTTTAAAACTTGTTGCTTTTTGCGCGATGTCAATCTATACTAAACGATACAACGGTTCTCCTAAATGGTCGTTTGGTTCGACCCTGATGATTGTATTATTGCTCTTTTTATGGCCTAGCGTAAAGGCTAAATCGCAATTGGTTTTTAAGAAGTTAACAGTCGATTACTCTCAAAATCCTATTAATATTGCGAACTCACATCCTCGGTTTTCTTGGGTTGTTTCGTCCACCGCACGAAATCAAACTCAAAAAGCCTTTCAAATTTTAGTCTCCTCTTCAGCCTCTCATCTAGCACATGATCAAGGTGATCTCTGGGATTCTGGTAAAATTATTTCGGATCAAACGATACAACATCCCTATCAAGGAAGTGCTATAAAGTCATTCTCTACCTATTTTTGGAAGGTTGTCATTTGGGAACGATCAAACAAGCGATATGCGAGTAAAATAGCAAAATTCGAGACCGCATTCTTGTCTGATGAAAACTGGAAGGCGAGCTGGATAAGCAATGTTCCTGCCTATAATTCACTCCCTGCAGAAGGATTTTTTAAAGATGTTAAGCAGCAGAATCCGAAAGATTCGGTTAGTCACGATGGCAATTCCCTGCTCTTAAGAAGAGAAGTGAAATTGGATAAGGTGGTAAAATCGGCAAAAGCATTTATCACAGGATTGGGTTTTTATGAGTTTTATATCAACGGTCGGCGCGTAGGTGATCACGTTTTAGCTCCCGCTAAAACGCCTTATAATCATTACGTCCTCTACGATACTTATGATGTGACAGCTTATGTTAAAACTGGATCTAATGCATTTGGAATTCACCTTGGAAACGGCTGGTACAATCCTTACAAGAAATGGTGGAACGATTATCGAATGCAATGGTTTGGAGCAAAAAAGGGTATCGCACAGATTCGAATAGAATTTCAAGATGGATCTATTCAATGGGTTAAGACAGATAATACCTGGAGTTGGGCCTTAGGACCCGTAACCTACAACTGTGTTTATGATGGCGAAATTTATGACGCTTCATTGGCACATAAAGGATGGTCTCAGCCGGGCTACGATGCTTCTTCCTGGCAGAAGGCTATTCCTGTCGATCTTCCTGCAACTCGTTTAGTCTCACATCGAATGCCTGCCATAAAGATTCAGGAGGTGTTTAAGCCCAAAGAACTTGCTTCCCCAAAGAAGGGCGTTCGAATTTTTGATATGGGTCAAAACTTTGCAGGATGGGTTTATATTACCGGGCAAGGATCAAAAAATACAGTCTTAAAGTTTCGCTTTGCTGAGGATATAAATGCCGATGGAACCCTCGATATTACCAGTAATGAACATGCGAATGCTTCAGCAGAATATCGCATGAGCGGATATGGAATAGAGAGTTATCGTCCTTCGTTTACCTATTTTGGATTCAAATATGTTGAGCTGAGCGCGCTGAATGGACCCTTTAAATTAAATTCGATTCATGGTGAGGCACTTTATTCGGACAATGCCTCAATAGGCCAATTTAGTTCTAGCAATTCATTGGTAAATAAGATCCATAAAGCTACGGTGTGGTCTCAAAAAAGCAACATGTTGGGTTACCCAATGGATTGTCCTCAACGCGATGAGCGTCTGGGCTGGTTTGGGGATGCACAAGTTACAGCAGAAGAGGCCATGTCGAACTTTGATATGGCTTTGTTTTATCAAAATTGGTTCGAAGGCATTCGAGTGAACCAGGATGCGAAGACTGGAGATATTCCAATTATTTCGCCAAGGCCCTATATCATCGATCAAGGTATCGAATGGAGCAGTACCTACCTGATTATGGCATGGCAAACTTATCAGCAATATGGCGACCGTAAAATATTAGAAGATCATTATGCTGCGTTTAAATCCTATATGCTATTTCTGGATCGATTAGCAAAGGATTATATTCTGCCCAAAGGTTGGATTGGCGATTGGGGAAGTATGGTTAAGGGGTGGAAAGAGGGTGAGCCTGCATCTGTGCCTACAGCCTATTATTTCCTGAATGCGAAAATAATGACTGACATCGCACAAGTTTTAAATAATTCAGATGATCAAACCTATTTCAGGACACTTTCGGAAAAGATTAAAACGGCCTATAACAATAACTATCTGAACTCATCAACGGCGAATTATTCCGATGGCAGTCAGATGGCAAATGCTTTTCCGCTGTTTCTTGGTCTAGTCCCTTCTGAATTCAAACAGCGAGTTTTAGATAATTTGGTTCACGATATTGTGGTGAAGAATAATACTCATTTAACAACTGGGGTGCTAGGTACAAAATATCTGCCGGAAGCTTTAGCACAAGCTGGAATGGGAGAGGTAGCCTGGAAATTAATCAATCAGCAAACAGCCCCTAGCTGGAACGACATGATGAATAAATATACTACCATGTGTGAGTTTTGGACCTTAAAACAGTCGAAAAATCATGTAATGATGGGAAGTATCGATGCTTGGTTTTATAAATATATTGCAGGTATTCAGGTTGATGAGAAAGATCCAGCATTTACCTCTTTTCTTATCAAACCACTATTATTGGATAGTCTAAATTCTGCAAAAGCAACCATTCAGACGATCAAAGGATCTGTAGGCTCATCCTGGAAAATCGAAAATGGACGTTTTAATTTACAAGTTTCTATTCCATTTAATACCCATGCAACAGTCTATATACCCGGCGATAAAGATGATCTCTTTCTAGAAGATGGTCTTCCTCTTGAACAGAACACTGATCTGAAATGTATTGGTTACCAAGAAGGAGCCTATGTCGTTCGGGTCCCATCAGGAAATTATCTCTTCACCCGAGAAAAACGATGAACATTCTAATCTTTCTGCTGACTTTTCTTGGGTCATTTGGCTTTAATCGTGAGGCGAATCAGGATCTCACCCGTTTTGTAAATCCCTTTATTGGCACAGGTGGTGATCAGAAAAATGGCTTTGGAAATATGTTTCCTGGTGCCGCTTATCCTTTTGGGATGATTCAGCTTAGTCCAGATAACGGAGGACAAGGGTGGCCCTATTCTGCCGGCTATCATTATGAAGATAGCATGATCGTTGGGTTCTCTCATACGCACCTAAGTGGCACGGGGGTTGCTGATTATTGTGATATCTCTGTGATGCCAACTTCAAAATCCATTGAGCCTAACTATTTTCGTCAAGACGACGCCACGGTTAAGCAGATACTAAAAGAGAACAACCTAACATCCTCTAGTTTTGTGACTAAAGATGGTGCTTTGGGTCCATTTGATAAACATTTCTTGCTGAAATATAGATCGCGATTCTCTCATCAACTGGAAAGGGCTTCTCCAGGCTACTATTCCTCGAAGCTTTTAGATGACGATATTGATGTTGAATTGACAACTACAGAGTTTGTTGGTATGCACCGCTATCACTTTAACAGAGAGGGTGCCCGCCAAGAGATTATTTTAAATCTGGGGTATACTGCAAGTGATAAAACAACAGATGCTTTGTTGCGATATCGCACCTCAGACTTAGTGACAGGTTATCGTTTTTCATCAGGGAAAGCGCATGTTCAACGCGTCTATTTCGCGATGCAATTTTCTCGTAAGATCAAAGATTACAACTATTTCTTGGCTGATACCTTGAAGGGATCTACTATATCCAAAGGACGAAACCTAGCTGCCGCTTTCTCATTCGACCATAGAGAATCTAAGAATCTTTTAGTTAAAGTGGCCATCTCCTCCGTTAGCGAGGAGGGTGCGTTAGCAAATCTAAATACGGCCAATCAATATGGTTGGAACTTTGACGAAGTAAAAAAGGCAACTGCGCATAAATGGAATGATGAGCTTTCGAAGGTTGTAATAACAACTTCGGATTCCACTAAAAAACAGATTTTTTATACGAGTTTATATCATACCTTTCTAGCTCCCTATCGATTCTCTGATGTCGATGGACAGTATAAAAATTTCAATCATCAACCAGAGAAAGCAAAAGGCTATACGCAGTATACGCTTTTATCTTTATGGGATACTTTTCGGGCTGAGAATCCGTTGTTAACCATTCTTCAACCTAAGGTTGAGGCTGATATCATTCATTCGATGTTGGCAAAATATCGTCAGACAGGCGAACTTCCTTATTGGGAGATCTCTGGTAATGAGGGTGGATCGATGATTGGATATCACGCCGCCGTATTAATGGCCGATGCAATCGCAAAGAATCTGGCTTCCTATGATGTGAATGAAGTGTATGCGGCACTTGTAGCCGCATCTGAGACAAATCGAAAAGGTCTTGATTTTTACCGAAAATACCATTTTGTTCCAACGGATCTAGAGAAGAATGGAACAGTTTCAAAAACGTTGGAATATAGCTACGACGATTGGTGCATTGCTCAGCTGGCAAAGCGGTTAGGAATGAATGATGACTATCTAAAATATATGAATCGATCGGTTTACTATAAAAATCTTTACGATCCAGCATATCATCTAATGAGGGGTAAAAATAGTGATGGAACATGGTATGAGCCCTTTCAGCCCCGCTTTGCAGAATATGGAAATCCACATTGTGTGGAAGGCAATACCTGGCAATATTCATTCTTTGCTCCTCATGATATGAATGGCTTGATACAATTGATGGGTGGCAAGAATCATTTTGAAATGATGCTCGATAGCTTATTTACGCAAACCTCAGAATTGCTCGGTGATGATGTGGCGGATGTAACTGGTTTGATTGGTCAATATTCCCAGGGCAACGAGCCTGATCACAATTCACCTTATCTATACAATTTAGTCGACAAACCGAAAAAGACTCAATTTTACACCAACAAAATCATCAATACTTTATACCGAAATAGGTATGATGGTCTTTGTGGCAATGAAGATTGTGGACAAATGTCGGCTTGGTATGTCTTTAGCTCAATAGGATTTTATCCTTTAAACCCGGTAGATGGTCGTTATTATTTTGGAAGTCCTCAATTTTTGAATGTTAAGATAAAGCTCTCAAATGGAAAATCTTTTGAGGTGAAAGCCGCAAATGTTTCAAAAGAAAATAGTTACTTTAATTCGGTGAAGTTGAACGGCAAACTTTTGAAGCGATTATATATCACCTACGATGAACTTCTTTTGGGTGGCACGTTAGAATTTAATATGTGTGGTAAAGCTGACTAAGATGAATAAAACGATAAGTCTTTCTAATTTTCACTGGATCAATAAGCCTACGAATTTTACGCTTTCTGATGATCAATTAGTGATCGTCACCGATCCAGATACAGATTTCTGGCAACGGACTCATTATGGTTTTCAAAATGACAATGGTCACGCATTTTTAATGGCTAAAGAGGGTGATTTTACCTTCGAAGTAAAAACGAAGTATGCCTCCGTAAATCAATACGATCAATGTGGTATTTTATTTTATCAAGATTCTGACAATTGGGTTAAAGCCTCGGTTGAATACGAAAATCAACAGTTTGCTAGACTTGGTTCGGTGGTTACAAATTTGGGTTTTTCGGATTGGGCTACGACAGACATATCATCTGAGATATCAACTATGTGGTATCGGATAAGTCGAAATGGGGCCGATTTTCTGATCGAAAATTCATTGAATGGAGAGGACTTTCAGCAAATGCGGATTTTTCATCTTCATCAACCCATCGAAATAGCAAGAGTGGGAGTATATGCATGCAGTCCATTAGAATCTAGTTTTAAAGCTGAGTTTTCAGATTTTAAAATCGGGCCATGTCTTTGGACAAATCACTAATGTTTTTAACAGCATTGAAATAATAGCAATGAAATATTTAATATTAATCCTGGCTTTATTGCTCTCAAGTGAATATATTTTTAGCACTATAATTACGGTTGATCAGAAATCGCAAAGTCTGAAAGAAGGCTTTAAGGATACTCCATTTATTCAGGAGACCCATGTAGCCTACAAGGTTAGCAAGAGCAAAGCAGATAATGAGGTCCGAAGTATTGCAGTTGATCAGCAGGATAATGTTTGGATCGCTACAGCCTCAGGGATTTTCAGGAAAAAGCCAAACTCACGAGATTGGGACCCTATAATCTCGGGTGCCGAGAGAGGTCCTGCTTATGCAGTACAGGTAACGTCTACGGGTGATGTTTTGCTAGGAACCTGGGATGGATTGTATCGATTTGGAAGTCAGGGATTATTGAAAGAAAAGGGTGTTCTTGGGCCTGTGTCTGTTTTAAGTTCAGATCCTAAAAGCGATTATGCCATGGGACCGAATGGCCTTTGGCAGCTGTTAGATGGGAATTGGGAGCTGCAACATTATGCGATTGGACGCACGTTAAGGGATGCTAAAACTGATGGTCAAGGTAATCTTTGGATCGTATCTGATGTTGGGCTTTTTCGTTGCAAAGATGGTAAGACTAAGTTATATCAAGATACCAACGATCTCTTAAGTTGCTATAGTCGTTCTGTTGCTTTTGACCAACAAGGCGACCAGTGGGTCGGCGTTTTAGGAGGCGTTTCTGTTCGAAGTAAAGATCAACTTAAATATAATCTTACCCCCAAAGAGGGTATTCCTTCTGCGAATGTCAATTGTATTCGGCAATCTCCCAATGGCACCATGTGGATTGGGACCAATGTTGGGGTTGTTCGGTTTGCCCAAGATGGGACTCACTCTCTTCGGTTTTCAAAAAGGTGGCTGACCAACGATCAGGTGAATGCTGTAGCTTTCGATCAAAAGGGAGATGCTTGGATTGCCACCGCCAATGGGGTAAGTGAGATTAAGCAAACGAGTATGACACTCGAACAAAAGGAGCAAAATTATTATGCGCAGATGATGCGTCAGCATATCCGAGATCCTTGGATCTGCTGCTTATTAGAATTAGAAATTCCGGGGGATACAGCCTCATGGCACCGTTCTGACGATGATAACGATGGCGAATATACGGGTGGATATTTGGCAATGGAGAGCTTTAGATATGCAGCTACTAAAAACGAAGATGCGCATGACAAGGCTAGAAAAGCATTTGATTTTTTGAAAACACTTCAAACCATCACTCAGACTGATGGCTTCGTCGCTCGGACGATTGTTCCTGCTGGTGCTTTGAATGTCAATGATCCGAATAAGACCTATACGGATAAAGAGTTGGCTGAAGAGTTGGTGAAAGATCCTCGCTTTAAGTCCGTTGAAGTGAGATGGCATTTATCGAAAGATGGAAAATGGTTGTGGAAAAATGATACTAGTCCAGATGAGATGGATGGCCATATGATGGGGTATTTCTTTTTTTATGAACTTGCTGCGAATGCGGAAGAAAAGGTTCTTATTCGCAATCATGTTAAAAAAATTGTGGATCAATTGATTAAAACGAACTATAACTTAGTTGATGTGGATGGGAGTCATACCCATTGGGGTGTATGGTCGCCAGATCAATTAAATCGTGATCCTGATTGGGCCTCAGAGCGAAGTATTAACTCTTTTGAACTTTTGACTTACCTTAAATTTGCGGGTGCATTAACAGGTGATGCAAAATACGAAACGGAATATCGTCGTTTGATCGATCAAGAGGGCTATCTTGACAATGTATATAGGCTTAATAAGAAAAACCCAGCTTGGCTGATCTATTTTGATTGTTCGTTGGAAGGTTATTTATTTCCCATGATACTAAAGTGCGAGAAAGACCCTAAGTTACATCGTTTCTATATGCAGCTTTTTGAAGAGTGGATGGCGCGTCAGCCTACTGGCGAGAATCTAATTAATAACCTTATTTATACGTATATAACTGGCAAGGTTATCCATAAGGATCAAACACTAGAATTTCTCAAAGATGCACCACTCGACTTGGTGGATTGGTCTATTGATCATACTTTGCGTGAAGATATAAAGGTTGTTAGAAGTCCGATCTTAGAAGAGATTCAAATCTCTGAACTCCCTCCTGCAAGCATTCGAGCAACAGTGCGATGGGATAAAAATCCGTGGGCAGCAAGACAAGGTGATCCAAGCAAGGTTCGGGAGCCGAATTTTTGGCTTTGGCCCTACTGGATGGCACGCTACTTCCACCTCATAGAAAACTAAATAACAAATAACTGAGCTGAACAATGAAAATTTTATTGCGCTATTGCCTTTTTTTATCACTCCTTGCATTCTCCTGCAACTCGAAACAAAGCCAGGTAGCACCTGAAGCGATCAATCTGCGAACTGAATATGGCATAAATCCTCTGGGATTAGATGTTGTGACTCCACGCCTTTCGTGGCAGATGAATAAAAATGTTAATGGAGCCAAGCAGACAGCTTATCAGATAATGGTTTCAGCTACTGAAACTCAATTGTCCACCGATAAGGGCGATCTCTGGGATTCCGGCAAGATTAATTCTGATCAGTCAATTCAAATAACCTATAAAGGTTCTGAATTAAAGTCTGGACAAAAAGTATTTTGGAAAGTTAAGATTTGGGATGAGCAAAATCAAGAGTCAGCTTGGAGTAAGAGTGCTAATTGGGAGATTGGTTTAGTAAATCCTGCTGACTGGAATGCGAATTGGATTGGGGCACCAGAATCTTTGATGAGGGGCGAATTTAAAAATGCATCACCACTCTTCCGTCAGGAGGCTTCAATAAACAAGAAGATTAAAAGTGCTAGGGCGTATATTAGTGGATTAGGATATTATGAGTTGTATATCAATGGCGCTAAAATAGGCGATCATGTGCTTTCCCCGAACCAGACAAATTATGATCGTCAAAAGGTGGAGAAATGGTCGGAATCACGCATTGGCCATATGACTTCCTCCGTGCTTTATGAAACGTTTGACATTACCTCTGCCTTGCATCCTGGCGCAAATGCTTTCGGTGTGATACTTGGAAATGGTTGGTATCTGCAAGCCGACAGTCCTCAAGATAAAATGCTGTGGTACGACACTCCTAGGATGATTGCGCAGTTTAAAATAGAGTTTGAAGATGGGACTTCTGAATGGATTGCTAGCTCTGATCAATGGCGCACAGCAATAAGTCCTATCGTATATAATGGCATTCATACAGGTGAGATATATGATGCGCGAATGGAACAGCAAGGGTGGAATAAACCTGGGTTTGATGATACAAAATGGGTAAAAGCAGTTGCTGTAAGGGCTCCAACAGGAAAACTTAAAGCACAAATTTCTGCCCCCGATCGGATCACAAAGATTATCAAGCCTATTTCAATAAGTCAACCTGACAAAGGGGTGTATCGTTACGATATGGGACGATTATTTTCTGGGTGGGCTCGTTTGAAGATTTCAGGACCAAAGGGAACAAAGATAAAATTGCGTTTTACTGAAGAGTTTGGACCAACATACAATCAAACCGACACCTATATTCTTAAAGGTGAAGGGATCGAAACATGGGAGCCTCGTTTTACTTGGCATGCTTTCCGGTATGTCGATGTCTTTGGCGCTACATCCCCATTGACAATTGAAAATATTGAAGGGTGTGTAGTGAACACCGATATTACCAAAACGGGAACCTTTGAATCGTCGAATTCGCTCTTGAATAAGATCCTGGATAACTATCAGTGGACTCAATTGGGGAATGTGCATGGCGGCGTACCAAGTGATTGTCCGCATCGTGAGCGTAGAGGTTATACCGGGGATGGTCAGATCTCCGCAAAGGCAGCGATCTATAATTTTGACATGTCACAGTTTTATACCAAATGGATAAATGATATTTCAGATGGTCAGAATCACCAAACGGGATATGTTCCGAATACAACGCCATACCAAGATGGGGGTGGTGGAACAGCCTGGGGATCGGCTTATTTAATTATTCCTTGGTATATGTATCAATATTATGGTGATCTGAATATCCTTGAGCATCATTATTCTGGGATGAAACATTGGGTTGAATACATGCGAAATTCGTTGAATAAAGAGGGTATTCTGGCTAGCCAAGGACTTGGAGAATGGGTCTCCCCAGACATCGTTGAGATACCTGCGGATTTTGTCAATAGTTGCTATTATTACTATAACTGTCAGCTAATGGCGAAGGTTTCAGGAGCACTTTCTCAAGAAAAAGATAAAGCTTACTTTCTGGATTTAGCATTCAAAGCAAAAAATGATATCAATCGAGTTTATTATCATGCTGGTCAATCGAGCTACTCCAATGGACGACAAGGAGCGAATGTTTATCCATTAGGATTTGGCATTGCTGAAGCCAAAGATATTGATAAGGTGTTTGAAAATCTAGTTAAAAATGTTGTGGTGGACAATAAAGCTCATTTTGATACCGGTATCTTAGGCACTCCGCTGTTGCTTGATGTCTTAACGAATATGGATCGGGCCGACTTGGCGTATACGCTAATGAACCAGCGTGATTTTCCTGGCTTTGGTTTTATGATTGAAAAAGGTGCAACCACGATATGGGAAACGTTTCAAGGCGATGTGTCTCATAGTCATCCTATGTTTGGAAGTGTGTGTGCCTGGTTTTATCAAAATCTTGGCGGTATTTCGCCCGATTCTGACAAGCCAGGGTTTAAGCATATTCTCATTAAACCATCACCTGTCAGCAGCTTGAGTTATGTGAATTCATCGTATCAATCCATGTATGGAACGGTTAAGTCGGATTGGAAATTCATAGGTAATGATTATCACTTGCGCGTGTCCATCCCAGCAAATACATCAGCTACCGTTGAGGTGTTGGCATTCGATGAGCAAAGCGTCTCTGAAGCAGGTCGACCAATTGCAGATAATCAGCATATTAAATTTCTTAAACGCAATGGTAAGAATGCGGTGTATGAGGTGGAGTCAGGTGACTATCAATTTGTGGCTAAAGGTTCAAGAAGCCTGTTGAAAAATACCATCTTGTCGAATCCAATTATTCACCCAAGTGATACTTTAGCGCAAGCGCACGATTCAGTGCAGATGCGCATTACCTCAGATGTTCCTGAGGCCGTGATTCGTTATACCACAGATGGCACTGATCCAACTTCAGATTCGCCAATTTATAAGACTCCTTTTTATCTGAAAAAACCTACAGAATTAAGGGCAAAAGCTATGCTTGATGGGTATGATCCAAGTTTTGTAAAGATTAATTTCATTGACTTTATTGATCCTAAAATCAATGGTCTTAACTATAAATTCTATGTCGGCAAATGGACTAAATTACCAGACTATGCTCCGCTTACACCTTTGAAGTCTGGCGTGGTCTATCGGTTAAGTTTAGATGAGATCGTATCAACAAATGATGAGTTTGCCATGACTTTTGAAGGGAAGATCCAGATCAAGAAGGATGGGGAATATCAATTTTATATCCAATCCAATGATGGAAGTAAACTTTTTATTAACAATCATTTGGTTGTTGATCATGATGGTCAGCATGGTGCCGACATTGAAAATATAGGTAAGATAACTTTGGTTAAAGGAACCTATCCATTACGACTTAATTATTTTCAAGCTGGTGGAGGAATGTACTTGCGTGTTCAATATACTGGGCCTGGAATTGAGAAACAAGATGTTCCTGCAATGGTTTTGCTGCAGCACTAATAATTTTAAACGAATAGACTAAACTTACGACAACTATAACGAACCCATTATGAAAAGATTAATCCCTCTTTTGTTATTATGGATTGTATTGATTTCGAATATCGTACCCTCCAAGAATGGTGCAGTTTATAACGATCCAAAGGCAGGCGTATTTTTTAGAGAGTGGTTACTTTGCGGACCATTTCCAAATCCCTTGCCTAAAGGGATAAATGGTTATCGGTTTGATTCAACCTCTTTGGGACATTACCGCGACTATCTCATGCAATATGGTGGTGAGGGCAAGATTCGTCCGTTCGAAGGGATGGAGGTCAAACATCCTGATGGTCATCAGGTAAAATGGACTTTGATTCGAAATCCATTTGGATTAATTCCTCTAAACGAGATGATGAAGCCCAGTGAAGAGACAGTTTGTTATGCTGCATGTACGGTGAATTCGTCTGTCGAAAAACGGATGGTTTTATCAATAACTTCAAATGATGGGGTTCGAATTTGGCAGAATGGTACACGGATATTAGAACACAATACCATGGGGTCAGAAGAGCCAGATCGCGATTTAGTTCCCATTAAGCTTCTTAAAGGCGAGAACTATTTCTGCGTGAAGATCTCACAAGGTCATGGCAAATGGAACTTTCAATTTCGATTACTTGATAACGATCAAACGACAAGTCGGATCGAAGAGAGTGACTATTTATACTTGCGTCCCGAAATAACTGAAACGGCTGATGATTATAAGATTTTTGTTGGTCAACGATATAAAGTTGAACTCTTAAGAACACCAATTCCTGCAGAGATTAAAATTATGGATATCGACGAAAATCATGTTGTTGCCTCGTATCATACTGCTTTGGGTGAGACTTTGACGATCAAGAAGAGCTCGCTTGATCTGATACCCGGTTTACATCCTGTTTCTTGCTCGATAATTTTGCCAGATGGTAAACAGGCAGCTTTGAGAAACTATATTTTCAAAGGTAAAGCACCGAATATCGTTGATACATATGCCCAGTTTAAACGGATTTCGCTTCCTGATTCGACAACTTTTCTAGGTAAGCAAATTCTGAAAAATGCCAAGTGTATGAATTTTCAACTTGCGGATGATGCGCGGGCAGGTAACCTTGAACCGATGGATTCTTGGACACAAAATGATGTGACAGTTCGCTTTGCTAAATGGGTAGAGAGTTTGAAAAATGCACCATCACCATACCACCATGTCTATCCTGCAATTCAAAAAATTGAGTTGCAAAAGGGTGGTGAATTTATTTTGAAGAATACACTCTCTTATACCGATCTTACTGGTGGTGTGTTAAAGGCAGATTTAAATCGAATCGCCGAATCACTAAAAATAACCAAGCAAGGAATTAGCATTGTTAAAGCCGTGCATGGGGATGTTGTTCTTGGATTAGTGAAAGATTTCCCAGAGGTCGGTGCAGTTAATTTCCCCAATGGTGAATCATATCGCATACTGGTCGACAAAAATCAGATTAAGGTCATAGGAGCAACCATTAAAGGTCTTCACTTCGGTTTAGTGACCCTCAAACAACTGTTTGAAATGAACAAACCACTCCCTTCTGTTGATTTGCTTGATTTTCCTGCAGCTGCCCATCGAGCAACTTTTCAATACCTACCGCTTCCCATGACAGAAAAAAGCAAAGCTCGTATTTTGGAGTATGTCGACTTGAAATACAATGAGATTGTTGTCCGCTCATCTGATTACCGAAAACTCTCAGATCCTGAGATCAAAAAGGGTTTTCAAGCTTATTTTGAGTATATCAAAAGTTTTCAAATTGAACCGATACCGCTTCTTTGGATCACAGGTGATCCTGCCTGGGAAGAGGGATTTGCTATGGAAAATGAGCCACTGACATTTAAAGGCGATCGGGCAGAAATGAATGTAGAACGGATGCTCGACATGAAAAGTTCAAGACCGAAATTTCTATCAAAAGCGGACAATGGAACGGTCTATATCCCCGGTAAAGATTATAAAGTTGTATCCTTGGCCCCACCTATCCTTGAGCGAATACCATCAGGAAGAATACCGAAAGATGCGACAATCTATTTTTCGGGTGATTTAGTAGACTCAAAAGCTCATCGGTTCTCTAAAACTTGTCCGTCAGAAGAGCTGGCATATGAAGAGTTTGATCGTTTAGTTGGGCAAATTATTAAAGTGCTAAACCCACAAAAAATTCATGTTAATCATGATGAGCTCGGCTTGGTAAATAGCGATTCTCGTTGCAAAAAACGGAACCTAAAAGAGCATCAGCTGCTCGCCTATCAGGTTAATCGGATGAGTGACATCATCAAGAAACATAATCCGACTGTAGATATGATTATGTGGGCTGATTGTATAAACCCATATCATAATGCGGGATTAAAATTTTTAGAAAAGACGGCTGATTTACTGAATAAAGACATCGTTCTAACCCAGTGGTTTTATAGCGCTGAAAATTATCAGCAACGCGATTTAATTGAGACCGGAACTACCTATTTACTTGACCGCGGTTTTAGAGTTTATTGTTCGCCATGGGATCATTTAGTAAACCATCAAGATTGGGAAAAAACACTGCTTAAAAATGCGTCAAACCCTAATTTTATGGGACTTATGCATACTGAATGGTACAACGACGATCGTTCTTTTGGACTCGCTGAAACAGGAGAAGTGAATTGGTCGGGAAAAACATGGTTGACACAATAAAATTTCTGCTTTATTTGTAATAGAGAAAATCAAGATTCGATTTTCTCTATTATTTTTCTCTCGTTAATAATTAATACATTCATTTAGTTTTGAAGATTTATAGTCGAATTTTTATAATTGTCTTGATCCTCAGCCAGTCTGCAACTCTTTTTGCTCAATCCTATTGGAGAGTAGAAAATGATCGAGGCGATGAAATATTGCTCACCTTAGATGTGAATAAATCTAAGAATACCTTCGAGGCGCATACGCGCAAGGATGCATTGAAGGATCTAGCCGGATCTTTTACCTTCTCTTTGGCTAAAGCTGCTGGAAAACTGAAATATCCGGAGATCGTATTTATTGAAGGTCGCACCCAGCAAAAGAACGACACGCTACTATTAAATGGGAACTTTAATTATTTCGATAAACAGTTTATTTTTAATGCTGCTGTATCTGAAAATACCTTCCAAGGTCGATTTTTAGATGCACGAGGAAACTGGCAACTTCTTGAAGGTGTCCGGGTGAACGATGCATCACCGTTGCGCAATTATGATGCTGTTATTACGTCGGCTTTCTCTTTGACAGAAAAAAGTTTAGTCAACGCTTCTTGGCTAAAAAAGGATGAATGGTTGGACTTTAAAAAGAAGGTGAATAGTCTAAAATCGAAAATCTCCGATGACTATGAATTAGCGGCTACGTTTTTTTGGCTCGGTAAAAAACTTCCTTTTGCCCCTTATGAGGTTAATAAGGTAAGACCTCACAATAAGGGAAAAAAGCAGCGTAAACAGGGTGGAAGAAAGAATATCCCTTCTATCAGAGAGCTGAAAAATAATACCATATTCTTTGATGCAAATTCTTTCCCTTCTAACAAAAAGGAGATGGATAGTATTTCAACTGCGATTCGTCTCAAGGGATACGCTAATTTGGTCATTGATCTTCGAGGCAACAATAAGTTAAAGCTAAATACTGCTTTTTTAATGCTCAATTATGTGGCACATCAGAGCTTTGATGCGGGTGCTTATCTGACGCGGAAATGGAGTGATTCAAATAACTTTATCCCTTCAGCATCTGACTATTCGAAGTTCCTTAAGTGCTTTGCCGATCCGGGCTACTCTGCTGGAAAATTGATCTATGAACAAGGGCGATCGATTAAAGTTGTGCCAGTTGAAGAATCTTTTAAGGGAAAAGTCTTTCTCTTGGTCGATGGCAAAACTTCGCACACCGCTGAGATGGTCGCCTCTGTTTTGAAAAATAAGAAGTTGGCAACATTAGTCGGTCAG
>CAIUAN010000059.1 GCA_903897145.1 uncultured Bacteroidia bacterium | reverse complement strand
TTGTGGGTATTTTATGCGCAGAACTGCTGAAAAATGTATGCGTTTAGCTACATTAAAAAAAAACATGAAGGGTATTTTTGAGATTTTTTTTTACAGAAAGCGACGTCCCTCCTTTTTAAGAATTAGGCTGATTATTCTAAAAAATGATGGCGAGATCGCTTAACGCTACGCCGACCAACTGGCTGTTGCTGATTAGCAGCGACTTTGAAGCTAAACAATCAATATTGGAGATATCAATTGTTGACAGTATTTAATGTTAAACAGGGAGATTCCTTGTTACTTAGGCCGGAATTCGGGTGCGATTTTTACGAACTGCCACTTCTTATTGACACGGGCCCTTCAGCCGCTAGAGTTGCAGACCGTTTGGAGGTTGATGTCTTGGCTGTTGTGGTTACGCACTCCCATGCTGACCATATCGGAGGTTTGCCAAGATTGCTGAATCAACGAACTATTTCTAAAATATTTGTCCCTTACTATCTCCCCGAAATTGCGCGTATTAATCGCTTTCTCTGGAAGTTCTCTAATGTTCAATTGAAAGAGTTGAATTGGAGGCGCCTTAGGAAGGAACGAGTTATCCCTGTTGCTGATGGCGACAAGTTGTGTAAACACCTGTTAGTTTTGAATCCTCCGCGCCACCCGGATCAATTCATCTTCGGAAATGATAGAAGCGAACTCGGAATCCTAGATGCACTCAATATATTGAATGGGCTCGGAATCGAATTACCAAGGGACGAGATCCTTGATTACATGACACCAATATTCTCCTCTCAGCAAGGCGAACAAAACAACGACTATCCATCCTTGGCTCGCCAGTTCGTCCACCGCTTTTTTGTTTCTTTATGCGAATCACTTCAATATCTACAACGTGAAGCTATCTCTTATGAGATCAATAGGCATATTGAGTTAACTGCAAATCAGGCAAGCGTAGTGTTTAGGTTTGAAGATAGCTGTGGAACATGGTTATTTACTGGCGATGCCGATGTAGTTGTTTTTGATCGCCTCATTGCAGAAGGAAGAAATATTTCAGCAAAATACCTAAAAGTTCCACATCACGGAAGCCGAGGAAATATGAACCGAACCATCCTACAAAAGATCTCGCCAGAATACGCGATCGTTAGTCATTACAACAGACCATTTGGGCGCTCACTAGATCCACATCCTCACCATGAAGTAATCGACCTTCTCGACCAATCCGGAGTTAAGACATACTACACCAACCACGTGTTAAAGAAGAAAGTGTCGATAAGGACCGCTACTGTTGGGGCTACGCCAGATGGAGCAATCACATTTTTATAGGTCCACCCCAAAAATGTTCACATTTGATTTATGTGAAGTGAAGATTAAGGGGACGTTCATGACTAACTGTACTTGAAATAGTTACTTTCCTCAGTTACGTTAGCGGAAGAAGGGGATAGGTATTGATATTCAAAGGCGCAAATTACCAACTGAAACCCATGGTTATTGATCTTGCTGAGGGAGGCAACTAAAATCCAAAACCTCATTTTTCTCC
>CAIUAN010000058.1 GCA_903897145.1 uncultured Bacteroidia bacterium | reverse complement strand
TGTATTGAATTAGGCGATGCCATGGCGGATAAATTACTTCAAGAGCAACCCCCTAAGAGCATAGACAAAAACCCTTGTCATTAAACAGTTCATAGTTGACAAACAAAGCAGAGAAGCATAATTAATTTTATTTCAGCCAATAGCTCAAAAAGTTGATTCACGAACATACTTGATTCATTGACCTTTTTCTTACTTTTGACAAGAGTTACAAAATTACATTTGATTCAACTGAAAGGCCAAAAGATAAAATTCGTCGAATGAATGAACTGTTAGAATTAGTAATACATACAGACCAAGTACTTTTGAAAATTGTCTCAGCCAATTTAATGGAGGCCTATGTCATACTATTTTTAATCATATTTAGTGAGACCGGATTACTATTCTTCCCCTTTCTGCCAGGCGATGGTTTACTTTTCTCTGCTGGTGTAATTGCAGCCTCAACTCCATTAAATATCGTTTGGCTTGTCCCGCTTCTTATTATTGCGGCTATCTTAGGAAATGTAACGAATTATTATGTAGGGACATTCTTTGGGCACAAGCTAGAAAAAAGTCAAAATAGGTTTGTTGTCAAATATCTTATCCCATATATTCATAAGACACGCAATTTCTATGATAAATACGGAGCAAAGTCAATTATTATTGGTCGATTTTTCCCGGTTATCAGAACTTATATCCCATTTTTTGCTGGGTTATCAGGTTTCAAATACAGCAAATATTTCAGCTACACAGTAATAGGCTCTGTAATCTGGGTCCCTTTCTTCACCTTATTAGGCTATTTCACAGGAGAACACCCATGGGTTAAAAACAATTTCCTGCTTATATTTCTAGGATTAATCATCGTGACCTTAATCCCGTTCTTTTATAACTTATTGAAACTGATAGTCAATAAATTAATGAATACTGGAACTAAATAATACCGCATCTCTTGGCAGGAAGCCCTTTCAGATAAAAAATATAACCTTCTGATTATTTCCCTAACTTATGAATGAGACTCAATTAATCATACTGCTATTAGGAGTTAATATTTTGATTACTCTAATTCTAATTTTTAGAAAAAGAGGCCAGGATAATCCTCAGGTAGAAAAGTTTCAGGAACTAGAGCGAAGCCTTCAAAAAGTTGAAACAAGTTTTCGCGAAGACTTCAGAATCAACAGAGAAGAGAATAGTGCTATTGCCAAGAGTAATCGTGGAGAACTTAACGAGACCTTAAAAGATTTCAAAAAGGAGTTGTCAGAGACCTTAAAAGAGATCACGACTCAAGTTAAGATAGATAGCCAGCAGCAACGCGACAACTTAGATCGATCATTTAAAGCTTTTCAGGAGAGTTTCGAAAAGAGCATTATCTCCTTCAATGAGCTTCAGCGTGAAAAATTCACACTCCTGGGTGAAGAGCAAAAGAAAATGGTTGAGACGACAGAGAAGAGACTTGAAGAGATTCGGGTAACCGTTGACGAGAAGCTTCAAAAAACATTAAATGAAAGACTTGGACAATCATTTGAATTGGTTGTTCGTCAACTAGAGAATGTGCAAAAAGGGCTTGGCGAGATGCAGACACTAGCTCAAGATGTGGGCAGTTTAAAGAATGTCTTAAGCAATGTTAAACTCCGAGGAAGCATTGGCGAAGTGCAGCTTGCCATGTTATTAGAACAAATATTAGCGCCTAGTCAATATGAGGCGAATGTCAAAACGAAAAAAGGGAGCTCCGATTTAGTTGAATTTGCTATTAAACTTCCGGGTAAAGACGATCAAAACACTGCCGTCTGGCTTCCCATCGACGCTAAATTCCCAAAAGATATCTACGAACAGCTTCAAGCAGCCCATGATACGGGAGATTTAGCAAAAATCGATTCAGCGCAAAAAGTATTGGAGACAACCATCAAAAAGATGGCCAAAGATATTCATGATAAATACATCGATCCGCCAAATACAACAGACTTTGGAATTATGTTTCTCCCATTTGAGGGGATCTATGCTGAAGTTGTGCGCAGTGCCTCCTTATTGGATGAATTACAGCGTAATTATAAGATCGTAGTCACGGGCCCCACTACCCTAGCAGCAATTTTAAATAGTCTACAAATGGGATTTAAGACCTTAGCAATCCAGCAACGAAGCGGTGAGGTTTGGAAAATCCTGGGAGCCGTAAAAAAAGAGTTTGAACTCTTTAGTGGTTTAGTAGAAAAAGCGCAAGGAAATATTCAGACTGGTTTAAATCAACTGGATGATGTGTTGGGAAAACGTACGAGGGCCATACAACGAAAACTAAAAGATGTCGAACTTCCAGAAGCCATTGCAAAAGAAATTCAACTTTCTGAATCAAATGACGATTCTTTGGATTAATTAATTTAAACGGGTCAACAAGAATTTATTCATCGTTTAAACCTAATAATTAAATTTAAATCTAAGAGAAGTAATTGTAATAGTTGCTTTTCAAATCTAATTACCTTCACCTACCCCTAATATGTTTGTTGATCAATTATTTGACGATTCTACCTTAAACTTCCCTGATTCTATTGCCATTGAGCAAGGCAATCTTAAATACACCTATTCGGAAGTTAACACGATTGCAAAAAGCCTAGCTCAATTGCTAGTCAACAACGGTATCACCCAAGAGCAAAAAGTGGTCATATTACTTCCACGTTGTGCATTTGTCCCAATAGCTATGTTAGGAGTTTTAAAAGCTGGTGCTGCCTATATACCTTTAGATCCAGAGATTCCTTCAGAACGTGTAAACTTTATCTTAAAAGATTCGGGTGCTCAATTTCTAATTACCTCCGATGAGATTCTCGATCGCATTGGAACTGAATTAACCAAAATACCCATCTTCAACATAGATACACAATTAGCTGAATTATTAAATCTTACGGACTTTAACTTACCTAAAAATTCAAGATCTGTAAATGATCTATGTTACATAATCTATACCTCTGGAACAAGTGGACAACCGAAAGGAGTTCTTCTTGAACATCGCAATGTGACTAATTATATTACAAACGCTCAGAAAATTTATCCTATAACCCATAATGACCGAGCACTACAAGGGTTCTCAGTCTCTTTTGATGCTTCAGTTGAAGAGATATGGGTACCATTAGCTGCTGGAGCCACTATAGTGATCGGAACATTTGAGATTATGCGTTCAGGTGATCAATTGGCAAAAATTTTAGACCAGCTAGATATCACCTTTTTATCGTGTGCTCCAACCCTTCTCTCAATGGTCAAAGAGGAGATGCCAAAAATTAAAATTCTCATTTTTGGTGGCGAGACCTGTTCAACAGAAATTGCACATCGTTGGTGTAGACCTGACAGAACGGTATTTAATACCTATGGACCAACAGAGGCAGCTGTCATTGCAACATGGTCTATTCTTAGTCCAATAGAAGAGGTAACAATCGGAAAACCTTTGCCTGGCTGCGATATAATTATTGTGGATGGAGATCTGAATCCAGTCACACCAGGTGAACAGGGGGAGATTTTAATTGGTGGCGAAAGCGTTGCACGGGGATATCTCAATCAAGATAGTCTAACTGCTCAAAAATTTATTTCGACCAGTCAATATAAGGGCTCCAATGAGCGCTATTACAGAACTGGTGATATGGCCAAATATACACCGGAGGGGAATTTAGTTTTTCTTGGTCGAATAGATGCTCAGGTGAAAGTGCGTGGGTTTAGAGTCGAGCTCTCTGAAATTGAAAGTCTACTTCTAACATTCGCTGAAATACAAGCAGCGGTAGTGACTTTAGATTCAGAAACACAACAACTAGCCGGGTATATTGTAGTCAAAAAAGGGTCGAAAATAGATCGAGAGCAAATATCAAAGCTACTTCGTTCCAAACTTCCCTATTACATGATTCCATCTACACTTGACATCGTTTCGTCCATTCCGATGACGACAAGTCAAAAAATAGATAGAAATAGCCTGCCTAAACCACAATTACCTTTGGGATCATCGAGCAACAGAGACCTTACGCTTCCAAAGTCAGAGCTTGAAAAAGAGATGGTTCGCATTATCGCCAAACATATCGGACGAGATGACATCTCAATGAATGATAACTTCTTTGATGACTTAGGTGGTCATTCCCTTCTTGCGGCCATCATTGTATCTGAGATGCGCCAATTGCCAATATTTGAAAACATGTCTGTTGTTGATGTTTATAAGAAACCAATACTCTCAAATCTTGCGGAAGAATTAGAAAGGAACCGTCCTAAGGAGCATGCAAAAAAAGTTGAAAGAGAAGTTCATAATCCATCAAAATTAAGTTACTACACCTGCAGTTTTTTTCAAGGAATCTCCATGTTCTTTCTTATCCTACTATTTGGTTTAGAGTGGCTTGGACCCTTCTTTGTCTATTCTTATTACTACCAAGCAGATTATGGAATCGCTGACTCTTTGTATTTAATGTTGCTGATGTACTTTGCACTTCTTCCAGTGCTTACATTCATCGCTATTGGCTTTAAATGGGCTGTCATAGGTCGCATAAAACCTGGGAGATATAAGCTCTGGGGTAGTTATTATTTCCGGTTCTGGATTGTAGATAAAGTGATTAATATTTGTCCCATCAACTACTTTACTGGGACTGCAATCATGAATATTTTCCTCCGTTTGGTTGGAGCTAAAATTGGGAAAAACACCTATATCAATACCTCTGCAATTTCATCCTTCGACTTGCTGCATATCGGTAACAATGTAAGTATCTGTACAGACTCGCATCTTCGCGGATACACCATTGCAGATGGCTATCTTCATGTGGGATCAATTAACATTCAAGATGATAGCTTTGTAGGTACGCGCTGTTTTGTCTCACATAATACAACGATGGAGACCAATACCTCACTAGAGGATCTATCCTTAATTCCTGAAGGAGTTACTGTTCCAGCAAATGAAATCTGGAATGGCTCACCTGCACGCAAAATAGGGATCAATCCAAAACAAGAGAACATTCCTCTCTGGTCTATTGGGACTATAATCCTATCGTTCGTTAGTGTTTTCATTATACCATTGATAACCATGGTTGCTTATCTGCCGGGTATGATGCTTATCACACATATCGACTATAGCTCGGAAAATTATCGATTTTTATGGCTAACTCTAGGCGTTGGTACATCATTTGTTATTTTGCTAACACTCATCATAACAATTCTTAAATGGATATTACTTGGTAATATCAAAGAAGGCAAGTATTCCGTAAACACTATTTTTTATTATAAAAAATGGTTTTTCGATCAACTTATGAAACTCAGCATTCAAGTGATCGGAACGCTTTACACAACTCTTTATCTTCAGATTTGGTTTAGAATGCTTGGGGTAAAAATTGGAAAACGGGTAGAGATCTCAACGGTAGAATTTATTTCTCCCGATTTATTAGTCACTGGTGACGAATGTTTTCTTGCAGATTCTGTATCTATTGGCGCTTCGCATGTTCGAAACGGATACATCACCATTGCCAAGACTCACATTGGTGACAGAACATTTATAGGTAATAGTGCGGTAATAAGTCCAAATACAACCCTAGGAAGTGATGTATTGGTTGGTGTATTATCTAAATTAGATAGATCTGATCTACCCGCTAAAGATGGGACTTCTTGGTTTGGCTCCCCAGCAGTCTATCTTCCTAACAGGGATATTAATAAAGAATTCAACGTTGAGCAGACTTATAAACCTAAACGCCGGTTGTTTATTTTACGCTATTTTATCGAGTTTTTTAGAGTTACCTTACCAGCAACTTTATTTATCACGTTTGCGGCATTGATAACAAATGTTGTCTCTTATTTACAAGTCTATCTAGACTTTGAAGAGATCTTACTTATTTTCCCTCTCTTGTATTTAGCGGCAGCAATACTAGGAACTTTGACCACCGTAGTGATAAAATGGGTAGTTATTGGGAAGTATCGACCCTCAAATAAACCCCTTTGGTGCAACTATGTCTGGAGAAGTGAATTGGTGACAGGTGTTTACGAGAATTTCTTGGTACTCTTTTTCCTTAACTTACTCACCGGAACACCTTTCATTAAATATCCATTGCAAATGCTGGGAAGCAAGATTGGCAGTAAGGCTTGCATTATCACCACGCAAATCACGGAGTTTGACTTAATAAAAATTGGAAAAAATACAGTCTTAAATGACAATTGCACCCTACAGACACATCTTTTCGAAGATCGCGTCATGAAAATGTCGTATGTCGATATTGGGAAAGGGTGCAGCGTTGGAGGAATGTCCGTGGTCTTGTATGATTCCAAAATGGAAGATTATTCAATCCTTGAGCCTCTTTCAGTCTTGATGAAAAGTGAAACTCTTCCAGCTAATGCCTCCTATGTTGGCGTGCCCTCAAAGATGTCATCGTGATTTTTAGGTAGACCCTAAATTAGTTCTGGTTTTGGACAAAAAGAGTAATTTATTCGATACCTTTAAGGATTAAACTGAATAAATTCTTCCCTATGAATTCTCAAAAGTATTCCAGTGGATTGAGTCTTAAAGAGGTTGAAGAGAGCAGAAAGAAGTATGGAGTCAACTCCCTAACGCCACCCAAGCGAACTCCATGGTATAAGCTCTATTTTGAAAAATTTGAAGATCCGATCATTCGAATTCTTTTAGTCGCTGCATTTTTCTCTTTTGGAATTGGATTCGTTGAGAATAAGTTTGCAGAAACAATAGGTATTTTTTCTGCCATACTACTGTCCACAAGTATTAGTTTTTGGTTTGAATATGATGCATCGAAAAAATTCGATCTATTGAATCAAATCACCGAAGATATTCTTGTAAAGGTTATTCGTAATGGTCATATCAGTGAAATTCCTAAAAAAGAAATCGTTGTAAACGATCTTGTCATTATCAATTCTGGCGAGGAGATCCCTGCCGATTGCGAAATACTTGAATCCTATTCGTTGCAACTCGATGAATCGTGCCTAACGGGAGAGCCAAGCGTTGATAAATCAGCAGATCCCTCAACGATAAACTCAGAATCAACTTACCCTTCAAACTGGGCTATGCGAGGCTCAAAAGTTATGAATGGGCATGGCATGCTAAAAGTCATAGCCGTTGGTGATAATTCCGAATATGGGAAACTCGCCATTCAGTCGACTGAGCTATCTGGAACCATCACCCCATTAAGTCTGCAACTTGAAGAGTTAGCAAAATTCATTGGGGTGATAGGATTTGCACTTGCAATACTTACCTTTATCACTTTATTTGCTAAAGACCTATTCGTTAATCGTTCAGGGTACCAAGCAACAATTATCCAGCTTGGATCCATTGGAATCGTAGTTGTCAGTCTATTGCTTGTTCTCACCAAAGTATGGCTCCCCATTTATTCTGATGCGCTAACGCTATTCAGACCTAACAAACAAGTTCGTAACAACCTCACATCTAAAAGTTGGGGCTACTATATTACTATAAGTCTGGTCACGTTTATGGCTTTGCTTTTGATTGGCAAGCTAGTTGGGATCGATTCGTTTAATAGTTCAAGCTGGATTAATTTAAAAGATGCAGGAAGAGTGCTACACTATTTTATGGTCGCAGTAACCTTGATAGTCGTTGCTGTTCCTGAAGGGCTTCCAATGAGTGTTACTTTGAGCCTTGCCCTGTCGATGCGCAGAATGCTTAAATCGAATACGCTCATTCGCAAGATGCATGCTTGCGAAACGATAGGTGCCATAACCGTTATCTGCACTGACAAAACGGGAACCCTAACCCAAAATAAGATGACCGTTTTCAAATCAGTTTTCATAGGGCTCGAAAATCAGGAGTTCAATGAAGATGAATTAAGTTTACTAACTCAAGAAAGTATTGCCGCTAACTCTACGGCTCATCTTGATTTATCGAATTCTCAAAAAATAAAACCAGTTGGAAATCCAACCGAAGCTTCTTTGTTGCAATGGCTATATTGGAGGGGGATAAACTACCTCAATATTCGAGATCAATCAACTATCATTGAACAACTACCATTCTCTACTGAGCGAAAATTCATGGCGACCCAAGTAGACTCTGCGATTTTAAACAAGAAGATACTGTACGTCAAGGGTGCTCCGGAGGTTATCCTTTCCAAATGCAAATATGTGAGATACGCAAATGAAATAGAAGCGCTTACGAATGTGCAAGAATCAATAGAAAACTTATTACTACAATTTCAAGAGTCAGGAATGCGAACGATTGGCTTTGCTTATGAGACCATCGAAGATCAAACAGCTCGAATAATAAATGGAGAATTAACACAAAGCAATCTTACATTTTTAGGCTTTATGGCCATCTCTGATCCGATCAGAGAGGAGGTTCCGAATGCCGTAAATCAATGTCTAAAAGCAGGCATAGAAGTAAAAATTATCACAGGAGACACACTAGCCACTACCAAAGAGATTGCACGACAAATAGGAGTTTGGAACAATAGCGACCTAAGTCACAATATAATTACGGGAGCCGAATTTGCATTACTCAGTGACAAAGAGGCTAGCGTTCGAATTCAGCATATCAAAATTATGTGCAGAGCCAGACCATCAGACAAACAACGATTTGTCCAATTACTGCAACAAAATGGTGCTATAGTGGCAGTAACTGGCGATGGGACCAATGATGCTCCAGCCCTAAACTTCGCGCAAGTAGGATTATCGATGGGATCAGGGACAGCAGTCGCTATGGAAGCGAGTGACATTACCTTGCTAGACGATTCATTTAAAAGTATTGTGATAGCGATCATGTGGGGGCGCTCACTCTATCAAAACATACAACGATTTATTCTTTTCCAATTAACCATTAACCTAACTGCGTTAACTCTTGTTTTAATCGGAAGTTTAATTGGTCATAAATTGCCCCTAACGATCACTCAAATGCTATGGGTTAACCTTATTATGGATACTTTTGCAGCTGCTGCCTTAGCCTCTCTCCCACCCAATGAGCGAGTTATGGAGCACAAACCTCGTAAGTCAAGTGATTTTATCATCACTAAAATGATGCGAAACCAAATAATTGCTGTTGGCATACTTTTCATCACTTGTTTACTAGGATTAATGATCTACTTTATGGATAAACAAGGCGAGATAAGTCCGCAAAATCTCTCTCGTTTTTTTACTTTTTTTGTGATGCTTCAATTCTGGAATATGTTTAATGCCAAAGCTTTCCTTTCTGGGAAGTCGGCATTTTACAATCTAAATCATAGCATTGGGTTTGTTGTTGTTTTAATCTTAATCTTCATTGGACAGCTGCTCATTGTTCAATATGGCGGGTCAATATTTCGAACAATCCCGCTACCCATGAACGATTGGCTTTTAATTGTCAGCAGTACCTCAATCGTACTTTGGATAGGAAAACTCAAACGATGGATCACTCGGAGCCGGCAGGAATGAATTCACCTTTTTCATTTAAAATAACCGATCTAATTAAGAACCTGATTTTTTAAATTTACCACGTTAAAAAGGTTAAAAATCCTTTAACCCCTAAATATATTTTAATCGAAGTTAAAGTTTGTTAATCATGCGGCCACTCCGCTCGATTATTTGAACATTTTTATTCGGAACGACTTATATTGGCATGTATATTGCATTATTAATACAAATGAAAAGTTAAAATTAAGTTTCGAATTTTTAAATTAAACCAAGTTATGGACGACATTAAAAAAATTGCAAAGTCACTGGCAATTGCTTTTACCGGAGCCATCATTGCCATCCTTATTTATTCAAAATTTGAAAAAAACTCTTCCGCTTCAACCGCGCAAGAAAAAACGCCTGCTCAGTTTACTAACTATAGCGCTCCTCCCCCTAGTCCACAAGCTCAGCTACCCGATTTAACGCAAGCAGCCGAAAAGAGTGTTCATGCCGTTGTGCACATTACCACTAAAATGAAGTCTCAAGGAGGAGGAGGTTCAAATGACAATCAGCTATTTGAATTCTTCTTTGGTCCAAAAGGGAACAATATGCCTCATGGTTACAATCAAGAGCCTGACTATAGTATGGGTGCCGGTTCTGGAGTTATCATCAATGCAGAGGGTTATATTGTAACCAATAACCATGTGATTGAAGAGGCCGATAATATTGAAGTTGTATTAAATGACAACCGAAAATTTACCGCTAAAGTGATTGGAAGAGATCCCAATACAGACATAGCCTTAATCAAGATTGAAGCTAAAGATCTGACCTTCTTAACATGGGGCAATTCAGAAATGCTGAAGCTAGGCGAATGGGTTCTGGCTGTTGGCAATCCATTTAATCTAACCTCAACGGTTACTGCCGGAATTGTAAGTGCCAAATCGAGAAGTATTGGAATCATCAGTGGACAATTACCACTGGAATCGTTTATTCAAACGGATGCGGCTGTAAATCCAGGAAATAGCGGAGGTGCCTTAGTGAATGCATCGGGAGAACTGGTGGGGGTAAATTCCGCTATTGCATCAAAAACTGGTTCTTATTCAGGCTACTCCTTCGCAGTACCAGCCTCGATTGCACGAAAAGTTGTAGAAGATCTTAAACAATTTGGCGAAGTTCAACGTGCGCTACTTGGAGTCGAAATTCGTAACGTGGATGACAACTTGGCACAATCAGAACATTTGGGAAAGATAGAAGGTGTATATGTGAGCAAAACAACCGAAGAAGGAGCCGCGCGTCAAGCGGGTATTAAAGCCCAAGATGTTATCATTGCCGTTAATGGAAATCTGGTGAACACCGTAGCTCAGCTTCAAGAACAGATTGCGAAATACCGCCCTGGCGATAAAGTCAACCTAACCATCAAACGAGAGGGAGCAATGAAACAAATTAGTATTACTTTGCGAAATACCAAAGGGGATACCACTATTGTAAAAGAGAGCTTTGCAACCCTAGGAGGTGAATTCGGACCTATCTCATCGAAAGATAAAGAGAGACTGAAAATCGATGAAGGAATGCAAGTTCTTAACCTCTCTAAAGGGAAACTAAAAGAGGCGGGGGTGAAAATTGGATTTATCATCACTGACATGAACAAAATGCCTATTTCAAGTGTTGAAGACATAAAAAGAGTACTTTCACAGGCAAGTAATAAAAAGCCTATATTAGTCGAAGGAATTTACCCCTCTGGAGAATGGACTTATTATGTTTTCAAACTTGAAGAATAATAATTTGAATCAAATAAAAAAATGGCAGCTTGTAGGTATTGTAAAATACCGCAAATAATTGTAACTTTGCAGACTTTTAATCAGAAAGAATGAGACAACTTAAGATTACAAAATCGATAACCAACCGCGAGAGTGCCTCGCTTGACAAATATCTTCAAGAAATTGGTAAGGAGGAGTTAATTACCGTTGAAGAAGAAGTTGAGTTAGCGCAACGGATCAAAAAAGGTGATCAAGCAGCTCTAGAGAAACTCACAAGAGCGAACTTGAGATTTGTGGTTTCTGTTGCTAAACAATATCAAAACCAAGGATTAAGTCTTCCTGACTTAATCAACGAAGGCAATCTTGGTCTTATCAAGGCTGCTGAAAAATTTGACGAAACAAGAGGATTTAAATTTATCTCTTACGCCGTTTGGTGGATTCGCCAATCTATTCTTCAAGCATTAGCTGAACAATCACGTATCGTAAGACTTCCTCTGAATCAAGTTGGATCTCTAAATAAAATAAACAAGGCGTATTCTAAGTTCGAGCAAGAGCACGAAAGAAGACCTTCTCCTGAGGAGCTTGCTGAACAACTTGAATTGCCAGCAGACAAAGTTGCCGATACATTGCGCGTCTCAGGAAGACACGTATCTGTTGATGCCCCTTTTGTTGACGGCGAAGATAACAGCCTTCTAGATGTCTTAATCAACAATGATTCACCGAGTGCAGATAGAGTATTGATCGATGAATCACTTTCTCGTGAGATCGATCGTTCCTTAACTACGCTTACAGAACGTGAAGCTGACATCATCAGAATGTTCTTCGGCATTGCTTGTCAAGAGATGACACTTGAAGAGATTGGAGAACGCTTTGGACTAACTCGTGAAAGAGTTAGACAAATAAAAGAAAAAGCGATTCGTCGTCTGCGCCATACCTCAAGAAGCAAACTGCTTAAGACTTATTTAGGATAGTCTCTATACAACCACATAAAAAAGAAGAGACGCTAATTAGCGTCTCTTCTTTTTTAATACAATCTATGCAAAGAAATAGTCCAACCACAATGGCTCTCCTAACCTCTAAGCTTTGTATTCAAAAATTCTTTCAGTCGATACATCTCATCACGCAATCTAGCAGCCTCAATGAAATCTAAATCTTTGGCGGCTCTGGTCATCTCCTTCTGAGTTTTCAGAATGGTCTTCTCCAGGGCTTCAGCAGTCATATACTTCACTACAGGATCTGCTGCCACATCGCCAATTTCTGATGTTACGTATCCATCTCCAATTACAGACTTATCTGAACGATACTCCAATCCAATAATTTCACGAGTAGGTTTAATTATCTGTGTTGGCACAAGACCATGTTCCTCATTGTATGCATGCTGCTTGATACGACGATAATTGGCAGCATCAATGGTTCGTTGCATCGAATCGGTAATCTTATCGGCATACATTATCACACGTCCATTTAAATTACGGGCTGCGCGTCCAGCAGTTTGTGTCAGCGAGCGCTCTGAGCGCAGAAAACCCTCTTTGTCTGCATCCAATATAGCCACAAGCGAAACCTCTGGCAAATCAAGTCCCTCACGCAAAAGATTGATACCTATCAATACATCAAAAACACCTTTTCGCAATTGTTCCATAATTTCAACCCGCTCCATCGTATCCACATCCGAATGGATATAACGACATTTGATGTGCATCCGATCAAAATATTTCTGCAACTCTTCAGCCATTCTTTTGGTAAGCGTAGTTACTAACACACGCTCATTCACTGCCACTCGCAAGTGAATCTCCTCCATTAAATCATCGATCTGATTGATACGCGGACGAATCTCAATCTGTGGGTCCAGAAGTCCAGTCGGCCTAATAATCTGCTCGACTACAACACCTTGACTCTTTTCTAGTTCATAATTCGCAGGTGTTGCACTAACAAAAACCAACTGACGAGCGATCGATTCAAACTCCTCAAATTTCAAGGGTCTGTTGTCAATAGCGGCTGGCAAACGGAAACCATAATCAACCAAATTCACTTTCCGTGATCGATCACCTCCATACATAGCATGTATCTGTGGCATAGTTACATGACTCTCATCAATAACCATCAAATAATCTCCGGGAAAATAATCCAATAGACAAAATGGTCGTGAACCAGGCTCGCGGTTATCGAAGTAACGTGAATAATTTTCTATGCCCGGACAGTAACCCAACTCCCGAATCATCTCCAGATCATAGGTTACTCGGTCCTCTATTCGTTTAGCCTCCAGAAACTTGCCTGACTGCTTGAAGAAATCTATATGTGCCACCAAATCGTTTTGTATCTTCTTAATAGCGAGCTGAATACTATCCTTAGTGGTCACAAATATCGTTGCAGGATAGATCACGCAATGGTCCATATCTTTCAGCGAGGCTCCATTCTCAGCATTAAACAAGATAATCTCCTCAATCTCATCGCCATAGAAAACAATGCGAATGGCGTCGTCAGCATAGGCTGGAAAAATATCTACCGTATCCCCTTTTACTCTAAAATTACCACGCTGAAATAGGACTTCACTTCGCGAATACATCGCATCCACCAATTGACGGAGAAAGACATTCCGACTCACCACCTCGCCAACCTTTATCTTAACCACATTCGCATGAAAATCTTGCGGATTACCAATGCCGTAAAGGCATGACACCGAAGAGACAACGATTACATCTCTTCTTCCAGAAAGTAAAGCTGAAGTGGTACTTAAACGCAGTTTCTCAATCTCCTTATTGATTGACAAATCTTTCTCAATAAACGTGTCCGTTATCGGCAAATAGGCTTCTGGCTGATAATAATCATAATAGGAGACAAAATATTCGACAGCATTCTCTGGGAAAAACTGCTTCATCTCGCCGTAGAGCTGCGCAGCAAGGGTTTTATTATGACTTAAAATCAACGTCGGCTTCTGCACTTGCGTAATCACATTAGCCATTGTAAAAGTCTTACCAGACCCGGTTACCCCAAGTAACGTTTGATAGGGATAGTCCGCACGAACACCTTCCACAAGTTGCGCAATGGCTTGCGGTTGATCCCCAGTGGGCTTATAGTCTGATAAAAGTTTAAAATCCATAAAAGCGACTAAATATTTTTTCCTGTTGTTACCTCATAAAACTCTGTCACATCGACCACAAACATCCCAGCCCGAACTGCAGCTTCAATACCTAGCTTTCCATCTTCATAGACTTCGCATTCCGATGGAGCGACACCAATAAGCTCAGCAGCCTTTAAAAAGGTATCCGGAAAAGGTTTATGATTGATAACATCTTCAGCTGCAACAACATGTTCGAAACAATCCTTAACACCTGCAATCTCAAGCGTTCTCCAGGCTAAATGCTGGGATCCACCAGTCCCACAAGCCATTGGAATCTTCCCTTTGTGGGCTCTAATAACCGCCACAACTGGTTCTATTGGCTTAGCAAGATGCATCGTTTTTTCAAATCGCTCCTCCTTACGAAGCGAGAATTCCATTGGATCAAAATCAAGGTCAAACTTATTTTTTAAATATTCACAGGTCTGTAAAGAAGGAACACCTGTCACCTCTGCAAATAAATCAGTTGTGAAATCGATTCCATATTCAGCAGCAGTGGTGCGCCATGCAATAAAATGAACTGGCATCGTGTCACATATCGTCCCATCAATATCAAAAATCAACCCTTTAGCTAATGGATTTGGTACTATTTTCATCCGTTTCTTTATTATTATTTCAATCCTCAAAAATAAGGATATAAAAGTTTACCTGAGTTTTATTTAATACTTAATTAGAAATAGATTAATTTGCAAGCGAAACAACGGATTGAATCATGATCAGCACATCACTTTATTTGCCAACTGTAGTCCCTCAATGGGGCATATTCTTAGGAATCGTTCTGCTCACCATTGGCTTTGTCGACAAGAATAAGGGGCTAACCCGAATTGGCTGGGTATTACTTATCAGTACTGGACTTGCAGCACTCTATTTTAATTTATTAGGCATCCTTTCGAGTGGTGAGAGCGCAAGTGAAAACGCAGCCTTAAAACTGCTTATCTCAACCGGATGGCAAAGCGCTGCAGGCGGTCTGCTGGCATTCGCATCTTTATTATTTTTTCACTTTGAGAAGAAACGCTATACCTTACTCTCCTTTTTAACAATTGCCTATTTTATTCTTATCTTTTTCCTCTACGTCCAAGTCTCAGAAGCTTCGGGCAAAAGCATGAAAAATGAATCAAAAACAGAACAGAAACAAGTTAAATAATACAACAAATGAATCTAAATGAACCAAATGGTCTTTGGGAGATCCTAAAAATTGGCATACCTGCCTTAATCGTATTTCTTACAGCGTATTTTATGCTTAGAGATATGCTTGAAAACAATCAGAGACAACGTGAAATAGAGTTGCAACTGAAGAACTCTAAATTGATCCTTCCAATAAAATTGCAGGCTTACGAAAGACTCACATTATTGTTAGAACGCATCTCACCTCAATCTTTATTAATTCGAATCTCACCGCATGAAATAACAGCTACGGACTATCATCAAGATTTATTAAGTCATATAAGACAAGAATTTGACCATAATTTATCTCAGCAAATCTATGTGTCTCATTCGCTTTGGGAAGCAATTCGAGGATCGAAAGAGAACTTAACCCGCATTATCAATCAGGCCGCAGAGGAGACAGAAAACGAGGTACCAGCCATAATCTTAAGCAACAAGATTATTGAAATCTACCTAAATTCAAATGACCAGCTTATTGCCAACGCAATTACTATCCTTAAGAAGGAGTTTAGTAAACTAGGATAGCAATTCTGCTTTTTAGTAAGTTTCAGATCAAGATGATCACAAATCGATCTTCTTGAATTTAGGAACTAATAAATGCATGATTGTCCAAGCCAAGATGTAAGCAAAAGCGCAAATCATAAACATAATACCATATCCAATCCGGATATCACCAGCAGCTTTATAATGGTCGAAGAGCACTCCGGCGGACTTTGCGATCATTATACCCCCAATGGCACCTGCCATCCCTCCAATGCCTGTCACAGAAGCAATAGCTCGCTTAGGGAACATATCAGAGACAGTGGTAAAAATATTGGCAGACCAAGCTTGATGAGCTGAAGCAGCAATACCAATAATCACTACGGCAAACCACATATTATAGCCACCAAAATATTGCGCCGTCAACACTAACAATGGAAATAATGCATAAATAAACATGGCCCTTTTTCGAGCTACGTTGGCATCCATCCCGTGCTCCATAAAGTATTTAGGCAACCAACCACCCAAAACACTACCAAACGTAGTCATGATATAAACCACCGCAATAGGAAAACTAACCTCGGTTCCTTTAAGCCCATATTGTTCTTTCAAAAATGCAGGTAACCAAAAAAGGAAAAACCACCAAACAGGATCTGTTAAAAGTTTACCCAGAAAAAAGGCCCATGTTTGTCTGAAAGTTAAAAGCTTAAACCAGCTAATCTTAGCTGCAGCTTTAGATTCCTCTATGGAAAGTTCATCTTTATCACTTAAGATAAAATCATATTCCTGTTGAGACAACTTCCCATTTTGAAGCTTATTCTCCGGAGAATCATAGATATAAGACCAAAATATCAACCAAATAAGACCAATAGCACCCGTGACGATGAAGGCCATCTGCCATCCCCAGGTGATAGCGATCCAAGGGACAACCAAGGGAGCTACGATGGCTCCAATATTCGTTCCTGAGTTATATATTCCAGTAGCAAAGGCTCTCTCCTTTTTAGGAAACCATTCGGCAATAGTTTTATTCGCGGCTGGAAAATTCCCTGCCTCGGGAACCCCTAAGGCAGCTCTAGCAACTCCAAAACCAAAAGGACTCCTGGCAAATGCATGTCCAATTGCTGCAAGACTCCAGCCAAATAATGAGATGGCATACCCTATTTTTGTTCCAAATCGATCTATTATACCACCAACAACAAGCATTCCTGATGCATAAGCAATTTGAAAACAGATCACAATATTGGCATACACAGATTCATAATGCAACGGATCAGAACCAAATAATCCAGCTCCTTCTAAAAAAGGCTTTAATAGACTAATAACCTGACGATCAAGATAATTAATTGTCGTTGCAAAGAATACCAAGGCACAAATAGTCCAGCGGTAATTGCCTAACTGTTTATTTAGTTCGCTCATTTAGTTTAGATAATAAGTTTATTAATTTCATTAGACAAACAGTGTCTATGAACTTAATTAAGTTTAGTTAGATACCAAAATCGAAATAGCGTTCAGCATTGTTATAGGAGATATCCTGCACCATCGAACCTAAGAATTTTAAATCGGCAGGCAATTCGCCATTCACCACATCCTGACCGATCAGATTACACAAAATGCGCCGGAAATATTCATGACGCGAATAGGATAGAAAACTCCGAGAATCTGTTAGCATTCCCACAAATCGACTTAACAATCCCATATTCGACAAGGCGTTAATCTGAGCTGTCATCCCCTCTTTTTGATCTAAAAACCACCAACCTGAGCCCCATTGAATTTTACCTGGAGTCACACCATCTTGGAAATTGCCAATCATGGTGGCCATCATCTCATTGTCACTTGGGTTTAAATTGTAGAGAATGGTGCGTGTTAACTTACCTTCAAAATCTAGCTTACCTAGAAATTTAGCTAATGCAGCAGCCATCGAAAAATCGCCGATCGAATCAAACCCCTTATCTGGGCCCACCGTAGCATTCATGCGCAAATTATTGTTGCGCAACGCGCCTAGATGAAATTGCTGGGTCCAATTGCGTGAATGGTCCATAACGGCAAACTCATAGTGCATGGCCGACTTAAACTTGAATATTTCTTCAGACGAAGCCGATTGACCTGCTCGAACAGTGCTGAAAATTTTTCGTATTTCAGCGATTGTATAATCTTCGGCATAGATCGTTTCCAATCCATGATCTGACAACCGACAGCCATTTTGATGAAAATAGTGATGCCTCTTTGCTAAAGCATCCATTAGCTCATCAAACGTATGAATGGTGCTCGCTGCAGCTTGCTCTAATTGATCAATATATACGTTAAATGATTTAGAATCCTCAATGGCCATTGCCTTATCAGGCCTCCATGCCGGTATAACCTTCACCTCAAAACCATCCTTTTGAATAGATTGATGGTATCGCAAGTCATCAATTGGATCATCCGTGGTGCAGATAACTTTAACATTTGCCTTCTGAATGATTCCTCGACAACTAAAATCTGGCTGACTAAGCATATGGTTACAATCATCCCAAATCTGCTTCGCGGAAGTTGGACTTAACAAAGTCTTAATACCAAAAGGCTTGCGTAATTCTAGGTGAGTCCAATGATACAGTGGATTACGCATGGTGTGAGGTGCTGTTTCGGCCCATTTTTGGAACTTTTCCCAGTCGGAAGCCTCACCAGTGCAATAGTGCTCAGCGACCCCATTTGTTCGCATTGCACGCCATTTATAATGATCTCCATGAAGCCAAATCTCAGATAGATTATTAAATCGACGATCTTCTGCTATCTCTTGCGGTGAAATATGACAATGGTAATCAAAGAGTGGCATCTTCGCCGCAAAATCATGATAGAGCTGCTTAGCAAAGTCAGATTGCAACAAAAAATCATCATCCATAAATGGTTTCATGGTCCTAAGTCTTTAGATTAATTAGTTGGTAACTTCTTATAATTCAAAAAGTCTTTTCAAATGACGATCATATAAATTCTCTTCTACACATGATCCAATCAAATCACGATGCTTTTTCAAAAGATCGGTGTATTGTGCTCCACTCTCAGCGGCAATTTTATATCCAACATGAATCAACTGTCTGAAATTTGGATTGTAATCGGCATGCCCAGGAATATGACGAAGAGAATTTGCAAATTTTAAACTATCCCAATTCGCCACCTCTTGAGCCGAAGGCAATTCCGACTGCTTTATATCAATCACATCGGCATAAGGAGCACATAACTCCTCCTGACGAGATAATGCTGATGTGTAAAAATGCTTTGCTAAATCCAATGCTTCACCTCCAGCCAAAGCTAAACCAATAACCTCTTCAAGCCAAGTCGTACCAGCAGTCTTTACATGGATCCCCTTATCGTATTTCTTGATGATTCTAGCGATCTCTGGATAAATCGAAAACTTATCAGAACCTGAATGAACGCTTAATTTTAGATTAGCAGGTAATCCAAACTCTTTAATGGCATAATCAATAACCAAAACATCTTCTTCAAACTCACGCGCAAATTGCGCAATGTCACCTACATAATTAACCCCTTTGTTAAAACGACCCGTAAACTTGGGGGCTATAGTCTGAACCGGAATACCATTCTCAGCAATCATCTTTAAAATAAAAAACAACTCGACTGGCGTTTGAGGCACCTCTACCTCATCAATTGAAACTTCAGTCACAAAATTATCCGCCTCTTTTTGCTCCGCAATAAAACGGTAGATTCCACCTGCCTCAACCATGGCAGCAAGAAACTTCTGCGCTAACTGCTCTAGCAGTTGATCCGAGATGATAAATGGAGCCGCAATACCAGGAATACTTAAAGAACCAGCATATTTAGCACAAGAAGCTTTAAAATTGGCAATATCTGACGGAGTCGATAAGGTGCCAATCTTGCTGGCCACATCCAATGTGAAAAAATCAGACGAGGAGAGAAAACCCTGAACATTAGAAAGATTAATATGATCCGCATCTACAAAATACTGACCCTTATAGTCTAAAGCTAAAACGGCCCCATCAGCCTCAATTCTTGTATCTGTTGGCTTTGAATGAATATAAGAATGCTCTCTATTTGATTTGTTCCAAACTGGAATTATGTCAACTCCCTTTTGTGCCGCTTTTGTAACCGCCCTTAATTGAGCCTCGCCTTGATGACCAAAACGATCCCCAATGCCTAAACTATATTTACCTATCTGCATGTTTCGTTACCTAATTATATTTATCTTATATTTGCATTTATCCTAGCTAGAAAAGCCAGATCTAATTATCCGTGTTCGTTCACGAAGGTAATTTCTTTTCTTTTAAATCAAACATATCAACCTCCCATTTCGATCATTTTTCTAAAAGATTATTTTTATTCCGTGTTCGTACACGAAATTAGAAAAATAGGATTAATTTTGCAATTTAGATAAAGTAATATCTTTGTAATTCTGAAGACTAAAATTCAGAATAAAACAAAGTTCAAGAAAGAGTTAGCCTATCACTTGATGACAGCTTCTGACTATTTATTGATTTATAAATGGTAAAAAATATTCGAATATTAGACATTGCTCTTAAGGCGGGCGTTTCCATTGGTACCGTTGATCGGGTTATTCATCAACGTGGTGAAGTGTCGGAAGCTACGCGAGAGAAAATTTTGAAGATTATTCAAGACTTTGATTACAGGCCTAATATTTTAGCTAGTTCACTGGCTTCAAAAAAGGTCACCACCTTTGCATCGCTCACTCCGATGGCATTAGATCAAGATTCTTTCTGGTCGAAGCCTCAAATCGGTATCAACAAAGCCATCAGTCAATTGAAACAGTTCGGGGTGCAACTTGTCCCCCACTACTTTAAAATGGAGGATCCAGAATCATTTACCCGAGAGGCTAACAAGATTTTAGATTCTTCACCGGATGGCATCTTACTCGCACCATGGGGACATCGAGAATCGTTGAAGTTTACAGAACTTCTAGACGGGCAATCGATTCCATATGTCTTTATAGATTCAAATCTTGACAAAGCTAATCCCATTGGATTCATCGTACAAGATTCGCAGCAGAGTGGTTTTTTAGCGGCTAAACTGATAGATTATGGACTTGCACCAAAAAGTAATATCTTGGTCATTCATATTACAAAGGATTTGCAAAATGCCAATCATCTTTTGCAACGCGAGCAAGGCTTCTTAAGCTATTTCGAATCTCAAAAAGCAAGAGGTCATTCAATTCTCAAAATAGAAGTGGAGGCCGAAAACATCTCGACCTCTGAGCAATTTCATCTATTACTTGGTCATTCGAAAGGGATTGATGCGGTCTATGTCTCCAATTCAAAAGTACATCTAATCGCAAATCTGTTCGATCACAATAGCGTTAGACCACGAATCATTGGTTACGATATCATACCAAAAAACATTGAATTACTGCTAAGTGGAAAGATCGATTTCTTACTCAATCAAAATCCTGAAATACAAGGTTATAAAGCAATAAACTTATTGTTTGATCAGGTGATCAGAAAAGAAAAGGTTACCAAATCAAATTATACAGCTATAGATATTATCACCAAAGAGAATCTGGATTATTATGTATCAATATAGACCAGCTTCATATTGAATAAAAAAGAGATAAGATGAAAAAGATATCATTTGATGATTTAAATGGAAAAGTTTGTGTGATCACTGGAGGGGCAGGAATAATTGGCCAATCTCTTGTGCACGCCCTTGCTTCCGTTGGAACGAAAGTGGCCATCATTGGACGGAATGAAGAACGAACAAAGTCTGTTGCAGCAGAATTAGCTAAAAATCATAATGCCACAATTATTGGAATAAAAGCAGACGTGTTAGATAAAAGCTCACTGGAGTTAGCAAAAATAGAGATCAATCGTCAACTCGGAACAATAGACCTGCTTATTAATTGTGCAGGTGGCAATTCACCAAAAGCAACCACGCAAGTAGAACAGCTTGAGGAGGCTAATCTAACTGATTTAAGTAAAACTTTCTATGGACTTCAGCTTGAAGGTTTTGACGAAGTATTCGACTTGAATTTCAAAGGCACTATTTTGCCATGCATGGTCTTTACAACCGACATGCTGGATAAAAAAGCGGGTGTGGTTTTAAATATATCGTCTATGAATGCTTTTCATCCGTTGACTAAAATCCCTGCTTACTCTGCAGCCAAAGCCTCGGTGAATAATTTCACTGAATGGCTGGCTGTTCATCTCGCAAAAGCGGGTATCCGTGTCAATGCGGTGGCTCCAGGATTTTTTCTAGGTGAACAAAATCGCTTTTTAGTTATTGACGAAAAGACAGGAGATTATTCAGCTCGAGGAAAGAAAATTGTACAAAATACACCGATGGGGAAATTTGGAAATCCCGATGATCTTCAAGGTGCCGCACTGTTTCTATTATCAGATATTTCAGCCTTTGTTACTGGCATCGTCATTCCTGTCGATGGCGGTTTCAATGCTTATAGTGGAGTTTAAATTAACAGCATATAAAATATTATATTCTAAATACTTAATGTGATGACATTGAAACTTAGAAAAACGTTTACCTGGTCGCTATTAGTCCCCACAAGTATGGGTGTTCGACTAACGCCAGCCAATGGTCAACCGGTGCATTCGAGTGATCTTTTTCAGATGTACGCCACCAGCGCCGAGACAAACGTGGCCAGTATTGCATCCTATCTAGGACTGCCCGTTAAGGTACTTACCACCTTCGTTAAGGATAGTCCAATTGCCCAGTTTATAAAGAGCAACCTAAAGGGCAGAAACATGGATTTCGAAGGACCTGAAGTCGCTCAAGAGGATCCATGGGGTTACAGACATCAATTCAACATTGCAGATAGTGGCTTTGGATCCCGCGGACCACGGGTACAAAACGATAGAGCGGGCGAAGTTGGCAGAACCCTGAATGTTAAAGATTTCGACTTAGAGCAAATCTTTAAAGTCCAGGGTGTTCAGATTGTTCATCTTTCAGGATTAATTGCAGCGCTATCTGTTGAGACGAGCAACTTCTGTCTTCAGCTTGCGCGAACAGCAAAAAAAGAGGGCTCTTTAATCTCTTTTGATCTTAACTATAGAGCTTCATTTTGGAAAGGACGCGAAAAAGAGCTTAGCGCCACCTTTGCAGAGATAGCCTCACTATCCGATATCTTAATTGGAAACGAAGAAGATTTCCAATTATGCTTAGGCATTGAAGGACCTAAAACAGGAGGTGAAGGAATTGCCAGCGAAATCGAGGGTTTCAAAGGGATGATAGGTCGAGTAAAAGAAGCTTTTCCTAACACATCAGTCTTTGCAACAACCTTACGTCAAGTTATCAGCTCTAATGAACATTTATGGGGTGCTATTATGCTTGAAGGTAACAACTGGCAGATCGTTGAACCACGTACTATATCCGTTTTAGACCGAATAGGTGGCGGTGATGGCTTTGTGGGTGGATTACTTTACGGAATTCTGAAAGGTTGGTCTTCTGACAAATGGATTCAGTTTGGCTGGGCCTCAGGCGCTCTTGCGACAACTTTCCTAACCGACTATGCACAACCAGCCGACGAAGAGATGGTTTGGAGCATCTGGAATGGGAATGCCCGAGTAAAACGATAAGAATATTGACTTCATGTCTATACGTTTATTAAGGAATATAGCTATAAATTACATTTAAGCATCTCAAAATGATCTACTTTCAAATTGGTTCTGCTGATACTTCCCTATCTTCTGAAGATTTAAAACAGGGTTTGAATACAGCTCTTGATCTGCTTGGAAAGAAGCATAAAGTCCTTGCTATTCCTCCTGACTTCACACGTCTAGCTTCTAGAACTGGCGAATTAACTCGCTATGCTTATGATTATTACGGGGAAAAACTCACTGACATACTGCCCGCTTTAGGCACTCACACGCCCATGACGTCGCATCAGATCTCTGAGATGTTTGGAGAGATCCCACAAACGCTATTCCGGGAACATGACTGGCGCAATGATGTGATCACCCTGGGAGAAGTTCCTGCTGAATATATTCGTGAAGTCTCGCAAGATGCGGTAGATTTTGCTTGGCCTGCACAAGTTAATAAACTGCTAGTAGAAGGTGGCTTTGATTTGATCTTATCACTAGGTCAAGTGGTTCCTCATGAAGTTGTTGGAATGGCCAATCACAATAAAAATATTTTTGTTGGAACCGGTGGTGCTGAAGGGATTAATAAGAGTCATTTCATTGGCGCTGCCTTCGGAATGGAGAAAATGATGGGACGCAGCCA
The DNA here is from genome assembly GCA_903897145.1 of uncultured Bacteroidia bacterium. Lineage (GTDB taxonomy): Bacteria > Bacteroidota > Bacteroidia > Bacteroidales > Prolixibacteraceae > JAAFHB01. The sequence goes on along the minus strand of CAIUAN010000058.1, from coordinate 70,978 downwards.
AACACCTGTACGCCGAATATTTAATTATGCTAGTCATCATTTCGCCAAACACCTTCCGATACTGTATATTCTTACTGTGGTTGGTCGAGATACTGAAGATAGCAAACTAAAAGTTCGTGGTCTATTTATCGGCGACGACCAAGAAGTATTTAAAGCTGCGGCTAAGCTCTCACTTGAAGTGAACTTTAATCTACTCGACCGGCCATTCAAAAAAGTGGTGGTCTACCTTGATCCAGCCGAATTCAAATCGACTTGGCTAGGCAATAAATCTATCTATCGGACGCGGATGGCGATTGCTGATCAGGGCGAACTAATTGTCCTTGCACCAGGTCTAACAGAGTTTGGAGAAGACAAAGAGATTGATCAGATGATTCGTAAATATGGCTATTTCGGTACCCCGGAAACCTTAAAAGCAGTTCGCGAAAATGAAGACCTGCGTAATAATTTAAGTGCCGCTGCTCACCTGATCCATGGGTCCTCAGAAGGTCGTTTTTCGATTACCTACTGTCCAGGAAACGAAAGCAATAATCTTAACCAGCAAGAGATTGAAAGCGTTGGATTTAAATACGACAACTTAAAAGAAAAAATTAAGCAGTACGACCCTCAAAAACTTAAAGATGGTTGGAATATTGACTCAAATGGGGAGGAGTTTTATTACATCTCGAACCCTGCAATTGGGCTCTGGGCTGTTCGTGAAAGATTTAAAGACTAAAGAATGAAATTAGAAAAGATTAAATGGGGATTGATAGGCTGTGGTGATGTTACAGAAGTTAAAAGTGGACCTCCGCTTCAACTAACTGAGCATTCATCATTAGTTGCCGTTATGCGTCGAAATGGAGCTTTGGCTGAAGATTATGCCAAACGCCATAAGGTACCGAAATGGTACACCGATGCTTCTGAGCTTATCAATGACCCGGAAGTTAATGCGGTTTATATTGCAACGCCGCCAGATGCGCATTGCGAATATGCTATCCAAGCTATGAAAGCTGGTAAGGCAGTGTATGTCGAAAAGCCAATGGCCCGAAATTATGCCGAGTGTCTGGAGATGATCAAAGTTTCAGAACAGACAAACGTCCCCCTCTTTAGCGCTTATTACCGAAGAACGCTCCCCTTATTTGTGAAAGTTAAGGACCTTGTTGATTCGAATCAAATCGGACAAATAAGATTGGTGAACGTTCGCTTTTATGCGCCACCAGAAAATGATCAAGAGCGATTAGTGGCTCCATGGCGCGTTCAGCCTGCGATTGCAGGAGGCGGATTGCTGTTTGACCTTGCTTCGCACACCTTAGACTTCCTTGATTTTGTATTTGGGCCAATCAGTCAAGTTAAGGCAAACGCACTTAACCAAGCAGGCCTCTACCCTGCCGAAGATATAGTCATGGCAAATTGGCTCCATCAAACAGGTATTGCTGGTGCAGGAACATGGTGCTTTACCACTTCAGACAAAAGCACACTCGATGAGGTTGAGATCATTGGCGATAAAGGAAGAATAAGCTTTTCCACATTCAAAAATTCGCCAGTAATTCTTGAAAATAATATTGTAAAGGAAGAGTTTAGCTTTGAACGACCAAAACATGTGCAGTCCTATCTAATGGCAGATATTGTTGCAGAGTTGCGTGGCGAAGGTAAATCACCCTCTACCGGCATCTCTGGAGCACGAACCAGTTGGGTTATGGATGAGATGGTAAAAAGTTATTACCACACGAAAGTTTAAGATGAAAATTGTAATTGACGATAAGATCCCATACATCAAAGGTGTTTTAGAACCGTATGCAGAGGTTATTTATCTCTCTGGAGATAAAACAAATGTAGCAGTGGTAAAAGACGCAGATGCCTTAATTACGCGTACTCGAACTATTTGTAATGAGGAATTACTAGCCGGTTCTGCTGTCAAGTTTATCGCCACTGCCACCATTGGATTCGATCATATTGACACTGAATATTGCGAAAAAGCCAACATTGCATGGACGAACGCTCCAGGGTGCAATTCAAAATCGGTAGAGCAATATATTGCTTCTGCCTTGATGGTACTTGCCGAAAAGCATCAATTCTCACTTACAGAAAAAACGATTGGGATTATTGGCGTTGGTAATGTAGGATCTAAAGTAGCGCGATTGTGCGAGACCTTGGGAATGAAGGTGCTGTTAAATGATCCTCCACGCGTTCGAGCAGAAAAGTTAAAAGGATTTGTAGGCATAGATGAGATTCTTGAAAAATCAGATATCATTACTCTTCATGTCCCATTAAATATGGAAGGTGAAGATATGACCTTTCATTTAGCCGATTCCAGCTTCTTTTCAAAAACAAAGCATAAACCAATACTCTTTAATTCTTGTCGAGGCGAAATAGTAGATACCAACTCACTTAAACAAGCCTTGAACGATGGTCAACTATCTGGTGCTGTGATTGATTGTTGGGAAAACGAACCTGCTATTGACCTTGAACTACTTTCATTGGTTGACTTAGCAACACCTCATATTGCAGGCTATTCAAGGGATGGAAAAGCCAATGGTACTTCCATGAGCATTCGAGCGCTGAGTAAATTTTTTAAGCTAGGGATAAACAATTGGAAATGTTCGGATGTTGAAATGCCAGATAACCTTGATATCTTTATCGATGGAACAGGGAAAGCAACGCAGCAAATTCTCTCAGACGCAATTCTAGCCACGTATGACATCCGTTCAGATGATAAAAAGCTAAGAAGTTCGGTTGAAACCTTTGAAAAACAACGCGGTGATTATCCTATGCGAAGAGAATTCCCAACGTATCGGATATTTTGCAAAATCAACAATATAAAAGCAATAAATAAGCTTAAGCAATTAGGTTTTAAACTATAGCATCATAAAGTAATACTATAAAAGATGAAAAAAGCTGACATTGGCCTTATTGGCCTAGCCGTAATGGGTGAAAACCTTGTGCTGAATATGGAGAGCAAAGGATTTACCGTAGCTGTTTACAACCGCACGACTGATAAAGTTGACAAGTTTGTCAATGGTCGTGGAGCGGGGAAAAATTTCATTGGTTGTCATACCATTGCCGATCTCTGTGCTAATCTAGAGCGCCCACGAAAAGTAATGATGCTGGTTAAGGCAGGTCAACCAGTTGATGATTTTATTGAGCAGATCATTCCACACCTCGAGCCGGGAGATATCATTATCGACGGCGGAAACTCACATTTTCCTGACACCATAAGACGAACAAGTTATATTGAAAGCAAGGGATTGCTATTCGTAGGCTCAGGCGTCTCTGGAGGTGAAGAGGGAGCCTTATTAGGACCTTCTATGATGCCTGGAGGATCTCCAGCCGCATGGCCAGCAATCAAAACTATTTTCCAAGCTGTTGCAGCTAAAGTTGGAGATGAGCCTTGTTGCGAATGGGTTGGCGAAAATGGAGCCGGTCATTTTGTGAAGATGGTACACAATGGAATCGAATATGGTGACATGCAGATAATCTGCGAGGCCTATCAGATGATGAAAGAGTTACTGGGAATGAATGCTGACGAGATGCATCAAGTGTTTACCGACTGGAATAAAGGTGATCTAGATAGCTATCTTGTAGAGATCACCAGAGATATCTTAGGCTATCGCGATGAAAATGGAGAAGCCTTAGTAGAAAAGATATTAGATACTGCTGGTCAAAAAGGGACTGGTAAATGGACTGGCGTTTCAGCATTAGATCTTGGCATTCCTCTTACTTTAATTGGAGAATCGGTCTTTGCACGCTGCTTATCAGCTCAAAAAGACTTACGTGTAAAAGCCTCCAAGTTTTTAAGCGGACCAGAGAAGCACTTTAGAGGAGATCGAAATCAATTTATTAGCGATTTAAAAGATGCCTTACTTGGTGCGAAGATCATCTCCTATGCGCAAGGGTATGATCTAATGGGAGAAGCGGCCAAAGAATACAAATGGACCCTTAACAATGGCGGCATCGCACTGATGTGGCGTGGCGGATGTATCATCCGTTCGGCTTTCTTAGGTAAGATCAAAGAGGCGTTCGACAAAAATCCGAAATTAGAACATTTACTTCTGGACGAATATTTTAAAGCAACCATTGAAAAAGCTCAGACAGGATGGCGTAGAGTGGTGGCCAGTGCCATTATGCATGGCGTCCCAGCCCCTTGCCTAGCAGCTGCTTTAACCTACTTTGATGGTTTCCGCAGTGAGCGATTACCGGCAAACCTACTTCAAGCGCAACGTGATTATTTCGGTGCTCATACCTACGAGCGTATCGACAAGCCTCGCGGAGAGTTCTTTCATACAAACTGGACTGGTAGAGGTGGCGATACCTCATCATCGACCTATAGCGTATAGCACTGTCAATAAAGCAAAAAGAAGCGCTGTAATCTCCTTACAGCGCTTCTTTTTTGACCTTATCCTTTGAGTTGATTAGTCTATCTTTTCAACGAAAACGGCAGTGCCATAAGCCAAAACCTCCGTTAAACCCGTGCTAACCTCATTCGCATCGTAACGCATACTAATAATAGCATTTGCACCCAATTCCTCAGCATGTTGTATCATAAACTGTAGCGCCTCTTCTCGAGCATTCTCACATAGCTCCGTAAAAATTGCACTACGACCACCAAAGATCGTCATAAATCCACCGGCCACATTTCCGATGATACTGCGAGAACGAACAGTAATTCCGCGAACCAAACCTAACTGTTTAACAATTCGGTATCCTTCAAGATTTATACTTGTTGTGATTAATACATTTGTCATATTATAAATTTAATGGGTTATAAATATCAGTCATCGATCGATTGGCCAACCAACTGAGTAAATTTAGCACTAGTCCTATCGCCTGTTGGACCCTGTGTTTGTTTCATCAAAATACCAATTGTCTGCTCTTTAGGATCTGCAAAATATTGAGTATTAAAATAGCCACCCCAATCAAAGGTTCCTATGCTACCAATACCACCAGTCTGCTCAGCTGTTGGACCATTCACCGAGAAAGCTAATCCAAAGAATTTATCAGGGTTATTAAATAGACTGCCAGTCTGATTACTCATAATTGTTTGAATCGTGGTACGACTCAATATCCGGACTCCGTTTAACTCACCACGATTTAAGTACATCTGTAAGAAAGTAGCGTAATCTTTAGCTGTACTAGATAGCCCAGCTCCGCCTGAGAAAAACTTTTTTGCCCCAGTAATCGGATATTGGGGATCATAAAAGGTTGTTGGATAATTCGTCCATTTGCCAGCAGCATCTTTTTGCTCAACCTTAACCAATCTGCTCGCTTTATTATCGGGTAAATAGAACCAAGTATCATTCATTCCTAAAGGATCAAATAAATGTGTTCTTAAATACTGATCAAATTTTACACCAGACACAACCTCAATTAAATAGCCTAATACATCTAAACCTTCACAATAGGTAAATTTCTCGCCAGGATTATGGTGCAATGGCAGTTTCGCTAGCTTTTTCACACTCTCGCCAATCGTTCTATTTTCAGTTGTAAACAGATCTGTTGTGCCAGCTTTTTTATATAACATCTTGAAGCGTTCATCAGCATCAATAACGCCATATCCCAGACCAGAGGTGTGGTTAAGTAGTTGACGAATGGTGATCTCACTAGTTGCTGCAACTCCCGAATAGGTCGTGTCGTTATATTGAAAAGTTTTCAATACCTGTGGATTTTTAAATTCAGGAATATATTTTGAGATTGGGTCATCAAGCTTAAATCGCCCCTCTTCCCATAGCATCATCACTGCTGTTGCTGTTATGGCTTTGCTTTGTGAAGCGATGCGAAAAATATCATCTCGTTTTAGATCTCGACCAGACTCTACATCTGACTTTCCATAGGCTTTGTAAAATACAATCTTTCCGCGGCGAGCCACCAAGGCTACAACCCCAGGCAAATCGCCATTGGATACAGCATTAGCGCAAAGAGAATCAATACGAGCAAGTCTAGTAGGAGATATTCCAACAGAGCTAGGCTTATCCTCCATTAAAAGTGGCGATATTTCTAGTGACTTTGTTTGAGCATTCCCTTGAATAAGTAGGAATGAAAATAGGATAAATAATAGGCTTTTCATGATGATTATATTTTGGTTTAGTCCGATTTGAAATAGTTAAAGCAAACTTAATCATATTTATGGCTCCTCAAACTAAATATTACAATCAAATTAAAATACTAAATTCAATTGTAAAATTATGACAAACAGCCTATTAACTATTAATAAAACCTATAAAAGTGTGCTCTGATTTGTAAATTTATAACAATATTAACAATCGTTGAAATCTTAGCGAAACAACTTGCTGTCATTAATCGTTCTAGTGAGATAGAATCCGTAATTTTGCACTAAGAAATTTATTCCAAAGGAAATATCGTATGAAAAGAGATTCACAGATTTTTGAAATTATTGAAAAGGAGAGACAGCGTCAGTTGCATGGCATTGAATTAATTGCTTCTGAAAACTTTGTTTCAGATCAGGTTATGGAGGCGATGGGCTCTTGTCTGACCAATAAATATGCTGAAGGTTATCCAGGTCATCGTTATTACGGAGGCTGTCAGTTTATTGATGAATCAGAGCAATTAGCTATCGACAGACTAAAGCAGCTTTTTGGTGCTGAGTATGCCAATGTTCAGCCACATTCAGGCGCACAGGCTAACATGGCTGTTTTATTAACAGTCCTTAAACCTGGCGATACCTTTATGGGGTTAGATCTATCACATGGTGGTCATCTTTCTCATGGTTCACCTGTTAATTCATCTGGATTAATTTATCGTCCAATATCTTATGGAGTGAAGGAAGATACTGGTCTTATTGACTACGAAATGATGGAAGAAGTTGCACTTAAAGAGCTTCCAAAATTAATTATAGCTGGTGCCTCTGCCTATTCGCGCGAATGGGATTATCAGCGGATGCGTAATCTAGCAGATAAGATTGGTGCAATATTCATGGTTGACATGGCTCATCCTGCAGGATTAATTGCTGCTGGACTGTTAGAAAATCCGGTTAAATATGCGCACATTGTCACTTCAACTACCCATAAAACATTACGTGGTCCTCGTGGTGGTATTATCCTGCTTGGTAAGGATTTTGAAAATCCTTGGGGAATCACCACCAAGAAAGGTGAAGTGCGGATGATGTCATCACTTCTTGATTCTGCCATATTCCCAGGAATTCAAGGTGGTCCACTTGAGCATGTCATCGCATCTAAGGCAATCGCATTTGGCGAAGCGCTAGAGCCTGAATACAAAGAGTACCAGTCGCAGGTTCAAAAGAATGCCCGAGTTATGGCTAAGGCCTTTATTGACAATGGCTATAAGGTTATTTCAGGTGGCACAGACAACCACTCAATGTTGATCGATTTAAGAACTAAGTTTCCTGATCTTACCGGTAAGAAAGCTGAAAATGCACTTGTCTTAGCCGATATTACAATCAATAAAAACATGGTGCCATTCGATTCTAGATCACCCTTCTTAACCTCTGGATTACGTGTAGGAACACCTGCAATAACCACACGTGGAATGAAAGAAGAAGATATGTTATTGATCGTAAAATTAATCGACGAAGTGCTTCAAAACGCCGATAGTGAAGAGGTAATCGCAGCAGTACGAAGCAAGGTAAATAAAGCCATGGAGGCATTCCCAATGTTTGCTTGGTAATTACAATAAGATAAAAAATTTAAAAGGGAGAAAAGTTAACTTTTCTCCCTTTTAAATTGGTAATAACTTTAGTATTCAGCTACTGAAACTATTTCATCGTCACTCTAGAGTACGGAGCTAGATCTTGCGTAGCAAACTCCCCTTTCAGAAATTTATAATAACCCGTAATTGCGATCATAGCAGCATTATCAGTTGTAAATTTAAATGGTAGAATATGCATCTCCCATCCATGTATCTGAGCCATAGCTAGCAATGCATTTCTCAAACCTGAATTAGCTGAAACACCTCCAGCCACAGAGACCGTGCGAATACCTGTCTCTTTTGCGGCTTTAACTAGCTTCGTCATCAAAACTTCAATGATAATCTCTTGCAAAGAGGCACAGATATCGGCCTTATTCTCTTCAATAAAATTAGGGTTCACCTTCATCTGGTCGCGAATAAAATAGAGAAACGAAGTTTTAAGACCACTGAAACTATAGTCATAACCCGGAACAGATGGTTTTGAAAAGACAAAAGCCTTCGGGTTTCCTTCTTTGGCCAGTTTATCAATTAGTGGACCACCTGGATAAGGTAGGCCCATAACTTTGGCGCATTTATCAAACGCCTCCCCTGCCGCATCATCAATAGTCTGACCAATAACATCCATGTCGAGATAGTCACGCACCACAATAATCTGAGAATTACCTCCAGAGACGAGCAGACATATAAATGGGAAGGATGGATTCTTCTTTTCTATCTCTGGTTCCTTTATAAAATGAGCTAAGACATGACCTTGCAAATGGTTAACTTCAATAAGTGGAATATTTCGAGACAAGGCAAAACCCTTTGCAAATGAAGTCCCTACAAGCAAAGAGCCTAACAACCCAGGTCCTCTTGTAAACGCGACTGCCGAGATATCTTCAACTTTCACACCGGCCTTTTTAATGGCCAAATCAACAACGGGTATAATATTTTGTTGATGAGCCCGTGACGCCAACTCTGGAACCACTCCTCCATAAGCCATATGAATAGATTGACCTGAAACTTCGTTGCTTAAAATTAGATCGTTAGAAATGATAGCGGCTGCAGTATCGTCACAAGACGATTCAATTCCTAATATTAGGATGGGTTTATCTTTACTAGTCATTATTTATTAATATTCTTTAACCACTTTATCCCTAATTCTCTTTCGCTTACACTTTAAAAGTGCTATTTTTAAAAAATCAAAACAGAAGGGATAACCCATTGGTAGACTCTTCAAATTTAAGCTACAAAAGTATCAAAAAAAGGGTTAAAATAGCACTAATTCTCATCGTTTGCCTCACAACTTTATTAGGTGGAGCGTATGTGACTTTTCGCTCCAAGAGAGTGCAAACAACTATTGCCCAATGGTTTGCAACTCAGCTCTCAGATACATACAAGACGAAAATAACTGTTCAAGGTGTTAATATATCACTGTTTAATTCGATTATCCTTGAAAAAGTAATCATTGAAGACCAGCATAAAGATACCTTATGTAACATTGGCCAATTAAGTTTAAACATTGACAGTTTAGACCTTTTGAAAAAAAGAGTTCATTTTGGAGATATCAACCTTGAAGACTCCAAAATACGCATCTCAAAAACAGCCAAAGAGTTCAACTATAATTTTCTATCTGACTCAACGACTAAAAAATCGAAATCAGTCAATTCGTGGAATGTAACTTTCCATAGTCTAAACATAACAAATTCACAATTTAAATATAAAGAACTAACAGCACAAGACACCCTAATAAATGGGCTGAACTTTAAGGATTTAGAATTTAACATCCACCTGTTAAGCATAAAAAACATAACGAATAAAGATAGCCTAACGAAATTTGAAATAGCGAAAGCCTCCTTAAGTGAAAAATCAGGTCTAACGATAAAGGAATTAAGCTTCAATGGCAAGTTATCATCAACACAATTAGAGGTCGATCAGTTAAACTTAAAACTCAATAATTCAACGATTGAAGCTCCGAACTTAAAATTCAGAAAGAATAAATTAATAGCGAATGATTCTTTAAGTCGCCAGCAAAATCAATCGTTAGCCAATCTTTATGAAATTGAAAGCACCTTCAACAAATCAACTATTTCATTAGGGGATTTAGCTTATTTGATTCCTGATATCTGGGGCATGAATGAGCAGATTCAATTTTCTGGTGAAGCCAAGGGAACGTTAAGCAATCTGAGATTTAAAAATATAAATTTACAAATAGGAAAAGAGACTCAGCTAAATGCCGACTTAGAACTCAGTGGACTTCCCAACTGGGAGAACACGTTTATTTATTTTAAGATTTATAACAACACCCTTAACTTTAACGACCTGGCGAAAATTCAAATGCCAGACAACTACCCTTCAAAGCATATCAAAATACCTACTGAATTACAGCACGGAGTAAACCTAAAATACCATGGTAATTTCAGTGGATTTCCTTCTGATTTTGTAGCATATGGCACAGTCGATGGAAGCTTGGGGCGCCTAACAACAGACATCTCTATTCGACCAAAAGTCTCAGGAGCTATAGATTTCCAAGGAATTCTAAAAACAAAATCGTTTAAGGCTGGTAAACTTATTGATTATGATCCTCTAGGTGAAGTATCCTTGCAAATCAAAGTTAATGGATCTCGTTCAGCAGATAAAAAATACAATGCGTTAATATCTGGCAATATAGACAGTCTGTATTTCAATCATTACAGAGTTGACTCCATCTATATCAATGGGAAAGCGCAGAATCGGAGCTTTGAGGGTGATTTGAATATAAAAGACAACAACTTAAAAATGACTTTTGCAGGAAAGGCTGATTTAGCTGGGAAAATCCCTGAATTCAATTTTACCTCTACGATCGAAAAAGCCAACCTTGCCATTCTTGGTATTGATGAAAATCAGAAATTATCAAATCTTTCGTTGAAGCTAAATGCTGATTTCAGTGGGAATAATTTTGATGATTTAAATGGAAAAATAAGTCTACAGCAATTTAAATTCCAAAGGGCAGATAAACTTCTTAATTTCGAGAAACTCACCTTTAACACAACCAACAACAGCAAAAAAAACAACATCACACTTCGATCTGATATCGCAGATCTGACCATAGATGGCAAATATTTGTTTGGCGAATTTGATCTTACCTTTAGAGATTACTTGAAATATTTTCTACCATCTGCCAGACTACCGTTTTCAAAGCGCAGTTCAACAGGAAAAAATTCTTTTAAGTATGAGCTAAAAATTAAAAAAGCGGAAGAACTTGGCAGTTTCTTTGTTCCCGGTCTAACCATTAAATCGCCCTTGATACTCTCTGGCAATATCGATTCAGAGAAGAAAATCTTCAACTTAAATGGTGCAATAAATGAGGTGCTATTCAACAATCATCAACTTAAAGGTCTTACAATCAACTCCCACAACATGGCCAACAATTGGGTATTCAGAGTTGGTTCAAAAGAAGCTTTAATAGGAGGATCACTCTCTGTAGAGAATTTTTCGATCAACAATACTTTGGCACACGACAGTCTTAAAACCACTGTTAGCTGGAACAATACTGCCCTTCCTACCTACTCTGGCAAAATCGATGTAATGGGGATATTTGCAAAAAATAAAGCGGGTAATAACACAGCTGATTTTTACCTTAATCCATCCAAGATTTATATTGCTGATTCCTTGTGGATGATCGAGAAAAGTCACCTATATATGGATACAACCTCTGTTTCAATTGATAATTTCAGCATTCATCACAACCAAGAGAAATTTAGAATATTTGGTAAAGTAGCGAATAATTCTGCAGACAAAATAAATGTAGAATTTTCAAAAGTTAAACTCAGCAACATAGACCTTTTGCTCGGGGAAGAGGTTGGAATATTCGGCGAACTAAACGGAACGACTTCAATTGCAGACCCCTATAATTCCCTATTCCTGACCAGCAAGATGCAAGTTTCTGATTTCACTTATCTGGAAAAAAACTTTGGTGACATTATCCTTGATAACAGCTGGGATCAAGAGAAAAAGAAGCTAAACACCTCTTTAAAATTGGTTAAGAATTCCAAGGCCGGATTTGATCTTAAAGGGTATTATCAACCCAATGGTGACAGCATAAGTTATCATGCCTCGTTTAGTGATTATCCCCTCGAAACATTGCTTCCAATCTTAGGCAGTTTTGCCAATAAAGTTGAAGGGATAGGAAATGGACAAGTAAACATAGTTGGCAAATTAGCAGATCCTAAATTCAATGGTAAAGTTGCTGTAACCAATACTAAAATTGGGATTGACTACACCAAAGTTATCTATTCGCTTAGTGATACAGTCCGCTTTTCTGGAGACTCAATCTTGTTCAAAAATGTGCTGGTTTTAGATCCTGAAAAAAATAAGGCACGATTCAATGGGTATATTACGCATAATCTGTTTAATCATATGCGATACAATATGTCAGCCACAACAGATAATCTCTTAGTTTTAAACACTTCCACGAGCGATAACAACTACTTTTATGGCTTAGGGCACGCTGCAGGTGGAATCAAGATCACCGGTCGGGTGGCTAGCATCAAACTAGACATCTCTCTTGCGACTAGGCCGGGTACACTATTAAACGTTCCAATTGAAAATCCAGAATCGGTTAATAACTATGATTTCATCCGATTTGTGAGTTCAGACACGTTAATGCAAAATAGAAAACCGGTCCAACCAGTTGCACCAAGTGGCACCTTGGAAGTTGATCTTGATCTTACAGCTACACCAGATGCAAAGGTTCAGATGATCTTCCGTTCAACAGTTGGAGATGCGATTAGTGGATATGGCTCTGGAGATTTAAATTTCAAATATGATAAGGATGGTAATTTCTTAATGTATGGAGATTATAAGATCGATAAGGGCGACTATATGTTTACGCTTCAGAACGTTTTAGTTCGTAAGTTCCATATCAATCCGGGTGGAGTAATCTCCTGGAATGGAGATCCTTATGGCGCTACGGTTGATCTTGATGCCCTTTATACCCTGAAAGCACCTATCAACTACCTTCTGCTCAACTACAATCAAAACGATAACTCGCGACGAATACCTGTGCAGTGCAAGATTAATCTTTCAAAAAAGCTACTTAACCCAGCTGTTAAGTTTGATATTATCTTCCCCACTGCCGATGAGCGAACGAAAGATGAACTTCAACAGTTTATAAGTACTCAGGACGATATAAACAGACAAATGGTATCATTAATGGTGATGGGACAGTTTTTCACACCGGAATACCTAAGAGGAAGACAAGATTTTCAATCGAGTACTGCCACCGTGGTTGGATCCACAACATCGGATATCTTATCCAATCAACTTTCAAACTGGCTATCTCAAATCAGCAATGATTTTGATATCGGATTCAATTATAGACCTGGTGACCAGGTTAATGCCAATCAGATGGAATTAGCGTTGAGCACTCAGATTTTAAATGACAGGGTAACCATAAATGGGAACATTGGAAACAATAGCAACCTTCAATCCAATGCAACCAATCCTGTGGTAGGTCAGGTCGAAGTCTTCGTGAAACTAAACAAGTCTGGAAAGCTTCAACTGAAAGCATATAATAGAGCAAATGATGATTTAATTTATGATACCTCACTTTACAAACAAGGGATCGGATTATCATTCAAGGAGGAATTTGACACCTTAAGCGATCTTTTTGATCATTATCGATCTAAAAAGAGCAAAGTAAAAATTCCATTAAGATTTGATTCAACGTACAAAAAATAAAAGCTTTCCTTCGAAATATGAATATTACAAAAAGTCAAAAAAAAGGATTGTTAGCCACCGTGTTTTTTCATGCTGGTCTATTGTTTTGGCTGTTATACATGTTCTTTAAAATTCCTTCTACTCCCCCTCAAGAAGAAGGATTCCTTGTTGATTTTGGAAATTCGCCCACCGGCCTAGGACTAGAAGAGCCTTCAGCAGCTCAGGCACCTGAAGTGGTGGCTTTAAAAGCAACACCCATTGCTAAATCGGCCTCTAAAGCACATTCTCCTTCCAGAAGTAAAGAGAAAGAGGAAGAAGATATCATAACTCAAGAATTTGAAAAAACGGTAGCCATAAATAAAAAAAAGATGGCCAAGGAGAAAAACCTAAAAATCAAAGAGGCAGAGAAACAGAAAGAGCTTGAACTTAGGCAAGTCAGGGAAGAAGCGATTGCTAGGGAGCAGAAAGAGGCAGAAGAGAACCGAGTAAAGCAAGAACAAGCAAAAAAAATTGGAGCCATCAATTCAAAAGCAAAAAATGCCTTTGGAGGGGGGAAAACGGATAATGGTTCTAAAAGCACGGGGCAAGGAAATACCTATGGCGGAGGAAACCAAGGAAGTGCAAATGGAACACCTGGAGCTAATCAATATGGCTTAGGTAGTGGCGACGGAAAAGGGATCTCCTATAATCTATCGGGGCGCAATGCGCGTTCATTACCTAAACCATCTTTTCCTGGCAATGAAGCTGGAATTGTTGTGGTTGAAGTTACTGTAGATAAATATGGGAAAGTTACCAAAGCCATACCTGGTGTAAGAGGATCCAATACTGCTGATGCAGACTTACTAGAAGCAGCCAAAAAAGCAGCCTTAGCAGCCTCATTTAATTCAGATCCAAACGCACCAGCTTTCCAGAAAGGGTCCATTACTTATCATTTTATCTTGCAATAGGCTTATAGCCCACTACAAACCATCACCATCTCAAGCTTACCCGAAGAGCCCCTCCTAGAATAGCTTATGACAGGGTAACAAAATTATTTTAGAAAAATAATGCGAAAGGCTGAATAATCCACCTAATTTGGGTGTATATTTATACAACTCATATCAAGAGTGCATGTAACATAGTTTAGAAATAATTAGAATAATGCTATTTAACATAGCAGTCAGAGTCTCGCTAAGAGCTTTAAAGCGCGAATATTGGATGGGAGGAAATAAGAATAATTATGATTCTAAATCTTTAATTTGATAGGCCATGAATATCTCAAGCTACCCCGATCAGGAAATACTGAATATTGCCTTCGGATTTAAAAAACACCTTAAGGAAAAGTACTTACGAAGTGCTGACAATGTCATGCCGCTTGATGAGGCTTTTATCTATCGATTTAAAGCGTTGTTTTATGAGGTTCAATCTCAGCATAAAATTCAAGATTCAGCACAGAAAACGCAATCTTATCTCGTGTCTTTAGAAGAATTAACGGATCAAGCGCGGGCCTATTTAATTGTGTTCCGTTTTTATCTTCAAAAAGCATTCCCCTATGATTCTGAACTATCAGAACAATATGGATATGTTGAGATGGAGCGTATTAAGCAGGATCATGCCGAAATGAGAAGTCTGCTTGAGAGAACAATAGCGATCATTCATGAACGAAATAAATATTTAGTCGCTGCGAATTGTCCCGATTGCACGCTTGAGGGTATTCTTAGTCTATCGAATAAGATCAATCAAGTTCACGACGAATTGCTGCGAGAGATGAAAAGAGCTCAGGAGCATACTAATACTTACAAACAGAATATTAAGGAACTGTTTAGTTTAATGGAAAAAATACATTCCTATGCTTCAGACAATCTCAAAGACGATCCTGAAAAATTGAAGTATTTTACTTTACCGTCCACTAATTATATTCATTAAATAAACTCAATCACAATAAATAAAATAATTAAACAAGTAGATTTAATTATATATAAATCAAAAAGTTAATCAAATAAAACATTTTCAACTTAGGCTTTTTTAAGTTGAATGCCGATTCCTGGTAAATCATTCAGTGTAACCTTTCCATTTACAATGGTCATGCCATCATAAAGATCATTATTGATCAAAAGATTACCATCTAAATCTGCCCAATCTGCCAATGGTGCTAATTGTGCCGCAGCTGAGATTGCACAAGAGGTTTCAGTCATGCACCCAACCATTACCTTCATTCCCATCGTTTTGGCCATATTGGCCATCTTATGAGCATTTCGCATGCCACCACACTTCATCAGCTTGATGTTTATACCCGAATACACTTTATGAGTTGCTAGAACATCATAGATAGTCTGAACTGCTTCATCCGCCATAGTAGGTAGCGGACTATGCTCGGTTAACCAAGCCATATCGTCAATAGCATATTTACTCATGGGTTGTTCAACAAAAACAACACCTCTCTCAGCCAACCAATGGATCATATCCAGCGCCATATTGCGATCTTTCCATCCTTGATTTACATCGACACAAATGGGGACATCAGTCATAGACCGAATCGCTTGAATCATCTCTTTATCTGTCTCACGACCCAATTTAACCTTTAAGATTTTAAACTCAGAAGCCTCTCCCACTTTCTGCTTCACAACTTCAGGAGTATCTATTCCAATAGTAAAACTAGTGTTTGGCGTTTTAGTCGCATCGAGCCCCCAGAGCTTATGCCATGGCTTTTGCAATATCTTGCCAACTAAATCATGTAAAGCAATATCGACCGAGGCCTTTGCAGCATAATTACCCTTGTCTAGACTATCGATATAAGCAATAATAGTCTCCAGCTCAAATGGATCATGAAAAGCCGATAGATCAACCTTATTGAGAAACTCTGTCACCGATTTATGACTCTCTCCAAGATAAGGAGGCATACTTGCCTCGCCATAACCAATAATTCCGTCGTATTCTATTTCAACCAGCATCACCGGAGTGGTCGTTCTAGAACTAGTGGCAATGGTAAATACGTGCTTTAATTGCAGTTCGTAGGGTTTGAATCTCAACTTCAGAATTGATTTACCTTGTGCATGCCTCTTTTTCGAACCATTAGCTGCATTTACTGAATCTATAACTGGAAAGGCTAATGACCCCGCTAATAGCCCACTTACTTTTATAAAATTTCTTCGACTCATCGGTATATACCTGTGTTTATTTATTCTACTAAAATTTATAAATCAATACCATTTATGCAATTTAAGTGGTACGATACCTTTCTGAGAAGAGTAACCAATTACTCTGCGAGCAGCAAGGAGGTTATCATATAACTCATTATTATAATTCGATCTTTTCTTATCCAAGCTATTAATATGCACACTACCAGATTCATGAAGAACCTCGCTGTCGCCAATATACAGACCTACATGGTTCACCCTTTTCGTTAGCTTGGATCCAAAAAATAACAAATCACCTTTTTGTAATTTATCCCATCCGTCAGAGATATCTATTTCTAATCCATGATGTACTTGTTGGGATGCATCTCGCTCCACGATCACACCATTTAATAAGCATATCGTTTTGATAAAACCGCTGCAATCCATCCCTTTAGATGATGTGCCACCCCATAAGTAGGGAAATCCCATTAATTGTTTTCCTGTTAAAACCATGCGGTCGCTATGCAAGGAAGCTGTATCTCTCCAACGATTAAAATGAATCCAATTGGCATCTGCGACAAAGCCCGCACGGCCATCAGGAAGTAGGACACTTGTCGAACCTTTTGATTGACCTTTTTTTACCAAGATTGCGCCAGCAACAAGATCACTAAGTACGATGGAGTGTTTTGAATCAGCAAAGACATTCCCTTCTGAGCTAGTATTTATGATCCGATCTGATTTACGCCAATTTTCTAATGCGTCAAAAGATAGCTGATGAACGGCTGATTTATTTGTCCAACCCACATAATTATCGGGTGTTTGAATAAAGATCCAACCCTCGTAATTTTTCAATATCCGCACCGGAGTGCCCATTATAGCCTGAGATAACATCTCAGAAGCGTGTGAAGGCTTAGCACGCATATTAGCGATACTCAAAGTTACTAGGCCCCATACTTTGCTCACATGAAGGGTATCAGGTAATAGCAATACACTATCCACCACATTGAGACCTTTAATTTGCAACAACTTTAACACCTCAACCTTAGCCTGAGGGAAAAGAGATTCACCTTTTAAGATTAAGGTGTTACCTGTATGTTCAACAAGGGTAAAATTACAAACTCCTACTCGCTTATCTGGAAGCCAATTCTTTGATATACTATCGATTTCATGCTGCAACGGCTCTAATGGCTGAGCTTGGCAACTGCATAACGATAAAATACTAAGGACTGAAAGAATGATCGCATACCTCATAACTGAAATCGTATTTATAATTGTCTTTTAACAAAAATAGCAATTATTAAGTTGCTAATTAGTTCGTTAACGATCAAAAGCAATTGCTTTAATCTGAATTCTTTCCTTACTTCGTGATCTGCACTTGATTTAGCTGATCGTATACAACTTGCAAGATCTCAGTGCGAATATTTAACTCACTTAGCTTATTATTCTCTCGCGAAGGATGAACGCGATTTGACAAGAATATATAGAGTAAGCCATTGAATGGATCAGCCCAAAAGAAGGTTCCAGTAAATCCTGAATGACCAAAACTTTGTGGAGAAGCAGAAAAGCAAGGGTATTTATTCTTCTTGTCAACCTGTATATCCTCCAGCGATGGCTTATCAAAACCTAATCCTCTCCTATTCTGCGGAAACTGAGTCTGGTTAAATTGCCGAAAAGTTGAGCGCTTAAAATATTCCTTACCTCCATAAGAACCTTCTTGCAAAAAAAGTTGTACTATCTTGGACAAATCGTTTGCTGAAGAATATAGTCCAGCATTGCCTGAGACGCCGCCAAGAACAGCTGCCGCTTCATCGTCGACACTATTTTTTAACAATACTTTGCGAAACACCGCATCGTCTTCAGTTGGCACTAATCGATCATCTGAAAACTTTTTAAAAGGGAGATAGGTTGTCGTTGAAGCACCCAGCGGCTTATAAAAATACTCATCTAAGTAATCAGTATATTTAATACCTGAAAGCTTGGTAATCACTTCGGGCCAGAGCAAAAAAGAAAGATCACTATATACATATTTCCCTCTATTCTTCAGAGGTGATTTTAGAATTTGAGCATATACAAAATCCTTAAACTTATTGTTTAAATAAAGCCCTGGAATAACTTCAAGATCAAAATTGCTATCTTTCGTATTTTGATACCATTTTTTTGAAAAGTTATTATTTTCCATGGACTCTTTCCAGAATGAGATAAAGGGAATTAAACCGCTTTGATGCGCTAACAGCTCCCGAATTGTCAGGTCATTTTTATTAGACTTATGCAATAAGCTATTTTTCCAATCTGGCCAATAGGTTGAAAATCTATCATCGATTGAAAATTTGCCTTCGTCATTAAGTTTAATCAATGCAGGTAATGCTCCGGCGGCTTTGGTAACGGAAGCAAGATCATAGATATCATCCAATTCAGAGGCCCTTTTACTCTCATAAGTATGATAACCATAAGCCTTTTGAAAGATGATGTTGCCATCTTTCGCAATTAGCACATTACAACCTGGATAAGCCTTTGCTGTTAATCCAATGCTTACAATTGAATCAATGCTATTTCCTAATAAAGAAGTATTTAACCCAACCTCCTCCGGAAGCGTATATTTCATTCGTATGGCGGAATTGATTTTCAATCCTGAGCCCACTGCATATCTTGATCCAAGCGATACAGGTAACTTACCTGAAGCACCAATGCCCCCAAAGATAAGTTGGGCAGCTAATTCCTGAGAAATCCTAGAATTTTGATAACCTACAAGAAGTCCTTCGGGATCACCCAGATTCTTAAGTTCATTTATGGCATATGGATTTGCAAAAAACACAACGATGGAACGACTAAGTTTTGAAATTTTAGGCAACAACAGAGCAAGATTATCATCCGCGCCATATGGTGCTGTAGATTTTACTGCGACTGTCTTACCTCTTTTGAAAGTTGGCCTGTCTCTGCATTCATACAAAGAGTGAATACCTGTTATTATCAAATTATAAGGCTTTAACTTTAAAATTAATTGACTTGCCTCAGCCTCCGTAAAATTAGCAGGTAGACTGAAATGATCAACCAGAGAATAATTGCTTAACATTCTCTGAAATGAGGTCGTCTCTGTTGCCCCAATAGACAAAGAGGCCACATGAAGTGTATCCAGAGCAAGTAATGGAATAAGTTTATTTTTATTTTCCAATAAAGTCAGAGCCGATTCCATTAGCTGACGCTGAGACAATTCGATGGAAGAGGAGTTCAGATTCGCCAAAAGATTTTCAGTCGGAAGAGGCTTATAATGATTCAAACCCACTAAAAACTTTGCAGCCAAAGCTCTTCTGCACTTTAGGTTAATTGCCGCCTTCGAGATTACGCGCTTGCGAACTGCCTTTTTTATAGCTTTGAGAGTAACTTCTCCATCAAGAGGAAACTCAACGATATCATTCCCAGCTTTTAATGCCATTACTTCATTCGCACCTGGTGCACCAAATTTAGTTACACCACCCATATTCATTGCGTCTGTGATGATCAATCCTTGATAGTTCCACTCTTTTCGAATAACTCCTTCTACAGAACTTTCAGACAGACTTGAGGCGGATTCACTTTTTAGATCGAGGGCAGGAACACGAAGATGAGCAGTCATAATTCCGCCAATACCTTCAGCTGCGAGCGTTTTAAAAGGAACAAGCTCCATCGTATCGAGTCGTTGACGAGATACGGGCAAGAGTGGCAACGTTAGATGAGAATCATTTTTAGTATCGCCATGCCCAGGATAGTGCTTCGCAACAGCCATCACCCCATTTTCTTGCAAACCGCGCATATAGGCTAAACTTCTACTAGTCACCAATTCACGTGATTCCCCGAATGAACGAATTCCGATGATTGGATTCTGAGGTTCTGTATTGATATCTGCTACTGGCCCCAGACTAACTTGAACACCTAGATTTTTTAATTGAGATGCCATAGCCTTTGCGCAATTCTGAATCAGTTGGTCATCAGCTGCTGCACCCATGGTTAAGTTATAAGGGAAGGCGCCTATATCATCAAGGCGCATGGCTGGTCCCCACTCTGCATCCATAGAGATCATCAAAGGAACTTTAGAGAGGGCTTGATACCGATTCACAAGATCAACCTGCGCTTTCGCTGTTCCAGCAAAGAAAACTAAACCCCCAAATTTGTATTTTTGAAGGAGCGTGGCAACATGCTCTTGTTTGTTAGCATCTTGTCCATCTTTCACATCAATCCAGATCAATTGGGCTATGCGTTCATCTGGGGTCAGCGAACGAAAAACAGAATCAACCCAAGGATGGTTGATATACTTATCAAGATTAAACTGCGCAGAAGCGTTCAGTTTCAGCAGTAAGAACATTAAAAAAAGGATGGCTGACAGCCTAATCTTTAGCATCGGATAAATAAATAATGTTCAAACTACCATAATCAAAAATCGAATGATAGCATACGAAACCTTGATCGCTCTGATTTCAACTTTCAAAAAACCACACAAACAGGGAGTTTTTTTTAGTTAAATAAACAGAAACTATTTTACTCGGTGCAATCGCACTGGTGCACTCTCGCTATTCGTTGGACTAATTGCTGTCACAACATACTTATAAACAGAAGGATCTGTCGATTCATCTAAGGCATAAGTAACACTATTGTCCCCAGTTGTCAGAAATATCCTGGCTGGATTTTTAGAGTCTTTAAAATGCCAACGTTGAAATTGATAGATTACAAATGATTTTGTATTATTTCCCTTTTCCCAGGAAAGAGTCAATTGACCACCATTCAATGTATATTGAGCATTAATTGGTTTATCGGCCTTGATTGGCACGATTCTATTATTTGTTACTGGGAGCGCTGGAAACATAAACACATGGTCGAGAAGCTTCTCTTTTAATTCTAAGGGATTTTTCCGAAGAAACTTCGCACTGTAAAACATACTTCCCGAAATTTCAGGATGGGTTCTATTCAGCGATACTTGGTTAACGATCTCGTCTGAACTATGCCAAGAGCTCTCTTTCGCCTCCGGATCAAGCTTATACAAGGCATGACCAATGAAAAGCTGAGTTCCATATGAATTTTTGCTCCACCAATCAGTAATAACTTTATAATCAGCGATTTCTTTACCAATCTCCCAGTATACTTGAGGAGTCACATAATCGACCCAGCCATTCTTCTCCCATTTAAGGATATCCGCAAACAGATCATCATAGTTTGTCTGTCCAGCTTTGGTCTTAGAACCCAAAGGATCAACATGTTGGTTGCGCCAAACTCCGAATGGGGAAACGCCAAATTGCACCCATGGCTTAATTGTTTTAATGCTATCATGGAGCTGTTGTATAATTAAGTCTACATTATGCCTACGCCAGTCATCTCGTTGATTAGCCGCAAAACCCCTTGGATAATCACTAAACGACTGATCATCTGGAAATTCTAATCCTGGGATACGATAAGGATAGAAATAATCATCGATATGCACGGCATCGATATCATAACGGCGAACGATATCGCACACAATTTTAGTTACATAATTTCTCGTCTGAGGAAGCCCTGGATCAAAAAGTTTAGTCTTACCATACGTAATAAACCAAGATGGGTGTGTGTTTGAGATATGTTCTGGCGAAGTTTTATTATTACTGATGTCGTTAATTACCCGATATGGATTAATCCAAACATGCAGTTCAAGCCCTCTTTTACGACATTCAGCGCTAGCAAAAGTAAGTGGATCATAGAATGGATCAGGGCTTTTACCTTGTTTTCCAGTAAGCCATTGCGACCAAGGCTCAAGTTCAGAAGCATAAAATGCGTCTGCAGCCGGCCTAATTTGAAAAACTACAGTATTAAGATTATACTGTTTACATAAGTCAAGTAATTCAATGAATTCCTTTTTTTGCTGGCTTGTGGATAGATAGGCAGAGGATGGCCAATCGATATTTGCAACAGTAGCCAACCACACCGCCCGCATCTCTCTTTTTGGAAATTTCTCAGCTTTCAATCCTAAAGCCACACAAAAGATCAGGGCTAGGGTAAATATTTTTTTCATGAACGATTGGTCGTTAATCTTCGTTTATAGTTAAATCTAAGCTACAAATTTAACAATTCAACCGACTATAAGATCAGCACAAATTCATGAGGACCAGAAAGTAATAAACCAGGATATGAACATATAACCGACTCAAAAGAAATCAGAGGCATCAAATAAAACAATGATTAACAGCTAGTTAAATCTGAAAGCTAAAAATGCGAATCGGTCTAAAGTTTATTGATAACCGTAAGAACTGATTGAGTATCAAAACAAACCTGTTCGAAGATATCAAATACATCTTCTTCGGTAATTTTAAAAAAGTCTTCCTCTCTTGGTGTAACAATTAAACCACCCATATCTAAGGAGGCTGGACTAATTAAAAATTGATCGTTTGCAGCATTGAAATATTGAGTTGGACGATAGACAGATCTCGGGAAGATGTGAACGGTCCAAATTTTACGATCAAAAACCGCAATCATATTCAGCATTGGTTCTGAATTCACATTTGAGAAAATTTGAAGTTGGGTATAAATTTTATCAAAACATGCTTTAAGATCCGATGCACTTGATCCAGTTAAAGTGATTATCCCCCGTTGGTATTCTGGCCAATGGGATACTTTTACGCCATCGATGGTGCGTACTTCACGGCAGCAAATCTCATTTGCAAAATCATTTTCAATCGGGATAAACCCTTTTAAACCAGCTTGAAAATGTAGGTGTTTAGGAGCCGAAGCGCCGCACTCGGGGCCATTGTAATAGATCACAAACTTACTAAGCTGAGATGCCAAGTTAAGCATGCTTTCAAAGCTATTCAGGATTTGTTGATCTTGATGTTGTACCCCAACAATTGTTAAATGTTCGGGGAAAATAGGGAATGGATTAACTAGAATATTAAAATTTTCGTTGAATGAGATCTTTCTCTGTGGAGCAGTCAAATTCTTTTCACACATGAAACAGTTGTGCTCTTCAAGTGATTGCACTTTATTTTGCAATGCAGAAGAACTAATTCGCTCTGGATTATATTGAATATCAATGCTGTAATCACCAAAATCAAAAGTCTTAACGCTTACTCTACGTAACCCTTCATAATTCCGACCCGCTAAATCCCATTCAACAATCTGTTCTTGAACTAACGCCCTTGCTTTTTCTGAAAAATCCATTTAAAATACTACTATAATAAGTATTACGAACAACCCCTAAACATTCTTAATCAAACTAATAGTTTCAGGTTCTTTGTCAATCAAAGAAAAATCCCTAATAATAATCTATCTTACGAAAAACAGTGAGTCTAGATCTCAGTTAACCGATTAGATAAAAAAGCTTGAAAAAGAAGCAAAATAAAATTCGAAAATCGGATTTATAAATTAATAGGTAAACCCGATGGCTTCACATTCATTTGCGATATAAGAGCGGCCAAAATTAGAATTAATTTTATAATAATTGTAACTTTGTGACGCAAGATTTACTTAATTCAACAAAGAATTTAAACTTAAATTAACCTTTGTCTTTTTAATCATTCTTAATTTTAAAATTTAGGTCTTCAAATTAGAGCTTCGACGTATAATCTATCCTTGTTTAAAATAACAAACATCTCATAATGATACTAATAGCAGATAGCGGAAGTTCGAAAACTGAGTGGGTCATCATCGACAGCACAAAAGTCAATGACCCGATCACTACTTCGGGCATCAACCCGTTTTATCAAAACACGGCGAATATATCAACGCTATTAAATCAAGAATTCAAATCTTCTTCCAAAGCATTTGATGCGATTTACTTTTACGGTGCTGGGTGCGCCAATGAAGAAAAATCAGAAATTGTCAGATCAGCGTTAGCTGAATTTTTCACCTGTTCAGCAATATTTATTGAAAGCGATTTACTTGGAGCCGCTCGATCTTTATGCCAGCATAGCGAAGGGTTTGCATGTATCTTAGGCACTGGATCAAACTCTTGTTATTACGATGGATCTGTGATTACAAATAACATCTCTCCATTAGGTTATATTTTAGGTGATGAAGGAAGTGGAGCCGCATTAGGCAAGCAGCTAATTAGCGACCTATTGAAATTCCAGTTGCCAGAAGAAATAGGAGCAGAATTTTTCAAAAGATATTCTACGAATCGAGCAGAAATTCTAGACAAGGTTTATCGGCAGCCCTTTCCAAACCGCTATCTCGCAGGATATGCCCCATTTTTATTAGACCATATTCAGAATCCAGCAATTGAACAAGTAGTACGATCTGGATTAAAATCATTTATCACACGCAACCTATTAAACTACAAAGAAATAAGCCATCTACCTATACATTTCACTGGAAGTATTGCCCATTATTTCAAACCGCAACTACGCAAGCTATTTGACGAAGAAGGCCTTCTATTAGGTCAGGTAAGTCAGAAACCTATCGGTGGGCTTGTGCAATTTCATATCGATCAATCATCTCTTAATTCGTAATATAGAATGTCATTAAAAAATAGTTCTCCCATAAATGTAACTGAATCTTCATCAAACTTTGACAACCTCGATAAGATGTCTGTAGAGGCTTTGCTTACATCGATTAACGAAGAAGACTCCAAAGTACATTTAGCAGTTAGACAAGCGCTTCCTAATATCCAGGCCTTAGTTGAGCAAATGGAGAAAAGAATGCTAAACGGTGGTCGAATATTTTACTTGGGTGCTGGAACGAGCGGAAGATTGGGAGTATTAGATGCATCCGAAATTCCGCCAACTTTTGGGGTTCCTGACACGGTTGTAATCGGATTAATCGCTGGTGGAGATACTGCTCTTCGAAAATCTGTAGAGTCAGCTGAAGACGATACAACTAAAGCATGGGAAACACTTACCAGCTTAAGCATTACAAAGAATGATACGGTAATTGGAATAGCAGCATCAGGGACAACGCCTTATGTTATTGAAGGAGTTAATCGTGCCAGGGAACATGGCATATTAACTGGTTGTATTACTTGTAATCCAGACAGTTTATTAGCCAAAGCAGCAGAATTTCCTATAGAAGCCGTTGTGGGTCCTGAATTCGTCACTGGATCTACCCGTTTAAAATCAGGTACAGCTCAAAAAATGATCCTGAATATGATAACAACTTCCTTAATGATAAGGCTAGGTCGAGTGAAGGGTAATCGGATGGTGAACATGCAACTTACGAACAAAAAACTGATCGAAAGGGGATCTAGGATGATCTCCGAAGAGCTTCAAATTCCTTTAGATGCCTCACGAGCTCTATTGCTTGAGCATGGCTCCGTAAAGAATGCAATTGAGAAGTACAAAAAATAAATTCCATTATATTGCTGCATTTAACATTCTAATTTAAACTATTAGATGTTTTAAACGTTAAATCTTCATACCGATACTTTTTTCGGGTTCAATCAACTTTAACACCAGTAGCATAACAATAATGAAAACAAATAACCTTTTCAATACAAGAACCCCATTATTAACTGGGAATAGTATCGAAAAGAAAAGAACTGAAATTCTTGAATATTTCCTAAAGACGTTTGATCTTTACGAACAACTTTTTGAAGCCATTGAGAACGAATCGGCGATGTATCTAAAAGCTGATCCGCTAAGACATCCATTGATTTTTTACTTTGGCCATACAGCCACCTTCTTTATTAATAAGTTAATAACGGCAAAAATACTTCAAGAAAGAATTGATCCTAGACTTGAATCGATGTTCGCGGTAGGCGTTGATGAGATGTCATGGGATGATTTAAATACCAATTCGTACGATTGGCCATCCATAGCGGAGGTCAGAAAATACAGAACCAAGGTAAGAGAATGTGTTACAAAGCTTATCCTTGACTTTCCAATCCTTTTACCCATTAGTTGGGAAAGCCCTATTTGGATTATTTTGATGGGGATTGAACATGAGAGAATTCATGTAGAAACCTCTTCAGTACTCATTCGTCAATTGCCCCTAATTAAATTAAAGCCTATTGCTAATTGGATAATATGCACGGAAACAGCCAATGCTCCACTAAATAAGTTTATTGCAACAAAAGGAGCATCTATTCACCTAGGTAAAGCCTCTGATGATTTCACATATGGTTGGGATAACGAATATGGAAATTACCTGGGAGAGGTCAACGATTTTCAAGCCTCACAATATTTATGTTCGAATGGTGAATTTCTTGAGTTTGTGATGGCAGATGGCTACAACAAAAAAAAATACTGGACAGAAGAGGGATGGAACTGGAAGAGCTACAAAGAGGCTAAAAACCCGCTCTTCTGGCGTCATACAATTGAAGGCTGGATATTACGTCTTATTTCAAGTGAAATACCTTTGCCATTAAATTGGCCAGTGGAAGTTAATTATCTTGAAGCTAAAGCTTTTTGCAATTGGAAAGCTGAAATTACAAACCAACCGATTCGTTTGCCATCTGAAGAAGAATGGACGCTACTCGCTCAACACGCTAATATTCCAGATCAACCTTTCTGGGACATTGCACCAGGAAATATCAACTTAGAACACTTTCAAAGTCCATGCCCTGTTGACCGATTTAAGTTTGGAGAATTTTACGATTTAATCGGAAATGTTTGGCAATGGACAGAGACACCAATACGGGGTTATGAAGGATTTAAGACGCATCCTGCTTACGATGATTTTTCAGCGCCAACGTTTGACCTCAAGCACAATATCATCAAGGGAGGTTCGTGGATCTCTACTGGAAACGAAGCATTGCGCAGTGCACGCTACGCTTTCAGACGCCATTTTTATCAGCATGCAGGGTTTAGATATGTGTCCTCTAAACACCCGGTTAATATTCCGCAGCAACTATGTGAGACAGATCCAATTGTGGTGCGGCACTGCGAAGCTCAATACAAGGACAATCACCTCAGCCTTCCAAATTACTATCAAAAAGTTGCAGAAATAGCCATCCAACATGCTGGCAAACAACACGCAAGCGCACTTGACTTAGGTTGCAAAACAGGCAGATCGACTTGGGAACTAGCCAAAGGGTTTGATCAAGTGACAGGAATAGATTTTACAGCTCGTAATATCAGGGTGGCCATTGAATTGCAAGAACAATCAAATTTCAGGTACCAGTTTCCAGAAGAAGGAGAATTAAATAGTTATCAAGAGCTAAACTTAAATAAGCTAGAATTAAGCCATTTGATTAAGAAAGTGAAATTTCTGCAGGCTGATTTTTCGAATATGAAATCCATTTTCACAGGATATGATTTAATACTAATCAACGATATCCTTGATCAATTAAATAATCCAAGACACCTCTTATCTGGAATACACAAAAGAATTAATCCGAATGGTTTATTAGTTATTGCAACTGGTTATGATTGGAGTGAAGAGTGCACAAGGAAGGAAAATTGGATTGGAGGCCGACGAAAAGAAGGCGAGCAGATCTGGGGGAATGATGATTTGGATAGTCTATTAGCAAAAAGATTTCAGCTTGTAGATGGTCCTATTGAAGTGCCATCTGTAACTCGAATAAACAAACGGAAATTCTCGGTTAACCAGCTTGAGATCACTATTTGGAGAAAAAAATAATCTAAAACACGCCTCAGCTAGCGAGAGCGAATACCAATAACATTAGGGAGATCCCAAAAATGATCATTCTTATCATGGGCATAAGTTTGTGAAACATAGCTTCCAATCTTCGAAATTACCGTGTCTTTAGTTTGAATATACAAACTCGACTCAGGTCCGCCCTCTAAATAAACAGTAGTCCGAACAGTGGGAATTAACTGCTTTAGAAATCCAATCATCTGCTGATGGGTATATGGTGACCGGGTAAAAGCAAAATAAATATTCCCCATCTCATCAGTAGCGCCAACAACCATGCTACAACTCTGACCTGGACGTTTATCCCACGACAATGGCTCCCCATGGCCATCAATCATGCGCATTCCTTGACAGAGATTCGTAAATCTTTTTTTCAAAAGTGTCCAATCACGAAACGACATATCTGTAATTATCATGGAGGAATCAGCTCGATTGCGGGGATTCATCGCCATCATAACATTGTAACTTTTGTTTAAACGAGGATTGTTAAAACGTTTGTTAGTTTGAAGATAACCTTTATTGGTGCGATGATTCGCCATATTAAACATCCCTGCATTGACAACGACATTTAACTTATATTCTTTCGCCCAAGTGGCGGCAGTCCGAGGGAATTTTTTATCATCGGAAACACTATGCACGCTAAAGGAGCATAACATAGGATCAGCTTTTAATATAAAAAGCTTCGAATCATTGAGTATCGATTTTTCAGGAGCATTCACTTCGTTATACCATAACCCTTTTTGCAGTTCAACCCATTTTAGGGAAGTTAAAGCTGGCTCTTGACTCCTGCTCTCAAAAGACCAAACAGAGAAAAGGATTAGGAGTATTAGTTTGACTAGCATCATTGGGCTTAGTTATTTTTCCAATCAAATTTAACCGACTTAAAGGGAAAGGCATCGTACAACTCACCAGAATAATAAAATTCAAAAGCGATAGCACCAAAAGTATAGGAAGCATCATGTATCAGTATGGTAGCACCACCAACCATTGGATTTGCTTTAGGAACAGATCCTTCAAAGCCAATATTAAATAAAGTTGCTAAGATCTCAGGTCTATCGGCAATAGTAAATCCACTCCGCTCCCACTGCATCATGATCTGCTTAATGTTAAGTGCCGCATAAAGGTAGGAATAGTAATGGTTTTTAAAATCCGTAAGCTTCTTAAATCGCTCACTTTCAATCGAATCTGATCTGAAGTCTAACAAATGAGAATATTGAGGTCCCAAATAGAAGGTAGAGAGGCTATCTCTTAAGTTCTTCTCAATAACCTCGGCCGTTGTTGCCTTTATGCCAGTAACACCTAAGGAAAAAGTAGATTCAACAGATAGGATTTTCAATGGGCCAATCCATCGTTTATACGCCTCACGATCTGAATTAAACAACCGGATCTGCTCACCAACGAGTACAGCTACGATTAGCCGAGGTTCAACTTTGGTAAGATTAGCCACTGAATCTATGAGGGCTTTATCTTTTGCGACAGCAATTTTAAAATCACTCCATTCTGAAATATTCATCCAAGCAAAAACGCTTCCACTAAGTTTCTGTTTACGCTCAATTTTAACATCTTTCTTAATCTCTTCAATAGCTGAACTATATTCCTTTATATCTTGCATATGCAGATTTACAATGTCTACCATCCGTTCTGTTTCAGAAAGATTATGACTTTTATAAAAAGCATTCAGAATATTCAAAGCATTTTCTGGATAGTATTTACTCAAAGCAACAATCTGACTAAACATAACAGCCTCTCGGATCGCCATTTTATTAGTATCCTGATAGTTTGACTTCCCATACTTATCTTTGATCTCTTGGAAATATCGATCGTTAAAATCAACGGCACCAGGGTCATTGGTAATATGAAGCTTGACAGCAAAAAATAGGGTGGTAAGAGTGAATCCAATCAACGCAAAAAACACAATTGCACCAAATCCTGCAATCCTAAGCGGCGATCTTTTTCGAGGTTTCTTTGAATTTAAACTCATCTGTTAATCTAATTCTGATTTCAAAAATTTCACAAAACTAACTGAAACGAATTAGATCCAATTATGACAAATAGATTTTCTTTGACCTGGTTGAATTTAATAATGTAAAAAACACATTCGTAATTTGTCTGCAAAATAGAAATCAGAAGTACATTTTCAAACTAGGAATTCATCCATTTGGTCAGGATACGCATAGCTTTTTTCTTTTGTTTTGGAGGCATATTCCCTATTCTGCTCCTGTGACTGCCATGCTTCTGCACAATCTTAACGACTTGAGGGTTCCATGGTGCTTTTGCAGCAGAGGCAGACCAAGGATCGACTTCACCATAAATCAAGAGTACGTGCTTTGCATCTTTTCGCAAAAAATCTTTAACCTTTAAGCTCATCGCAGGATCGTAAGATAAATGAACTTCAGGCCCGACAAAAAGCCTAGAAACATAATCCGTTGTATTGGACAATTCCATTAGATTCTTGAATGGCTTAGGATTATAAGCATAATAACCTAATTCCTTTTCAGCTTGAATAAAAAATGGGAAAGTTGATTTACCACTCTCGAAATCAAAATAACTTGGGGAACAGATCTTCACAAAGAAATCCAAAAACTCTTGATCTGTGCCATTCGAATTTGGAAGATCTTTTACTGAACTCCCCCACTGCCAAAATGAAAATGCAAACTCAAGTACACAATAATCATATATTTCGCTTACTGAAGTTTTAAAAACATATTTTTTCTCCTTGCATAATTCTGTAAACAAAACTAATAACGATGATTTTCTTTTGAGAAGTTCAGATTGAAACAAAGCAACTTTTCTTCTTTCACTATCCTTTCCAGCAAGATGACGAATAAAATAATCATGCCTTTTCTCTTCAACTGAAAAATTCAAAGGTGCCACATAAGGGACTGAAATATCAACATCTTTGGGATATAAAGCCAAATGATAAAGGGCCGTCTCTCCCCCTTTGCTTATACCGGTGCTAATCCATTTCTGATGGTATATCGTTTTAAACAATTCGATTACTCGATGATGATCCGCTGCTGCATTCTCAACCGTTAAATAGCGCCAATCGATAGAATCAGGGACTGATTTTCCAAAAAACCGATGTTCTATAAAAAGTTGATTCGCATTTAGTAAGGGACAAAGTTCATTTAGGTATTTGGTACGCGTGGCATATTCTCCGCCATAACCCTCCGTTATTAAGACCACCGGACTTGACTCACTTAGATTAGATAAGACGACTCTTTGATTAAAACTTCCCAATTCTGGATGTTTATGATCTAAGGGTTGCTTAATCATCAGGATAAAAGCCTCCTTGAAAAAGGAGTTAGCCTCCATCTTTTCTACGGATACCACATCAGGTAATTTCGCAAGGCGCTCCGCTAGATTTTGAGCTGTAACTCCAAACCATAAGATAACCCCTAAAAAGGTACAGGCAGTATATTTAAAAATCTTGGTCATTTTGGATTGTAAATTTGTCAGGAATAAACCTATTAGCTCCAACAAATAAACAAAACAATATGTATGCTTACAAGAGTTTCGGTAAGAAACCAAAAAATAAAAGATTCTACACTAATTATTTGTGGTGTTTCAAAACGGATAGATCAACAGGACACAATTCGCTCTTAAATATAAACATCTCTTTTACCAGCCGCGAGTTGGCTATAATCATGATGGAATTTCTGAAGCAAATGAGGCTTATTTTTAAAGTAGTCCATGGTTTCAATTGCTGTCATCTCTTTTTGCAGAATCGACTCCCCTAAAATACGCGTTGAATCTGACGCAAAATCATTTAAATATTCACGAAAAGTTAGAACAGCATTGAGCTTACAGAATTTTCCTTCATCGCATTTACTCAACATTCCAAAAATTGCACTTCCTGTTCGACCACACCGATACCCTGCGGTGCAGAAGGATGGTATATTTCCTTGTTGAATCATCTCTTGGATAAGTTCATCCAGATTACGCGAATCACCTAATATAAACTGCTCTGAATCAAAACTCTCAGCATTTTCATTTTTACTATAACTCCCAACACCAATTCTCGTTGAAGCATCAGTCTGAGTACATCCAACCTGAATAACCTCTTTTTTTAATTCCGCTTTCTCCCGAGCCGTAATAATTAATCCCGCAGTAGGTACTGCAAGTCGCAAAACGGCAACCAGCTTTTTAAAATCGGCATCACTAACCTGCCAAGGAGAATTAATGGAAAGTTCAGAGCCTAAAGCCGGATTTAAGCGAGGAAAGGAGATTGTATGGGGTCCAATACGAAACTGCCGCTCTAAATCTATGGCGTGATAAACCAATCCCATCACCTCAAATCGCCAATCATACAAACCAAAAAGGGCTCCGATAGCCACATCCTCTAATCCTGCCTCAAGCGCTCGATGATGAGCATACAGTCGCCATCGATAGTCCCCCTTGATGGTATTGGCGGGATGAACCTTCCGATATGTTTGATGATGATATGTCTCCTGAAAAACTTGATAGGTACCGATACCCGCCTCTTTAAGTCGTTTTAAACTCGCAATATCCATCGGCGCCGCATTGACATTAACACGTCGAATGCGCGAAATGCATCC
This sequence comes from uncultured Bacteroidia bacterium, assembly GCA_903897145.1. Classification (GTDB taxonomy): domain Bacteria; phylum Bacteroidota; class Bacteroidia; order Bacteroidales; family Prolixibacteraceae; genus JAAFHB01. Next base: position 38,487 of record CAIUAN010000058.1, on the reverse strand, counting down.
CGATTTTAGTGATTTATATTCCACGCTATAGGCAGTCTTAATGGCCCGGCATAAATAGTCTACCGCCGTATTCTGGTGCTCTCCAACAACCATTACAATCCGTTTATGACCTTCTTGAAGAATGGCATGTGTTTCTGAAACAATCTCCTGAGCAGTAAGCATTCGTCTAATTTCTAAATTATTAGCAGATCGAAATCCACAGTAGGCACAGTTATTAACACATAAATTAGAAGCGTATAATGGAGCAAAAAATACAATTCGATTGTCGTACACTTTTCGTTTAACGGCTAGAGCAGTCGCGAAAATTAAGTCCCATTGTTCAGCAGAGGTAACATTTAACAAGGCAGCCGTCTCAGCTGGAGAAAGGTTATGAATAGCCAATGATTTCTCAAGGATATCGTGAATTTGCGAAGGGCTAGGATCTCTATTTTGCCTGAGGGATAGGTTAATCTTAGATTCATTCACAAAATCATCTCCATCGATAAGGTATTTATCAATTTCATGTTGATTAATAACATGCTGAGCCCATTGAGCAGAGGAAGTGTGTTTCTCCATATCAACTGAAGCATTAAAACTATCTATACAAATATACCGAATCTACTCGCCAATAGTTTATATTTAGATCCTTTTGCTATCTTCAACCTGCAATTAAATTTAAATGAATATCGAATAAAACGGTGGTCCATCAATCACAGTTTGCAGATAACAAATCAACCATGGCAATATCAAATACAGAGCTACTAAAAGCGACAGAAAAGCATGTCAGAACAATCTTTGAGAACGAAGGATCGGGCCATGACTGGTGGCATATTCACCGGGTAAGATCGATGGCTGTAAAACTTGCTCAAGCAGAAGGTGCTGATCTGTTTATAGTAGAACTGGCAGCATTACTGCACGATATTGATGATTATAAATTAACCAATGGTAGTCAACTGAATAAGAACACCATTGAGTGGCTTACTGCCTGTCAAGTTGACCCAGACATCATACTCAACATTTGCAAAATCATTGATGGCGTAAGTTTCAAAGGTGCTCAAGTGGATACTTCAACCTCCAATCAAGAATGTAAAGTTTTACAGGATGCCGACAGACTAGATGCGATTGGTGCAATTGGCATTGCCCGAACTTTCGCTTATGGAGGCAGTCGTGGTAGATCCCTTTACGATCCAGCAATCCCTCCGGTTTCGCATGATTCATTTAAGGCTTATCAATCAAGTACTGCACCCACGATTAATCATTTCTATGAAAAGCTCTTGCTGTTAAAAGATCTCATGCAAACTCCCACTGGCAAAGCATTTGCAGAAAAACGTCATGCCTTTATGGTGCAATACCTTGACCAATTTTATTCTGAATGGGATAATTAGACTCGAAAATCAACCTTCTAATTCCAGTCAAAAATCACATTTATCAACGCAGTTAAATCCGTTGTAGTTACTTCTGCATTAGCCAACTATGCAACTTTATAAAGTCTGAAATAATCTATTGTTTCACTTCTCTTTGACCAAATAGTTTTGTAACTTTAGGGACATGAGCTTTACGTTCTTGCTCTTTGACCATTAAAATTTCCCATCGAGCCTTCTATGTATAAAGCTTTATTTGAGTTATTTTTTAATCCTTTAATTGAAGTTTCAAATGAAAACAATGTTTATAATGTTGTTGCTTCTTTCCGGATTTACGCTCGTAAATTGTTCCCCTAAGCACCCGAAGATTGGTCTTCTCCTTCATAGTTACGACGCTCCAAGGTGGAAAAACGATCAGCGATATCTTACGGAGGCAGTGAAACAACTCAACGGTACTACCATGGTAAGAGTTGCAGATAACAATGCCAAGAAACAGATCGATCAAGCTAAAGAGTTAACCAACAAAGGTGCAATGGTATTAATTGTTATTCCTGTTGATCAAGCAGCTGCAGCAGAAATAGTTAGACTTGCCCATAAAAAAGAGATTCGAGTCATTGCCTATGATCGATTAATCAACAATTGTCGTTTAGACTATTATGTTTCGACAGATAATATTCGAGTCGGAGAAATCCAAGCAGCTTATCTTACCAAGATTAAACCGAAAGGGAATTACGCCATTTTGGGTGGTCCCCCGAATGACAATAATAGCCGAATGCTTTATATCGGACAGATGAACATCTTGCAACCATTCATTGAGCGTGATGAGATACAACTTGTTTTCCGTCAGTTTGCAGATTCGTGGACAGAGCAAGAGGGATATCGATTGACATTATCTTGCATACAGGCCACGCACAAAAAGCTAGATGCCTTAATTTGTGGCAATGACGCAATGGCGCTTGGGGCCATCAAGGCATTAAAAGAAAATCATTTAGGGAATAATGTATCGGTTGCAGGTCAAGATGCAGATATGGCCAATATTAATGAGATCACAAAAGGCAACCAGTCTGTAACTGTTTTTAAAAGAATTAAAACGATGGCAACTACCGCTGCTGATCTTGCCATTCATATCGCCAATGGAGAATCTATTGATCCATATTTCTCTACGATAAGCAATGGAGAGAGGTTGGTTCCATCCTATCTCATTGATGCATTAGCTGTTCATGAAGGAAATGTAGAAATGACTGCAATCGCTGAAGGGAACTAAGTTAACTAAGGTTTAGGAAAATTTTCCACGGCATAGGTCAGCTCAGCATACCACTCTGGGCCATATTTCCGTTCGAGGGGTTCTTTTAGGAACTTGTACATCGGCAGTCCTTCACTTCGACCACAAATTCTACCTGGTTTACAAATGTCGAGCTGTTGGTAATTAACGGCATCAAACTTCTTATAGGAAGTAATACGAATAGGAAACAGGTGACAAGAGACAGGTTTTCTAAAGGTTATTTTCTTCTCTAGATAAGCGCGTTCTATCGCGCATTTAGTGATTCCATGATCGTCGACAAATGTATAAACGCATTCATTATTCCCAACAATTGGAGTCACTAAATCGCCATCGGAATCAACAACAGAAAAACCTTGTTTTACAACTTCTGCTTTATTTGCTTCAGAAAGGTAAACCTCAAAATTTGGATATAGATCTTCAATAAGCTGAGCCTCTTCAACGGTAACTGGAGCACCGCTGTCTCCAGCAACACAGCAAGCACCTTTACACTTGGAGATATCGCAACAAAACTCTTTTTCGATTATATCCAGACTGAGGATAGCGTTTCCGATCTGCAGCATCTTATTTTGAAATCAAAACTTTACCGGTCATATCCGCAGGAATTGGAACGCCCATGATCGATAGCAGCGTAGGAGCAACATCTGCAAGAATTCCATCAAATGCTTTGCCACCAACATGATCGGTAACCCAGATAAATGGGACTGGATTTAGAGAGTGAGCCGTATTCGCACTTCCATCTTCATTGAGTGCAAAATCAGCATTTCCATGGTCTGCAATAACTACAACATCATAACCATTAGCACGCGCAGCTGTAACAACTTCATTTGCACATTGATCAACAGCTGTTATAGCAGTTTGGATTGCACTATAAACACCCGTATGACCAACCATATCACCATTGGCAAAATTCAAGCAGATAAAATCAGCACTTTGCTCATTAAGCTCTTTTACAATCGCATCTTTAATCAAAGGAGCCGACATCTCAGGTTTCAAATCGTAGGTAGCAACCTTGGGTGAAGGGATAACAATTCTCGTCTCACCAGGAAACTCTTGCTCTCTGCCACCAGAGAAGAAAAAGGTGACGTGCGGGTATTTCTCAGTCTCAGCTATTCTGATCTGTTTCAATCCTGCCTTAGAAACTGTCTCACCCATCGTATTTTCCACGTTATCTTTATTAAAGATCACGTTAATTCCTTTAAAGGTAGATTTATAGTTGGTCATGGTATACCACTCTAGTGGCATAGTTTTCATATCAAGCTCGGCATGATCCTCTTGCGTAAACACCATGGTAAGTTCGCGTAAACGATCGGTGCGGTAGTTGTAGCAAATCACGACGTCACCCTCTTGAACAGTTGTCAAAGGCTCTCCCTTGTCATCTGTTAAAACAATTGGATTGATAAATTCATCGGTAACACCTTCATCGTAAGAATCTTGAATTGTCTGAAGAAGGTTTTGTGTTTTTTTGCCTTCCGCTTTGGTCATTAGATCATATGACAATTTCACACGACCCCAATTGGTATCGCGATCCATACCATAATAACGACCAATGATAGTTGCAAAACGACCATTCGTTTTCTCCAAAGCCTTTAGGTCTTGCGTTAAATATTCGAGTGCTGAACGAGGATCCGTATCACGACCATCTGTCATTCCATGAACGAAAACCTTCTCTAATCCATGGTCTGTAGCCATTTGTGCAAGTGCCACCATATGATCGCTTAGTGCATGAACTCCACCAGGTCCAATTAAGCCAACAAGATGAACTTGTTTATTGTTAGTCTTCGCATAGGTAAAAGCTTTTAAGATCTGTTCATTGTTCCAGAGTGTTTTCTCCCGAACGGCCTTATTAATTTTAACAAGATCTTGGTATAAAACCCGACCAGCTCCGATATTAAGATGACCAACTTCAGAGTTTCCCATTTGACCATCAGGCAAACCAACGTTTTCACCAAAAGTTAAGAGAGTACTGTGGGGATATTTATCGTATAACGAATCGATAAAAGGCGTTGAAGAACAGGCAATTGCATCAGAAGCCGTTTTGTTACCTATTCCCCATCCATCCAGGATAACCAAAATTGTTTTTTTAATAGCTGACATATTATTTCGTATTGTATTTAACAGGTAAAAATCGAGGCAAAAATAGGCTTTTTCAACTTATGAAAAAATCCTTCGAGCACACTTTATACGATTTAGCCATGTAGTATCGCAAAATGAATCTTCGAAAGTCTAAGAACTAGATCACAACTTTAAAATCATTATAAAAAAAGGGTGAAATCAAAATGATTTCACCCTTTTAAATATTGACCAAAAAATTTATTTTGGAACGTTGTTTACTGGAGGTGCAGGTGGATTTGGATTTGGCATTACCGTACCTTTAATCTGCAAAACAACAGGATTAGTATCAGCATTTGTAATTACTGTTACGGTCTTTGTAAACACTCCAGGATTTGCAGCATTGTAAGTCGCTGAAACAATAGATGATTTACCAGGAAGAATTGGTTCCTGCGAAAATTTTGGATTCGTACAACCACAAGATGGTCTAACTGAGCTAATAATCAAAGGTTGTTTACCAACATTAGTAACTGTAAATTCGGCAGTTTTAGGGACATTGAATGCGATGCTTCCAAAGTCATTTGCCATCTTATCCCATTTTGCAATTGGTCCATTTGAATTAGCTGCAGCAGGTTGAGCCGTTTGTGCCTGACTTTGTACCGCAATAAACAAAGGTAAAACGAACAATAAAATTAATTTTTTCATCTTTTCAAGATATTTGTTATTTAACCATACAAATATCGAATAATTTTCACTTAAAAGGGGCGATAAGCAGAGAAAACAAAAAAATGTTTTGGTTAAAAAGTAGAAAAAAGCCATTTCCGAATAGACTAACACAAACTTAAATATTTATTAATCAATTACTTAAATTTAAATAAACAAACTCAATTTAATTAAGAAATATGTTCTAATTTTCCGATAATTTAATCAATGACTCAAGAACTGAGCATCCAATCAAACATATAATAAGTTTTATCCATAAATATTACCCAACAAAATAGTGAACAAAAGTTGCATCGTGATGTTTATTCACGATGATTCAAACAAGGAAAATCAAGAAATGACAGTTTAAATAAAGATTACATTAACACGATATAAATTTTCAATACCTATGGACAACACATCACGATTTTTAGCACTTAACCTTACTCTACCTCCAGCACCAGAACCAAAGGGTGTATATACCCCACTTCTATTAGATGGAAGACGCATTTATGTCTCAGGACATTTACCTGTAAATTCAGATGGGACCTTGCAACGCGGAAAAATAGGTAAAGACATAGATATTGAAGCTGGCAAATTGGCTGGACGACAAGTAGGGCTAACGATCTTGGCAACATTAATAGCAAACCTTGGATCCTTAAACAAGGTCAAAAGGGTGATTAAAGTCTTTGGAATGGTCAATGCTACTACCGATTTTGAGAAGCAACCTTACATCATTAATGGCTGCAGCGAGCTTTTTGTTGATGTATTTGGAAGAGAAAACGGCATTGGTGTTCGCAGTGCAGTAGGTGTAGGTAGTCTACCTGAAAATGTACCGGTTGAGATTGAAGCAATATTTGAGTTAAACGAGGATTAGCCTAATCATTTCTTCTGCGCAAACATCTCACCCATTCGATCTCAAAATGGTGTGGAAGATCGCTATGGCTAAGTGGCTTGTGCAAACTTCCGATAAAATTCAAAAATAAATCGCCTGAATTATGGGAGATTGAATCACGATGGACTTCATGATTATTGATTTTCCAAACCAAAAGGTCACCAAGTATTTCCAAACTGAAAATATGAAACTCACTAAAATTTAAACCTTTAATCTGAACCAATTTCTTAACACCTCCATTTTTAGGATGATCAATCACACCTAAGCCAACGCGGTTTGAACCACTTCTAAATATATCAATTTGCGGAAAAGGTTTATTACCTGTGAGAGAAAAAGCACTTGTCAATGCAGCATCAGCTCTAAACCGAACTTTAGCTTCGACAACACCTTCTTTAAATTTAAACCCATGTCCAGTATTTAATATTCCGGAAGTATAACCAAACTCTTTGGTAATTAATCCCAAAGATGAATCCCAGATTTTACCTTTTGACTTCTCCACTTTGGTTACAATAGAGAGAACATTATCTTTAATCTGAATATTTTCAAGTCCATTAAAAGCCTGCAATTCAGAAGACTGAGAGAAGCTGAAACCAGCAATCCGTGATCCCCAATAATTTTCAGGCTCCCATAGTGAAGCAGCTAATTTGGCTTCACTGAAATTCTCATTAAGTATAATCTCCCACTCATCGAAAAATGACAATTGAGGATGTTTTTGAATAGCTATATAACGCTTGATCAGATCATGCTGTTCGAGTTGAACCAATTCTGTCTCTAAAAGGGATTCAGGAGTTGTAGAATATCTATTTTTATTTTTTAGAAATTCAACCTCTTGAATAAATTCTGGAGCCTGTACAACCTTTTCTAGCTCTACATATCTAGTAACATCGACTCCTGAGGCGATAGGATTAGATGGATCATAATCAGGCGACTGTTTATATTTCAAATAGGCCAAGACAGCCTTTTTAGTACCTAATTTAGTATACTCCTGCGCAGCAGCATGCAACGCACTGCCTTTAAACTTTAGACTTTGAACTTTCCGCTTATTCGATTGAAATTCAATAGATTTAACCTGCTCTTTTAAAGCCAAATAACGAGCAAGTTCTTTAGACGGTTCTATTTGATGCAGATCATCACGCATCTTTAACAAATCAGACCAGGCTGAATCTAGCTTGTGTGCATTTGGTATTAACCCCAGGGCGTATCTTAATCGAAATGAAAGTGACATAGACTTTATTTTTATTCTGCGTAATACAAAAATAACTATAAAGACATAACAAGAGGTTAAATCGCTGTTTTAATTAAAATATTTTTAACGTTGAATTAGAATAAAACAACCTATTTGATAAAACAGAAAGGAAATAAACTCTAAAAAAGGCTAATTTTGAACCCAAACGAATGGTGTCTAATATGGTCTTACCTGAACAATTTTGCAAAAGAATGAAAGAAATTCTCGGAACTGAATTTCCGGAATTTGAACAATCTTTTAGTCAAGAAGTTTCGACTAGCATTCGGACTAATACTTCAAAATACAGTGCTACACCCCTTTTAAGTCAAGTAGACTATTGCAGCACTAGTTATTTTCTTCCGAAAAGACCCCTGTTTACTCTTGATCCATTTATTCATTCAGGTGTTTATTATGTGCAAGAACCAAGTTCGATGTTTCTTGAGCAGGTAATCAATCAATTGGGCCTTGAGCATGGAATAAAAGCATTGGATTTGTGCGCTTCGCCTGGAGGTAAATCTACCCATCTAATTTCATTACTACCCAAAGATAGCCTACTTGTAGCAAACGATGTGATCCGAGCTAGAAGTCAGATACTATCTGAAAATATGAAGAAATGGGGTGATGAAAATGTTATAGTCACCAACAATGATCCTCATGATTTTCAACGATTGCCTGACTTTTTTGATCTAATTTTAGTTGATGCTCCTTGTTCTGGAGAGGGCTTATTCAGGCGTGATCCGAATGCCATTGATGAGTGGTCGCAGGATAATGCACAACTCTGCGCTCAGCGCCAACAGCGGATCTTAGCCGATGTCTGGCCAACGCTTAAAGAAGGGGGTATTCTTATTTATAGCACCTGCACCTTTAATCCCGCGGAGAATGAAGATAATATTCAATGGCTAAATGAATTTGCAGATATTGAAAACGTTCCATTAAAAATCTCAGCAAACTGGGGCATTACAACCTCTGAAACCAATGGATTTTCTGGTTACCGATTCTACCCTCACAAAGTGGCTGGAGAAGGGTTGTTTATTGCTGTTGTTCAAAAGGGTGGCAATGGGAAAGATTCAGACAAGCGAAAAGCTAAAGATCATCAGTTAAACGCCTCTAAAGCTGAAAAGGAATTCTTAAGAGAGTTACTAATTCCGGGCGAATTTGAAATTCTTAAATTTGAGCAATCGCTATTAACCATACCTACAAATCATATTAATCATTTCAACCACGTTAAATCAAACCTTCGAATTGTTCATGCCGGAGTAAAAGTCGGTGAGATTAAGCAGAACGATTTAATTCCAAATCATGATTTTGGGTTGTCAAAAATATTAAATCGAGAAACCTACCCCGAGATAGATCTAACCATTGAACAGGCCTTACGTTATTTAAAAAGAGATGAGATTTCACCTATTTCAAGTAATAAAGGATGGAATCTTGTTACTTATCGGAATATACCTTTAGGATGGGTAAAAAACTTAGGAAATCGTTACAATAGTGCCTTCCCAAAAGAGTGGCGAATAAGGATGTCGATAGATGAATTTACTGGAGAAAAATTGAGAAACGAAATGTCTAAATTTCCATTATAGAATTCACAAACAATTAAAATACAACCTAATAAGGAATCAGAAAGATTTACGATTATTTTTTTCTTTCGTGTCTTGTAGACTTGGTGGCATTTTTTCCTTTGGGCTCATTGCCAAAACCAGTCCATTATGGAAATACGAATGATATACTTCTCACTAGGGATATAAATTTATCAAAAGTATTTTGTTGAAATACATCTCACTTTGTCTTATGCATCAGTGAATACTGTCCAATTCCGATTATAATCACCCCCGACATAGCGATAAGCCCGCCGATTACTTGATGCACCATTGGTAGAGTACCAAAAACCAAAAATGATATTGGGATAATCATTACTGCTCGTGTAGACTGAATAATGGTACCTCTAGAGGCTTCAATTACCCGATACGCTTTATAGACTAAAAGAATAGCCAAAACAGGATCTAAAAGTGCAGCCAAAACAGTATTCAACAAGGCTTTATTCGATAACACGATTGGTGTGCCAGCTACCAATATCCAGCCAGTAAAAAAGAGTAAAAGCCAAAATACTCGATTGAAACTAAGTATTTCAGGAGAGAGATTATTTACTTTGGCTCGAACAATCACTGTTGCAGTAGCAGCACCAAGGCAATTTAGCACAACTAAGCCAACCCCAGGAATAAAGAAAGAGTTCCAAGATAGGCTACCAGAGTAACTTGTCAAGATTGCACCACAGAAAACTACAATTACCCCAATGGATTCAAGCCTGGAAAAGCGCTCTTTTAAGAATATGATTCCTAAGATAGTTGTAAAAATTGGAAACATGTTACCCAAGAATCCATTCACCGCTGGTTCAGCTATGGCATTAACTGAAGCGTAAAAAGTAAATACAGTAAAGATCTCAAGAAAACCAAGGGTAGGAAATATCCACCACAGGGAGCGAGGCACCTTGGCTAATTTTGAAAATCCACCTTGAAAAGCAAGGATTGCAAGATTAACCACGAATCCAACGGCGCACATAACAAACAAAAACAGAGGTAACGATATCTCGTTTAAGGCAGTTTTGCTAAAGACATAGACATGACTAAAAGCAAGGGTTGCCAAAACCACATATAAGTAACCAATGGAAATTTTCTTTTGCGACATTGACCGAGTCTGATTTAAGTTTAGAAAGAAAATTAGGTTGTCGGTACTCCCCAACAACCTAATCTTTAGCGGAGAGAAAGGGATTCGAACCCCCGGTTCCCTTTAGAGGAACACACGCTTTCCAAGCGTGCTCCTTCGACCACTCGGACATCTCTCCTTAGTCAAAATACTAAATCATACGAGCTCTAATGATTTGGTGCGACAAAAGTAGGAGAATTTTTCATTTCACAATCAAAATAACACATTCGCAAAAAGCCAACGTTATTAGGAGCAAAAAAACTAAGGTTGAAAATCAGTCCTATCTAGATCCATTTAATAAAGGCTTATTCTAAATTAACCAGCTTAAAAAAAACACTTTATAAAAGCAAAAAAGGTTAGTAAATTTGCAACTAAGAAATTAGACAATCGAATTAATTATATAATCTACCAAATGACCATATCGGAAAGCATAATAATCGCTGTAATTGAAGGTATAACAGAGTATCTGCCCGTCTCATCAACAGGCCATATGATCTTGACTCAGGCAATCTTAGGAATTCCAGCAGATGATTTTATCAAGTTATTTATCGTAAATATTCAACTTGGTGCGATTTTAGCCGTAGTAATGCTCTATTGGCGTCGATTTTTTCAATCTTTTTCATTCTACTATAAACTCTTAGCCGCCTTTATACCTGCTGTAGTCTTTGGATTATTGTTGGATAAAGCTATTGATCAAATGCTTGGGAGTGTTCTTGTTGTTGGAATAAGTTTTTTTGTAGGTGGTGTGATCCTACTTTTTGTAGACAATTGGTTTAAAAATCCCAGTGAAGACCAACAGATCTCCTACCCTTCTGCCTTTAAAATTGGTTTATTTCAATGTCTTGCGATGATCCCTGGAACCTCTCGTTCTGCTGCAACAATCGTAGGCGGATTAACGCAAAGACTGACACGAAAGACAGCAGCTGAATTTTCGTTCTTTTTAGCGGTACCAACGATGTTTGGTGCTACAGTGCTTAAAATTTATAAGCATATTGATCTAATAAAAAGCCCTGAGCATATTAAACTTTTGATTATCGGTAATGTTGTTGCATTTTGTGTCGCGGCGCTTGCGATCAAAGTTTTCATCACCTATCTCACCAAACATGGCTTTAAGGTTTTTGGATATTATCGTATAATTTTGGGATTAATAATTATTGTATTAAGTCTATTGGGACATAAGCTTAGCATGGTTTAAGATAAATTAACAGCAAAATACATCAAACATGGCAATTATTGTAAAGACAGAAAACCCAGAAGGGTTGTTAGCAGAAATTAAACGCACACTTGACGAAGGGGTAACCGAATTATGGTCTTATGACGAGTCAGGTGATTTTTCCCATACTCCAGAACGGTGGATAAATAGAGCCTGGCTTCGACCAGTGGTAGGCGATGGCGAATTGAAATTTGGCATATTAGGAACCCTCGATGCAGGCATGTCAGCCTCTTTATATAGCGCTTATCATGCTTACTTTATTGAGTTCTTATTGACTTATCTGGATAAGCATTTCAGTTCAGCCTCAGCCACTGCAAAAAAAACAGAGCCTGACTATTTTTGACAAATCACTTTTAACAAATTAGGCTGGTGTAACAGGCGCCATGCTACGGTATAAGTTGAAATAACTATTTCTTCCGATCGAATTACATCCTGCTAAAAAGAATAACGTGGCTCAAATTGGAAAATATAACTCATTGAGAGTTGTCAAGGAAGTAGATTTCGGGGTGTACCTAGATGGTGAAAAAGATGGCGAGATATTAATGCCGATTCGCTATGTCCCTAAAGATTGCAAAGTTGGTGATTATGTTGATGTATTTTTATACCTTGACTCAGAAGATCGACCAGTAGCCACAACAGAAAAGCCATTTGTTCAGGTAGGTGAATTTGCCATGTTACGCGTTATCTCCGTCAATAAAATTGGCACCTTCCTCGATTGGGGCATCATGAAAGATCTTTTAGTCCCATTTAGGGAGCAAAAGGTAACGATGGTAGAAAATAGGTCCTACCTAGTCTACATCTATGTGGATGAAGAGAGCCAGCGTATCGTTGCATCAGCTAAGCTTGGTAAATTTCTCGATAAAGTAGCTCCAGAGTATGCGGTAGGTGAAGAGGTTGACCTAGTTATCGAAAGCGAGACAGACCTAGGCTACAAAGCAATCATCAACAATCAACACTGGGGAATACTTTATGAAAACGAGGTGTTCGAGCAGCTTGCCAAAGGTCTCAAAATTAAAGGGTACATAAAAAAAATTCGAACAGATAATAAAATAGACTTATCACTTCATCCTTTAGGATATGAGAAAGTTGACCCTTTGACGCAGATGATTCTTGATGAACTGAAGAAAGCTGGTGGATCAATTGCGGTATCAGACAAAAGTGATGCAGAAGAGGTCTATCGAATATTTGGCATTAGCAAGAAATCGTTTAAGCAGGCGATTGGCGCCCTATATAAAAGAAGAATTATCAGCATTAGTCCAGAAGGAATAAAGCTAATTTAAGTTATAAGATTCAACGATAATTGTTTACTAATCTTTAATTTTAATATATTTGACCGCTTTTTTAAACCATTTATTAAAGTCATAATCTAAAAACTATATTTATTTAAAAAATCATTTAAAATGAAAAAACTATCCTTATTTATCCTAGTAGCCTTTTTAACCATTGGAACATCTTTCGGTCAACCACAACGCGATCCAGCTGCGAGATTGCAGAAAGAGGTTGAAGCTTTAACAACTGAATTAGGACTATCAAAAGATCAAGTCACAAAGGTTACACCAATCCTTGGTGCAGTGCAGAAAAAACAAGCTGATGCATTTGCTAAAATGCGTGAAGGTGGCGGTAGTTTTGACCGTGAGAAGATGATGGAATTACGAAATAAGGTGATGGCCGAGACCGATCTCCAACTTAAAACGGTTTTAACACCAGCACAAATGAGTAAATTAGAGGCTTTCCGCAAGAAACAAGCTGAAGAAAGAGCAAAGCGCTACCAACAAAGACAATAGTCTAAATCATTTTTCAAAAGAGGTATCAAGGGTGTTAAAACACAATTGATACCTCTTTTTATGTTTGCAAAAGTTATAGAGCCTAATAATTGGAAATGCGAATAGATCAGTTAATTTTGGTTCTGATTCTAAATGATCTAGCATGAAAAATTATCTACTCTTTTTGTTCTTCGCTTTATCCCCTTTGTTAACGATTGCTCAAATTTTTGTTTCTAGTGAGCAGACAGAGAAAATACCATCTTACACCCTTCCAGATCCACTTATTTTTAATAATGGAGAGCAAGTAAAGACTAAAACTGATTGGGTAAAAAGGAGAAAAGAGATCTATCGAGCGTTTGAAACTGAAGTCTATGGCATTACCCCGCGATGGCAAGGAGAAGTAACCTCAACAATCTTATCCACCAAAAATGATCTCTTCGGAGGGTTAGGTAAGCAAAAGCAAATAAGAGTTACTTTTTCTAAAGGAGGTAAGAACTTAAGTCTGACATTGCTGCTCTTCCTACCTAAACAAAGCAAAAAAGCCCCCTTGTTTTTAAGTTACAATTTCGACGGGAACCATACAACTACGGCTGATCAAGATATTATCATTCCTGATTGTTACATGAATAACAAGCCTGAGATTGGGGTTACAAATCATCAAGCAAATAAAGAAAGCAGAGGACTGCAAGCCACCAGATGGCCAATAAAAGAGATACTATCGCGTGGATATGGAGTAGCAACTGCTTATTATGGTGAAATTGATCCAGACTTTGACGATGGGTTTAAAAACGGCATTCATCAACTATTTGATCAAAAGAGAGATAGTGCTTCATGGGGATCAGTTGCAACTTGGGCCTGGGGTTTATCTCGTATTATGGATTATCTTGAAAAAGACCAAGATGTTAATCCACGTCAAGTCATTGTGATGGGTCATTCGAGGCTAGGCAAGGCGGCCTTATGGGCTGGAGCCTCAGATAAACGATTTGCCATGGTTGTCTCGAATTGTTCTGGATGCAGCGGTGCAGCACTTTCAAAACGAATTTTTGGCGAGACGGTCGAAAAAATCAACAACTCCTTTCCCCACTGGTTTTGCAACAACTATAAGAAATTCAATTCAAATGAGCAAGCCTTAACAACCGATCAGCACGAACTCTTGGCTCTCATTGCACCACGACCAGTTTATGTGGCGAGTGCATCAGAGGATTTACATGCAGATCCGAAGGGCGAGTTCCTATCTTGTGTTTATGCCTCTTCGGTGTATGAACTACTTGGTTCAAAAAAATTTCCAGCCACAATTATGCCACAGCTGAGCACACCCATCTATGGCCATATCTCTTATCATATTAGACCAGGAAAACATGATGTAACGATCTACGACTGGAATTGCTACATGGATGTTGCAGACCTTTATTTAAAGCGTAAAAAATAGGTTACATTTATAAATACAAAGAAATATTGGATGTAGATTTGCATCATTATACCCAAAGGATGAATTCGAAATTTTTAGCAATACAACTTTTTCTAATATTAATTTATCAATCTGGCTATGCCCAGCTTTCCTTTGGTGGATCGCCAGCGTCATTTGGAGTTCAACAAAAATCGACATTTGCGATGCCAGTGATCGATATGTCTCCAGTAGATAATAACCAACTAATCTTAGACGATTCAAAAAATCAAAACCAACTAAAAGCATTGCATTTTGCTAAAAGTTTCTCGGTAGATCTTGATTCAAAAAATGTTGGTCATTGGTTTGTAAATAACGACATGAAGATTTGGCAAGTTTCTCTGCGTTCAAAAGGTGCCTGGTCGTTGAATCTGATTTTCGATAAGCTGATCATGCCAGAGGGAGCATCACTATTCATTTACAATCCTGATCATTCGAAGGTTCTTGGAGCATTCACCTCACATAGCGAGCAGTCAAGTGGTCAATTTGCCACTTATCCTCTGGCGGGAGACCAGATCGTAATTGAATACAATGAACCGAAGCTAGCCAGTTATCAAGGCGAGCTTCATATATCCTCCGTTAACCACGATTATAAAAATATTTTTGGCACACGGCCGCTTGGAGAAGCTGGACTTTGTAATTTGGATGTCTATTGCCCAGAAGCGTTAAACTTCACAACCGAAAAGCAAGCTGCAGTATGTATGGTTATTAATGGCAATACACTTTGCACAGGAACTCTAATCAACAACACGAGACAAGACAAGACGCCGTACCTCTTAACTGCATCACATTGCATCACCAATAGTGCAGATGCACAACATACGATCTTTTGCTTTAATTATGAGAGCCCTGCTTGCGGTTACAACACAAGTAGCATTAATGGATATTCAGATCAGACTCTCTCCGGCGCATTCTTAAAAGCACGATCTGACTCTTTAGATTTTTCATTATTACAATTAGAAACAGCACCACCAGCAACCTATAGGCCATTTTTTGCTGGATGGGACCGCACAACTACGATATCTCTTCCAGCAGCCACTATCTCACATCCGAAAGGAGACGTAAAAAAGATAACTAAAACATCTTCGACAATCAAAGCAGGAAGTTTTAGCTCTGAATACAAGTCCAATAGTTTTTGGGTTATTAGCAGATGGCTAAATGGAAGCACGGAGGGCGGATCATCTGGCTGTGCCTTATTAAATCAAAAAAAATACATTGTAGGTACTTTAACAGGTGGAGCTTCTACCTGTGCGGATCCAGTTAATGATTTATTTGCGATGTTTTATAAGCAATGGGACTATTTTAAAACCAGCGACAAGCAATTAAAATTTTGGTTAGATCCAACAAATAGTGGGGTGACTGAATTAGCGGGCCTTGATGGTTATAGCACTTCGAATAATTGTGCCCTTTTTTCCAATGCTATTGCTGGAGAGAAGGATACATTACAAAAAGTAAGCACGCGATACAGTGGATATAGGTCAGGCACCAATCAAATGCGAATCACAAGCTATGCGGAGCGTTTTACCCAAACTCAGCTAACTCATCTTTCATCCATTTCATTGGGTGTGGCGAAGGTGGCCTATGTGACTTCAAACATAAATAGCAAAATCACTGTTAAGATCTATGACGAGTCAACAATTTCTGGTTTACCAAATAATGAACTGATAAGTATGGATATTCCATATAGTGTGATGAGTGCTAAGAAAATGAACTTTATACAACTTACAAACCCACTCACTATTCGAAATCATTATTTCATCGGTTTCGATATTAATTACTCTAATCCTACAGACACCTTCGCCGTATATACCGTACTTGACAGAGTTCAAAAAACGAAAAATTTTGCCTTCGCAAAAATTGATGGAAACTGGAAACCTTTTTATGGAATTCCTCAATTCGGTCTTTCGACCTCTCTACTTATCAATGCCAATAGCTGTCAGAATACACTAGCAGTAGACAATAATACGCCGACTATTGGACCAGCAAAATTTGAAGTATTATACCCCAACATTAGCGCTAGCGGTTATGTCCTGCTCCGTAATACTGGAGAGGAAGAGTTTGGAACGATAGCACTCTATGATATGCTTGGACATAAAGTATTCGAACAACAGCGGCTCTTAGGAATTACGCCGAGTGCAGTTTCCACGATCCAATTTCCACAAGGGGTCTACTTCTTAGCTATTGAAACTTTAAACGAGCGACAGATCATAAAGATTCTCGTAAAAAACTAGATATTTATACTTATAAAATCAGATTCATACGTATGCCTCGAGAACTAATCGCCCTAGTCATAGTTGCCTGCACTCTTGGGCTAAGTTGCTCGAATCAGACCAATTCAAACAAAGATTCACCCCATGGTATCGAAGAGCATATTGTTTATGCAAAAGGTTTTACACTGACTAGATTCAACAATTATACTAAAATCAAAGTTTATAATCCATGGCAACAAGCCAAAAAGGTAAATCTAGAATATTATCTAGTAAATAGAAATGATAGCGTACCAGCTGAATTGAAAGAGAAGGAGATAATCAGAACACCAATCTCCAAAATCATTTGTATGTCTACTACGCATCTTGGATTTTTAAGTGCCCTAGATGAGGTCTCATCAATTCAGGCTATATCAGGAACAAAGTACGCATCAAATCCGGAGATCATAAAAAGGATTAACAACAATGAGATAAAGGAAATTGGATATGAGCAAGCGTTAAACTACGAATTAATTCTAAAACTTAAGCCTGATCTTATAATGGTTTATGGTGTTAATGGTGAAGTTACTGGAACAATCAATAAACTGAAAGAGTTAGGTATTCAGGTAGTTTTGAACGGCGAATATTTAGAAGAAACACCTTTAGCAAAAGCCGAATGGATTAAATTCATGGGTTCATTTTTCAATAAACAACAGAAAGCCACTAGTTATTTTAATACCATAGAGCAAAACTACAAAGCCATTTGTAAAGCAGTTGAATCTGTTAAAAAGAAACCTTTTGTGCTAACTGGGCTACCCTATAAAGATACTTGGTGGATGTCAGGTGGCAACTCAAATTTAGCAACCTTGATAAGAGATGCTGGTGCCAACTATCTTTGGAAAGAGAATCAATCCCGTGAATCCTTTGCAGTTGCTCTAGAGGAGGTTGCCATTCGCTCTTTAACAGCCGATTACTGGATTAACAGCGGAACTGCGAATACCCTAAGTGACATTCTAGCTGCCGACAGTCGGATTGCTACTTTTCCTCCCGTAAAAAAAAGAACTATCTTTAACAATAATTTAATTAGTAGCGCTGAAGGTGGTAATGATTATTGGGAACGCGGGGTTGTCAGGCCTGATCTCATCTTAGCAGATCTCGTGAAAATATTTCACCCCGAATTGGCAAATGATACAATTTATAATTTTTATAAACCACTACGATAAACGTGAGACAGGGTGTATTAACATATAAAAATGAAACCAAAAGAGAGCTCAAGGTCTTGGTTTTATTGGCTGTTCTTCTTCCTGTATTCTTCCTTATTGACTTGCGAATAGGCTCCTACTCTATCTCGTTTAGCGATCTTCTTAAAGCCATTTTTAGCCCATCAACCTTAGACAATCAGGTTGTTTTGATTGTTAATCAGTACCGTATACCAAAAGCTTTCACGGCGATACTTGCAGGTGCAGCATTATCAGTCTCTGGACTTCAGATGCAAACCGTTTTTCGAAATCCATTGGCTGGACCATATATTCTTGGAGTGAGCTCTGGAGCTAGTCTTGGCGTAGCTCTAGTCGTTTTAGGCACTGGAGGCTTTATCGGCTGGGAGAGCGTTTCAATTTTAAGTTCTTGGGGAATCGTAGCAGCTGCCTGGTTAGGATCGGCTTTAGTATTGATGCTTATCATTGCCATCTCAGCCAGAATACGAGAGATCATGACCATTTTAATTATGGGAATCTTAATCTCAAGCGCCATATCAGCGCTTGTAAATATCTTGCAATACTATAGCAATGAAGCGACCTTGAAATCCTTTGTTATTTGGACGATGGGATCTTTAGGAAGCGTGACGAATCCACAGTTATCGGTTTTGATCCCATCGGTATTGGTTGGCATTGCCATCGCCTTTCTCTGTTCTAAATTTCTAGATGCCTTTTTATTGGGAGAGAATTATGCCCAGAGTTTAGGGATGAATATTCGTTTTGCACGAACAATGGTATTTTTCTCAACAGCGATACTTGCAGGAAGTATAACAGCCTTTTGTGGACCGATCGGATTTATTGGAATTGCGGTTCCTCATATTGCGCGGATTATGTTACAGAGTGCCAAGCATAGTCTGCTTATACCAGCCACCATCTTGATCGGAGCAATCATTATGCTTCTCAGTGACATACTTTCACAGCTACCTGGATCGCAAAGAATTCTACCAATTAATTCGGTTACTGCTCTGCTTGGAATTCCAATTGTGATTTGGATCATTATTCGCAATAAATCAAGTGTAAATTTCTGATCATGAAAAATCAAAGTTCACTTGTTCGATTAGAAAATGTTTCCATTGGCTATAAAAGCCATCAGATAAAAGTTGTAAAATCAGGAATTACACTTGAAGCCTTACCTAGTGAGCTAGTCGCAATTATAGGGGAGAATGGAGTTGGAAAAAGTACATTATTAAAGACCTTAGGAGGATTTCTTGCTCCTTTAAAGGGCGATCTAAAGATTGGTAAAAAGTTAATAGAAGAATACTCAGAAAAAGAATTAGCAAAACTATTAAGCTACGTCTCAACGGAGCAAATTCGCGTGCCAAATCTCAATGTTTATGATTTAGTATCGCTAGGTCGCTATCCTCATACGAATTGGTTTGGGAAATTAATGGATGAAGATCGACTATTGATCGAAGAAGCTATTTTAGCTGTAGGTCTTCAGGGATTTGAAGATCGACTGGTAAACAACCTGTCAGATGGGGAGCGACAAAAAGTGATGATCGCCAGAGCTCTTGCCCAAGACACGCCGATCATCATTTTAGATGAACCCACGGCCTTTCTTGATCTCTCCAATAAGTTTGAGCTTGTTCATATTCTTCAGCAGTTAGCGCGAATAAAAGGAAAAACCATTCTATTCTCAACACATGATCTAACGACTGCCATTGCAGAATCTGATCGAATGTGGTTAATGCTTAAAGACACCATCCAACAAGGATCACCCGAAGATTTAATTTTAAATGGTTCCTTCAATGCACTATTTGATCAAAAACAAATCGATTTTGATCGTGAGAAAGGAGATTTCAAGATACGAAAGATGACCAACAGGTTCGCCACAGTAAAGGGTGAAGGGGAGCGATTAACCTGGACGACTAAAGCGTTGGAAAGAAATGGTATTCTGGTAGCTGAAAGTACCACTGTTAATGCAGAAACATTTAATATTCAGATTGGAATTAATGATTGGAGTGTAGAGCACAACTCGAAGAAGTCGCGATTCACTTCGCTCTATTCCATGTGTCAATACCTTCGGGACCTTAAATAAGGTCCCGAAAACACGATTAAAACATATCTTTAACCTTATCGAAGAAACCTTTATCACCCTGTTCTTGAGGTGACATAAAATTAGGTGACTGTTGAAGTTTCTCTAATGTCTTCCGCTCTTCAGCTGATAATTTCTGCGGTACCCAAGCATGAATTTTAACTAACAAATCCCCTTTCCCGTAACCATTCACATCAGGAAGACCTTTCCCGCGTAGACGTAGAATTTTTTCCGGTTGGGTTCCTGATTCGACTTTAACCTTCACTTTACCATCAATGGTAGGTATTTCCGTTGTTACACCTAATGAAATATCAGGAAATGAAAGATATAAGTTGTAGATTAAGTCATTCTCATCGCGCGTAAGCTCTGGATGTTCTTCTTCAGCAACTAAAATCAATAAGTCACCAGGCATTCCTCCACGACGCGCAGCGTTTCCCTTTCCTTCAAGAGATAACTGCATCCCTTCAGCAACCCCGGCAGGAATTTTTACAGTTATGACATCGTCGCCTTGAACAATCCCTTCGCCATAGCAAGAATCACATTTCTGCGTAATTACTTTTCCATCTCCTCCGCAGGTTGGACAAGTGGAAGTCGTTTGCATCTGACCTAAGAAAGTATTGCTTATCTGAGTAACCTGACCAGCCCCTCTGCAGGTGGAGCAGGTGGAATGGCCACCACTACCTTTAGCGCCGCTACCATGACATGTTGTACAGGTAATATATTTTTTAACTTTTAATTTTTTTTCCGCCCCATGCGCGATCTCGCTTAAATCAAGCGTTACCTTAACGCGGAGATTTGAGCCTCTATTTACCCTTTGTGATCGTCCGCCGGAGCTAAATCCACCAAAACCACCGCCACCGCCAAATATATCTCCAAACATCGAGAAAATATCGTCCATAGAGCGTGAGTTGCCACCCCCAAAGCCACCTTGACTGCCTACACCAGCATGACCAAACTGATCATAGCGTTGCTTTTTCTCAGCTGAGCTAAGGACCTCATAAGCTTCTGCAGCCTCTTTAAACTTCTCTTCTGATGCTTTATCACCAGGATTTTTATCCGGATGATACTGAATTGCCTTTTTCCGAAAAGCCTTTTTTATCTCTTCTGCACTTGCACTCTTGCTTACGCCAAGCACATCGTAATAATCTCTTTTAGCCATTTTATCTCTTCTGAGGATTTAATCTTAATTATTCGCCCACCACAACTTTGGCAAACCGGATAACTTTCTCATTTAAATAATACCCTTTTTGAATAACATCAACAATCTTACCCTTCATCTCCTCTGACGGAGCAGGAATTTTTGTCAGAGCCTCGTGCAAGTCGGTATCGAAAACCTGACCTAAAGCTTCGATCTCTGTAATGCCGTTCTGTTTAATAAAATCATTGAAATTATTATATATCAAAACAATACCCTCTTTAGTAGCTTGAAAATCCATCCCTTTATCAATGGAGTCTAACGCTCGCTCGAAATTATCAACAACAGGCAGAATACTCAAAAGCACAGACTCTGCTGCCGTTTTTGTCAGTTCCATCCGTTCACGAAGTGTTCTTTTGCGAAAATTATCAAACTCAGCAGACAAACGAAGAAATTTATCATTCATCTCCCTTACTGCCGCCTCCGACTCATTTACACGAGCTAACAAAAGCGCATTCTCATCCAATACAACCTCTTCAATTTCAGGCGTTAATTCTACTTCCTGCTCTTCAGGTTTATTTTTCTGATCTTTTTTTTTCATTCTATATACTTTATCTTTTTACAATTGAATTGACGATGAACTTAACCCATAAACCTTAACTAATCAACCATTAACTAACGAAAATTGCAACAACTATGCATTTGTAATAGTTGATCTTAAACAATCAAAAATACTGCCAATTGTTATAAAATAGACAAAATGACATAATACCTAATCTTGAGAGGCAGATTTACACTTTTAAAAATGAGTTTAAAAATTCTCAGAACTATTTTGACAATAAATCTAAATCGGAAATTTTTCGAGGGATCCAAACTTGCATCTCGCCAGAGGTACGATTAGCCCATGAATAATAAGGAATTGCCATAATCTCCTTAACGGAGGTATCTATGGATAAACCATTGGATGCCACAGTTACTGCGCGAGCCTTTGAATGAATTGTCATGATTCCTCCAAGCAAAGTTGGATCAAAAGAGGCTGAGAGGTTTGCATCATCCGGAAGAACAATATTCAGCGCTTTCCCATTGTTATCCGAATGCTCTAAACAGTACACCAATGGACCCCGTTGAATTGCAACTCGACCTAAATTTTCAGTGATATTCTTATTCGCAACAACACGTTGAATATTCATGGGTAATTGAATGGTGACCTGATCCCCTTGTTTCCACTCACGCTCAATAACAGCATAGCCTTTATCCACCTTATAGGCAACTTCTTTCTGATTTAGCTTAATAGAAACCATCGATTTATCTGGAAATAGCCAAGCATAAGCATCTCCAGGTACTGCCTGATTAACAGCCCATCCAGGAATACGAATTAGTAATTTCTTCTTGATCTTCGAAGCAGGAGAAATGGTTATGGACGTTGTCCCATCCCATGGGTAATTACCAGTCTGAGCGATGGCGATTTTATTTTTCCCATCCACAATTTGAGTATTACTGCTCACAAATAGATTGACATAGATGGCATCAGGAGAGGTTGCATAAATATAATTCCCTATTGAACTTACCAACCGGGCGATGTTTGATGGGCAGCAAGCACAGCCAAACCATTCGCTTCTTGCATAATTACTTTTTACAGTCAATGGATTACCATAGAAAAATTTGTCACCACTTAAGGATAATCCGGACAAGGCACCATTGTATAATGATTTCTCTAAAACATCAATATACTTGCTTTCTCCAGTCATTAAGTTCATACGTTGGTTCCAAAGAATCATCCCTACCGAAGCACACGTTTCGCAATAGGCCTGTTTGTTAGGAAGATCATAATCTCTCGTGAACCCTTCGTTACTGCCAGACGAACCGATGGCACCGGTGATATACATATTTTTTCCAACCAAATTATCCCAGACACTTAGTAAGGCCGGTGAATATTTGGTCTCTTTTTTACTTGCATCCACATCAGCAGCTCCAGTATATAAATACATTGCTCTCACAGCATGTCCTTCAACCTTCCTTTGATTTTCAAATGGGATATCATTCTGGTCAAACATGGGATTTCTGGGAACACCTTTATAGTATCCATGTCCTCGCTCTTCGATATACCAAGAGGCTAAATCAAGGTATTTTTGTTCTTTAGTCATATGATAAAGTTTCACCAAAGCCAGCTCAATCTCTTCATGACCTGAAATCCAATGCTTACCAGCAAGTCTAAAATTAGCATCAATATGATTGACCATGCGAATTGCCACATCCAATAATTTTCGTTTCCCAGTGGTATTAAAATAGGCAATACCTGCTTCTAGCAAATGGCCAGCGCAATAATCCTCATGTTTTTCCATGTCAGACCATCGATTTTCTAATCCAGTTAAAGTATAAAATGTGTTGATGTATCCATCCGGCTGTTGCGCTGCCGCAATTTTATCAATCCAT
The DNA here is from genome assembly GCA_903897145.1 of uncultured Bacteroidia bacterium. Classification (GTDB taxonomy): domain Bacteria; phylum Bacteroidota; class Bacteroidia; order Bacteroidales; family Prolixibacteraceae; genus JAAFHB01. The sequence continues at coordinate 14,829 of CAIUAN010000058.1, read as the reverse complement.
TCATCAGCCTTTTTTTCAATGGTTGCATCAGGATTATTTTTCAACGAATAAGCGATGGCTTCGAGAGCTTTATAGACATCAGAATCGTCAAAATACATCCCCTCATGCTTGCCACTTTTGGTTGCAGCGTTTTCGAAATTACGTATTCTGCCACTTTTGACTTCGGTATAATTAATACAGGCATTTAATGTAGAAGTTGCAACAGCATTCATCTTAGGAGTCCAAAAATTGTCCTTGATCGATACGTTTGAAAAATTTACAGATGAAATTTGGCCAAAAGATTGAAAGGAGAAAAGTATGAAGGCTGATACTATACAGCTTAAAAAAGGAATACGTTGTTTTTTCATGTTAGATTAGGTTGGTCGGTTAAGTATAAATTATAGCATTTAAATATCGCAATTGTTTTTTAGACTTTGATTATCTATTGAATTAAATTAAGAGACGTGTGAATAAACGAGAATAATACAAGAGAAAGGATCTGAAAGGAATCCAACGAGCAGTTTTCTCATTATAATAAGGACATATGGGAAACAAAATGGGTTGTAAAAACAGCTAGACAGGATAAGAAGCTATTCGTTCAACCATAACAGACAAGGTTTAAACTAATCAGAAACTAGTTCTTTTTCAAGGCATTCAACTTCTCCTCAAGGGCTTCTCCTCGGAGGTTGGAGGCAATTATGATCCCATTGCCATCAATTAAAAAATTTGTTGGAATCATGCTGATATTATAACTCTGGATATAGCCAGCTTGGCTATTTAACAAACAAACATGGTTAACCCAATTCATCTTATCGTCTTTCACGGCTGCCTTCCAAGCAGAACCATCTTTATCTAAAGAGACGCTAAAAACAGTAAATCCATTTCCACCTTTAAATGAACTATTTTTGTATTTTTCATAAGCAGCTACAACGGCCGGATTTTCATTTCGACAAGGCTTGCACCACGAAGCCCAAAAATCGATTAAAACAATTTTTCCGCTAAGCGAAGAGAGCTTAAGAGTCTGGCCAGTGATTGATTTCTCAACAATTTCAGGAGCCTTATTTCCTATCTGTATTCCGACAACGTTGGATTGAGCGATGCCATTAAAGGAAAAAAAACAGACTAACAAAACCACAATACCAAATAAATTTTTCATACTCGATAATTTAAATAAGTTTAATTATTCTCTTTTTATCTTAGCTCCAATCGCATTCAGACGAAGGTCTATATTTTCATAACCACGATCAATCTGCTCGATGTAATCGATAGTCGACTTTCCAGTTGCAGAAAGAGCTGCAATAAGCAAAGCCACACCAGCTCTAATATCAGGAGAGCTCATACGGATACCACGAAGTGCTTGAGTTTTATCTAGTCCGATAACGGTTGCACGGTGAGGGTCGCATAAAATAATCTTAGCACCCATATCGATCAAACGATCCACAAAAAACAATCGACTCTCAAACATCTTTTGATGAATAAGGACACTTCCTCGTGCCTGTGTTGCGATAACCAAAAAGATGCTTAATAAGTCGGGAGTTAATCCAGGCCAAGGAGCATCAGCAACAGTTAATATTGATCCGTCGATAAAAGATTCTATTTCATAATGATCCTGAGCAGGTATATGAAGGTCATCACCTATTAAATTCATCTGGATTCCAAATCTTCTAAAGGATTCGGGAATAATGCCAAGTTCATTAAAACCAACATTTTTAATGGTGATATCTGAAGCCGTCATAGCCGCCAAGCCAATAAAACTGCCCACTTCAATCATATCAGGAAGCATGCGATGAGCACAGCCCCCAAGTGAAGTTACTCCGGTAATGGTTAATAAATTAGAACCAATACCTTGAATCTTGGCTCCCATCGCATTTAACATTTTGCAAAGCTGCTGAAGATAGGGTTCGCAAGCAGCATTATAAATTGTAGTTGTTCCACTTGCCAGGGTTGCAGCCATCAGCAGGTTTGCTGTTCCAGTAACTGAGGCCTCATCAAGAAGCATATAGCAGCCCTTTAGACTCTTTGCCTCAACATGATAGGAAGAATCTTGCGAATTAAAAGTAAACTTAGCACCAAGCGATTCAAAACCACGGAAATGGGTATCTAATCGTCTTCTACCAATTTTATCACCACCGGGCTGTGGTATTATGCCGACGCCAAAACGGGCTAACATTGGACCCACAATCATCAAAGAACCTCGCAGGCTAGCTGCTTGAGTAAAATATTCAGCAGATTGAAGGAGGTCTAAATTAATTTTATCAGCCTCAAATGTATAAACGCCTTTTTCTAGACGTTCAATTGTAGTCCCTAAAAAACGAAGGATCTCGATCAATTTAAGAACATCGCTTATCTCCGGAACATTTGAAATTGTGATTTTTTTTGACGTAAGCAGCACTGCACAGATTACTTGCAACGCCTCATTTTTAGCCCCTTGTGGGGTTAACTCACCGCATAGTGGACTACCACCTTCTAAAATAAACCTTGCCATGCCTTAGGAAAGAGAAGAGATAATTAAATATGTTTATAACGGACTATTTATGTTTACGCGATTGATTAGTAGTTGGAGTAATCCGACCCTTTTTAACTTGTTGCTTGAATATTTCATTCACTTCCTGAAGACGAAGATCAGGATTTGGCTTGAGCGAGCCATGTGATAGATAAGTTAAGTCATTTAAAATTTTTGAATCTTCAACAGCATCTTTATTCCAAACCAAATAGGTTTTTTTCATCTGATTGGCCAAAAGCTCGATATTGACAGCTTTAGCAGGGTTTTCATCATCTAATTGGGCCGTTGCAGCGATATAGTTCTCCATTATTTTTCCATAATGACGAAATTTAATCTCTTTTTGACCGTATGGAACCAATTTTGGTTTCTCAATAAAAGTCTCCGGTTTTGGTGGGTCATACGGGTAATCAATATCAAGTTTAAAATCAGACATGATAGCAATATGGTCCCAAAGCTTGTGTTTAAACTCATTTATATCACGCAAATAGGGATACATCATGCCCATAACGTCGATCACACCCTTGACTGCTAAAATTCGCTCTTCTCTGTTTTCAATCTGCATGATATGGTCAACCATCTTATGGATACTTCTTCCATATTCAGGCAGTTTCATTTTTTTTCGTTGGGTGTTGTAATCGCGTGCTATCATTGTCTATTATTTATTATCACTATAACTGGGAACAAGTCTATAAGAAAGCACTTGTTTTGATCTACAAAGCTAATGGTTTTTAATGGTTTAATCAAATCGAAGTTGGTATTATGCCGATTGATCAGTGATTTTAAGTTTAGCAAATTTTAAAAGAAGATTTTTCTCTCCTGCATTTGGAAAAAAAACTTTTGCTTTTAAATCAGGCATTCTCCCCTCGAGGTTAAGCACCTTACCTACTCCAAAACGCTCATGTTCCACCATCATTCCGACACGAATCAACTCAGGATCATCACCTTTAAACAAGGAAGAACCTAATGACGAGGTGCCTTGATTGGTTACAATACGGTTATTGAGTGGCTCTGGACGACGCGGTGATTGAAACGTGTCTGGCTCACGTTGAAACCTACTATTAGACCGATCATCTTGCAACTCTTTATTTCGAAACTGAGGAAACATTCTGCTATTTTGAATATCAAGATATTGATGATCAATTTCGCCAATAAATCGACTTGGATTACAAAACTCCGTTTTCCCCCAACGAAACCGTTGTTGAGCGAAAGATAACCACGCTTTATTCTCTGATCTTGTTAATGCGACATAAAATAATCTTCGCTCTTCCTCAAGCTCCGACAAGGTTAAAGTACCAGAAAAACCAGATGGAAAAAGATTTTCTTCTAAACCCACGATAAACACGTTTTTGAATTCAAGACCTTTCGATGAATGAACAGTCATCATAGTCAGTTTATCTGAATTCGTATCCTTATCGTTATCCTGATCTGTTAAGAGTGCCACGTCTTCCATAAAAACGTTAAGCGTATTTGGTGTTCCCTCTTCGGTCGCTGTTAATGAGAAATCTTGAATCGCGTTAAGCAACTCTTGTGTATTCTCATAGCGACTAATATTTTCTGGTGATTTATCTTGATACAATTCAGTCAAGATACCAGTTTCAGATGCAATTCGATTAGCCATTTCGTAGGCTTCCAAAGTCAAGAAAGCGTTTGAAAAATGACTAATCATCTGAGTGAACATAGCAATCTTTTTTATCGCGCCACTATTTAAGCCCGCCACCATCATCTTTTCCGAACTCGAAGCTACCTCGAAGATGCTCACTCCCAAGGAGGCTGCCGCATCTTCTAATCTATTTAATGTCGTCCCACCAATACCTCTTGTTGGATAATTTATGATCCGCTTAAAAGATTCATCATCTCGAGGATTTATGATAAGCCTAAAATAGGACAAGATATCTTTGATCTCTTTACGTTGGTAAAATGATAATCCACCATAAATCTTATAGGGAATATTTCGTTTACGTAGGATCTCTTCAAAAACGCGTGATTGTGCATTTGTTCGATATAAAATTGCAAAATCGGCATAATTTTCCTGAGCTTTCATTCGCTGATCAAACAATTCATTAACAACTAGATAACCTTCTTCATGCTCATTCATGGCAGCTAAGACTTTGATCTTATCACCCAAGGCATTTTCACTGAACACGGTTTTTTGAAGCTGGTGTTTATTCTTAGCTATTAAACTGTTTGCTGCATCAACAATAACTTGAGTGGATCTATAATTCTGTTCTAATTTATACGTCCCATACCCAGGATAATCGTTTTTAAAATTGAGTATATTTTCGATTCTCGCTCCTCGGAATGAATAGATACTCTGCGCATCGTCGCCAACAACGCAGATATTTTGGTGTGCCTCGGCTAACCTTTTAACAATCAAATACTGCGAGAAATTCGTATCCTGATACTCATCTACTAAGATATATCGAAACAAGTTCTGGTATTTGGCCAATACTTCAGGATGATTTTTAAATAAGACATTCGTCATTAGCAATAAATCATCAAAATCCATTGCGCCAGCGTTCTTGCAACGCTTGGTATATTCCAAGTAGATCTCTGCAGTCTTAGGCATCCGTGCAGCCTGATCAGCTTCACGTTGCAAAGCATTCTGATGATAAGCTACTGCTGTGATCAAATTATTCTTAGCAGCCGAGATCTTCCCCAAAACCACCCCTGCCTTATAGATATTATCTTCTAAGTTTAGACCTTTAATAATAGATTTCAGAAGGCTTTTTGAATCTTGCGTATCGTAAATGGTAAATGTATTCGGAAAGCCAATGACAGCTGCTTGTTCTCGAAGAATTCTTGAAAATATGGAGTGAAAGGTCCCCATCCATAAATAGCGGGAGACACTACTTCCAACTTCATTTTCAATTCGAGCCTTCATCTCCCTAGCTGCCTTATTGGTAAAGGTCAAAGCTAAGATCGAAGAAGGAGGCACTCCTTTTTGTAATAGATGAGCGATTCGGTAGGTTAAGACACGTGTCTTTCCTGAACCAGCACCTGCAATTACGAGCGAGGCACCTTCTGTATTAATCACGGCCTCACGTTGGGCACTATTTAATCCTTCTAAATAATTCGACAAAGTGCTGAATTTAAATTACTTCGTATTTGAAAATATCGTTTTTATTCCATTTGTTTGGCAAATTTAATCAAATATTCCCATTTCATTTTATTCACCTAATTTTAGGTTAAATTGAAGTACGGAATGATGAATGACTCACAATCAGATCGGAAAAATTTCGTAATATTGTACTCGATAATCGTAAACTATTTTAAATGAAGCTCTCTAGCTTAGTATGGACTCTTCTAATCAGCTTATGCCTAAATTTACTAGGTATCAGCGATTCTTTTGGTCAAGCCTTAAAATCTTCAACGGCTTCATTTTCTGAGTCAGCACCCTACCCTACTTTTTCAGGAAAAGACTATATCTATTATTTCTGTGGAATTGCGAATCATCAAGATGGCACTTTAAAAGCTACATCATTGGGACAATCGGTAACGTTTAAGTGGGAGAAGTATACGCAAGGTACTGGTGCATTTACATTCTATTTTAACGAGACAGGGACGAGCTCAACTTTAAATAACCTATCCGATGGCTGTTATCGAGTAAGCTTTACAGAGAATGGAATTAATTACGTTCTTAGAGCTTGGATCATTAATACTTGGATGACAGTAACCTCTACGATTACGGACTCCAACTGTCAATCTTTTAAACTTTTAGGTGTTGTAAATGGGCCTAGTTATGCCTTTGCTGATTTAACAACAAATCAAGTCATTTTAATTGACCCAAGTTATAAATACGTATGGCAAACGGGTAGTACTTTGGTTTCAAATGCTCTTAATCCAACCGTTTTAGGCCCACCACCAATAAATACAATTTATCAATTACAGGTTACAGACCGAGCAGGATGCATGGTAATTAGCCCTGTGACTTATCAGTCGATTGTGCCAAAGGCTAAATTCTCATGGAAGACGAATCAACCTGCAGTTGCGCAATACTCACTACCTGAGGCGCCATTGCCCGTGCAATTTATCAATGAGTCAATCAATGGTGATGTAGAGAAATTTGAGTGGTTTCTGTTTAAAGAAAAATCTAGCTTATCCAACCAACCCAAAGGAGCAAAAATTGACTCTATAATGGAGGAAATTTATCTAAAGGACCCGTCTTATACTTATGAACATACTGGCAGCTATATGGTTAAGCTGATAGCTGCTAAACAATCACCAGGCTTTACCTGCAGAGATACTATGTATTTGAAAGACTACATTGTAATTGATAGCTCATTAGTAAAAGTTGCGCCGGCCTTTACACCAAATGGCGATGGCGTGAACGACATCCTAATGATTCGCACCAGATCGTTACAGTCTCTTGACTTTCAAATCTTTAATAGATGGGGGCGAATTGTGCATCATTTCCGGAAATCTGGTTATGTTCCTGCAGATACCGAAATGGCAACCTGGGATGGTAAAATAAATAACGTATTAGCCTCTCCTGGTGTATATTTCTATGTGGCAGACGGTCAAGGCAGAGATGGCAAACGAAGACGAAAGAAGGGATTTATAGAACTCATATGGTAGCATATACTTTTTAGAAACAAAATGCATATCAACAAGCTATTGTAGAATTCACATGACAGACAATATCGATAAATTCAAAAAGCTACTTGCAGATCAGCAGCAATGGCCTATGCTCTATTATTTTAAATTTATCATTCAAAATAAGCAGGAACAACTAGATCAGGTAAAGGGTTTTTTTGAAGATCCATCAACCATAACCTATAAGACGTCAAAAGACATTAAATTTATTGGAATCTCATGCAAGCAATGGATGCCAAACCCTGAATCTATTGTTGCCATCTACGAAAAAGCGAGCCAGATAAAAGGGTTGATTTCTTTATAAATTAAGGGAATTAGTCAAACATATATTTAGACAAAAAACCATGAGAAATTTTCTAATTAAGTATCGCACACAGGTCATATTTACATTAATTGGAGGGATTGCAGGGATTGGATATTGGCATTTTGTAGGGTGCAGCTCAGGAACCTGTCCGATAACATCGCACTGGTATACCATGGGAAGTTATGGAACAGCAATGGGATTTCTTGCTGGAGAGCTGATCAAAAAAAAGTAAAATCAATATGTTAAAGCGACTTATTAGTTAAGAGCTTTAATATGAAGAATCCTTTTCGTCTGGTAAGTTATTTTATATCGATCATCTAGGCGATGACCAATTATCCAAATAATTTGTTCGCCATTGGCAAGAATCCAAACATTTTCTTTTTCAAGAAGGCTGAGTTTGGAGTCAATAAAATAATCGCTCAGCTTTTTGATGCCACTCATACCAAGCGGTCTAAAGGTATCGCCTTGTTGCCATTTCCGAATCAATAGTGGAAACTGAATTTTATCTTGATCAATAGATGCTTCGAATTTTGAATCAGAGAAGGGTATTGATTCAGTTGGCAAATCTTTAGTAATCAGCAAATGAACAGGGACGTTTAATTCATTTTGCTCTTCATCTAAGTAATAATGTATCTCCTCTTCTTCCACAAGTACTGAAAGAACTAAATTCTCACGATCATGCAATAACCGATGAGTCGCAGAACAAAATTGTTTACCTGACAAACCAGTTAAGGATTGAATGATATCTGAAATACTAGACCCTTTGAAACCAAATGGTTTGAGGAATTCAAAAAGATAGGCCTCTAAAGGCTCAAGATTTTGCAAGGCTGAAATAGAGATATAGTGTGTTTGATCTTTTGTGGTCACAACACGATTCCAATGCTCAGATATGGTCTGGTTATAAATAATAGAGGTTTTATCAAGATGATCCATCGTTCGAATGAGTCCCTCCCTGAAATTTGGATTCAATGAATCCATGATAGGCATCAAAGAATGGCGTATTTTATTTCGCTGAAACTCTAGATTCTGGTTGGAAGCATCCATTCTAAATTCAAGGAATAGTTCATGACGATATTTTTCAATCTCGATACGGGAGGCAAAAAGCAAGGGCCGGACGACTTTACCATTTACTGGTTTCATTCCTGTCAGACCTGCTAAGCCGGTACCTCTAGCCAGGTTTAGAAAAAATGTTTCAAGTTGATCATCCCGATGATGTGCAACAGCAATGAAATCAAAATTATTTTCAGTCCGAATCTTCTCAAACCATTCATAACGCAAATCGCGAGCCGCCATTTCAATAGAGATCTTCCGTTCACTAGCGACACCAAGGGTATCAAAAGCAATTTTATAAATTGGAACGTCGTATTTCAGTGCTAGTGTCTGTACAAGTCTCTCATCCTTATCTGATTCGGCACCTCTTAACTGAAAATTACAATGTGCAATAGCCATTGAATATCCACCTTTATCAAGAAGGTCAAGCAACACCACAGAATCTATCCCACCGCTTACACCAACTAAGATCTTATGACGCTTGTCGAAGATCTTATTCTCAGTGATAAAATGGATAAGTTGCTGTATCATATCTGTTTAATTTGAGCTAAAGGTATGAGAAAAGATGAAAAATCAAATTGCACAAAAAAATTCTAAAGTCAGACCTTTATTAAAGGTTTTCACCCCTGAAGATTAAAGATAACTCTAAAAATGTTTAGTTGCTCAATAAACCTACTTTTTCAACGATGCGAACAATTACTTCGCATGCTTTTGCCATGGAAGGTGTCGGGATGTATTCATATTTGCCATGAAAATTATGACCACCAGCAAAGATATTTGGACAAGGAAGGCCCATATAGGATAATCGAGAACCATCGGTTCCACCTCTGATAGGTACAATCTTAGGCACTACACCAGCCTCCAGCATAGCTTGTTCGGCTAGATCAACGATGTATTTTACTGGTTCAATTTTCTCACGCATATTAAAATACTGATCCTTGATAGCAATTTCAGCTGTATTTTCACCAAATTCAGCATTAATCATATTGACAACTGACATCAAAAGATTTTTACGATCATTCAGCCCAGAAAGCGTAAAGTCTCGGATTATATATTCTATGATAGTTTGTTCAACAGAACCATTTATTTGAGTGACATGGTAAAAACCTTGATAGCCATCGGTATGTTCTGGAACCTCAAAGTTAGGTACCATTGAAAGTAGTTTATTCCCAATGGTCACCGAATTTTTCATTTTGCCTTTCGCATATCCAGGATGAACACTCGATCCATGAACAACAATTTTCACCCCCGAAGCATTGAAATTCTCATACTCCAGTTCTCCTATTTCTCCTCCATCGATGGTATAGGCAAAATGAGCTCCAAAATCAGCTACATTAAAATGATCGGCTCCCTCCCCAATCTCCTCATCGGGGGTAAAGGCTATTTTAACTTGACCGTGTTTTATCTCAGGGTGATTAATTAAATATTCCATGGCAGTAATAATCTCTGCTATTCCAGCTTTATCATCAGCACCCAAAAGAGTTTGACCATTGGTTACAATCAGCCGTTGACCAATATATTTTTTTAATTCAGGAAAAACCTCAGGAGAAAGAATAATATTTGATTCCTTGTTAAGAACAATTTCACCACCATTGTAATCTGGCACGAACTGAGGAGAAACATTTTTAGCTGTAAAATCAGGACTGGTGTCCATGTGCGACACAAATCCAACTATTGGGGTATCATGAGATACATTAGACGGCAAAGTAGCATAGACATAACTCCACATATCGACTACCACATCGACTAACCCAATGGCTTTTAATTCATCGGCAAGAATTAAAGCAAACTCTCGTTGAGAGTCGGTGCTAGGTGTTTTTCCACTAACCGAATCGGAGCAAGTATTGAATCTAACATAGCGCATAAAGCGCTCTACAACATTATTTTCCATAGTAAATAACGTCTAAAAATATAAAGTATGACATACGACTCCTGAGCAAAATCGATCAGTTTAGTAAGCTAAGGCAAAAATAACGCGTTGTGAAGAAGGTTTTCCAGTAACCATGCAATTACCCTCTTCTTTGATCCCATCAAAAGGTATACAGCGTATTGTCGCTTTGGTCTCCTCTTTGATTTTCAATTCAGTCTCAACCGTACCGTCCCAATGTGCAAGAAAAAATCCACCCTTAGTGACTAAGAGTTCTTTAAATTGATCGTAAGAATCTACCTTAGTGGTGTTCTCTTCTCTAAATTGAAAAGCCTTATTATATATGTTTTCTTGTATTTTATCTAATAAATCAGCCACAAACTGGTCGATCTTCTCTAATTGCTCGATTGATTTTTCTAATGTATCACGACGAGCAACTTCGACCGATCCGTTTTCCAAATCACGTGGACCAATTGCTAAACGCACAGGAACGCCTTTGAGTTCGTATTCGGCAAATTTCCAACCTGGTCTTTGGGAATCACGATTGTCGTATTTAACGCTAATTCCACGAGCTTTAAGTTTTGCAACGATCTCATCAGCTTTCACTGAAATCTCAGTAAGCTGTTCATCGCTCTTATAGATTGGGATTATTACCACTTGATAAGGGGCTAATTTAGGAGGAAGCACTAGTCCATTATCATCGGAATGCGCCATAATTAAAGCTCCAATAAGTCGAGTAGAAACACCCCAAGAAGAGGCCCACACATAATCTAATTTACCATCACGATTCGCAAATTGCACATCAAAAGCTTTCGCAAAATTTTGTCCTAAGAAATGCGATGTACCCGACTGCAATGCTTTTCCATCTTGCATCAAAGCCTCAATGGTATAGGTCTCAAGAGCTCCAGCAAATCTCTCATTCGCTGACTTTGCGCCCTTGATCACAGGGATCGCCATAAAATCTTCAGCAAAACTAGCATAGACATTAATCATCTGTGTAGTCTCTGCTAATGCCTCCTGAGCTGTTTCATGCGCGGTATGACCCTCTTGCCAAAGAAACTCAGTGGTACGAAGAAACATGCGGGTACGCATTTCCCATCGTACCACATTCGCCCATTGATTGCAAAGGATCGGAAGATCGCGGTAAGATTGGATCCAATTTTTATAGGTACTCCAGATTATAGTTTCGGAAGTTGGACGAATAATCAGCTCTTCTTCTAATTTTGCTTCAGGGTCCACAACAACACCTTTGCCATCTGGGTCATTCATTAAACGATAATGAGTCACCACAGCACATTCTTTGGCAAATCCATCCACATGGGCAGCCTCTTTAGAAAAAAAAGATTTCGGAATAAATAAAGGAAAATAAGCATTAACGTGACCAGTGTCTTTAAACATCTTATCAAGCTGAGCCTGCATTTTTTCCCATATTGCATAACCATAAGGTTTGATTACCATGCAACCGCGAACAGCTGAATTTTCCGCTAAATCTGCTTTTGAGACTAGATCATTGTACCATTGTGAATAATTTTCTGCCTTAGAAGTGAGAACTTTTGCCATTACTTATTTTTTGGTATAGTATTTGCTTATTAAATGATAATTTTATCCCACAAAATAACGAAAAGTTCTGGTATAATTAAATATAAAGGAGAACAAATCATGAAAACAAATCTCAAACTGCTATCTTTCATTGCACTTCTTGCAAGTGCATGCACTACTGGGAATATGATAACGACTGGACCCTATGTCGACGATACTTATTTTTCGCCGGGTGATCATGCGCCTGTGATTGCAAGTGACTCACCAAATAGGCCCCAAGAAATTAAGCGTGCTGGCACGATATCTGGAATTCGCCAAGAGGATGCTGGGAAAATTGTAGACAATTACTTCTCCGACAAACAATCGAACAACCAAGCATATACCTTAAATGATGGACAGGCTAACAATCAACTAACCGATCAGATTGATGACTCAAATAATTACATAGATAGTTACGAAGAGCCTGAAGATTTAGATTATACTACCAGAATTCGTACTTTTTACAATCCATATGCCTATGACCCATATTGGGATTCTTATTATTCTCCAGGCTTTGGATTTGGATGGGGATTAGGTTTTGGAGCGCTTTATGGTGCCTTTGGTTACAACAACTGGTATGGCGGATTTGGTTATGGTGGATTTGGTTACGGTGGATTTGGTTACGGTGGATATGGTGGATATTATAGTCCCTATTATGGTGGCTGGGGAATGTCGAATAGGTACTGGGGCAATGGCTATGGCTATAACAATTATCAAACTGGCAATTTTCCGGAACGCTATTACGGTCGTCAAAATGCCGCAGGCAGAGGTGGAGCAAATAACATGGGCCTAAGCGGATTAAGTGGTAATCCACAAGGAGCAGGGTTTTCGGGAAGAAATGGGATAAGTAGATCAATGGTTGGTTCATCTAGAGGGTCTGGAACCAATTCAAATCTAGTTAACGGCGCGAATTCAACCGGTTCTACAAGGCAGGCTGGAACGCGCTACACGGTCAGTCCGAATGCAACAAAAAGTGCTACTTTCAATGGTGCTGTGCAATCTGGTTCTGGCAGAAGTGGACAAACGCTTACAAATTTGCGCAGACAACAAGCTGCAGGACAAACGAATGGAAATGTAAGAACACAAGGAGCATCAAATAGTTCTTCGCGATATACACCTACTTATTCAAGACCGAGATCAAACGTACAAGGAAGTTATAATAGTGGTGTATCTCGTCAATATGCTAGACCAATAGGGTCAAATAACTCCTACAACACCCAAGGGTCAGCCTCAGGTAGTACCTACAATCGTGGCTCTAGTCGAGTGGCTGCGCCTAGTCAAGGTGCACGAAGTGGCGGAAGCAGTGCCGGCAGCGTAATACGAAGTAATTATTCTTCAGCTAAATCAGCTACCTATTCAGCTCCAGTTAGAAGCAGCTCTAGTGGTGGTGGCCGGAGACACTAAAAAATAGTCAAATGCGAACAAAAATCAAAAAAACGAAAAACTAAAATGAAACGGATATTACTTACCCTTATGTTAACAGTAGCCATTATGGCTCAATCATTTGGCCAATATATTGAGCAAGCCTTGCTCTTTTCACAGCAAAATTTTGGCTCAACAGCCAGGTCTAAATCGATGGGGAATGCTGTTGGAGCCATTGGCGGTGACTTTTCGACTTTAAGTATAAATCCGGCTGGATTGGCTATTTATCTAAGACCTGAGTTATCCACTACGTTAAATGTTTTGGGCATGAATAATACAAGCTCTGAATATCAAGGTCAAAGTTCAGCAGCCAGAAATACGTCAATGAATTTTACCAACCTTGGTTATGTATTTACAAATTCATTACAGGAGGGAAATAACGGATTAGTCTCTATGAACTTTGGGATTGGATTTAACAAATTAGCTAATTTTAATCAATCTATATCTGTCAGTAAAAACGGATCACCAAGTTCACGTATGGATCAATTTGCAGATAATACAAATGGCATAATGAGCAGCAGTTTATTCGATGAGAATAAACCCTACGACAACGGATCCATTCCTTGGGAGAGTAAACTAGCCTGGGAAAACTACTTAATAGATGTATCAAATCCGAATCTCAGTGGAGTAGGAAATAAATACCAATCTATATTATATTCAGACGAACTTGTCAATCAAAACCTAACGGTAACCAAAGAAGGATTTTTAAATGAATATGTATTTTCGGCAGCTGGAAATATTAATCACAAGCTATACTTAGGAGCGACATTGGGTATGCAGGACCTTTATTACAATGAAATATCCAACTATTCCGAGGGAGGAGCATTTGGTCGATTTGACTACTCGAATTCGGCAAGTACCAGAGGGCTTGGTTACAATTTAAAGATTGGCGCCATTTTCAAGCCAACGACTTACTTGCGCATTGGTTTAGCCATTCATACTCCAACCTATTTCACTTTTAAAGAAAACTTTAGCAGTGTGATGTCCTCTAATTTAACTGATGTTTCTGTAGACGCTAACGGTAGTCATAAGGCACAATCTCCCGTGGGAGATTATGGCTACAAGATGAATACGCCAACTCGAACCATCATAAGCCTTGCTTATCAATTTGAAAAAAAAGGGATGATTTCATTTGATTATGAGAATGTAAATTACAATAAAATAGAGTACATGAGCGGAAGAGACGGCTATGCATTTTCATCCGAAAATACAGCGATCCAAGGAAGTTATAAGTCTGTCTCAAACTTGCGAATTGGGGGTGAATACAAACCGGCAGACGCAGTCTATTTGCGCGCTGGATATGAACTATTTGGCAACCCCTTTGTCACAAATTCAACCGATATCTTGCCCAACAATAAATTCAGTTACCACACGATCAATGCGGGTATTGGTTATCGGATAGAAAATATTTCTATAGACTTCTCATATAGTCTTGGACAAAAGACACAATACGGCTTTGTATATCCAAATAGCGATCCAGCTAAATACCAAAGCAACAGAAGTGAATTAATGGTCACTTTAGGAATTAAATTA
>CAIUAN010000057.1 GCA_903897145.1 uncultured Bacteroidia bacterium | reverse complement strand
TGCTACGGTGGTTGTTCCGCCTAGAACTCCGCTTCCCGAGGCAATGGAGGCGACAACATTGACCCCTGCAGTACTCACATTGTTGCTGCTCGCGTCCTGAAGTTGAACAACTGGTTGAGTGGATAGGGCTACTCCATTAACTGCACCGCTTGGCTGGCTAGTCAACACTCCTTTGGTTGCCGTGGCTGGCCTTAATGCTATGAGAATTGCACCCCATTTTTTGTTTGCACCTAATGTAGCGACTCCATCTCCTGTTGAACCGGAAACAGGTTTAATTGCTTCGCCAACTCCTATAGTACCACCCGTGTTGTTGGAAGAATATAGGGAACTAAGAACTGGTGTAGTTCCTGCATAACTTCCAATTGAAGTGGCGTTATCTTGAGCAGCAACCAGCATCATGACCGCAGCGCCTGGTGTTGCGGTTGTTATTGAAGGTACTCCTGTAATTGATGTGCCAGAGCCAGTTGCATATGTTCCAGTGACGGCAATCGGTGTAGTTTTATCAACTCCAGAGAATGCAATTAATGCCCCAGCACCCTTAGTCGCACTGCTGCCAATATTGAAAATAAAGGAACTTGCTTCAGTGCCGTCAATTACACGATATAATACTGTTGCCGAATGGTGCCCTGCACCAGCCTCATAATCGACAAAGCTTACTTGAGTCCATCCAGAAAGGCTGACTGGAGTATTTGTGGTCGTAGGATGAGTTGAAAAGTTGCCAATAATGATATCGCCAACACTTACTGAAGTTTTTAAAATCGTCAAGGTGGTTGTAGCCGTATTCGCGGTGGTTACTACTCCTCGTTGAGCAATTTGCCCAACTGCCCCTATGGCCCCAAAAAAATGGATAACCATCATGCATCCTATCACACGAATGAGCTGAAAGCGATACTTGCTTTTTGTGTAATTTTTCATAGGTCATCCACCTGCGTTAAGTCAGCGGGGAGCATCGTGTGCCCTTTTGACTTTCGTTAATTTGTGAGAAACAAAGGTAGAGGACGGGTATTTGGGGAGTTGAATTTAACCGACTACTGTCGATTATAATCGTTTTTAATCGGATTAATAGTTGACTTTCAGTGATTTTTAGCGTTGGGGCGCGAGAAAAAATCGACCGAAATGATTCGCTTTTTTATAAGTAGAACCTAAATTAAGATACTTAACTATTCAATTTATAAATTAACTCAGTTGGATCAAGCTCCATTTTTGAAAAGGCGAACCATCTTTTACCTAAATCTTTTAAGGAGGCACCAATATGATAAACAGTACTTTGATCAAGGATTAAAAACCGGTCATGAGACTTACTGAATTCGTGAACCTCAATCGGTGCCCCTTCCTGTTGAACTGTCAAGTATTCCTTGACAGTTGAATCGTAATTCAATTCCCCTTCTTTGTAAATATTGCTGATATGCTGACTGATATTTTGCTTGGAAGAGCTAAATAATTCGACCATTTGCGACTGGTTTAGCCAGACGGTCTCTTGCTCAACACGGACTTCAAGATTGGTAGATTGATCACCGAATTGATAAACAATGATTTCCGCCTTAGTTGATTCCATTTTTGGGTACTTTATACATACGATGCTTTATTTACCCTAGATACTAACATAGAATCAAAATGGGTATATAGGCAAATATATCGCTGGGTATTTGTTGAAGTTCTTTTTAAACATCTACTGTCGATTATAATCGTTTTTAATCGGATAAATAGTTGATTTTCAGTAATTTTTTAGCGTTAGGGCGCGAGAAAAAATCGACCGAAATGAATCGGAAAAACAGACTATCTGAACATGAAAGGGGGAACTTTAATCTGGCGAGTTTACTAAAATTGAAAAGGATGAAACCGGGCGGCTCCATCCTTTTACTAAAACTAACCAAACTAACTAACTAAACCTAAACTTATGCAACAAAGATACGGCGCCCAAAGTTACCCGCCAAACTTTCTACGTTAACGAATTGTGAAATAATCGTGATCTAATGTTAAAAAATGGGCTGAACTTGTGAAAAAGTAGATTTTTCACTGGTTTGGGCGCTAATTTTCTGTAATTAGACCTTTAAACCAAAAAAATAGAGTCATAAACCTATCTGACATCAAAAGAGGTCGTCCCAATGTTGCGACCATCAGCAAAAATATCGACGGCATATTTCCCAGCAGCAAGTGGTGCCGATTTTGAATTATCCCAATAGATGCTTACTTGTAACTCTTCACCTTCATACTCAACCTCACGCATCGCCGAATAAGGGATCTTCATATCCTCAAACTTGAAAAGATCTTTCTCCGATCTCATTAGCAATATCTGGTCGGGACGCTGAATGCGAACATAAAGGTTCTTCGTTCCACGCTTCGCCGTTAAATTCTTGCTTAACGTGAAATCAATCTTTACTTTCTCAATCCGACTAGACCTCGACATCTCTTTTCCTTTGGCCGTAATCCCATAGGCACGAAGACCAGTAGCTTCTAACTGAGCCGCTAAGCTAACCGTCTGCTCTAACTTTTTCTTCTCAACTTGTAACTGCTTATTTTCTGTTTTCGCTTCAGTAACCTGCTGCTTGACATTCAAATTCTCAGCCATCAATCGCTGATTCTTCTGATTCAAACTGTCAATCTGAACGATGTAATCCCGCATAATACCTCGTAAAGTGGTTACCTCCTTGCGGTATTGACTGATTTGTTTGTAGCTCGCATTCTTTACTTGCTCAACCTCCGTGAGTAGATCCTTTACTTTGCTCTGCGCATAACCAATGGTCTTATTTAACGAGTCGTTTTCCGATTTTATCGAATTGTAATTGGTCACCATCTTAGTCAACTCAGTCGCAATAGAATCTTTATCGGCTTTAATTAAGGCAGCATCGGCCTGGTAAGAATTCCGTTGCCAGAAAAATACAATCGCTAACACCACTAATAAGGTGGATAAGGCAATAACGATTAGATTATTTTTATTCTCCTTGGAGTTGAATATGTTGTGGTCTTCCATGGTGTTTTCTCGAGTCAAAAAAGGTTTCTATGTCACAAAGGTATAGATATTTTGCTACTTATCAAATGAGTAATGTTTCAGATAATCAAGGTTTTTTCAGTAATTTAGCACCCGATAGCCTAGTTTTAATTTGTAATTAGCAACATTTTTAGAGGTTAAGACGTTATCGTTAAAAAGCAAACCCATGGAATTAGCAGATATTCGAAAAGACTACCGACTGAAGGTTTTAGATGAGCAACAGGTGGACTCAAATCCGATGAACCAATTTGAAAGCTGGCTAAACGAAGCGTTCGAAGCGAAAGTGAATGAGCCAACCGCCATGGTTTTAGCCACGGCAACCAAGCTTGGCATACCATCTACTCGGGTGGTGCTTCTTAAAGCCTTCTCGGAAAATGGCTTTGGGTTTTTTACAAATTATGAAAGTCGAAAAGGGGAAGAGATAGCCGAAAATCAACATGTCGCTCTGCTGTTTCATTGGCCTGAACTCGAACGTCAGGTGCGGATTGAAGGGGTGGCTCAGCGCACCTCGGATGCCGTTTCGGATGAATATTTTAATCGCCGTCCATTTGAGAGTCGCTTAAGTGCGGTGATCTCCGCGCAAAGTAAGGTGGTTCCCGATCGAGCCTATCTCGAAAAACTGTGGACGAGTCAGCAGGATGAGACAGCTACTCAGCCATTAACTAGGCCTGCTTTTTGGGGAGGTTTCCTGATCGATCCAGTTAAAATTGAATTTTGGCAAGGTCGCTCTAATCGATTGCACGATCGATTGTTGTTTTCGCGCAAAGAATCAGCCTGGACACTTGCACGTCTGGCTCCCTGATCGAACTCTGACTGTTTTATTGTTGAAGGGAAATAATTTTTTCGAAGAGTGGTTTATTGAAATCTGACCTTTGGATTCTCTAACTTATCCGCAAGTTCCTCGAGATAGGTGCCAACATGTCGATCGATCTTCGTATCATACATGTCGTCGATGTCCAATAAAATACCCGTCTCTTCCACATCGCCAAACTCATCGCTGATAACGGTCCCAAAGGCCCGCATAGATGGCGTAAGACTCATATAGGCGTTGATCAAAGGGGGAATATTCTCTCCATGACTTCGAACCTCTGCAGATAGTATTTTATAAGCTTCGTCATACTCTTTCCCCACAAATAGCTCGTCGAGATGCGTTGAATCAGCGTTGATCGGCATCCGCTTTTTAGGGGTTACCAAACCTTGAGGATCGGGGAAGAATAGTTCAAAAAAGTGAAGGATTAAATTCCGTGCATGGATGTTGTAATGCGTATACATGGTTACTTTCCCGAAGAAATAACGAATATCGGGATGGTCAATCATCAGCGCACCTAGTCCGTCCCAAAGATTATCTAATGCAAATAAGGCCTTTGCTCCAGCTTTACTCGATTGATATTCGGGTTGCACAAATGAACGACCTAATTCAATCACGTAGGGTAAATAATCTTCAATAAATTCATCCGAAAAATTGAATAAGTGGGCTGTCGCTAGAGGTACTTCACCGGTTTTATCACGTGAAATTCCTGCGCAATGGATAAATCGATAGCCCCCTAGAATCTCTTTTCTGCTTGGATCCCAAACGATAAGCTGCTTATATGGATGCTCATCTCTTGTGTCATAATGATCAATATCAACCTCTTCTCCAACTCCTCCGCCAGCAGCACGAAAGGTTAATTCGCGCAAACGACCAATCTCCAACATGATATTAGGTGAATCATGATGGGTTAGGATATAAATCTCATTCTCCGCTTTGTTCGTTTTCCGCTGAAATTTATCAGGCGTCAACTCGGCTTCAATAAGATCGCGTGCAATTGGAGGATGTATTTCCTTCATTTTTCAAACAATTGAATTAACCTTTCAAAAATAGTAATAATAACTAAGGTAAGGTATAGCTATCTAACTATTTGTTCTAGTTCGATTTGAGTTTGTAAACTTCTTCCCGAACGTGACTAGCCCATTCTAAATGTGATTTTTTTCGATCGAAATCCTTCCAAGAAATTGGCTTTCCATAAGTTATCGTAAATGTTTTGCCTCTGTTGCGAAACATCTCATCTGGAAGCAAAAACATCTCTAGATTCGTCTTCATCCCTATCCATTTCCGAAAGTTGGCTAGCGCATAGAAAAACCAGGAGTTTTTCCCGCTAATAAAAACCGGTATCACATCACGTTGATGCTCGATTGATTTTTGGATAAAATGCTTCTGCCAGGGAAGGTCAGCTATGACTCCTTTTGTTTTGCGCGAAGCCAGCCCTGCAGGAAATATAAGAATCTGACTGTCTGACTTATAGGCGTCATGTATGAGGTCGATTGATTGCCGTTGACCTCCAAATTTATTGATGGGAATAAATAGATCCGCCAGTGGTGGAATCCTCTTTAGCTCATCTCTAGTTATGGATAGTGAATGCCCATAACGATCAGAGGCTGCTTTTATAAGCAATATTCCATCAAAGCCACCCAAAGGATGGTTTGAAGCAAAAATAAATCTTCCTGAATTGGGAAGATTTTCTTCCCCCTTGTACTTCACGCTAACTTCAAAATAGAGCAGTATGGCCTCGATAAAAGGAACCCCACGCAAATGGCCAAATTTCTCGATGATGGCATTGACCTGCTCGATGTGAATCAATTTATTGATTATCAAATAGATGAAACCTGGGATCTTATTTGCTAGGCTCGGATTTTTTGCCGCGACCAACTCTTTAATTACAATGGGCTTAAGACTTTCTATAGGTTCTTCTGAATTCATCGGTTTGGTCTATGTTTCCTTTCCCAAAGTAAATTAAAATTGACATATATACACTACTTAATTTCGTGGATTAGATCCTTTCCTTGGTGAATTTTCACATTCAAATAAGATTGGTTCATCATTTACTTTGTGTTTGATCTGCCGAAAATCGAACGTTTAGCCACTCTGCTGAAAATAAAATGGTTAACTTAATTTACAGTTATATTATGAAACGTTGGATCCCCTCTATTAATCTATTAATTCCTTTATTTGTTAAGGTTTATGCGCATCACAAAATCTAATCGAAGTGACCTTGTGAACATAAGCTGACAAGTTATGAACATTTATTGGGGTGCTTATCAACAAAATGTTGAGAAAATACTTGTGTAATGAAGTGTCATAGTTTGTCATGATGTGTAAAATGATTATTTTTACATACTATTGGAAAGCTATATGCAGATGATTTCATTTTCTAACCTATATCCTGTAACTATTGACGGCAAAGGCCGTGTGGTGTTGCCTTCTCCTTTTAAAAAGGAGATGGGTGAGGCGTTGGAATTTTTGTATGTGGTTGAGAAGGATGTTTATGATAAGTGTTTAAATATTTATCCTCATTCGACTTGGTTGGCGAAGGTTGAGCGTTTACGTCGCCGACTGAATCAGGATGACCCGATACAGAGCAAGATGCTTTCGCGTTATTATGAAGAGATTGTAAAAGTTACCATGGCAGATAATGGGCGTCTGAACATTCCAGATGAGATGCTCGAGTATGCCGGAATAGTTAAAGAGGCGGTATTCACGGGTCAAGGGAGTCGAATGAGGTTATGGGAACCTGGTCGTCATAACGATTCTCGTTTAAGTGATGAGGATTATGCCCGATTGTATAAAGAGTTGTTAGGTGGACCAATGGATAGTTTTTAATTTGTAAGACATAGACTAGATGGACGAATATCACGTGCCGGTGTTGCTCGATGAGAGTATTGAAGGGTTAAACATTCAATCCGGTGGTATCTACGTCGACGTAACTTACGGAGGTGGTGGTCATTCGGCCAAGATCCTCGAGCAATTAGAAGGTGGCACACTCGTTGCATTTGATCAAGATATTGATGCCACAGATAATCTGATTGCGGATGATCGCCTTCTTTTTGTCCGCCATAACTTCAAATATCTGCGCCATTTCTTAAAGTATCATCAGATTGACACGGTGGATGGCATATTAGCCGACTTAGGCGTTTCGTCACATGATTTTGATGTTCCTGACCGCGGATTCTCATTCCGCTTTGAAGGGAACCTAGATATGCGCATGAACCAGTCATCGTCTTTAGATGCTTCAAAAGTGATCAACGAATATCGCGAGGAACAGCTTTGGACGATCTTTCAAGAGTATGGTGAGATCAAGAATTGGCGCCATTTGGTATCGTTAATTACAGCAGCTCGCGAGCAAGAGCCAATTACGACAATAGGTCAGTTTCTAAAAGTTATAGAGCCTTGTGTGCCGGTTAAGATTGAGAAAAAATATCTCGCCATGGTCTTTCAAGCGTTACGTATTGAGGTGAATAATGAGATTGGGGTGTTGCGCGATTTTTTGGAAAGCACCACTGACATCCTGAAGCCTGGTGGCCGACTAGTGGTGTTGTCGTATCACTCCTTAGAAGATCGATTAGTCAAAAATTTTATGCGTTCTGGACGAATAGACGGGAAACAAGAGGCCGACTTTTTTGGCAATCTTAATTCCCCTTTCGAGCTTATAAATCGAAAGATTATTCTGCCGAGCGATAAGGAGATAGCAAGAAACCCTAGGGCACGTAGTGCTAAATTAAGAATAGCGGAGAAAAAATAATGGTCGAAACGAAGCAACGTAAAAAGGTAGGAATACGTGAGGTTCTCAATGGCAGGTTCTTTGAAAGCGATTGGTTTCTTCGGAATAGAATTCTGTTGCTTATGATTTTTGCGCTGTTGGTAGTCAATATCTCTGTTAAATATAAATCGGAAAAGGTTATTCGGGAGATGACAGCCTTAGAAGATACCCTTGTTGAGTTGAGATCACGATCGATCTCTACGGCTGCCGATGTGATGAAATTGAGTCGTCAGTCCGTAATTCTAGATCGTGTAAAAAAGAGTGGAATCGAGTTGGAGACTTCAAAAGAGCCTCCACGTAAAATATATGTAGGGAAAGAATAACTATGGAAATAAGGAAAGAATTATTGTCGCGATTTGGCGTATTTTATGCCCTCGTAGCACTTTTCTGTGTGTACATTGTTATTCGTGTGTTTATTATTCAACACACTGCGAAGTGGGATAGGGAGGCTCAGAAGTTAGAGATTAAGGAGTTTCCTTTAACCGCGCGACGTGGAGATATTTTAGCCTCCGATGGCAGTCCAATGGCTACTTCGGTCCCTTATTATGAGTTAAGAATGGATATGGGGGCTCCTGGATTAGCTAAGGATTTTGCCAGTAAAGTAGACTCCCTGGCATTATGTCTTTCGCGATTTTTTAAAGATAAATCAGCTGGGACATATCGTGCCGAGCTACGACGGGCTTATAATCAACAAAAACACTATTATCTGATCTATCCTAACAAGATCTCTTATGCCGATTTACAGCAAGTACGTAAGTTCCCAATCTTACGTCGCGGAAGAAATAATGGTGGATTAATGCCAGAGCAGTCTGATGAGCGTGTCTATCCAGCTGGAGATATGGCCAATCGTACGTTGGGTAAGCTAACAAAGAGTGGAGCAGAAGGTGCCTCAGGCAATGCCGGAGCGTTTGGTCTGGAGCAATCTTTTGAGGAGCAGCTGAAAGGAGAGGATGGCGTAGCGGTAAAACAAAATATGTCGGGTCGATGGTTTGTAATTAGCAAGGATGATCCTTCGGCAGGTAAGAATATCATCACAACGTTAGATGTTCGGATGCAAGATCAGGTGACCTATGCGCTGAAGATGCAAATGCAGAAAAGTAGGGCCGCCTATGGTACTGCAATTCTTATGGAGGTTAAGACTGGAGATATTAAGGCAATATCCAATTTTGGAGTGAATAAGCAGGGACAATTAATCGGTGGATATCAGAATTATGCCATTGGAAATGCCGGATGTTCTGAGCCTGGATCAACCTTTAAGCTAGCCTCTTTGATGGCGGCTTTTGAAGATGGGAAGATCGATACGGCAACCATGGTCGAAACGGGGAAAGGGATTTGGAAATACAAAGGGATGGAGATTCATGATAGCGACTATAAAAAAGGGGGCCACGGAACGATAACCGCCAAGCATGCCTTTGAATTATCATCCAATATTGGCATTGCTAAATTAATCACCACTTCCTACGCAGGAGATGAAAAAGGGTTTATCAAAAGGGTGCGTAAGATGGGGATGTTCGAAGAGCTCAACCTCGGAATACAAGGAGCCGCAAAGCCCTATATCAATGAGCCTGGGACTAGCACCTGGTCTGGAATTTCAATGGCATGGATATCTTATGGGTATGAATTAAAAGTAACACCCATGCAGACGCTGACATTTTACAATGCAGTGGCTAATGGCGGTGTGATGATGAAGCCTCGATTGGTTAAGGGGGTTACTGAAAATGGATCCTATAAGGAGAAGATAGGAACAGAAAAATTAAAATGGTCGATCTGCTCCTCAAGAACGTTACGTATGGCGAAGTCAATGCTTGAAGGTGTTGTCACTAATGGAACAGCCAAAGCGTTGGAGACGAGTTTATATAAGATTGCAGGTAAGAGTGGTACTGCTCAGGTTGCGAACAATAAAGAGGGGTACACCAAAGGGGGACAAAAAATTTATCAGTCATCTTTTGCCGGCTATTTCCCGGCCGATAACCCTAAATATTCGTGTATCGTAGTGATCAATGATCCCAAAGGAGCAGATTATTATGGTGCTTCAGTAGCTGGTCCAGTATTTAAACAGATCTCTGATTATGTATATACGTATGAACTTGGTCTCAAGGAAGATCTGGTTGAAGCTCCAGAGCGGAAGATCGAGAACGATATACCAGGTCTAACCGCTGGACGGAAGAAAGATATCGCTGGCGTTCTAGATGAGTTAAACATCCTCAATGGATTCTCATTTACCAAATCGGAATGGGTAGAGGCTAAACCAGATGAAGATGGTCTTGCCCTAGAGAGTCGAGAAGTAAAACCTGGTATGGTCCCAAATGTCAAGGGGATGGGAGCTACTGATGCCGTTTATCTATTGGAAAAAAGTGGTCTTCGTGTATCGGTACGTGGGAGAGGAAAAGTTAAAACACAATCGGTTAAAGCCGGTTCAAAAGCACAACGAGGACAGAGTGTTGTTCTTGTATTAAGTTAAATAGTCAGGTCAATGAAAAATTTAGCTGAGTTATTAAATCGGGTTTTAGAGGTTCAAATCGTTGGGAATAAAAACTGTGCGGTTGAAGCGTTGGCTTTCGATTCGCGTAAGGTGACTCCCGGAACGCTCTTTGCTGCCTTGACAGGTTCTGCTGTCGATGGTCATCTGTTTATTCCTGCCGCCATCAAAAGTGGGGCGGTGGCGATACTTTGCGAAATCCTGCCAGAACATTTAGATCCAACGATAACCTATATCCAAACGTCAAAAGTCTCTTTTGTGTTTGGACAAATATCTTCTAACTTTTTTGGAAATCCATCGGAGCATTTAAAGATCGTTGGGATCACAGGCACCAATGGAAAAACGACAACGGCAACCTTGCTATATCGACTTTATAGAGAACTGGGTCATAAGGTTGGACTATTATCTACTGTTTGCAATTACA
This sequence comes from uncultured Bacteroidia bacterium, assembly GCA_903897145.1. GTDB lineage: Bacteria > Bacteroidota > Bacteroidia > Bacteroidales > Prolixibacteraceae > JAAFHB01. Next base: position 117,569 of record CAIUAN010000057.1, on the reverse strand, counting down.
TCGATGATCAGCCTGTTGTGGCAACGCATACAACACCCGATCCGTTGCAGATTCAACAGCTTATGTCTGCCATGCTTGAAGCTGGCTGCACCTATTGCTTTATGGAGGTTAGTTCGCATGCCATCGATCAGGATCGGGTAGCTGGCATTCAATTTGATGGCGGTGTGTTCTCTAATCTTACTCATGATCATCTTGATTACCATAAGACCTTTGCAGAATATCGGAATGCAAAAAAGAAATTCTTTGATAATCTATCGGAGACTGCATTAGCCATTACGAATCTAGACGATAAGAATGGGATGTTCATGCTTCAAAATACAAAGGCAAAAAAGCTCACCTATGCTGTTAAGACCTTAGCCGATTTCAAAGTTAAAGTCTTGGAGAGCCATTTTGATGGGATGCTAATCTCGTTGGATGGGACCGAAGTCTGGACTCATTTTGTTGGAAATTTTAACGCTTCCAACCTATTATCCGTCTACAGTACCGCACTTTCACTCGGAGCTGATCGCGAAGAGGTGTTGCGGATCATTAGCCTATTAAAGCCTGTCGATGGTCGTTTTGAGACCTTCAAATCTTCCATGGGAATTTTTGCTGTTGTTGATTATGCTCATACGCCAGATGCAATTAAGAATGTTTTAGGGGCCATTAATGAGGTTCGAACGGGGAACGAAACACTCATCACAGTAGTTGGAGCAGGCGGGGATCGCGATAAGACTAAACGTCCTGAGATGGCTTTCGAAGCAGCCCAGGCTAGCACGAAGGTTATTCTTACCTCTGATAATCCTCGGTCTGAAGATCCTGAGGTTATCATTTCGGAGATGCTTGCTGGCGTTCCTCCGAATAAATCAGCACAGGTGATGTGCATTACCAATCGAAAAGAGGCTATTCGAACGGCTTGTATCATGGCTAAACCAGGAGATATCATTCTTATTGCTGGGAAAGGTCATGAAGATTATCAGGAGATCAAAGGGGTTAAACATCATTTTGATGATCGCGAAGTAGTACGTGAAATTTTTAGGTTAACAAATCCAAATTAGGTTATGCTGATACCGTTGTTTAAATATCTCGAATCATTTGGCTTCCCTGGAGCACAGATGTTTAATTATATCTCTTTCCGTTCGGCAATGGCGGTGATTTTCGCGTTGCTTTTTTCGACGATCGCGGGGAAAAAGATTATTTATATGCTTCAGCGTCAGCAGATTGGCGAAGAGATTCGTGATCTTGGTCTTGAAGGACAGATGCAGAAAAAAGGAACCCCGACCATGGGTGGATTACTCATCATCGCTTCTATCTTACTTCCAACCTTACTTTTCGCAAAGCTTGACAATATCTATATCGTCTTGATGATAATCACAACGATATGGCTTGGCTTAATAGGGTTTGCCGATGACTATATTAAGGTTTTTCTTAAGGATAAGGAGGGATTAGCAGGCAAGTTTAAGATAATAGGTCAAGTATCGCTAGGAATTATTGTTGCCACAACGCTTTATCTGAGTCACGATGTTACAATAAAGGAGAAAATTTATGATGATCGTGGTCGCGCCAAAACAGAGTCTTTGGTCAATCCAGAGACTGGTAAAAAGGAGGCACATTATATGACTAAGGAGATGAAGACCACCCGTACGACCATTCCATTTGTCAAAAGCCATGAATTTGATTACAAGTGGATGTTGTGGTTCTTGGGTGATCAGGCCGAGAAATGGGCATGGCTTCTTTATGGTATCGTCGCAATATTTATCATTACAGCTGTTTCAAATGGCGCGAATCTAACCGATGGATTAGATGGTTTAGCTACGGGAGCGTCCGCCATTAGCGGTGCTACGCTGGGGGTATTTGCTTATCTCGGGGGTAACATGATTTATGCTGGATATTTGAATATTATGTATATCCCTTATAGTGGAGAGCTCACCGTGTTTATGTCCGCCTTTATTGGCGCTTGCATTGGATTCCTATGGTATAATTCCTATCCTGCTCAAGTATTTATGGGTGATACCGGTAGCCTAACCTTAGGTGGTATTTTAGCCGTCTTTGCAATTATTATCCGTAAGGAGATTTTGATCCCATTATTATGTGGCATCTTCTTGGTTGAGAACCTTTCGGTGATTATTCAAGTCGCCTATTTTAAATATACCAAACGAAAATTTGGAGAAGGTCGGAGAGTTTTTCTGATGTCACCACTGCATCATCATTTCCAGAAAAAGGGTTTTCCGGAGGCTAAAATTGTAACCCGATTTTGGATCGTGGGAATTATTCTTGCTGTCTTAACCATCGCAACTCTTAAAATGCGTTAGTCAATGGAGAAGAACAGATTGGTCATATTAGGTGGAGGGGAGAGTGGCGTAGGTGCCGCGATTCTTGGAGCTCAAAAAGGGTTCGAAGTCTTTCTGTCTGATTTTGGCAAAATAAAAGACGAATATCAAGAAATATTAAATGCTCACGGATTTCAATTTGAAGAGCTACAGCATACGGAGGCTAAAATACTAAAAGCCGACTTGGTGATTAAAAGTCCTGGAATACCAGATACCGCACCAATCATCAAAAAATTAATGGAGTTAGGCACTCCTATTATTTCAGAGATCGAATTTGCGGGTCGTTATACGAAGGCAAAAACGATCTGCATAACGGGGAGTAATGGGAAGACAACGACTACGCTGCTGACGTATGAACTTCTCAAAAGAGCTGGATTAAATGTTGGACTTGCTGGAAATGTTGGGAAGAGTTTTGCCCTTCAGGTTGCAGAAGAGGAGTTTGATTACTATGTATTAGAGTTATCGAGTTATCAGTTAGATGGCATGTTTGAGTTTCGTGCTGATATCGCCATATTATTGAATATCACCCCTGATCATCTGGATCGGTATGAATATAAGATGCAAAATTATGTCGATTCAAAAATGAGAATCACACAAAATCAAACCTCGGATGATTGGTTTGTTTATTGCGCCGATGATCCGCTGATTCGAGCTGAACTTGATAAGCGCACGATTAAGAGCAAAATAATCCCCTTTTCGAATACCGAAATTTTCGAGCATGGGGGATGGCTAGAGAAAGAGACTTTAAAAATTAATGTAAATAATAACACGTTCGATATGACAATTTACGATTTAGCACTGCAAGGAAAACATAACTTATACAACTCGATGGCCGCGGGCATTTCAGGTAGTATCTTAAATCTTCGGAAGGAGAGTATTCGCGAGTGTCTGAGCGATTTCCAAGGTGTTGAGCATCGACTTGAACGTTTCTTGCGTGTTCATAATATTGAGTTTATCAATGACTCAAAGGCAACAAATATAAATTCCGTTTGGTATGCACTCGAGAGTATGCAGTCGCCTGTTGTCTGGATTGTTGGCGGTGTGGACAAGGGGAATGATTACGCTGAATTAATGGATTTAGTGAAAGATAAAGTTAAGGCAATCGTTTGTTTAGGGATTGATAATCAGAAAATTTTTAGCGCTTTTGAAGGGCTTGGGAAAGAGATGGTTGACGCTAAAAGCATGGAAGAGGCTGTAAGAAGCGCTTATTTTTTAGCTGAAAAAGGGGATGCTGTATTGTTATCACCTGCCTGCGCAAGTTTTGACTTATTTAAAAATTACGAAGATCGTGGTCAGCAATTTAAGGAAGCAGTACGTAATCTTTAGGATCCATAAATAATGAATATAGATACTGGCGAATTAAAAAAATACATTAAAGGTGATAAGGTCATCTGGGCGATTCTTGTCGCATTGACCTGCCTTTCGCTTCTTGTTGTATACAGTTCAACGGGCGCTTTAGCTTATCGCCAGGCTCATGGTAACACCTCCCATTATTTCTTGCGTCAGCTGTTATTTCAAGCATTAGGGTATGGTATTATCATAGGTATGCTGAATGCCGTTCCAGTGCGCGCTTACAGTAAGGTTGCCAATGGCGTTTTTGTTCTCGCCATTTTAGTTGTAATTGCTGGTTTGTTATTTGGTCGAGGTGGCGAAGGGACCGGACGAACTTTGCCGCTTGGTTTTATTAGTTTTCAACCTGCGGAACTTGCCAAAGTCGCCATTGTGCTTTGGGTGGCTCGCCATCTTGCCAATAGTCAGAATGATCCAAAACTTCTACACTTATCAGCCATAAAGATCATTGCGGGTATTGGTGCGCTATGCGCCTTGATATCTGTAGCAAACTTCTCGTCGGCCGTGTTACTTTTTGGAACTACCATTATCATGATGTGGGTAGGACGAGTCCCTTATCGATTCCTAGGTTTAGTTTTTTTAAGTGGAATAGCATTGGTGGTTCTAGTCTACCTTATGGCGCCCTTATTGCCTAATATCGGCCGTCTTCAGACGGTTCGAGGTCGAATAGAACGACATATTCACGGAGGCGAAAAAGCAGAAGAGAAAGGTTTATCACAGGATGATTTTGCCATGATAGCCATCCATCGAGGGGGGATAACGGGCGTTGGAGCGGGTAAGAGTAAGATAAGCAACTTCATGTCAGCTGCTTATAACGACTTTATCTATTCAATTATCATTGAAGAATATGGTCTTATTGGTGGAATATTGGTCCCTTTATTTTATTTGATTTTTCTCACGCGCGGTGGTATAATTATACGAAAGTGTAATCGAACATTTCCAACCTTTTTAGCCACGGGAGCTGTGACGATCATTATGTTGCAGGCCCTGATAAATATGTCGGTATCATCGGGGGCTATGCCCGTTACTGGACAACCGTTGCCCTGGATAAGCTGGGGAGGAACCTCACAACTATTCACCGCGTTGACGGTTGGATTAATTCTTAGCGTAAGCGCGGAAACAGATAAAGCCTCTCAGTTAGAGGTTGAGAATAATTTTATGCCAGGCGGAGTATTGCCTGACGATGATAGTGCATTGACAAAAAAATAAAAATGAGCAGTCTAAAATTTATCGTTAGTGGTGGTGGTACGGGGGGACATATCTTCCCTGCCTTATCTATTGCGGATGGATTGAAGAGCCGTTTTCCTGATAGCGAAATATTATTTGTAGGTGCTGAAGGTAAGATGGAGATGGAAAAAGTACCGGCAGCAGGCTATTCCATCATTGGACTTCCGGTGGCTGGCTTCCACCGAGGGGAGCTTTGGCGTAATCTGTTATTTATTCCGAAGCTGATCCGTGCGATGCTCAAGGCACGTAAAGTGGTTCGCGACTTCCGTCCTGATGCGGTGATTGGTGTAGGAGGATATGCCAGCGGTCCTGTACTTCGAGTCGCAGAAAGTCTGGGTATTCCAACCGTACTGCAAGAACAAAACTCTTTTGCAGGCGTAACCAATAAAATACTGGGTAAGAAAGCACACAAGATCTGTGTGGCTTATGATAAGATGGAACGTTTCTTCCCCGCTTCAAAAATTGTATTTACCGGGAACCCGATTCGTAAAGGTCTAACATCAATAGTCCCAAAATCGGATGAGGCTAAAAAATATTTTAATCTTACTTCCGAAAGACCAGTTATACTTATTGTCGGGGGTAGCTTGGGTGCCCGTGTATTAAATCAAAGTGTCCTTGCAAATCTTGACTTACTAAATGATTCGGACGCCTTGGTAATCTGGCAAACGGGCAAGTATTATTTTGCAGACATTGAGGCAAAGATGAAAGAACATCCAGTGGAGAATATTCGCGTGATGGAATTTATTTCGCGCATGGATCTTGCCTATTCGTTAGCAGATATTGTAGTCTCAAGAGCTGGAGCAGGAACGATATCGGAGCTTTGCGCGGTTGGTGCAACAACGATTCTAGTTCCATCACCAAATGTCTCAGAAGATCATCAAACTTTTAATGCGCGCGCATTGGTGGAAAAAGAGGCGGCTATCTTGATCACAGATTCAGAGGCTGTGGAGACACTAATCCCTGCTGCGTTAAATTTACTGATCGATAAATCTCGGAGAAAAGAACTTTCAGAGAATATTAAAAAGCTAGCCACCCCAAATGCAACAGCAGATATCGTGGAGGTTATAGCATCACTATTAAATAAGGGGAAATGATAGATATCACGAAGATAAAAAGAGTTTACTTATTAGGTATTGGAGGGATCGGCATGAGCGCTTTGGCTCGCTATTTCCAGTTTATTGGGAAGGACGTGGATGGTTATGATAAAACGCCCTCATCATTAACCTTGGATCTTGAAAAAGAAGGTATTCCGATTCACTATTCCGATGATCTCTCTTTAGTGCCGACATTGGCTGAAATAAGCACAACAGTTGTTATCTATACCCCCGCTGTTCCAGTTGATTTTGCCGAGTATATCTATTTTACGGCCAACGGTTTTTCGATGTATAAAAGATCCGCTGTTCTAGGCTTGCTTACTGCAGGAAAACGCTGCATCGCAATTGCGGGAACACATGGTAAAACGTCAGTAACCACCATGACCGCTCATCTGCTTAAACAGTCGCATGTCGATTGCTCTGCTTTTATGGGTGGGATATCAAAAAATTATCAGACGAATCTCCTCTTACCAGATAATAATAGTCCTTATATCGTCGTTGAGGCCGATGAATTTGATCGTTCATTTTTACAATTGCATCCTGAATTAGCCGTTATTACCTGGATGGATGCTGACCATTTGGATATCTATGGGGATCATGAATCGGTGATTAGGGCTTTTGGCGATTTTATATCTCAAATTGTGGCTGGTGGCACTTTGCTTTATCGACATGGATTAGCGCTGGATAAAACAGTAAACGAAAAAATTACCTATTACACTTATTCTATTCGAGAATCTGCCGATTTTGAAGCTTCCGCGATTCGGATTATCGAAGGTGCTTATCATTTCGATCTGAAGACTCCTTTCGGAACGATTCCAAATTTGAGATTGAACTATCCAGGTTTGATGAATGTCGAAAATGCAGTTGCTGCTTGTGCGATGGCTCTATTAAGTGGAGTTACACAGGAGGAGATTCGCTCGTCACTTAATATCTACAGTGGTGTGGTGAGGCGTTTTGATATTCAATTTTCAGGCAAGAAGACGATCTATATCGATGACTATGCGCATCATCCGCGTGAACTCGAAGCGACTATTCGCTCGGTTCGAGACCTTTATCCGGGTAAACGGGTAACGGGAATTTTCCAGCCCCATCTGTTTTCACGGACTAAAGATTTTGCATCTGAATTTGCGGAGGCGCTCGATCTGTTAGATAATGCCTTGGTTATGGAGATCTATCCAGCCCGAGAATTGCCTATGGAGGGTGTCGACTCAGCGCTGATCTTAAATCAGATGAAATCAACCAGTAAAGTGCGTTGCCAGAAGAGTGATCTACCGGAGCTCCTAGTGAAGTATGATACTGATATATTACTAACCTTAGGAGCAGGTGACATCGATAGACTCATTGAGCCTATTGTTAACTATCTTACGTCTATAGAACATGTTTAAAAAGATTGGAAATATTGCCCTCTGGATCGCTCCGATGATAATCTTGTTTTTATCATTGGGCTTTTCGATACATAAGACAAAACAGCTGCGTTGCGTCGATGTAGTGGTCGATATTTCGGATTCTGCAAAACAACAATTTGTGCAAAATAGCGATATCCGTCAGTGGGTTCGTCGAAATCATTATCAAATATTTGGGAAACCAATCGATGCCATCAATCTTCGAAAAATCGAAGATGGCCTCCGCAAGATTCACGCGATCGAAGAAGTTCAAGTGTATACGAATGTGTATGACGACGGCGAGAAGAGCTGCGGTGCCTTGGTGGTAAGATTAAAACAGCGCGAGCCAGTGTTTCGCGTCACAGGATCCGGTCATGAATTTTACATGGATAAGCTAGGTAAGGTTATTGACTGGTCACCACGTTATACGCCTCGAGTATTGATCGTTGGAGGTATTGTCTCGCCAGAATTTGCGCGGACGAAGTTGCTTCCACTGATTACATACATCAACGGAGATAAGTTTCTGCGATCCCAGATTGATCAGATCTATGTGAACGCCGTAGGTGAGCTTTCTATGATCCCTCGAGTAGGAGAACAGGTTATCCTTTTTGGCGATCCTGACGATTTTCAGTTGAAATTTAGAAATCTTAAAGCATTATATACCGATGGGTTTAAAAATGGTGGTTGGAGTATTTATAAAACCATCAACATTGCCTATCACAATCAGATTGTCTGTACAAAAAAATAATTACATATGAATTTTACAAGAGAACTAGTTGCCGCAATTGATATTGGAACTTCAAAGACAAGAGGAGCCATTGGTCGTTATACCATAGATGGAAAACTGGAAGTCATTGCGTTTTCTGAGACCCTCACGCAGGGTGTTCGAAATGGAGTCGTGGTCAATATCGACGAGGCTGCAGTATCTATTGGTAAAGTCATTGGCGTTTTGGAGCAAACACTCAAGCTAAAAGTTAAGAAGGTTTATGCTGGAATTTCGGGTCAGAAGATTACCAATCGCCAGGTTGATGGCTATCGAATGACTGAGCAAGGAGAGGTAACAACAGGCTTAATAAACTCGCTGACAGCAGAGGCTCAGCGTTATGCCGCTGTCGCTGGAGAGAAAAATTACCACCTCTCAGTCGAAGAATATTGCATCGATGGTGAGCATGGGATCAATAATCCTGTTGGGATGACTGGCCGTCGTGTCGAAGGGAAGTTTAAGGTTATTTCCGCTCCTGAGACCTACGAGCAGAATCTTCGACGTAGCATTGAAAAGGCTGGTTGTGAGCTAGCTGGATCATTTGTGAATCCATATGTTCAAGGTGCTGGATTCCTTTCAAATGACGAGAAAGAAGCTGGCGTTGTATTGCTTGACTTTGGTGCAGGGACGACAGGCATATCGCTTTATTATGAAAACAAATTACGCTTGATCGCTGAGCTTCCTTTTGGAGGTAACGTGATCTCAAATGATATTCGTGAAGGATGTAACATTATTCCGCGCCATGCCGAAATGGTAAAGATTCAATGTGGGTATGCCTTTTCTGAAATAGTTCCTGAGAATAAATTTGCTCAGATCCCCGAGGTAAAGGGTTGGCATGCAAAGGAGATTAGTTTTAGAAATCTCTCTGGGATTATTCAAGCGCGACTAGAAGAGATTCTTGAAGGGGTTAATTATCAACTCGATTCAACGAATTTAGTAAGTAAACTTGGTGCAGGCATTGTGCTTACTGGAGGTGGTTCAAATATGCGTGGAATTGATAAACTTGTTAGCTATATGACTGGTTTTGAAGTGCGTTATGGTAAACCAATTCTCTCCATAAAAGAGCAGCTCTTTATGGATCAAATTATGAATGGTCAATCGGCAACACTTATTGGATTGCTGGTCACTGGTCTTAACCAGGCAAGATTTCATAATTTCCCTGCTGGAATGATCGTTAGCGACACTCCAGAGGAGAGCCGTTCAAAGTCTTCTAGTAGAGGTCATGGCTCGGGGCTTAAAATGATGGTTACAGATCTTTTTGGCCGCGCAAAAGAGGGGATCAGTACGTTGATGACTGAAGAAGATGACGAAAAATTATAAAATCAATAAGTTAATCGTATGAAAGATGATTCAGAAGATTTATTGACCTTTGGTTTTCAACACGATTACCAATCAATAATCAAAGTCGTAGGTGTTGGTGGCGGCGGAGGAAATGCTGTTAATCATATGTTCCTGAAAGGGATCGCAGGCGTTGACTTTTTGGTCTGTAATACCGATGCGCAAGCTCTTGTGAATAGCCCAGTACCCGTTAAGGTTCAACTTGGCGTCTCATTGACCGAAGGGCGAGGGGCTGGAAATAAACCCAAACGAGGCGAGCAAGCAGCGATTGAAAATCTTGCTGAGATTCGGGCCGTTCTGGAGACTGGAACGAAAATGGTCTTTATCACCGCAGGAATGGGCGGAGGAACAGGTACGGGCGCAGCTCCTGTGATTGCACAGCTTGCCCGTGAGATGGATATCCTGACCATTGCCGTTGTAACACTTCCATCTATAAAAGAGGGCCGATTGCGTTATGAACAAGCTGTTGAGGGGATCAAGAGATTGCAGCGTTATGTCGATAGTTTATTGGTTATTAGCAACGAAAACTTACATAAGGTTTATGGAGACCTGCCTGCTCGAGAGGCTTTTGCTCAAGCCGATAATATCGTCGCAGCGGCTGTTAAAGGTTGTGCGGAAATTATTACACTCCACGGTAATATCAACATTGATTTTGCCGATGTAAACACCGTCCTTCGCGATAGCGGCGTCTTTATTATGGGAACAGGATTTGCCGAAGGGGAAAATAGAGCCACTCGGGCCGCCGAAGAGGCACTTCGATCACCACTTTTGGATAGTAACGATATTTTTGGAACTGAAAATATACTTCTTAACATTACCTCTGGTGAAGAGGAAGTACGCATGGGCGAGATTGGCGATATTATTGATTATCTGCAAAATGCAGCTGGTGATAATGCAAATATTATCTGGGGTAATGGCTACGATGCGAAACTTGGAAACAAGATTAGTGTTACTGTTATTGCCACAGGATTTGAGATTAATCCAAATCGTATTCTGCGTCCAGAACCTATTCGAGAGAATGTGGTGGTCCCAGTATATGATCGATTTGAAGATTCAGAATCTGTGATTATTGAGCGAGAAGACCCTCCGCAGATCGTCCCTGAATACAGACCGACACCAACAGTAACTCAGCCGATTTCTCAACCTTCACCTGAACCTGTTCAAGTTTCAGCACCAGCGCCAATAGAAGCACCAACATATACTCCAGAACCTGAGCGTTCAATCTTAGAATTTGACGCCGAGCCTTTTACTGTCCGAAAAGATGAGAAGGAAGTTGAGTCAGCTCGTCAGGAACGTAATACGAAGAAAACACTGATTCCTAAAATCAAGGATGGCAATGAACCAATAGGAAGCTGGTTTAACCGACAATTTGGTGCACTATTTAATGAGGATGAGGATGATGTCGAGATTAAAAGATAATACGCATACTATTTACAATAAAACAAGAATATAATGAGTGATTTAATTGAGTTTGATTTACCAACCACCGGGGAGAAAATTATTAAAGTTATCGGTGTTGGCGGTGGCGGTGGTAATGCAGTCAACCACATGTACCGACAAGGGATCAAAGATGTTGATTTTGCGGTGTGTAATACCGATGCGCAAGCATTGGTGAATAGTCCAGTGCCTTATAAGGTTCAGCTTGGTTCTGCATTAACAGAAGGACGAGGTGCAGGGAACAAACCTGATGTGGGACGTGAATCGGCAATTGAGAACTTAGTCGATATTGATAAATTACTCGATGGAAATACAAAGATGGTCTTTATTACCGCTGGAATGGGTGGTGGAACGGGCACAGGGGCTGCTCCAATTATTGCTCAAGCGGCTCGTGATCGCAAGATACTCACCATTGGCATTGTGTCAATTCCTTTCCGTAATGAAGGTCGATTACGTATTCAACAAGCGATTGAAGGGATTCGGGAATTAGAAGACCATGTTGACTCATTATTAATCATAAATAACGAACGAATACGGGAAATCTATGGTGATTTTCCAATCTCAAAAGCGTTTGAAAAGGCAGATGATATTTTAGCAATTGCAGCAAAAGGTATTGCAGAGATCATTACCTGTCCAGGATTTATCAATGTCGATTTTGAAGATGTCCGTACCGTGATGCAAAATTCAGGTGTGGCGATCATGGGTTCGTATAAAGCCAATGGCGAGAGCCGAGCTTGGAAAGCTGTTGAAGGGGCGCTTAACTCCCCACTTCTGAATAATAATGATATCCGAGGTGCAAAAAATATCTTGGTAAATATCACCTCTGGTGAATCGCAAGAAGTTACCATGGATGAGATGAACCTCGTTAATGAATATGTCCAAAATCAAGCCGGGAATAATGCAGATCTAATTTATGGCGTTGCTGTGGATCTAGATTTAGGCGACTCAATTTGCGTAACTGTTATTGCTACAGGATTTAAGACTAGCTCAATTGTTGAACTCAATGGGGGCACGCAGCCTTTGCGTGAGAAAATTCCACTCCTCGACGATCAAACATCTTTTCCTGATGACTTCTTCGAATACGATGCCGTCACTGCTCCTAAATATCCGGTCTTTACGGAGTCCGCAGTCGACAAAAAGGATGATATCATAAAACAACTCTATCCTCCAATCCGAATCGATCCATTTGGTGATGGCACTTCAGAAGAGGCTAAACGCGTGATGCATGTTGATTTTTATAATAAACCGGATGATTATATCGATGAGCTAACTAAAATACCAGCTTACGAGCGAAGAAAAGCAAAAGGTCCTTCTCAAGAGATTTCTAGATATTCGTTATCTGACAATCCCGATGAAGGTCCTAAGTTGCGTAAAAATAACGCTTTCCTGCATGATAAGGCAGATTGAGAAATTTGCGATGAACCTAACATAGAATTACGAATCGTGAATTAGCTTTTATTTCAACAACACTAAAAACATAAAGATGAACTTATTCGACCAGATCAGTGAAGATATCAGATTAGCGATGTTGGCCCGCGACAAAGAAAAACTCGAGACGCTACGTAACATTAAAAAAGTTTTGCTAGAGGCAAAGACTGCGAAGAGTGGAGCCGATGATCTAGAGGATGATGTAGCTATTAAAGCAATTGCAAAGTTAGCAAAACAAGGTCGCGATTCTGCGGATATCTATAAACAACAAAATCGATTGGATCTTTATGAGCCAGAGATGGCACAGGTAAAGATTTTAGATAGTTATCTTCCTAAACAGATGGATGATGCTGAATTGACTGCTGCAATTACCGCTATTATTCAAGCCTCTGGTGCCACCTTGATCAAAGATATGGGTAAGGTAATGGGGCTTGCGTCTAAAGAGCTTGCAGGCAAAATTGATGGTCGTCTGATTTCTGAAAAAGTAAAAGCTTTACTGGCTTAAGGATAAAAAATAAGCCTTCAGCATTACAAATGAATGCTGAAGGCTTACTACTTGCAGGCCAAAGGTTTTATGCCTTAAAGCGTTTTGCTACTTCGTTCCAGTTGATCACCTTAAAGAAAGCCTCAATATATTCTGGTCTTCTGTTTTGATATTTTAGGTAATATGCATGTTCCCAAACATCGATTCCTAAGATTGGAGATCCTTGAACTTCAGCTACGTCCATTAATGGATTGTCTTGGTTTGGAGTTGAACTCACAACTAATGAATCACCCTTTTGTACTAACCAAGCCCAACCACTGCCAAAGCGTGTTGTTGCAGCTTTTGTAAACGATTCTTTGAAAGCATCGAAGGTGCCAAAAGAACCATTGATAGCTTCTAGAAGTTTCCCTTGTGGGCCTTCAGGACCACCTGGCGTCATGATATCCCAGTATAAACCATGATTGTAAAAACCGCCACCATTGTTGCGAATTACTGGAGCCACTTTTGATGCATTCTCAATGATTGCTTCAATGCTTTTCCCTTTTAAATCGCTTGTCTCAAGAGCGCCATTTAAATTGTTGGTGTAAGCCGCATGATGTTTTGAATGGTGGATTTCCATGGTCTGCGCATCAATATAAGGTTCTAATGCCTTATAATCATATTGGAGCGTTGGTAAGATAAAACTCATAATAAAAGTATTTAAAGTGTATATTAATTTAACGAATAAATTTGAATAATGTTCTCCTTAATAAGTGAATTGTATTCTTGATTTGATACACATCAAATAAAATTACGATTGTATTTTAAGGACTATGACAAAAGTAACAAGTTATTCTTTATCCGCTATGTGTGTTCGATTTTTTTTGAGTTCTCAAATAGTTAAAGCGTTAGCCTTATCTTGTGGGAGAATTTGCTTGTTGTACTAAAATCGAATATCTTGCACGATAGTTTGCATAAACGTAAAATAGTAGGGTATGGCTCAGATAGAAGATTTCGTTGTAAATAGTGCTGATGGCAAAGATATTCTCATTCATGAGGTCAGCTCAAAGGGTGATCTTAGGCAATTTATTCATCTGCCTGCTGCGATACATAAAGATCATGCGAACTGGGTACCTCCCATTTATATGGACGATTGGGAATTCTTCAGTCCGAAGTTAAATAAGTCATTCCAGTCTTGCGAAACGGTTCTTTTAATGGCCTATCAGGACAAAAAAGTTGTGGGTCGTATCATGGGAATCATCCATTTAAAATACAATGAGAAGCACAATGAGAAAAATATCCGTTTCGCTTTTTTTGAAACTTGGAACGACGATCAAGTAGCGAAGGCTTTAATAGATGCCATCGCTAATTGGGGACGATCAAAAGGGATGGAGCGGATGATCGGTCCGTTAGCTTTTTCTGATAAAGATCCGCAAGGGTTTCTTATTGAAGGTTATGATCAGCCTGTCGTGATCTCTTCGAATTGCAACTTCCCCTATCAAGTGGAGCAATTGGAGAAAAATGCGTTTACTAAGGAGATAGACCTTGTGGTATATTTAGTCGATATTCCAGAGGTTATGCCTGAGTTTCATCAGAAGGTGGAAGAGCGTGCTATCCGCAATAATCCAAATTTAAAAGTACTAGAGTTTACCTCGCGTAAAAAAGTTAAGCCTTATATCTACGACGTTTTAGAACTTTTAAATGTCACGTTTGTCGATATCTATGGGTTTACCCCGTTTTCCCAAAAGGAGATGGATGATTTTGCCAACCGTTATCTGTTTTTGATTAATCCAAGGTTTATCAAGTTAATTGTCAATGAGCAGCAAGAGGTTGTCGCGTTTATCATTGGAATGTCACATATTGGGGATGGGATACAGGCGGCGAAAGGGAAATTGTTTCCATTTGGGATTTTTAAGATCTTCGCGGCAGCTCGGAAAACAAAACAGTTAAACTTGCTTCTTGCTGGAATTCATCCTGCCTATAGAGGAAAGGGTCTTGATGTGATGATGGGTGCTCGAGTTTTGGCCTCGGCTTATGCCGAAGGGAAAAGATTTATGGATTCTCACCTTGAATTAGAGACTAATACCAAGGTTCGTGCAGAGATGGAGCGGATGGGTGGTCAGGTCTATAAACGATTTAGGATCTTCCAGAAAAATCTCAATGACTAAGGTTATACTTTTTTAACCCGAATAGCATTAAGACCTTTAAGACCTCTTTCAAGTTCGAAATTAACTACGTCGCCCTCTTTGACATCGTCAAGTAAGCCATTTATATGGACGAAATATTTCTCGTTTGTCTCATGTTCCTTGATAAAACCGTAACCTTTTGAATCATTAAAGAAGTCGATTCGTCCAATTCTGACAGCGATCTCTTCTTCCTCTTCGCGACGCGGAACACTTATCTCGATGGTGCTGGCGTTGACTTTTCGTTTCTTTGATGGATCCGGTGGGGTGTCAGTTAGATTTCCGTTCTCATCGACATAGGCAAGCATACTTTCAAAATCACTACCTGTTGAGTTGGTCTTACGATCTTCCTTTTTTAGACTTTTCTCTTGGCGTTTCTTTAAACGTTTTTTTTCTTTTTCCTTTTTGTTGAAAGTATCTTGCGATTTTGCCATTGAAATTGGTTATTTAACGGGAATTTAATTGATCTTGGTTTTGCAAATGTACGAAAATATTCGGAACACTTGTGCTATGTCCTAATTCTGAGCTCTTAACTCGTCTTGAACTGCCCACCGAAGATCTATCTTTTTGACTTTATTTTAGTAAAAAATCTTTGGTTACGTATCGCTTTTTAGTTCGATTGAACCAGCTTATTTTTTGTTTCTAAAGCTTTTATCGCTTCTAGTAAAGTGTTGTCTATGTTACTGATCACATCAAAAAATCCAACCTCGCCAATTAAATTCCGTGCAATATAGGCCATTAATTGTGTCTCGATAATTTTTCCTGAGAGTGATAAGGATTTTGAATCTGCAATAATTCCTTTCTTAGCTGCGAATTCAGCAAACAGCGATAAGATGTGTCTCTCTGTTAAATACTTCTCAAAATCCTTACCTGTCTTAAGTTGACCAAGTTCTGCTCTGTGGTTATCCGAAAACTCAAATGCATATTGATAGATCAATCCTTTCATCACGATTTTAGAATAGTATGGTGACATCCCTGAGGTGTCAGCAGCGATGAATATATCAGGCATGATACCACCACCACCATAGACTACTCTGTTTTTACGAGTATAGTACTTCTTCGTATCAGCATAGTGAATACTGTCTTTTTGTTCTAATTCACCATGGGTATATCGACGTTTGATATCTCCATTATACTCCTCAACTCCATTTTTATAGGACTTCTGAATACAACGTCCCGATGGGGTGTAGTAGCGTGCTACGGTTAAGCGAATTGCTGATCCATCGTAAAATGGAACCTGTTCTTGCACGAGTCCTTTCCCGAATGTACGGCGACCAATGATGGTACCTCGATCGTTATCTTGAATAGCTCCCGCGAAAATTTCGCTCGCCGAAGCCGAATATTCATCCACTAAAACAATGACTTTCTTTCCAAAGAAAGCCCCTTTTTTCTCTGCATTGAAAGTTCTCTTGGGCTGTGTTCTCCCTTCGGTGTAAACCACCAGCTCACCCAAATCTAGAAACTCATTAACCATCGAAATTACGGCACCAAGATAACCTCCTGGGTTCCCTCTTAAATCAATAATTAACTGGTCGGCCCCAGCTTTATCTAGTTTGTCAATCCCATTCATAAACTCTTCGTAGGTCTTTTCCGCAAATCGACCTACCTTTATGAAGCCAGTATGCGCGTTGATCATATAGCTTACATCAACACTGTTTAATGGTATTTCGCCTCTTATGATATCAAAAGCTATTAGTTCAGCGAACCCTTTTCGAGCAATTCCAACTTTAACTTTGGTCCCTTTAACGCCACGCAATTTCTTAAGAACTTTATCATTTGTAACTTTTACTCCAGCCATGATCGAGTCATTAACACGCACAATTCGATCACCAGCTCGGATTCCAAGTTTTTGTGATGGGCCACCAGAAATAACATCAATCACCATGATCGTGTCATTCTGAATAGAGAACTGTACCCCAATACCACTGAAGTTTCCTGCCATCTCTTCAGTCACTTCAACCATGTCTTTAGCTGGAATATAAACTGTGTGCGGATCTAGTTGCTTTAGTATTTCAGGTATTCCATTTTCAATAATTCGCTTTGAATCTACAGTGTCGACATAATTCTTTTCAACCAGGTTGAGGATTAATCCAATCTTATTGGCATTGTTTAACAAGAAATTTCTCGTTACTGACTGCCGTTGGCTTTGTAATTTTATCCCTAGATAAATGCCTATTGAAATGGTGAAAACCAATACTATTGGGGCCCAAATTATAATTCTACGTGTTCTTTTGTCCATTTTATTTTTCTGATAGTCTAATTCTATTAAAATCCTAGATTGAATCCTGGGTTATGCTTAGCGCGAAAGCTCAACTTGGGTGACCGAAATTTTTGCTCTTTCCAGCAGCTCTACGCCATCATTTAAGTGATATGGTTCTGAAAATACCACGCGCGAGATACCTGCCTGAATAATTAGTTTGGCACATTCAAGGCAAGGCGATGAAGTGACATATAAAGTAGCGCCATTACTGCTATTGTTTGATTTTGCAATCTTCGATATAGCATTTGCTTCTGCATGTAGAACATATGGTTTGGTTTTATTGTTCTCATCTTCGCAAATATTTTCAAATCCAGATGGAGTTCCGTTGTAACCATCCGAAATAATCATCTTGTCTTTTACCAATAGGGCGCCAACTTGTCTGCGAATGCAGTAGGAGTTTTCAGCCCATACGGTAGCCATTCTTAGGTAACGTTCGTCTAAATTTAACTGTTTTTCAGCTGTTGGAGATCCCATGGAAATTTCAATATTAGTCTTTCAAAATTAAGACAAAATGTGGTTAATCTAGCTTTTCGAAATATTAAGTCATGTTAAATTCTCCTATCAATTAAACCAATAGGAGAGCTTTAGAACTAATGCCCTGTTTTTAACAGTCATGATTCCTGGGAAATAATTATCGGAATACACCAGATAAAGGTCTGAGACTGGTTTATAACGCCATTGTAATCGGGCATTGATATTTAAGTTATCCGCTTGCTGGTTGTATTGAACATAGGTTGTAAAGAAAAGTTTTGTTGTAAAGGTGAGATCTACTTTGGGGCCGATCAACCAAAATTTTGTCCGTTGCCAGGGCGTAGGCAGCTGAAGATCGTTATAGCTATATACCAGTGAGATATATCCATAAGGCTGAAACCGGTAGTTGAAAGATCCGACAGCAAACCAGCGTGAGCCGTTGAAATAGCCGCCATAACCACCCTGGAAATCGTATTTTAAATTCTTCCGATTATCTGAATTGTATAAGGTGGAGAACTCGTTCCATTCATAACGAGTACCCGAATTGAGAAAATGTGCTGCCTTATTAGTTGGATCAAAGTCCTTCAACAGCATGACGTTTCTATTGTATGCTTTGAATTCAATTCTCTCACGACTCTTAAACACAAAGAAGTAGTTAAATCCAGTGGAGATGTCGGTTAATAATTTGTCTGAAGGTCGATAAATGGGGCTCACCTCGGCGGTAACGCCATGATAGATTAAAGGACCATTTACGGTATAATGCCGAAGGGTCGCACGCGGATCTAGCGAAATAAAATCTCGACGTGGCACGTATCCGGTCTCGGCATTGAAATCCTTTCCGACATAAAGTTGAGAAAATTCAAGTAAATAGGTCTTGCGCGAGTAGACTAGATTAACACCTTGTGCGATTTCTTTGTTTGTTAGACTATTGGGGGAGAAGGATTTCTGAGCAAAGATTTTACCCGTTAGAAAATTGTTTCGACCTGCAATATTGTATTCTAATCCAGCGACTCTATTGTACTCTTTACCTTGCCAATCCGCTGGGATATTCATCTGCTCTTTATTCACAAAAATGGCGCCGATGGTGGAGCGACTAAATACTTTCTTTTGCAAAGTGCTTACAAAGAAGTTCCGAGCCAGGTAATCGCCTTCATGCCCAGTCTGCATGTCCATAAGACCGATGCGCCAGTCTTTGCCCATTTTCCCACTAAGCCTTGCCCCAGCATTCACAGGGGCATCAAGACCTATGCGACGGGAGAAGAATGGGTTAATAGTTGTATTCCCATAGCTACTAAATAGGTCACTATTTTCGAGGAAAAACTGTCTCTTCTCTGGGAAATAAAGTTCGAAGCGGGCTAAGTTGGTTACCTGGTCATCCACCTCTGCTTGCGAGAAATCAGGGTTGTAAGTCAAGTCGAGATTAAGGGCTGAGGATAATCCCAGTTTGGCATCTAATCCGAAATTTTTAGATAAATGACTCGGTTGATTATTTTCAAAATCATGAGATGTATTTCCTGCTAAATAAGGGATTAATGCTAATTTGAGTCCAGATTTAGGGGGTGGAGAATCCCATTTTACTTGTCCAGCATAAGCAAGCGAGGCTGTTGGGAACTGCCGTGGCACAGGAGCCCAAGCCGATTTCTCATTTAACTTAAGATCTTGTCGTGAGAATTGGATGTTCCAATGATCTACATTTTCTTTATAGCGAATAGACTTGAATGGAATTCGCATCTCAGCAATCCATTTATCGGGATAGCTTTTCGTTTTGGATTCCCATTTACAATCCCAGATCAGGTTTACGGCCCCGCCACCCATCGCTCCATCCCATGGCGCTCCTGCGGCATTAACGCCAAAAGAATATCCTGTCATCTGGTCATTAAATGGGTCAATAAAAACTAAAAAATTATCGTTATTCGCAAAAATGAAATCTTTGCGTAAAGACTCAACTGGTCTGTTTCCAGGAACGGTATCATGAAACACAACGGCTAGATAAAATGCTTTGTCATCATAAGCCATTCTGACTTCTGACTTTGCAATACTATGGCTTGTATCATAGGGGAGAACCTGATAAAAATTATTGGCTAACTCTGCCTTTTTCCAATCCGCCTCATCAATGACTCCATCTAATTTGATAGAGCCTGAAAGCTTCTTGGCGTGGATTTGATAATTTTGATTAATCGTTCCAAGAGATGCCGAATCTGATTTTTTTAATGTGTGTCCCGCTTTTGTTTTAGGTGAGTCCGCCTTCTCTATCCCATATACACAGACCGATTCCATCAGGATGCAGCTTAGGATAATTAGACGAAGGATTGAAAGCATAGTTCAGCGAATAAGGTCCGAAGATAGTGAAATTCCTCAGGTTAGGGTCTTTTCAATTCTCACGAATCAATTTTGCCGTACCCCTATTTTCTATTCTCACCTTAAATCCTGGTGGCGCTTTGACAGTATATTTAATCTGACTCTCTGATCGTTTCCACTTTAGTTCAATAAAGTTGTTATCAATTGGGATTGTCCCGCTACACTCCAATAGCTCGTTATCGCTAAACTGAATAGTAATCTCTTTTTTGTGGTAGTCGATATGTCTTATTCCCAAAACATCGCGGTATAGCACATGGCCGATATAAGAGGCAAAACCATGATTACAACTGGCCTCAGCTCCCATATGCTCCCATAGAGTACCTGTTTGCTGAGCCATCGAATAGAAATAATCCTGAATCTCTTTCATTAACTGGCTTCTTAAACCATAGCGTGAAAGAATATCCATTCGTAAATAATTTCCGACAAAGGCATTGGCCTTGAAAACTTTGGGATAAGTTATTTTGTCATCGCGGTTCGGTCCGAATTCGGCGGTTAATTTTTTCCATAGTTCAGGATGCGTCTTCGGATTGGCAATGTTGAAGAAATAGGCATAATACTGACAAACTTCGGTTGTATTGGTAGTAACATCAAGTTTGCCCTCTTTATTCCGAATAGCATTATCGACGAAGAAAGTTCCGTTGTACGATTGTTTAAGTATAGTTTGCTTGACCTGTTCCGATTTTTGTCGCCACTGCTCATTATGATATAGATCGGCAGCATTGGCAAGTACTGCGCTATAGAGCATATTGGATGGGTAGTTCACATCCTTAACGAAGTTGTTTGCTTTTGACCATTCGACAAAGATCCAACTTTGGAGATTTTCCAGCAGTCCGTCCTTATTTTCAAACTGTTTAAAATAGGTTAGAATACCCTCGACTCGTGGTTTTAATTTGGCGATTAGTATTGGATCACCACCACGTTGGGCATAGTCGTTTACCTGGATTACGAACCACATGGCCCAATTGGGGATGAAGGACCCATCGTAATGATCGGCAGGATAGCACATCGGAATCATCCCTTTGGGCAGAAACTTAAAGCTGTCAGGTAGTGCATAGTTTTCATAGAAATTATGAGCCACCGCCGAATGTCCGGTAAAATCCTTCTCCATAATGGCTGAAAAATAGCTGTCGCAAAGCCATCCTGCTCGCTCGCGCGACGGACAATCGGTTAAAAGATCAACGGCATTTTGTCTGAATGACTGCCTTGCTGCCTTGTAGATTTCATTGAGCTTCAGATTGCTGCTATTAAACGCCGCTTTCTTATTTTCAGGATAGGCATATTCTCTAAGGTAGAGATCTTGTAAGAGACAGGAACCTTTTACTGCAATTATTTTCAAGTATTTGAAGGTGTAGGCTTCAAACGACTCGAGATTATAGGTTCCAGGCTCTAGTTCATAAACAATCTGATTGTTGACATCAGCCATCCGCTTTTTCGTGTTTACATCACCTTTTGAGAGTATCTCATCGAAATAGAAATAGATCTTTGTTTTTTCTTTGCAGGAAATTGTGGCTCCAATAAAACCTGAGAGGTCAGCACTAAACTCAAAAGATGAAAACTCATTCGCGTTAATCTTTATGTTTTTTGAGAATGGAGCGGCAATCTTTACCAGTGATTTTGTCGAAATTTCCTGAATATCTTGAGAAGGCGATACTTCAAGTTCCTCTTCCTTATATCCTTTAAAGTTTTTATTGATATTCCACAAGGAACGGTCTTTGTAATATTTGAGTGGTTTTTTATTCTCGACAGACCCTTTTGCACTTAATGCTACTGGATTAACTTTATTGAATTCGGGAAGCAAAAGGTTACGAGATATTAATTTTCCTGAACCTACAACTGCTAATTTCAACGTCGCAAGATGAATATTCTCAGCTGATTTCCATTTATCGAAATCTTGTCCTAATCGGTAATATTCGGTGAAGGGTCGCTGAAAACTATAGCGTTCTACTTTTTGCAGCCGCTCTTTCAGTTGAAATGCCTCAAAGCCAGATTCAGTGGCAGTCGCTAGAACGATGTTGCCTGCTGACTCCACTTCACATTGTAGAAACGAGGGTTGGTCAAGGGTATAGAACGTATTTATATTGTATCCTGCCACCTCGACAGCTACAAGGTTCTTTCCCGATTTTAGGCTGTTGCTGATATCGTAAGTATCGACCCTGAAAAATCCATGTCCAGCACGTGCCGGACCGTACCCCAAATATTGACCATTTATGGAGACGCGATAGAGCGTAGAAGCCGTTATCCGAAGAATCGTTTTCTGATCATTCTTCGCTTGAAAACTACCTCGAAAACCTAGATTCAGATTCATCTCTTTTTCGCGACCTTCAGCCCATATTGGGATGGCCTTCTTCATTATAACCGCATTCCCTTCTGCTAAAGAAATAACTGGATTTATTATCAAAAGCAGAAAAATCAGAGTGGACTGAAAGATTTGGATAAATCGCATAAAAGAGTTTTTATTCACAATTAAAGTGCTTACGAGGCTAGTAGAATTTCTTATTTTTCTGGAAACCATCCCTTTAGAAATTGAGCTTGGGTGCCACGGTAAACTGCTTCACCGAGGAATTCCTTGCCTAACTGATTGCCCCATGAATAATTGATAATTAGGTTGCCTTGATATTCGCAAAAATCAATATCGGAGTTGTTCCAATCGTCGGCGATGTTTATTTTGTTTAATATGCTGTCAGACAATGATTTATTAAGTATTAGTTTGTCCTCAGGAGATGCTTTTAACACCGGATTATAGGGGCTAGCCTCCCAATGGATAAGATCCTTTGAACGCACCACTCTTGCCTCATATCCTTTAAAGGCCTCGAGGTAGAAATCGTAATAATAACCATCGAGGTAGCGCAAACAATGAGGAGCGGTGTAGCGATCCATGGCATAATTATGCTCACGTGATAAGACAGTCCAATGGTTAAGATCGGTGGAAGTCGCAAAATGTGCGGTAAAAGGTTCACCTGCTTCAATTTTTGGTTTGCCTACTTCAAACATTAAAACATACTTATCTTTCGCTTTGATCATCGAAGTATTAAACATTCCCCATCCGGGAAGTTCAAATGCTAACCACGAATCCCAATGTTCTAGGTCGGTAGATTTAAAAATAGATATCCGTTCACCGTCACCTTTATTGACTGCTGTCACATAGACGATCCCATCTATTACGGAGGCGCTTCCAAAATGAAATCCTTTGGCAAAGGGCGTCGTTCTTTTTCCCGTTTTATGATCTACAAACCTAAAGTAAGAATCGCCCGTTTTATTATCCCAATAATTGGTTCTTACATATTCGAATCGATAAACCTGGTCTTTAAAAACGATAGGCGTGGTCTCAACCATATCGCAATCGAGGGTCCCAAGCTTTTCGATAATTGGCTTACCTGCTTTTCCTGTAGTCGATTGATTGCAGGCACAAAAGGAAATAGAACTGATTACGGATAGCATAAGTAGTTGAAAGATATTGCGAATTTTCATAGTTCTTTATTAAAGATTAGTTCCTAGATCTTCTAATGTTCTTCCTTTCGTCTCTGGGAAATATCGCCAGACGACGATGGCTTGCAATAGCATCATGAGTGAGAAAAATAAGAAGGCATGACCAACACCCAATTTTATCACAACTGGGAACAGAAAAGTTATAATTGCTGCAAATAACCAGTGGGTAAAACTTCCAAACGACTGCCCTTTCCCTCTGATACTATTAGGGAATATCTCCGCAATTAAAACCCATATAACGGCGCCAGTAGAAAATCCGAAGAACATGATGTAGGTAAGTAATAAAATCAATAGTCCTGATCCTGTAAAATCACCGAGGTAGAAAGTTCTGGCCACTAGACCAAGGCATGTTGACATCCCAATTGAACCAACGATCAAAAGTTTTTTCCGTCCGGCTTTGTCGATTAGCAACATGCCAACCAAGGTGAACACTCCCATCATTAATCCAACTAAGATCGACTGAAACATAGAGTCTGCATTGGTTAATCCACTTGCTTCGAAGATTCGAGGGGCATAATAAAGGATGGCATTAATCCCTGAAAATTGATTAAACATAGCCACTAAAAATGCGATGGAGATTGGCTTGAAATGGCTCTTGACAAAGAGTTGTGAATGATCGTTGGAGGTCTGCTCCATGCTTTGTTTTATCTCTTGGATCTCATCATCAACAGCTTCGACTTCTATTTTTTCAAGGATGGCCTTTGCTTTGGCTAGCTCTCCAATTTTGATTAAAAATCGAGGACTCTCCGGAATAAGGAATAGCAAGAGAAAGAATAGTACTGCGGGTATGCCGGCCACACCTAGCATCCACCGCCAAGGTTCAGTGCCAAATTCGCGTAACAGGTAATTCGAAATATATGCAATCAAAATTCCTGAGATCACATTAATTTGAAACATCGCCGTCATCTTACCCCTAATCTTAGCTGGTGATATCTCGGCGATATACATCGGTGCTACAACAGATGACGCCCCTACGCCAATGCCACCCAAGAAGCGGAATAGGATAAACAAGCTCACATTACCTGCCATGGCGGTGCCAATTGCAGTAATCACATATAAACCAGCTATGATAAACAGAATTGGCTTTCGTCCAAACTTATCTGCTGGTTGTCCTGCAACTAGCGCACCAATCACGGTTCCGAATAAAGCAGAGGAGATGGTGAATCCATGCCAGAAGGGGGTTAGCTGAAATAACTTTTGTATCTGCTCTTCTACTCCTGAAATAACTGCCGTATCAAAGCCAAAGAGAAACCCGCCAAGGGCAACAATGATGGACCAAAATAGCACGTTAAGGTTTGTATTGTTTTTCATTTGTTAGTTAAAGTCTGAGTTGATTTAGTCTGGAAAGCTAATATATTTAACTTTTATCCCATTGCTAACTAGGTTTTTTTTAATTATTCTTTTCCTTTTTTTACTGATTTGCGTTGTTCAAGCGGCAAGAGTTTTGGAAATGGTTGATGCGGCTCTGTCTGATACCAATAGGCAACGGATGAAACATCGTCGTCTAGCTGTTTATATTTTCCGCCTCCCCAGCCGAGTGCTTGAATAGTAAGTTTTATATCTTTTTCAAAGCAAATAGGGTCAGGCAGATGCCAGCGATAAAGGCTCCAAAGATTTGGAAGCTCGCCATTATCTGATGCTGCAAGTGTTGTACCTGAATAGGCGGTGGAATACACTTCTTGAAAGCCATAACTGCCCAAGAAATAATCTTCAGTTCCTGTTCCGCAAATTGTTGGAAATTTTGTGTCACCATCCATAAAGAATTTCACTTCTCCTTCGCCAAACCATCCTTTTGAACGCTGTGTCCAGGATAAGAAAGTCCCTACATAACGTCCTTTACCTTTGACGCCATCTAAGATAACATATGGATTTTCCGTTCCGGTAGTCGCCCTGCGCCATTGCGCGTGGAAATAGCCTGCGTTTTTTGCTACTTTCTTTATGGCATAGGTGATCTGAAAGGCCAGTAGATCCAAGTCTGTAGAGGCTTCATTGGTGAAGGTTATTTTACAATGCTTTCTAAAGGGCATTGGCCAATAGCAGTTTAGTGCATTTTGAGGATTGACAACCACAACTTGCGAGTTCACGCGAGCAAATTTCTCATGTCCAACGGCAAAAAAATCAGGAGCAGGAACTTCCACCGATGGTGTAGCCTCTCCATCCCAATATATTCGGATGATATTGGCTCTGCTTAACCCTTCTACCATCCAGATATGCTCAATCGTCCCTGGGCCATCGACATCCATAATGGTTGTCGTTTCTCCAGCGTTAACTCTTAGGAATGGCTTAACTTTCCATCCTTGTCCTAGGACGTCGGCTGCCCGACCTGAGGCCGCAGGCTTTTTCTCTGTCGGATCTGGAATAGCCATGCCACCCATACCCTTTGCTCCGGTTATATTTTCTGCCGAGATGGATCGTGTTTGGGTGTTGTCGAGATAGGGGAGATCCTTTAAGCTACCTTGGGCATAGGCCTGATTTGTGTGGCATCCCGAGAGGATTACTAAAAAAATCGCTAGACTAAAAAAAAATTGATAAACGGTTTTAAAGGTGTTGGTCTTCATTGTTTGTGTTATTTTAAAAGGTTAGATATAGTTTATAATTACCATTGCATCGCAGGGAATAATTTCCATGCTTTCATATTTTCAACTTTGATTGGAGCATCGTCAGCAAAAAGTTCTATCCCGATCGCATCTTTTTGCGTTGGATAAATCACTTGCGTAAGGCATTGACGACCATTGACAAAAACTTCAAGCATCGATTTATCTAAGAATATTCGCACTTGAACTTTCTCTCCATCTTTCAATATCAGTGGTGCTTCTTCGGTCTCCACGACTGGATTATGCTTCGGATCTGGAGATGCAAAGGCCATCGCAAACTCATTGTAGATCGGTCTGTCAAGCCCAGAAGTTCGCATGTCAATCTGGAGAATATTTTTTACCCGATCTATCACGATAGGCGTTTTCTCGCGACCATCATTCGAGCAGAAAACATTAATCCCAAAGCGTTTTGCATCACCTGGTCGAATTGTTAGGTTCAACTCTAAACTGTTCCCAGCTATATGCTCTAATTTTATCGTCTGTCCTGCGGTAAGCTGCATGGACTTTTCTTCTTTCTCTGCGTACCTTAGTTGTTCGACCTCTTTTGGCGGCTCAATGACGAGAGATTGCTTATCTTTTGAAAGTGTTAATACTCTTGGCATCGACATCATTCCACTCGATGGTCCAGATTTTCTATCCAGCACCCAAGCCCACATAATACGTCTTCCTTGACTGTCGAGAAGTGTTTCAGGTGCAAACATGGTTCCGCCTGGCCAGTTCATCCGGTGATGTGACTCAGGGTTAAATTGTTTCCCATCCCATGTGCCAATGTAATAGCGAGCGCCGCGAGTATGACTGATGCACAGAAGTACCCATTTATCTCCCAATTTAAAAAAATCTGGACATGAGACATCTTCAAAGTCATTTACATCGGGCATGTTATGAGTCATAAACTCACCCACCTTTTTCATTGGTTTATCGTAACTATCGCCTACGTATAGGACTGGAGGGTTCGGATGTTTGGCTCCTGGAATACCACCTGAAATTTGATAATAAGTGGTGCCATCAACCCACATATGTGGATCCCATCCTGGTTTTGCGATAGGATTTATTTTGGGCTTCGTCCATTCGTTCAATTCGTTGTCGGCACTAACTGCCACGCAGTTTCCATCGGTTCCAAGTCCGTGGTAAGCTAAGACTACTTTACCATCATTCGCAAGAAAAGCGTTTCCACTAAAAATATCATGTTCCGGATCGCCCGGATTAGGTTTCAGGTCGTTGACCATCCAGCGCCAATGAAATAAGTCGATGCTGGTGAGATGTTGCCAATTGCATTTTCCCTCGTCTTGATAGATATACCAAAGATGATAGACTCCATCTTTGAATATTGCTCCATTGGGATCAAAAGGCATCGCTTTCCCTTCAGCGATGGTGAGGTGCCAATTCGGGCGCATCGGGTCGTTTAATTCAGCCCGTCGGATTTTTCGTGCCCAAGCTAATTCTTCTTTTTTAAAATCTTGAGCATTCCCACCAAAGGTGATACTGATTAAAAGGAGTAAGGTTATTGCTAGTTTCATAGATTTAAGCTTCTTGTTAGTCTAAGGATTAATTTCGATTTTTAGTTATTGATTGTGGTTTTTGAATACGGTGTAAGGGGAGGTTACGGTGGTCATGTAAATAGAGTTTTGAGGGGCCTTGATATTATAGCACTCCCAAGGTTCTCCATACTCACCCCCTTTGCGAAAATCGCCAGCACGCAAATTGTCAATATATTCCTTCGCCAGTTGCTTCGCTGCGGCAGGATCTGTTTTGGCTATTGTGTAGCAAACCCAGCCTGTCGGCGTTCCCCAGTAGCCACCATTTTGATAATCGCCTTTTTGCACAAGGCTTTTCTCCCATGCCGATTTCTCACTAAAATCCTCCCCAATAAAGATGTGCCTAATATTTCCATTCTTCGCTAATAGACCTTTCTTATACCCATCGGTAATGGTGCGCGACGCATTTAGCGCTTGCTCTCCCTCGATAATTCCGTAGTAAATAGCCATTACAGTACTCCAGATATCTGCTTGCTTACTTTTCCCTGTTGAGGCAAGGAGCATGCCGCGAGAGTCTGAAAAATGTTGAGGGATCTCCTCCTTAAGACGTTTGGCATCATTGCGATAAAGAGCTGCTTTTTCTCGATTTTTAAGCAAGTCGAAAAGTTCAGCAAGCTCTAATGATGCTTTATATTTTAATATTGAAGGCATACATAACTCCCCGGTAATGGTGATCACATCTCTAAAACCAAAGTCTACCCCTCTGAAATCTTCGGTGGCGTAAACAAGCACTCCCTCTTGCTTTGTGGGAGGTGTTTTATAAGCTAACTCAAGTCGATCAATGAGCGTAACTCCTTTGATCTTTTCATTTAACAACTTCGTCGAGGAACTATTCTTGATGTAGAAATAAGCCATGTCAACAAAGAAATATTGATCGCAATAGGGTGGCATCATTCCCCATTTTTTGTTCCCTTGTCCTTTGGAATCGTACGTTCCAGGGAAATAAATAGGCTTACTATCGTCAAGTCGCATATGGTCCGGTATGGCGCCCATCGGGATCATGCAACCGCCATCCGTTATCCATGTCTGATCGCATTGTCCGGAGGCTGCAACTAGCAGCATGTGTTTCTGCTCCTTAACAGGGATAAATCCACTTTCGATCGACATGGCATAATCGCGAATCCAAAAGGCTGGATAAGCTTCGCTACCTCCTGGTTTAATTAAAACACCTCCACTGTTGTTGGCTCCAAAATCTTTTGATGCTATTTGATTTGGATAAACGCGAGAACGTTCAACGACTTCCTTAGTCATCTCTTTTAGGAAGCTGAAATCCTCTTTTGAGAGTAATGCTTGATCTTGAGACCTTAAATTTAGCGTGATGAGCAAGGCAAAAAATAAAATACAAATCTTTTTCATGATTTAATTAATCTTTAATAGGTGGTTAACCGCCTCTTCAATAGCTTGTAGGGAGGTATATTGTGGATTGAAGTGAATCATCCGTTTGGCTTTCTCAATGCTGCAATTCGGACTATGTGCAATATGGTCCCAGGTCTCATCTGCTTCTAGTGGTGATACTGTTTCTTTCCATTTTTCCCAGGATAGGAAGCTAAGATTTGGCTTTTGTCCAAACCATGCGGAAACTGCATTGGCATACCCTCGTAAGGTAAGCGCTTGTTCTGAAACGATATGGAAACACTCCCCAGCAGCATTATCCCAATTGGCTAGTGCAGCACAAAAAGCTGCAGCGACATCATCCGCGTGCACATGATGCAGTGTTTCCATCCCTAGATTGGGAAGGACAACTTCTAGACCTTCAGCTAACCGTTTGAAGACCTCTGGGTTTTCGGTCCCAATAGGATTTACTGGATTCCAACCTGGTCCAACAATATGTCCTGGATGTAAGATGGTGACAGGAAACTGATTTTCTTCTGCCTCAGCAAGAAGATAGGTTTCTATTGCCGCTTTTTTCTTGCCATAATCACAAATTGGTTCTCGAAGCTGAGTCTCTTTTGTCGGCACTACTTCACTATGACCATGAACCCAAATAGTTCCACAATGGAGAAAATGTTTCACATGGCCTCTAAGAGCATCCACAAGTTGTTTTGCACTCTCAGGTGTAAAGCAGATCAAGTCGATCACTGCTGCTGCCCCTAGATTTTTGATCTGCTCCCCAAAATTGCCCTCTTTTTCTGCGGATTCACGATCAATAGCAATCTTAGTTACGGATTCCCAGGCTGGATTTTGTTGGAAGGGGACACTCTTTTTTCGGCTCACACAGATCACCTCATGCCCATCTAAAACCAATCTCGGAATTAGATAAGTCCCAATGTGCCCTGTTCCGCCAATAACTACTATTTTCATAACATCTCTATTTTTTTACTGTCTTAGGCGCTTAGGGTTTAGTAAAAGCTTTATTCAGCTGGTTGATTGATACACCTAGTACCTTGTTGGATATGTTAGCAAGACTTTCATCGTCCCCAATAAAGTGATAGATACGTTGGGTGTGATTTAGCGTTTCGCCAGGCGCTAAAAAGGCCGCTGGCGAAGAGCTCTCAATTTCGTAAAATGGTCCCATCTGTGTGCCGTCGGCTAAAGGGCCATCGTTATAGGAGTTGATAACATCCCCTTTAAACGGCTCTTTTTGAATTTCCCATAATTGATTGATGTAACCTGAATTTTTTAAAGGCTTTGTAAATTGAAGAATCGTTAGCATGTGATGCTCTGAATCGTAACTTCCTGCAAAGGTCGTGGCTCGTTTATCAGATAAACCTAGCTTGCTTCTATGTTTCCCATCGACTTTAAAATACAAGATCCCTTTTTCGATTTTAATTCGATCAGCTGGGATCTCTCCAAAATAGTTGGTGGTTGCAACTTTTCCAAGTTCTTTTTCGTCTCCTTGTATATACGGTATCGCCACAACACCAGATGGGGATGGCGTAAGCATGGCGAGCATCCAAATATTAATGGTTCCTTTCTCTTTTGTCCAGGTCTCTGTACCTCTGTTTTTTAAGGTGTTAGACGATTCAAAACCTACCCATTTGACTCCTGAATTTAGAGTAATATCTAAGCTTTTTGCAAGATCTGAATTTGAAAGTAAGGTTACTTTGCGTGATAGGGCGACTTCAAACCTCGTGCCTGAAAAGTTTTGCAACGACATCTCTTTGCCCATCGAAACAGATATTGAATCATGAGCTCCCAAATTCCATGGCTCACTATCAAGACCTGCAGGTGTTTGCCAATTGTCAAAGACCATCTTGTCTCCAGGTTTGAAAAATATCGAGAATTGACCCCCTTCAGGACCAAGCCACATGCGATCTTCTCCCCCATATGCATTGATATGGGCAGCGATCTTATCAGATGCTAATGCTTTATAATTGATCCAGCCTGCACTATTACCACTAAGCCCTTGTGCCGTACTGGTGAAAACTTTGCCTTGGTATTTTGTAGAGACCATTACCTGAGCATCTCCGTTTTTTAGTATCACAAGGCTATCTTTCCCTTTCATAAATTGGACATCATACCCAAATGTTCCTTTATTATATTTTAGTGGTTTAGTCCCTATTTTGGGATCATTGTAGCACGATGTAAAAATCCCAATCGTAAGAATGAATGTAATAATTTTAATGATTTTCATGGTTTAGTTTATTAGTCTGATCGTTATTGTTTCGGTTCTTTTAACTGAGATTGGTGTTCCCATTTGCTGGAATCTTAACGCTTAAAGTTAGATTATTTTCGCAATTGCCGCCAAAGAATGTCTCATAAATGGCAAATAAGATTAACGGACCAACGATCAGTTTTTTCATTTCTCAGGTTTCTTTATATTGCTGATCACACTGTCTTTCAACAATTGCTGCATCCGTTCTAATTCAGAAACTGAGATCAGCTTCTGCCTGGCCCGATCGCGCTGAGGTGCCCTATTCGACTTTGAGTTTGGCATTCCGTACCAGTAAGTGACCATTGAATAAGCCAGAAGGTTCCAGTAATTACGAATATCTGTTCCTGGAGAAGCTTCCATATCAAATACCAGCCGGTTATTAAAAGGAATATCATCTAGAATACGATTGCGTAAACAAATATTATATCCTTTTGGGTTTAGCGGATTTCCAATTCTTACATTCGAACCAAAGGGCATCGAAAAGGTGTCTTTGCCGGTCGGGTTAACTCCTCCAGCCCAGCCATAATAGTCCTCAGTGCCGGTTCCAAAATGCGATGGAAATCTCCGCTTGATATCATTTTCATCAATATATATTTTTTCATCCCCTTCACCCCACCAGCCTGTGCCAGGGGATAGAACGGTCAATGCATCTCCGGCTAAAATGCCTTTTCCTGTGATACTAATAAAATTCAAATCAGAAAAATGATTGCCTGGTAACGATCCGACATCTTGCCAGTTAGTATGAAAATACATAGACTGGTCATTCCAGCTATAATCACCTACATTAAGTCCTACAGATAAAGTGACCTCCTGTTTCTGAAGATTGATAAGGGTTAATTGGGCATTGGATGAATAGGGCATTCGCCAGTTGCAGGTCATTAGGCCTTGTCTTGAGACGCTTAGATTTTTAGTTGTAAAAGGATTGATGGTATCCGGACTGCAAAAGAAATCACCAACCGGGCACCAGACAGTTTGTTTCCCATCGAAAGCTATTTTGAGAATCGTTGACCGAAGCGTCTGCAAACTACTTTTGGGATTGAACTGGATTGTTATTTGCCTGATGGCATGATTTTTTTCAGGTAGCTTAATCATCAAACTATCGTTCGGTTTGATGGTCTTTTCGATCGATTTTTGCCACCCTTCCGTGTAAGGTTGTGGGTTTGCCAATGATTCTGTTGTAGTCTGTAATAGAGCGGTATTTTTGTTGTAAGTATCTTTTGAGAATGTTTCTACGCTTTCGCTATTCTGATAAGCTCGGTAATTGATGATGTTATAAAATGCTTTGTCATCGAGGGTTATCTTGCAACTTTTTGAAAAAGGGATGGGTAGAAAACAAACTCCTGCCCGAGCTGTGTAGCTGGCAAAAGGTGGATGGATTGTCCCTTTTCCTGTAAGTAGAGCAATGAAATTCTCATCTATAATGGGAATTTTATTGCCGTCGAGGTAAATTTTTACATTCGGACCGGTTCGGTTATTAAAACCGTAATAGAAGAATGGCGTCCACATTCGGGTGATGCAACCTGGTCCGTCGTGTTCCATAATGACAAATTCTTTTTTGCCAATATTCATCTCTTCTCGGATCCAGCTAACCCCGTCGCTGTCGGCAAACCAACCAGGCTTATCAGGTGCTATGGATTCCCTGTTATAGCTACTTGCCTGCAATGACCGAAATTCTGGTGATGGCCATTGGGTAATAGCTGATCTGTCGCCGAGCTCTTCGAGAAGGGTTCTAAAAGAAATTACCGGATGCTTTGGATCAATAGCTTTGCGATAGAGAAACGTATGCATTCCCTGAGCGAAACGATTGCCCAGTGTCATCATCCCTTCAGCATCGAAATGTGCAGCACCTCCGATGCTTCCCCGGGAAAGATCAGATGTTTTAATCAGCAGACTGCGAGGATCATTCTCACACGCCTGAGTCTGCTGTTTTCGGGCAATCTCAGCAAATGCCCAGGTATGACTGTTAATTTCCCCCACCATAAATGGAAGTTCTTTGATGTTAAGATCGTGACGTACCGATTCTCTGAAAAGGGAAAGTAATTTACCATAATCCTCCGCCATCTTTTTGCTAATCCCGGCCTCATGCTCTCCCTGCATCCAAAGAAAGCCGCTGATTTCGTATTTCAATCCTAGATTATTCAAACTCTTCAAGGCTTTCAGAATATTCTCTGTTAGATTATTATAAAGCAATCCGCCTTCTTTCCCTTCAACCGGCGGGTGCCAATTCCGTCCCTTGTCGTCAAAGTCTTTCAGAGCAGGGATATAATCGCTATAATCCCGGCTTCGGGCGATGCCTGTCGCACCTTCTGCATATTTTATGATTCCAATTTTATCACCTGGCAGTAGTTTTTGAAGCGTTAAGGCAAATCCTATTTCAGGACCAAAGCAGCCATCTTTGTAAGGTTCTCCAATTGAAATTCCAGAAACACCTGGCTGCAGTTTTGTCCATGCATTTTCAAATCCAGGCCTCGCATTACTTCCCGGCCAGAACATTACCTTGGAAAAATTCGCTGAGTTTTCAGATAAAAAGGTCTTGGAATTATGAAGCTCTTTGATATGATTAAACCCGACGGCGTTGGACTGCCCCGCAAGAATGAAAACTTTTACCGGTCGGTTAACAGTGACCGGATTATCTGTCGTCCCAGTTTGGGGCGCGCGTTTGTTAACCAGCCCCAAACCTGTCAGCGGAGTGGTGCACAGGAGGAGAATAACCCAAATTATTTTTTTCATCTGAAAGTAAAGTATTGATACCCTTTAGCAGGTATTTTAACAGTCAGGTTAATTTTATAATCACGGGTAATCAGAACATCTTTTGATGTACCTTCCTGTTCCTTTATGCTCGCTTTATTATTCAATCCCGTATAATAAATCGGAATACTCAGGGTGCGGGTAATTGGCTCATTCAATGGATTATAAATCATTAACAGCCCTTTCTCAACGCCCGCTGGATCAACATGTAGAATGGCATCATAGTCGCGTCCATCTGGTCGACGAATATGGATGATATCACCGTCTAAGACTGTCCGATGTTTCTTGTAAAAAGCCACCCATTTAGCCACCACTGCTTGAGTTTCTGGACTGTCGTACAATTGTGGACCCCGATAACAAGCTTGAACGCCTGCGCCAAAAAGATTGGCTAGTCGCTGTGTATAGTGTGGCAGATGGTCTTTCAACGGTTCAATCGTCGCTTCTTCTCCACCACCATGATATTGAACCAGTGGGACAAACATCCAGCCCATCGATGGTGCTTTATCCCATGTTCCATCATAGATATTCTGCCGCTCGATTATCTCTTGCTGAGCGCGAGGTAGCGACCAGTTAGTCTCCCGATAGCCCATGCCGGTCTTGTTACTTCCACTTAGGAAATAATAATCAGGCACATTGAGATAGATCCCTTTCTCGCGGCACCACTGGTAGAACTGAGCGATTCGTGCATGCTGATTCCACTGTGAATCATCCACTCCAGTGTGTCCTGGATGGTTTGTGGCGATGCAGATATCACCTGGATACGACCCGTCGTGTTCCAGGATATCTAAGCCTGTTTTTGTGTAGAAATTATATAGTTTATTGAAATAATCAATTCCCCATTGGCTCTCGATACAAGGTGAATTGCCAAATGTTGGAGACATTCCCTTGGGCATAACCACATCATTGCCTTCACCTACACTCCGACTCGCAAGCAAGGAGTAGCCGCCTAGCGCAATCCCTTTTGAATGAGCATAGTCAGCTAATTTTTTCATCCGCTCAAGGTTTTCGGGACTTTGATCTTCCACTTCAAAGCCGCTACCAAAGGTCATAATAACCATCTCGAAGCCAACTTCAGCACATTGATCAATGGCTTTTATTACCTCCTCATCTTTAGATCCTCGAACGTGCATCAAGATTGGATTCTCTGTTGACCAAGGTGCTAAAGAGCGAAGCATTCTACGGTGCTCAAGTGATTTATTTTCGTGGTCTAAACTGTGGTGTACCAGTTCCCAGATGCGAAAAGACTCGAAGGAAGATCCTGGTTTGACAGATTGGTTGGGGCCATATTTAGGATAGGCTTCTAATAAACAGGGTGTTTTTAGTTCATAGCTAACTTGCGTTTTATAAAGCGTATCAAGGTTCCAAGCAATACTTGAATTAAATAGACTCTCATTAGACATACCACCGAAATTATAGTCCGATTCGACCGTGATATTGGGAAGATCCCACTTTTTTTTCGCATCGACAGCATTCTCCCCTTCGTGGACTGCTAGAATTTCGCTTTTAAATTTGCTAACCCTAATCTCCTGCTTCGAGTCATTTAATACTTTAATCCATTTAGAGAACACAGGCATCCCATCATATAGCTCATAATGGATCTCTACGACGACTGACTTTAAGTAGTCTAGGTGCTCTTTGGAATGAATTTTTTCTTGCCAAAGTGCAATTGCTTGATCATTTAGCTGATAACGAAAGATTAGTTCCTTGCCAGGCAATGGCCAAGGTAGGTCTTTGGCCATCCATGTGGATCTTTTCTTGAGTGGGAAACGAGCTTTAACATCTGAAATTGTATAGTCTGCCAGCTGAAACGCATATGGATCGGTTGTCATCTTGCTAAGCCACTCCGGAAGTAAATAGTTGTGAATAGGCTGACCAAGTAGGCCGCCTACTTTAAACTTTAGACTGCCTAGTTCAACTTCTGCTTCAGGTCTGACAGATCGAATAAACGACTCGTTGGTGTTTAACAGTTCTAATCCAACGGTGGCCCCATTTGGGAACAGGGTAAACGTGCGTGCCGTAATGCCATTGCTGAAAACCAGTTTGCCGTCCTCCGTTTGATAGATCGCACTTTTCGCAGTTGTCTTTGAGATTAACCAGTCGGTGCTAACAATGGGATGGTCTTTCTCCCAGATAGGCAATCCTTTAAGTGTAATTCCTGAGGCACTGATCGAATACCAGCAGCATAGCAGGGTTATAATTTTTTTCATTTGGCAAGCTTGTTTTAGTTTGTTGTTTAGTCGGTTTTTATAGCAATGTGATTTTTTAGGTCGGAGGATGAAGTCTCTTTTGAAACCAGACCCTCACTGTATTCATTGCTTCATGTTGGTTTGCTGGCACGTGTCTGCGGCACGCCGACCGTTCGGTACTATTTTCAGGGGCTCCCCAACGTATCTCGATCCCATCATTGGGATTATAGCCCATCTCAAACCCAGCTCTTCTTCGCACAATCTCTGTTAATGAAAGTTTTTGTTCTACTCCATCTGTTCGGGTGTAGGTGATGAATAGCTCATTGAGCTTCTCCTTCATTAAGGTTTCCAATTTAGTTTTTACTTGAGTTGATGAACGAAGCGCAGGCATTTTAAAATCTTCAGGTGTTTGAACAATTCGGTCTGGAAAATCAAGCACCGCATCAATGGCAATTAGGAGCCTTAAGTCGCGATTTGGGGTGGAGAAATCTTCCCAGATCCCACCAGTCTGAAAAACCCCTGCAGCTCTTGAAGGCATCGGAATAATCACCCCAGGATGCGCTTTCATATACACTTCCCCCGTCTCCACTGATTTAACTCGAACAAGAAGTTGCTCGTGGAGTGCCTGGATAAGATCAAGAAGCGCCGTCTCTGGATCCAATGGCTTTGGATTGATGGCTCTTTCCATCGCCAAATAAAACTCATTGTTTGTTAATTTCTGTTGCTGTAAAGAAAAATTGATAAACCCAGATTCCTTTGTTAGCTCCTTATTATTGAGTAAATAGAATTGATTTTCTTTGATGATTATTGGTCGGAATGCTTTAAATCCTGGTTCCCCAATAACCTCAGAGGTGTTAAATAGAAAGTTCCCTTTCCAAAAACGCTTGATGGCGATCGTCTTATCGGGCTGTGCATCGACAGCTAAAAGTGTACCTGGATGGTTTTCGGTTTGAGGAATCCATTTGACAAGTATGAGCGTATGACCATAGGGATCGGCATAAACGATGCCAGGCCGCAAAGCATTTCGCTTCAGATCGACCGGGTAATAATCCGAGCTATCATCTTTTAGGGCCGTACGTGCAGTGCCTGAATGAACACCATTCATCACATTTCGTAAAAAGCCATTAAAGGATAAGGTTGTTTGTGTCTTCGACGTGTGTGAATTATTGGTAATCCATTGTCCTGTTTGAGGAGCACGACCAAGATAACCTCTGTCGGTTACGTGATAGCCAAAAGGGAGGCCTAGCTTCCAAGCAAAATAAGCTCGTAGGTAGAAGGGGTTGTCAGCACAGTCGGGCTGCATGATAACTTTATTCTTTTCGGTTCCATTATCCTCGTTAAGCGAGAGGTAGTTATATAGAAAATTCTGATCCTTGTTTTGAGTCACCTCATGAAGTGCGGCCCAAGAGGTGCTTTCAGTGGCATCAAAAAATAGAGCATTCACCCATGCTGAATAAAGAGACTCCAATTCATTACTCCAAGATTTAGAACTCTCCCAGATCGATTGGCTATTCGAGATACTCTTTTTTTGTGCGATCATAAAAGTGATCTTTTTGATTTGTTGGTTGTTTGCCACCAACTCTGCTTGGTAGCTTCCGGCCTCTGCGCCACTAAATTCATCAATTCGCCAAAATGGGAGTCCATTGCCCAGCCTACTGTGTTGAGAGGTAAGTTTAGAGCCATTAAACATCACTCGGATTACTGCTTTTTTGATCTCCTGTCCACCAATAGCCAAGATTCGAAAAGGCTCTCCTGGTTTTGGGTCTTTAGGTGAAAGGGTTAAGGAATGAACCACTTGCGAATCATCCATCACCGTGTCATCCGAAATAATTTGGGTATTTTGAATCTCTTTAGTTCCTGACTTATCAGAAGCAGAATAGCCACATGCATTAACGCCAAATAGGTTAATTGCGATAACGCATAGCTTTAAAAATCCGAGAATTGAACGATCTTCTGTTTTCATAATTAGATCAAAAATAACAGAATTTAGTTAATCCTTACGACGATGCTCGGCTAAGAAGATTTTTGAGTTCTGCTGAATGCAATCTGCTATGGAAATATAGGAGAAATTAAAGGCCTTGGCAATCTTTGTCCCATCATAAAAACTAACCTTATTTGCACTCTTGGCGATTTCTCGGGTTAGAGCTGCTGGTATTCCAGTAAAAAATTTCTTGATGGCAGCTATTCGATAGCCAATCGTTAATAAAGTTTTTGTGGCCCGTATCTTAGGTCGATTCACTTTAAGATTATCGGCTACTAAATTAAAGCAGTCGCGGTAAAGAAGATTTTCGGCGTTGAGGATGTAGCGTTGATTCTTTGCCGAAACCCAGTTTTCTTCTGTCATTAATAGCTGCATCGCAGTTACTACATCTTTGACATCTACAAATCCTGTTCCACCAGATGTGTAAAATTTCATCCCTTTCCAGATCGTGGAAAACAGTGTGGAACTCCCTGTTTTCCAGTCGCCTGGACCAATGATGACTGAAGGGTTTACAATCACGGCATCTAAACCTTCCAAGGTTCCGCGCCACACCTCCATCTCCGCATTGTATTTACTCTCGGCATAAGCTGAATTTTCTTTCGAGGTACGCCAAGGATGCTCCTCATTTGCCTCTAAACCGTCTGGTGGGGCTCCAATCGCGGCAATTGAGCTAACATGACAAAATTTAGAGATCCCTAATGTTAGAGCTAGATCGACTAAGTTGGCCGTCCCTTCGCCATTGATATGGATAATCTCATCACGCTTTGAAGCGTCAAAGGAAACAATAGCCGCACAATGGTATATTTGGGTTATTCCGACCAGTAGCTCGCTCAGTCCATCTTTGTCTAGGATATCCCCTTCGACCCATTCGATTTTATTCAGATGATTTTCGGGTGTTGAGGTGTAAAATGAGAATATTTTTTCTGTTTTCTGGATAGGGCTGCCAGGTCGTTTCAGGGCACGAACTTTCTCTCCCTTTTGC
Source organism: uncultured Bacteroidia bacterium (assembly GCA_903897145.1). Classification (GTDB taxonomy): domain Bacteria; phylum Bacteroidota; class Bacteroidia; order Bacteroidales; family Prolixibacteraceae; genus JAAFHB01. The sequence goes on along the minus strand of CAIUAN010000057.1, from coordinate 78,399 downwards.
GTTAGGTCATAGAGTAAATGAGCTCCAACCATGCCTGTCCCACCCGTAACAAATATCATATCTTGCTATCGTTTATTAGTTGCGTTAACTTCGGCTTTTAATTTTACTTAGGTCAACAACTAAGAGGTTATTGTTCTTTTTCCCAGATGACCACACAAAAGCTTTTCAACCGTTTTTAGTTTTTGGTATCGGGTTTGAAATTCAAGGACAGCGTCATCATTGTGTTCCTCAGAAGCTTTTCGGATCCCTTGTTCTGCTTGGCCAATTAAGAATGAGATATAGCGCAGTTTGCATTCCTGCAGGACCTTAGGGACTAACTGTTGTAATATCTCATGCTCCTCTTCAATAAAGCTCCCTTTCTTTCGCCAAAACTGACTTAGTTTATTTTTCTCAGATAGAATATCGGAAATAAGTTGACTGATTTGAAGGTTTGAATGGTTCACGAAATATTTAATCGCATCGAAATTTTCGGTGTCGAAATGAAGTCGGTATTCGTCGAAGATGGCTTTAATGGTTGGATTGACAGAAACCATCTGGTCGGCATCTAATTCAGCAAGGATAAAATCCGAGACTGAAACTTGATCTGGCGTTTCCTGTTCAGGATTCTCAACTTCGTAGAGTAGGTTTGAACCATATTTTAGCAATAACTTGAGAAGTTCTCGCTCTTCATTTTCGCACGGATTAACCTCTGGTAAAGGCAAATTAATAATTGGTGCTTTGACATTGGCCTCCTTAAGAAGTTCCCTTTCTTGATGCTTGATCATCTCATCTTCCGACTTGACTTTAAGCTTTCTGATCTCATTGTAAAGCACCGTCTCTCGAACGTCAAGCAGTCTGCTGCACTCTTTTAAGTATTCCGAACGCACAATCTCTGCTGGGATAACCGCAATTGAGCTTACTATATCTGTGATAAGCTTCGCTCGACTGATGGGGTCGTTCTCCACGCCAGCAAGCAGAAGCTTGGTCTTGAATTTTATAAAGTCTGTCTCGTGGCCTTTGATATATTCTTTCAGTTCAGTCGAACTCATCGATCTAGAGAATGAGTCTGGATCTTCCCCCTCTGGAAGTGGTAACACCTTGACGTTTATCCCCTCTTCAAGAACCATATCGATACCACGCATCGAGGCTTTTATACCAGCCTGATCGCCATCATAAATGATCGTCACGTTATTGGTAAACCTTCTGATTAAACGAATTTGATCGATGGTCAATGAGGTGCCTGAGGAAGCAACGACATTTTCTATTCCCGATTGGTGAAGTGATGTTACATCGGTATAGCCTTCTACAAGGTAGCATTTATCCTCTTGAATAATTGATCGTTTGGCTTGAAAAATACCGTATAGCACTCGACTTTTATGGTAGATATCGGATTCTGGAGAATTTAAATATTTGGCGATTGTTTTATCTTGCGACAGTGTTCGACCGCCAAACCCGATTACCCGTCCTGAGATGCCATGAATGGGGAACATCATACGACCAGAAAAGCGGTCGCGCACCCAATCTTCACGTTTAATGGTTAGACCTGTTTTCTCCAAAAACTCCATTTTGAACCCCTCTTTAAGAGCGGCATTCGTCATAATATCTTTCCCTTCGGGGCAATAGCCGATCCCAAATTTCTTGATGATGTCGTCCCGCATTCCGCGCTGACGGAGGTAGGATAGCCCAATTAATCGCCCTGAGTTTGAATCCCAAAGTTGACCATCGAAGAATTTTTGAGCAAATTCTGAAACAATAAGTTGGCTCTCCCGATCATTACGCTCCTTAATATCTTCAGGATTTTCTTCCTTTTCGCGAATTGAAATGTTGTATTTACCAGCTAACCAGCGTAAAGCTTCGGTATAGGAGAGATGTTCGTGCTCCATGATGAAGTTAACCGATGATCCACCTTTACCGCATCCAAAACATTTATAGATTCCTTTGGCTTGAGAGACATTAAACGACGGTGTTTTCTCGTTATGAAACGGACAGAGCCCGATCATGCTGGTTCCGCGACGTTTTAAGGTCACAAAATCACCAACAACATCTGCAATCTCTGCAACATCGAGTATCTGCTGTATCGTTCCCTGGTCTATCATTTGAACAAAGGTAATGAAAACTGCTTCCCAAAAAACTTTTGTAGGCTATTTAAAATAGGTTAATTAGCCTCTTCTCTTTTTCCAATGTTTTAGCTAACTTTACTAAGCGCTAGAAAATAAATGCTTCGTTAATCATTGACATTCAGTCTTAAGCCGAGATCAATTTGAACGTTTAATCCTAGCGTATTGATGGTCCTTGATGGCCATTACTTTTTTTTAACCCTTAAAACTTACTATTGTGAACCTATTTATTGCACAACTTAACCAAACCACCACTTCTCAGGATTTACAGAAATTATTTGCTCATTATGGCTACGTGACTTCGAGTAAGATAATCTACGATCGATTTACTGGCCGTTCAAAAGGGTATGGATTTGTGGAGATGCCTAAGAGTGCAGAAGCAATGGAGGCGATTACGGAACTGAATGGAACCTCCTTTCAAGAGAGCATTATACTGGTCAAAGATTCTCAGCCTACCCATCTGTGGGATCACGATAAGTTTAACCAATCGAATACGGCCCAGAACTTAAATGGTTATCGCCATCATGAATTTGTCCAAAATAGAAGTGGCGATTTGAACCAATTAATGGGCTAGTTCTATTCCGTAGCATTCGACGATTGCTGGACCAGCATAACGACTATTCGATTGTTAGCTTTCGCTTTTTTGGTCACTTTATTTCCCAGTCTAATCTTTTCTGCATTATGGAAAATGAGTTGATCAGTAAAATTGCGTTATCCCTAATCCCTGGCATTGGAAGTATCACGGCAAAGTCATTAATTGCCTACCTTGGATCGGCCGAAGAGGTGCTTAAATCAAAGGAGAAAACGTTGCGATTAGTCCCTGGAATAGGGACTATTTTAGCTAAAAATATTTTTAGGTCTAAGTTAATGTCGCGTGCTAGCCAAGAGGTAGAGTTTATGCAAAAAAATGGCATCAAGGCGCTGTTCTATCTTGATGCCGATTATCCGCAGCGATTAAAAGCCTGTGCTGATGCCCCCATAGTATTGTATGTGAAAGGAAATCCACCGCTAAACGAGGGTAAGACGATCAGTCTTGTTGGAACCCGTAGTGCTACTGAATATGGAAAGCGAATGGTTGATCAACTGATTGGTGCTTTGGTCGAAAAGGGTTATCGGATCGTTATTGTAAGTGGCTTAGCTTATGGTATTGATATTCATGCGCATAAGTCGGCTTTGCGCAATGGGCTGCCAACTGTTGCAGTATTAGCCCATGGTTTAGAGACTATTTACCCTAGTTTGCATGCTGGTGTTGCTCGAGAGATGATTGAAAATGGAGGTGGTCTGGTTTCCGATTTTATGAGCTTTTCAAAGATTGAGCGGACAAATTTTTTGCGCCGAAATCGTATTATTGCAGGACTTTCAGATGCGACTATTGTGGTTGAATCAGCTAAAAAAGGGGGCGCCTTAGTCACTGCTGATATTGCCAATTCCTACAACCGCGATGTCTTTGCTTTCCCAGGTCGAGTAGGCGATGTGTATGCTGAAGGGTGTCATTTCCTGATTAAATCAAATCGAGCGGCCTTGATCGAGTCACTCTTAGATCTGGAATACGTTATGAATTGGAGCGCTACAAAAAGTCGCCCTGATGCAATTCAGCCTTGTCTGTTTTATGAATTTAATGAGGAGGAGAAAAAAATTACTGACCTCCTTCGTGAGAATGGACCTACTGCCATTGACTTAATCTGCATCAAGACAGCCTTACCCATGAGTAAAGTCTCGCCGACATTGCTTAATCTTGAATTTGCAGGCATTCTTGTTGGCCTTCCTGGTAAGGTATTTCAATTGATTTAGCATTTGGCTATTTCGCTTTCGCTAGAGCTTTTAACTATTCTCATATCCCTCATTCTGTCACGCTGTTGACTTAAAGCTGAAAATGGCTAAGAAAAGTTAACTTTGCACTCTATTAAAAGCATTGAGAATGACAACATTTGAAGGATTTGGTATTGGGAAATCAATTTTAAAAGCATTAGAAGAGATTGGTTTTGTGACGCCAACCCCCATTCAAGCAGAAGCTATTCCCGTGATTAAATCGGGAAAAGATGTATTAGGTATTGCCCAGACAGGTACTGGCAAGACCGCTGCATACGTTATTCCCTTATTGATGAAACTCGTGAAGGCGGAAGGGACCGATCCACGAGCGATTATTTTAGTCCCTACGCGCGAATTGTCTATTCAGGTTGGCGAAGACATTGCGGAGCTGTCTCAATTTACAAATATCCGACACGTGGCTGTCTATGGAGGTATTGGTTGGACTAAACACGCAGAATTAATAACACCTGGTATCGATATTTTAGTAGCTACTCCTGGTCGACTTTGGGAGTTGTATCGTGCAGGTGCTTTTGGGATGAAAAGCGTTAAGACTCTTGTGGTCGATGAAGCCGATCGGATGTTGGATATGGGGTTTATGCCACAGCTCAATAAACTTTTCGAAGTCATTCCACCACGTCGTCAAAACCTGCTTTTTTCAGCTACATTCTCAGAAAGCATTGAACAGATGAGTAATGAATTTCTGGCTTTCCCCGAACGGGTTGAGGTTGCCCCTTCTGCAACGCCTGTTGATAAGGTAAAACAATATTTCTACCGAGTCCCAAACTTTAAAACAAAATTAAACTTCATCAATCACCTACTCTTGGATGAAGAGACCTATACCCGGGTGATAATCTTTACTCGAACCAAAGAAAACGCGGAAGATGTGTATAAGGTTATTAAGCGCAAGACTGAAGGAGAAGTTCGAATATTACATAGCAACAAAGCACAAAGCTCTCGAATAAATGCCATCGAAGCCTTTAAATCAGGAAGCGTCAGAGTTCTGGTCTCAACAGATATTTCGGCAAGAGGTATTGATGTAAGTCTGATCTCTCACGTTATAAATTTTGATCTGCCTCCACGCTACGAAGATTATATTCATCGTATTGGTCGAACAGCAAGAGCGAATACTGATGGGGTGGCCATTTCATTTATTGGTCCAGAGGAGGATTATCACCTAAAAAATATCGAGGAGCTCATTCGGATGAAAATTGAAGAGCTGCCGCTTCCCGAGATAATTGATGTGGTGCCATTGAGTAAACCGGAGCAACAAGTTATTGACCGGGAGCTTGATCGACAAAAACGATTGGCTAATCCAGAATTTAAAGGGGCATTTCACGAGAAAAAAGCGCGTCACGTCAAGAATGCTTTTAGCTTTAATCAGAAAAGTACTCAACTTCGGGACACGAAAACAAAGGGGAGAAAAAGGGGAAAGTAGGAAGAGCCTAAAATGCAAAGGTCAAAATTCAAACGTATCAGACACGTTGAACTTTGACTTTTGCAATTTGATCTTTGCATTTTGAATTTCTTAATACGCTCGCCCTTTAATTCCTTCAATGAAATTAATAAACGCGGTGTTTACAACTTTATTTCCTCCTGGAGTAGGATAGTCGCCTGTGAAATACCAGTCGCCTAAGTCATTTGGACAAGCTAGATGAAGATTCTCGACACTCTGATAAACGATTTCAACTTCTGATTTGCACTCTGCAGGCTTTAACAACTGTGCTATCTTAGCTGAAATCTGCTCCGGCGTAAAAGGTTTGTATATCTGTTTTACATAATTCACCATCTCCTCTTTTCGAAGAGTCTGTTGTTGCTTACATTTACGGTAAACCTCATTGATAATCTTTGCTTGGCCAGTCTCGTTGAGCAAAGCTATTGCAGCTTCAAAAGCCACAAACTTTACCAGCACAGCCATATCGATACCATAGCAATCTGGATAACGAATCTGAGGCGCAGAAGAGATAATGATGATCTTTTTTGGTTTAAGACGATCCAGAATCTTTAGAATACTTTGTTTCAAAGTGGTTCCTCTTACGATGGAATCGTCCAAAACAACCAACGTGTCTTTATGATTCTCGACAATGCCATAGGTCACATCGTAAACATGCCCCACCAAATCGTCTCGACTTGAATCGTCGGCGATAAAGGTTCGCATTTTGACGTCTTTAATGGCAATCTTCTCCATTCGAGGCTGAACGGAGATGATCTCATCAAGCTGTGCATCTGTAATAGAAGCACCTAACTCACGAATTTTTTCTCTTTTCCACTTGGTCTGCTCATCTCGAATACCTTCCATCATGCCTAGGAATGCAGTCTCAGCTGTATTGGGAATGTAGGAGAAGACCGTATTTTTTAGGTCATGATCAATTTTTTGAAGAATGGTTGGAGCTAACAAGAACCCAAGCTTTTTGCGCTCTAAATAGATATCGCGGTCTGAGCCACGAGAGAAATAGATCCGCTCAAACGAGCATGATTTACGAACTTGCGGTGTCCTTACTTTCTCATGAGAAACTAATCCATTAGCTTTAATGATAAGCGCATTGCCCGGCTCGATTTCATTAACCTGCTTCCACCCAACATTCATTACTGTCTGGATAACAGGTCTTTCTGAGGCGACCACTACGATCTCATCATCGGCGTAGTAGAATGCTGGACGAATGCCCCAAGGATCGCGGAATACAAATGCATCGCCATGACCTAAGACTCCACCAATGGTATATCCACCATCCCAATCACGACTAGCGCGGTCAAGAACTTTACGAAGGTCTAGATTCTCTTCAATCTGATTTGTAATCTTCTTATTACTAAATCCTTTGTTTTTGTATTGTCTAAATAGCAATTCATTCTCTTCGTCGATGAAATGCCCAATTTTTTCAAGTATTGTAACGGTATCTGTTGACCCTTTAGGATGCTGCCCCAAGCCAACTAAAAGGTCGAAAAGTTCATCGACATTGGTGAGGTTGAAGTTTCCAGCTAGCGCGAGGCTTCGTGATCTCCAGTTGTTGAGTCGCATAACTGGATGGGTATATTCAACGCTATTCCGACCAAAGGTTCCGTAGCGAAGGTGTCCCATATAGACCTCGCCTGCGAAAGGGAGGTTTTCTTTCGCCCATACTGGATCGTGAAAGCTTTGTGGGTACTGAACGGCAGCGTTGTTGAACTCTTTATAGATTTTCGCAAATACGTCTCTGATTGGATTTGAATCAACCGAGCGGTGTCGAAACATGTATTCTTTTCCAGGCTGAACATCTATTTTTAAACCAATTGTTCCTGCTCCATCTTGGCCTCGGTTGTGCTGTTTTTCCATGAGCAAGTAGAGTTTATTCACTCCATATTGCCAGGTGCCATATTTTAGGCGGTAGTATTCTAACGGTTTAAGTAATCTGATCAGGGCAATTCCACATTCATGTTTAATTTGTTCGCTCATCCTGGATAGTCCTGATTAATTATTAGTTAGTATGATTATTTAATTCGGGTATTGCGATGTCGTCTGCCACAATAAATGCATTTGGGAATCTGAGCGTTAGTGATTTTCGCATCTTTAATGCTTCACTTTTTGTGCGCCAGTTACCTACACGGACAATAAAATCGGGAGATTTAAAGAGCAAATAGGCTTTAATCTCAGGATTGACAGCAAGGAATTCAGTTTTGATTTTAAGAGCTTTGTTGTGAGCATTTTCTCCTGATCCAAAGAAGATCTGTAGTCTATAGCCACTCGTTGTTCCGCTTTTTTTAGCCTGTTCGGCTTGTTGAATCAACAGGTCATTGATTTTGGCATCGGACTTGATATTTAGTTTCTCCCAGATCCTGAGGGAATCGGCATTCGCCTCTTTACCGACTGGCGGGTGCACATTATTTAGGGCACCAAAACCCGAGAAACTAAGTATACTAAAAAGCAGGATGATCAAACATCTCATATTCCTGTATTTTTCTGAAATGCAAATATAGTTAAATTCAAATGGCCTAAAAATAGAGTGGGCGAAAGTGGCGTCGATTGTTTATTAACTTTCACGCGTTAACTGCAAGATTTTCTATGCTAGTTGTCTTTATTTTATGGACTGTTTCATCGTGGCGGTATTTGATTCAATGCTTTCTTTGGCTTTGTAAAATATTGATAAACAAATATTTATTTCATATTTGAAATTTTATTTTATCTTTTGCCTCTGAGATTTTTATTCGTGTTTACTGGGACTTAATCCGTCTAAAATTGTCAATAAGTTAGTCTAAAAAACCTAAAAAAACGTTTTTTAAGTTAATAGAGGTTATTTGGTTAATCGTTCTGATATGGGGTATAATATTTTTATATTTGCAGAACTTAGTTTTTTGCGAATTAAGAGATATTGCTCTTCGATTGAGCCTATATGTATTGGTCTTATTATGGAAGTTTTCTTAGGTATAGAAGCGTGGATTGCTTTGTTGATGTTAACCTTTTTAGAGATTGTTCTAGGGGTTGATAATGTCATTTTCATAGCCATTGTCACCAATCGTCTTCCGGAAGAGAATCAGCAATATGCTCGTCGTTTAGGCTTAAGTATCGCATTAATTTTTCGAATCGTATTATTAACTCTTATCTCTTGGATGACCACTAGGTTGGTCGAGCCGCTATTTACTGTTTTTGATTTAGGGTTTAGTATTCGAGAGCTGATTTTATTGGCTGGTGGTTTATTTCTTTTGGCTAAGAGCACGGCTGAGATCCATGCTAAGATGGAGAATATTCATGCGGTGAGTCAGAAAAGTGGAGGGTCAGCTCTATCTCGCGTAATCATTCAAATTATATTGCTTGATATTGTATTCTCATTTGATTCGATATTAACGGCTGTTGGACTTACGCGTGAACTATTAATCATGATTATTGCGGTTGTTATTTCACTATTTATCATGATATTCTTTGCTGAGAAGATCAGTAAGTTTATCTCCAAGCATCCTACGTTGGAGATTCTAGCACTCTCCTTTTTGATTTTGATTGGGTTTATGTTGGTGTTGGAAGGGTTTCATATTGAGGTGCCAAAAGGGTATGTCTATTTTGCAGTGGCCTTCTCCTTACTCGTCGAGCTGGTGAATATGCGGATTCAAAAGAAGCACCATCCCGTGGTGCTGCGCCCTAGCGTCGAGTCGGCGATTATTGATGACGAGAAGAAATAGGTTGTAGCATAAAGTCTATTGCAACAAAAAACCTTCTGAATATTCAGAAGGTTTTGTAGCCTCACCGCGACTCGAACGCGAATCTAAAGTTTAGGAAACTTCTATTCTATCCCTTGAACTATGAGGCCATAAATCGTTTACAACGCGAAAGTAATCTTTTCCCGAAGCTTCACAAAAATATATACAGTTGGAAAGATTCCTATTTACCGAGATTTCGGAGGAAGACTTTTTAATTTTGCTGCGGCCTCTAATAGGACTTCGTCAGGCTTAGCAAAGCAGATGCGAATAAGCTGATGCTTTGTTTTTTCATGCTGGAAAGCCGAGAAAGGCACCGTAGCAACGCCATGCTCAATGATTAGCTTAGAGGCAAACTCCACATCTGTCTCGTCAGATATTTTGCTGTAATTCAGAATCTGATAAAAAGTTGATTGAGTAGGGACAAACTCAAACTGACTGCCTTTTAAGGCTTCAAGAAACAAGTCGCGCTTGGCATGATAGGTCGCACAGATGGCATCGAAATCGGGACCATCTTCTAAGAATTCGGCCAGTGCATGCTGAGCAGGTGTATTTACACTAAACCCTTGAAATTGCTGAATCTTACGAAACTCAACCATTAATTTTTCAGGTCCGAAAATATATCCAATACCCCAGCCAGTAATGTTAAATGCAGGTCCAAAGCTTGAGACGATTAAGCTTTTCGCAGCAAGGTCTGGAACAGAAGCTAAGCTGTTAAATTTTGCACCATCATAAACAATATTGTCGAATACCTCATTGCTTAGGATCACAATGCGCGTCCCGTTGGTCATTCGTTTTAATTGATCAAGATCCTCTTCGCTGAATATTCGGCCAATTGGGTTTTGAGGATTGTTGATGATGATCATCCTCGTCTTAGAGGTGACCAGTTTTTTTACCTCGTCCCAGTCAATTCTGAAATCTGGCAATTTAAGGTTTACAAAGATTGGACGGCCACCATTAAGCTCAATAAATGGAGCATATGACTCTTGAACAGGCTCAAAAACAATAACCTCATCACCCTCTTTTATAAAAGTGCTGATGGCTGTTGTCATCGCTTGCGCCTGACCTGCGGTAATGGTGATATCTGTATTCGGATTTAAATTGGTCTTGTTCTGTTTGTTGACTAAGGCAATAATCTGTTCTCTTAATTTTGCAACCCCTTCTACCGGCGAATAGTCATTGTTTCCAAGTCTCATATACTTGCCAACCAGATCAATTAATTTCTCTGGGCAAGCAAGATTGGACATAGGAATGGCTAAGTCGATGGCATTTAGTCCCTCAGCAATTTCAAGAATTGTTGCTAAGGAATTTTTTTTAGGCGTTGAAATCTTTGACGAACTCATATTTATCACAAACTCATTATTAGCTGCAAAAGTAGTAATTTTTTTTTGTCGATTTGTTCGTAAAATGAAATTAGAGGAGACAATTTTAAAGACAAATTAACATAGTTATGCTAAGTAGCACTTAATGAAGAATATCACGCACAATTTCTAATGATTTTAGACTTAGTTTAGATCCTAAGTGTAATTCATAATAATCTAACAAAAATTGGAGCATCGAGACTCTTAACTCACTGTCTATTTTGACATTATTTGAGTTTTGAAAGTTTGTTTTTAGAAGTTCGTGAAGTGTTGAACTTCCCCGCTCTTTTAAATACCGAGGATGGTTGGGAGGCATCAAAACGAATTTCCCAACGATCATATCGAAGAACGGATAATCTGGAATGTAATTATTGGTCGGTGCAAACCCTAGAAATCGGGTGAGTTGAAGCAAAAAGATTAGATGAAAATTACCAATTCCATCTTCCATAAGATCAAAAATTAGTATTGAGCTAAAAATAAATTCAAATAACTCAGGGTGGGCTTCTTCTTCACGCAACACCTTATTCAGAAGCTCCGCTAGAAAAAGAACTTGTGTTGATTTGGCTATTTCATAAGGAATGGACTGAAATGGAGTGTGTATCTTTAGCTCTTTTACGCGCTGAAGATCTCGTCCTGGCTTGAAATCAACTTCCATCTCTAGAAGTGAAAACTGTCGAAGAAGATTTGCTTTTACAGCCGACTTTTTCCCATGAGTTCCTTGCATCATAAACGAAAGCCGGCCATGAAGCTCCGTATAGATCGTTGTAATCAGACCTGTGTCGCCATACTTGAGACTATGTAGCACGATTCCACGGGTTTTTTGAAGCATATTTCGATCGTTTATTTGTTGAATAATTGGATATTAACCCTATCGGTTTTGCAAAAAATGAATCAACTTTTCTACTGCTCTTCCACGATGACTAACCTGGTTCTTCTCGGCTGCCGACATCTCTGCAAAGGAACGTGAATAGCCATCTGGCACAAAAATAGGGTCGTAGCCAAATCCGCTACTGCCTGTCATTTGGGTGGAAATAGTCCCTTCTACAACTCCTTCAAACTGATGTTCAACACCATCTAGAATCAGTGAAATAACCGTTCTGAACCGAGCTTCCCGATTGGATTGATGTTCCATCAAATCGAGAACTTTTTTCATGTTTGCTAGCGCACTCCGCTCTTCTCCTGCATAACGCGCCGAATAAACTCCTGGCTCATTATTTAAGGCCTCAATCTCTAATCCGGTATCGTCTGCAAAACAGTTGATCGCGTAATTCTCCCAGATGTAGTGCGATTTTTGCGCCGCATTGGCTTCAAGGGTCGTGCCGGTCTCCGGAATATCTACATCACATCCAATATCATTCAAACTCCTTACTTGGTAGTGCTCTGGAATTAATTGTCTGATCTCCTCTAATTTATGGGCATTATTGGTTGCAAAAACTAATCGCTTCATGGACCTGTTACTTGTTTCATGCAAAATTAAACTATTTCGTCTTGTATCATCTCTTGTATTCAAACTCGTTTTATGTCAACTAGAGATTCAATGTAATCATTTGCCTGTTCATTCGTACTATAAAAATTATCAGTCATTGTTTCGACTTATTCATTATGGTGCAAAAATTTCAAGGTAAACTTCTCCTAGTAATTCTTGTTAGCTTTCTCCTGATTGGCTGCGTAAGTTTTAGGAATGTCAATCGTTATGCCAATGCTAGCCTTGTCGGACTTCAAAAGTTTGATGAGCTTGGGACAAGCTTTAAACAATTTTGCCTCGAGAATTGCCTTTCGGATGCAATTCAAACATTTGATTTGGAAAATAATATCTGTCCTTGCTCGTCTAGCGAGAAGGCGGATCAAGCCATGGTACTAACGTATCACACCTTGAAAAATTACCTCGCTGGATTAGCTAAGCTTTCGGCTAATTCATTGAAAAATATTGATTTCATCCCTTTCGCAAACTTAATAAATGACTCCATACTGATCTCATTGTCTTCCGATCAGATGAAGGCATATAGTGCGATTACGCAAACATTCTCAAATGCAATCACTCAAAAATACAGAAAACAGAAGCTTCGTGTCTATCTACAGAATGGGCAAGAGCCATTTAAGCAATTGGTGGAATTTTTGGATTTTAGTCTATCACAGAACCTGAAGGAAACTTTAGAGGTAGAGAAACTTAACCGAAAGATTGAGACCTTCAATTTATTAAAAGATCCGACACTGTCGACTTGGGATCGCCAAGAGGCGGTTTCCAACTATTATGCTAAAGTTAGAGAACTTGAATTTTTAGAAAAACGCCTTATCGCTTATTCGCGGATTTTAAGGCATCTCGTCGTCGGTCATCAGCAATTATTTGGTTCCTTCGATTCCACTGACTTAAATCGACTAAAAGAGGTCCTGCCACAGGCAATACATGCCTTAGAAGATCTAATTATACAGTATAATTCACTTCATGCCTTATGATCAATTTAAATGCGGTTGAATTAACCCAGCTATCCAAACACTTCCGTGAAATGGGTTCAGCTATACAAGATTATAGAAGGGTTAATTTTGAACACCTTTCAAAAGAGGAAGATCAGCTTCTTTCAGATTCGTGTATTGCCATTCTTCGTGCTGCAGAACAGGGATTTATTAAGTCTACTTTGTTGCAGTTTGATGATACAGAGTCATTCATAGAGATCATGAGAAAGCTTACGCATCAAATTCAACAGACGCTGAAGATACTATCGAACATTCAGAAAGTTATTGATTTGGCAACTTCGGTTGCTGCTTTTGCAACATGCATCTTGCATGACGATCCGAAAGGAATTTCTCAATGTTTAGATACCTTAATGGAACAGCTGGATTAGCAATCATGATTTTGAATTTAATAATCTGATTTTATGTTTTCTCCTGACCTGTATTTTAGACCCTATGGCTTCGATATCCCGCCAGAAATCGTTATCTTGTGAGGTCTTTCGACTAATCATTAAACACTATGAAAAAGAATATTGAGATTAAATGCGTCAATTCCGACAGTATTAATCTGTTTCCTCTCGGAACAACTTTGGCTGAGGTGGCAAAATCGCTGAAGATTGAATCCCCAAAAGTTATTTTAGGTGCCTATGTCAATCATCGACCTAAGCCACTGGATTACGAGCTCGTTAAGCCTCGGATGGTTCAATTTATTGATTATTCCTGTCGGGATGGTCAGAGGATCTATTTACGTACCCTCTCGTTCATTTTATACACCGCTATTCGTAATATATGGCCTAAGGCTCGACTGAAGATTGATCATGCCATTTCGAAAGGTTATTACTGTGAGATCGATCAGTTAGACCAGTCACTCTCACAGGCTGACGTTGATTTACTTCGGAATGAAATGAGCAGGCTTGTTCAGGAAAATCTTCCCATTGCACGGAAGATGATCCCCACACAACAGGCTATAGAACTATTAGATACGATTGGATTGCACCGCAAAGCTGAGTTATACCGCGATTATGGTCGTATTTATGCTCCGCTTTATGAGCTTGACAACCAATTTAATTTTTTTTATGGCCATATGCTGCCTACTACTGGTTATGTCACCCATTTTGAGATTGAAAAATATTTCGATGGTTTGCTGCTGCGGTTTCCTATTCCTGGCAATTTAAATCATCTCGAACCAGCTATCATGCAAGATAAGCTCTTTGGGATTTTCAGAGAGCATAAAAAATGGGCCGAGATCTTAGGTGTGGAAGATGTGCCCCGACTGAATGCAGTGAAAAAATCGAACCGACATGGTGAGTTAATTAAAATCTCGGAGGCATTGCATGAAAAGAAAATTTCAGAAATTGCGACCACAATATCAGAAAAACGAGATCAGGTAAATATTGTATTGATTGCTGGTCCGTCTAGTTCAGGGAAAACAACATTTAGCAGGCGCTTGAGTATTCAGCTTGCTGTCAATGGATTGCATGCCATTCAGGTCTCGGTAGATGATTTCTTCGTCGATCGTGCTCATACTCCTGTAGATGAAGCTGGCAATTATGACTTTGAAGCCTTGGAGGCCATAGACGTGGCCTATTTAAATGATTTTTTGTTGAAACTGATGGCTGGCGAAGAGGTTAGAGTGCCTCGGTACGATTTCGAAACGGGACAGCGAAAATTCAATGGAAAGACGATGAAGATGACCAAGGACAACATCTTGGTTATCGAAGGCATACATGGCTTAAATCCGCTTCTCACGCCAAAGATTGATACGGCTAAAACTTTTCGAGTCTTTGTTTCTGCCTTAACACAGATCTCGATCGACGAACATACCTATATTCCTACTACCGATAACCGTCTATTAAGACGAATCATTCGTGATAGCAAATATCGAGCATGTGATGCTTCAACGACTATTCAGCGATGGCCAAGTGTTCGAAGAGGTGAGGAGAAGCATATCTTCCCGTTTCAAGAGAATGCCGATGTGATGTTTAATTCGGCTCTTATTTATGAGCTTGCAGTGATCAAACGGCATGCGAATCCACTGCTTAAACAAGTAAAAGAAGATACTCCAGAATATTCTGAAGCGGTTCGACTACTGATTTTTTGCTCCTATTTTGATTCCTATCCTGAGGAGGAGATCCCGCCAACATCGGTCCTTCGCGAGTTTTTAGGTGGAAGCAGCTTCGACTACTAATTTTGTGGTAGAGCACTAAAATTAAAAAGCCCTGGATAAACTATCCAGGGCTTTTTAATGAATTTATATCTTGAAAATCAATTTCTTACAATGGAATATTTCCATGTTTTTTCAATGGGTTTGACATATGTTTGTTTTGTGTCATTTCCAATGCTTGTATGATTTTAGTACGTGTTTGAGCAGGGAAGATTACCTCGTCGATATAGCCAAGCTCTGCCGCTTTATAAGGGTTTGCAAAGGTATCGCGGTACTCTTCAATCTTGTCGGCTAATTGAGCTTCGGTCATTTTCTCGCGCGAGATAATTTTTACTGCTCCGTCGGCACCCATCACCGCAATTTCTGCAGTTGGATAAGCATAGTTAACATCACCACCAATGTGCTTGCTACTCATCACATCATAAGCACCACCATAAGCTTTACGAGTAATGATGGTAATCTTAGGTACCGTAGCTTCTGCATATGCATAAAGCAATTTGGCTCCATGACGAATGATACCACCATATTCTTGCGAAGTTCCAGGAAGGAATCCAGGTACATCGACAAGGGTTACTAATGGGATATTAAAGGCATCGCAGAAGCGAACAAATCGAGCGCTTTTTACGGATGAGTTGATGTCAAGTACTCCAGCTAGGCTATTTGGCTGATTGGCTACAATACCAACACTTCGGCCTGCAAAGCGCGCAAATCCAATGATCATATTCGGTGCAAAAGCAGGCTGTATTTCAAAGAAGTTATGATCATCAACAATGCTATGGATCAATTCTTTGATGTCGTATGCTTTATTTGGATCTTCAGGGATTAGCGTATTTAAACTTTCATCCTCACGATTAACATCATCGGTAAATGGGTGGGGATGAGGCTCTTCTAGGTTATTTGATGGGATATATCCAACCAATTCACGAATCATCATTAAGGCATGCTCTTCGCTGTCGGCTGTAAGATGGGCCACACCACTTACAGAGTGATGGGTTGAAGCACCACCAAGTTCTTCTTTGGTTACATCCTCATGCGTTACTGCTTTCACAACTTCAGGACCAGTTACAAACATGTAGCTGGTGTCTTTAACCATAATGATAAAGTCGGTTATTGCTGGGGAATATACGGCTCCTCCAGCGCAAGGGCCTAGGATGGCAGAGATCTGAGGGATTACCCCTGAGCTCATCACGTTACGGTAAAAAATGTCGGCATATCCAGCTAAACTTTCAATACCTTCCTGAATACGTGCACCACCTGAATCATTTAGTCCAATCAATGGAGCACCCATTTTCATGGCAAGATCCATAATCTTTAATATCTTATTTGCATTGGTTCGGCTCATAGAGCCTCCAAATACGGTGAAGTCTTGTGCGTAAACATAGACTAATCGACCATCGACTTTCCCATATCCAGTTACGACTCCATCCCCTTGAAATTTGCTTTTTTCCATGCCAAAATCATGTGAGCGATGGACCACAAATTTATCAAGCTCTACAAATGATCCTGGGTCTGTTAAGATGGCAATTCGCTCACGTGCTGTATTCCGGCCAGCAGCATGTTGACGATCAATACGATCTTGTCCTCCGCCTGCTTCGGCTTCTTTATTACGCTCCGCGAGCCTTTCATTTTTATTCTGATGTGATGACATATTTTCTCAATTAATTGAATGAATATCCTATTCTAGTTATTGATAAATCACGATTCTAATTCTTCTCCATCTATAACAACCATCAACTGATTGTTGTCTACGGTGTCGCCTTCTTTAACTGGGACTTCCCGAACGATTCCTTTGCTGCCTGCTTTAAACTCGCTCTCCATTTTCATGGCTGAAAGGACAATAAGTGGTTGCCCGGCTTCCACGTGATCACCTGGCTTGACATATACCTTTACCACTTTGCCTGGCATTGGGCTTCTGATCGTGTTGTCGCCTTGGGTTGGACCAGCTTGCATTCTATTTTGACGATAGCGAGCCTCATTGTCTATCACCTCGATCTCATACCTAGCATGCGAATTTTTAACATTAAAGTGTTTAGGTTCTTTGCTTTCAACAACTTCAATATTAATTGATTTGCCTTTATAAAGGATCGAGAATTCATGATTCCTAACTTTAACGATATCTACTTCATAGATTACATCGTCAACAGAAACCGTAAGCAGATTTCCTTCTCGTTTAATCTCTTTAACGATAGCATTTCGCTTATTTAATTTGAGTTCTAGTTCCATATATTTTTGTCTTTAAAAGCTTTTCCAGTTATCCTGCCTTTATACAGATTTGATATTTTTTGTTTCGCTAAAATTGAAAATTTACAACCAGAGGTTAGATTCTAGAAGTAAATTTTCGAAGTTGCCTTTTCCAATTCGTCTCTTTTTTTCCTGTCGAAGCAACCGTTGTTTTTTTGCTGTCTTCCAATCTGAAAAGATATTCTGCAAAAGTAGCAATCAAAGCAATGTCTTCTTCATTCGCATTTTCTTGATTATCTGCTAAGAGAAAGGCGAGATTTTTTTCAATAAAATGGGTGTTGTATTTCCCACTTCTAAAATCAGTATTTTCCATTATTCGTTCTAGAAAACGGATTGTAGTTTTAACGCCTACAATTTTATATTCGGCTAATGCGCGGCTCATCCGCTCGATAGCTTCTTCTCGTGTTGGTCCCCAGACGATTAATTTGCTAATCAGGGAATCATAATGAATAGGAATCGTATAGCCTTCATAAACATAACCATCACATCTTACGCCTAATCCTAATGGCTCAGTGATATGCGTTATTGTTCCTGGGTTTGGCATGAAATTGTTATCGGTATCTTCTGCAATAATTCGGCACTCGATGGCATGGCCATTTTGCGTTAACTCATCTTGCTTTATAGTGAGTGCTTTTCCCTCCGCTATTCTTATCTGTTCTTTTACAAGGTCAACACCAACAACGAGCTCTGTGATTGGATGTTCAACTTGTAAGCGTGTATTCATTTCTAAGAAGTAGAAATTCAATTGGTCATCCATAATGAACTCAATTGTTCCTGCTCCTTCGTAGTTACAAGCGTTTGCTGCAGCCACTGCGCAAGCACCCATCTTTGCTCGCACTTCAGGTGTCAGCAATGGCGAAGGTGTCTCTTCAACAACTTTCTGATGCCTACGCTGTACCGAGCATTCCCGCTCAAAAAGATGAACGGTATTGCCATGTCTGTCTGAAAGAACTTGGAATTCGACATGGTGTGGTGAGTCTACATATTTTTCAATATAAACTGCATCGTCACCAAAGGCAGTCTTCGCTTCTGACCGGGCAGCCCTTAATAAATGAGTAACTTCAGAATCTTTATGCACCAGACGCATACCCCGGCCACCACCGCCAGCTGACGCTTTAATCATTACTGGCAGACCAATTTCTTTTATTTGACGAATAGCCTCTGCTTCATTGGTAACTTTGTCCGTTGTTCCAGGAACAACAGGAACACCAGCTGAAATCATCTTTTTACGCGCTGAAATTTTATCGCCCATCGTCTCAATAGATTCTGGTGATGGACCGATAAAGGTGATCCCAGATTCACGACAACGACGCGAAAAAGTTGCATTTTCTGATAGAAATCCATAACCAGGATGGATCGCATCAGCACCTGATTTTTTTGCAGTCGCTAAAACTTTATCCATGTTAAGGTAGCTTTCCGATGAGGGAGCTGCCCCGATATTATAGGCTTCATCTGCATATTTAACATGCATCGACAAACGATCAGCATCGCTGAAAATAGCTACGGTCTTAATTCCCATCTCACGACAGGTACGCATGATCCGAACAGCTATCTCTCCACGATTGGCGATTAATACTTTTTTTATCGGCTTTTGTTCCATAGTTTCTTCCTTATTCTTAGATTTTCAACTCGTCAAATAAATTGAAAAATAGATTCTATTTTTAATTCCATCATCAAGAATACCAACATAATAAACTTCGGCTGGACTTCTTTCTGCAATTTTTTTTTGCTTATTTGCAGCGTCAAAATTAATATTTTTATGAAACTTCTGCTAATTAGTAACTCAACGATGCCCGGAGAGCCCTATCTTGAATATCCAAAAATGGAGATTCTTAAGTTTTTAGGGTCAAAAAAATCAACTATTTTATTTATTCCATATGCCGCAGTTTCCTTCTCATTTGATCTTTATGAGTCCAAAGTTAAGGAGCGTTTTGCTGAGATTGGTCACCAGATTCGATCAATTCATCATTTTGCTGATCCGATTAAAGCAATCCAAGAGGCTGAGGCTATAGTAGTTGGAGGTGGAAATACATGGCAGTTAGTTCGAACTCTAAATGATACTAATTTAATGGGTGTCATTCGAGAACGAGTCATCGCCGGAATGCCTTACATCGGATGGAGTGCTGGAGCGAATATTGCCTGCCCAACATTACGGACCACCAATGATATGCCTGTTGTCGATCCGAAAGGATTTAATTGCTTGAATTTAGTTTCATTCCAAATAAATCCGCATTATCTTGATAGTCATCCTCAAGGACATGGCGGAGAGACACGCGAGCAGCGAATAGAGGAGTTTATTGAATTAAATGATGGGATCAATGTAATCGGACTTCGGGAAGGGACCATGCTTAAATTAGATCAGAATAAACTCGAGTTAATAGGTCAATTTAGTGCTCGGTTATTTCGCAAGGGCATCGCGCCCCGAGAGCTAACGAGTGACGACGATCTCAACTTTCTGCTTTAATAAAATTCAACTTCTTTTGTCCTTAGGTTCTTCGAAATCTATTCTTAACTGCGGATCTTTCTTTTGAGTCGACTTATAGCGAAAGACTAGTGCATCAATCTCTCTTACGCATCGTGTACAGCCAGTTCCAGCCATCGTGAATTCTTGCACGTCGGCTGTCGTTCGAGCTCCAGCTTTTAAAATGGCAAGAATTTCTTGAGCCGTAACTTGATTGCAAAGACAGACTAATCGTTGTGCGCGCATATCCTAGTAAGAATGTTTATTTTTTTAACTTTGCAATCTAACAAATTAATTTTAAAATGAGATTTGGTCTGATCGGTTTTCTGCTGCTATTGCTCTCTTTAGAGTCGTGCACGGATGAAAACAGGTGTTACGATTCTGTAGACACCCTGATGATCAGCTCTTTTTCTGTGAGCGGGTTTAAGAATATTAATTCCATGCGCATTCGAGGCATAAACCGAAATGATGTGGGCAATACTCTATTTACAGACTCGACTACTTCTTTAACCAAAAGAGTTCCCCTACCATTGTCTTTGTCTGCTGATTCAACAGGATTTATTTTTACCGTGAACGGAAAGATCGATACCCTTTTTGTTCGCCATAAAATGATTATTAGTTTTATTTCAGAATATTGCGGATTTGCGCCAGCCTATACTCTTGCAGGGTTTAGACGATCAAAGGGGATTGACTCCATACGAATAAAAGATGCTAAGGTTAACTCTCAATCTATACTTAAGTCAATAAATGATCAGAATATTAATATCTATTTTAATAGCGCTAGTCATTAGTAGCACTTCTGCTTTAGCGCAAACCAAGGCAGAGGCTTGGCGCTATGAGGGTCCTCGCATTGGGGTTGATATTTCGCGGTTCTTACTCCCCGCTATTTCAACTGGTAATCGCACGGGATGGGAGCTTCAAGCTGATATTCCTTATAAAGGAAACCTCTTCCCAACTTTTGAGACGGGGATGCAATGGTTTGACGATAAACATTCATCTTTTCACTATAAAAATAGTGGTGCATATGGACGACTAGGTGTTGACATGAGTATTGTTAAGTTTGAGTCCTTAAAAGATCATGATTTTGTTTTTGTTGGTTTTCGCTATGGCTATGCCATGTTTAATCAGCAGACCGATAGTATTGTTTCTTCTAATTATTGGGGAACGAAGGTTGGTTCTTTGAGTAACCACCCCATGAGTGCCCACTGGGGAGAATTAGTGTTTGGCATGAAAGGCGAACTGCTGCCTAATTTCTTTTTTGGGTGGTCTCTCCGCGCAAAGTTTCCCCTTGTGGTTACAAACGATCAGAATATCCAGCCATATATAATTCCTGGTCTGGGCAAGACGGGAAATGGAACACCATTTGATTTCTCGATTACTATGTCTTATCGATTCCCAATCTTTAAAACCAAAAAGATACCTAAGCCAATTACCGTTGGGGGCGCTAAACATCCGGGACTTAATGAGGACATAGATCCAAACAGTCAAGGTTTTGGAGGCTCAGGTGGTGGCGGAGGATATAACCGAGGGCGATAAAAATATATAAATGAGATAGGTTTATTTTTTACACGACCCATCACTCCCAACTAACTCTTACGTCGGATTTGCATACTGGATAAGATTTTCACAAAGCTTTGACGTCTTAAAAATAAGTTATAATTTACCCCACCTAATTAAATACTTCCAATCAGAAAGAATATTCTATTAACTGTCTGATTAGGAAAGGTGATGACAATAAGCGTGATGATTAAATAGGTGAAAGAGATCTATCATCTATAAGCTTAAACGCTAATTTTTTATTAAGAAAAGAATTTTACATATGAGTGAAAAAACAACAAAAGGGATCTGGAAAGTCATAACAGCCTCTTCGCTTGGAACAATGATTGAGTGGTATGACTTCTATATTTTTGGAAGCTTAGCTGTTGTGTTATCGACAAAATTCTTTCCGACGGACAATCCGACGGCGGCATTCTTATCGACACTTGCTACCTTTGCAGCCGGCTTTGTCGTTCGACCTTTTGGAGCCCTATTCTTCGGCAGACTTGGTGACTTAATTGGGCGCAAGTATACTTTCATGGTTACACTTTTAATTATGGGTGGGGCTACATTCTTAATTGGCTGTATTCCAAGTTATCAAACGATCGGTTATTTGGCTCCTTTGCTCGTGTTGCTATTAAGATTACTTCAAGGTCTAGCCTTAGGTGGTGAATATGGTGGAGCTGCAACCTATGTGGCAGAGCACGCTCCCAAAAACCAAAAAGGTTACTGGACATCATGGATACAAATTACAGCAACAGCAGGACTCTTCCTATCGTTGCTAGTAATCCTGCTAACCAAAGGACTCTTATCGAAGGAGGCTTTTGAAGAATGGGGCTGGAGAGTTCCCTTTTGGATCTCAATATTTATGGTAATTATCTCCTATGTCATTCGCAAAAATATGGACGAATCTCCAGCATTTGCCAAAGCGAAGACAGAAGGAAAGACATCGCTAAATCCATTAAAAGAGAGTTTTAATAACCGCTTAAATCTAAAATTTATTCTATTGGCTCTATTTGGAGCCACAATGGGACAAGGAGTTGTGTGGTATACCGGACAGTTTTATGCCATGAGTTTTATGAAGACTGTTCAAAATATTGACTCGTCACAGGTTGATACCTTGTTAGTGATTGCATTGTTACTCGGTACCCCTTTCTTTGTATTGTTTGGCTGGTTAAGTGATAAGATCGGTCGCAAAGCAATCATGATGACCGGCCTCTTGTTGGCTGTCTTTTTATATCGGCCGATCTACCGCGAGATGTATTTGCTGACTGATGCCAAAACAATGAAAGAATCAGGGAATAGCCTAGTCTCGGAAGGGTGCAAAGTAATTGATAGTCCAGTAGCTTCAATTCTAACCGAATCGGATAAGGCAGATCCATCTATTAAAAATTCGAAAGTATTTATCGTTACAAAAACAGACTCCCTATTCTCAAGTGGGGCCATCTTTCACTACACAAAAACAGATACGTTATTCTTGGATAAAGCATTAGCCTTTGATTTAAATAAAAATGCCAAGAAGGAAGTCTGGCTAAAATACGATGCCAAGAACTCAAATGGAGATGTTATTCACAATAGCGTAAAGCTGAAGAATAGTTTAAAAGCAGGTGATACTCCTGCAGGAGTTGATACGATCCATTGTGGATCGCTTCGGCAGTTTGCAGATGCCAAAACAATTCATAAAAGTCATGAATTTGGCAAAAGTAAGATCGGTAATGTTATCTTGACCAAAAATATTACAAGCAACGTAAAATGGTATTTAGTTTTCTTGGTCTTTATTCAGGTACTATTTGTGACGATGGTTTATGGTCCGATTGCGGCATTCCTTGTTGAGATGTTTCCGGTAAAGATTAGATATACCTCGATGTCATTACCTTATCACGTTGGTAATGGAATATTTGGCGGATTGTTGCCAGCTATCTCAACCTATTTTGTGACAACAGCGAAAAACGTTGGAAACCCAGAATTTTATTTAGAAGGTCTTTGGTATCCTATTGGAATTGCAGCTGTTTGCTTTATCATTGGAATGATCTACATAGATCGCAAAATCAATACACTTCACGATTAATAATTAAGCGTATGAATACATTAAAAAAATATTTAGGTATTGTATGGATTATTCTGGCGATGGCTATTTCCTACTACTTTATCGGAATTTTTGGAAGTAAGCTAACTTCTGGCAAACAGGATGATCTGGTATTTGGGATTATCATATTCTTCATCCTCCTTCCGCTGATCGTAACCGGACTAACCATATTTGGTTGGTATGCGTTAACAGATGAGTACGAGGATTAAAATATCCGAGAGTATTGGACTAAAAGTAATTAGCCTCTAATCTTATCCAATAGCTTATTTAATACCAAGATCTCTTCTGGGTCTAGGCGGCCCAATAACTTATCTACTTTTTCTTCACACTCATCCATCGCGGATAATAGTTCGAGACCTTTTGGCGTGATTATAATGGCCTTTTGTCTTCGATCCTCTTTGTTTTCAGTCCGGTCGATTAAACCTCGTTCATGTAACTTATCGACAAGCCGACTCACATCCGAATGCTTGTCGAGCATCCGTTCCTTTAAAAATCCAATTGAAACGGCCCCTTCAGAACGAAAACCACGCAAAACCCTCAAGATATTATATTGTGATTCAGCTAGCTTATGCTTTTTTAAAGATTGTAAAAAATTATAGCTTAACTGCTTAACCGTATAACTCAAGTTGATCAGGCCTTTGTGGTATTCGTTCCGAAATCGACCCTTTAATTCTTCTTCTATGCTCACGCTTTTTTGCAGTTGCAGATGCCTGGATTTCTTAAATACCCTACAGTCCAAACTAATAAAAGAACCACTGTTGGAAACACAATGCTTTGAGCAGTTGTCATATGCACAATAATGGCACCTCCCATATATGAAGACAATAAAACTGTTCCGTAAAGATTAGTCCTTGGATAAAGGAATAACAAGACAGATGCAATCTCGCCAAGTGCAATAATTACTCTCCAGTCACCTAATTTAATTCCATCCAATTGCTCCGGATGTAAGAATTTCCCTGCAGCACTAAATAAAAATAAACCTGTTAATAATCCGGCAATTACCCATGCGGTAATCTTTTTCGGTTTTGAAATTTCTTTTGACATATTAATTTATTTAAAAATGAATGAATTATTTATTTCGCGACAAATATAAGTTAAAACATTATATGTTGCAACATATAATGTTTTTGATTCAGATGTTTCCGTTAATTCAGATTTAAGTTTAAATTTGAATTGCTAAAGCCTAACTAAACTTTAGACTTAAGATGAACTAACTACTTGCGAAGAATTTTTATGAAACGACGACTGATTTTCGCATTTGCGATATTCCTTTTCAGCGGCTCCTGTGTAGCTGTTTTTGGACAAAAAACGGACAAAGAGGTTCGTAATCTCAAGGTTTATTATGAAAAGGGGATGTTTGGCGGTTGGCCTGCAAACTTTGGGATATGGAACTGGGGTGATGAGATTCTAGTTGGCTTTGCCAAAGGATATTATAAAGATTTAGGATCAGAGAAGCATAACATAGATCGTCAGAAGGCAGAGGTTCATCTGCTTGCTCGGTCGTTAGATGGAGGAGAGACCTGGAAGATTGAGGACCCGGGAAAGAACGATAAAGGTGCTTTGTTTATTCCGAACAAGGGGAGCTATCATGGCATTGAGCGAACCGACGCTAAGATTCAGAAGCCAGTTGCCTGCAAGGGGATTAATTTTGAGAATCCCAATTTAGCGTTTACCCTTCGGATGTCAAATACAGATGGTGGAGAATCACGTTATTGGTACTCTTACGACCGAGGACATCATTGGAAAAAACCGAGTATCCTGCCTTACTTCAATACCCTAGGAACTGCTGCTCGTACAGATTATATTGTGGAAGGAAAAAGCGCCTGTACCTTATTTGTCTCGGTAGCGAAGGTTGATGGGAAGGAAGGTCGCGTGATGTGTGTAAAAACAACCGATGGCGGCAAGCGTTGGAATTTTGTGTCTTGGGTTGGACCTGAGCCTAAAGAGGGCTATTCAATTATGCCCGCTTCTGTCCGCATTTCAAAAGATGAAGTTTTTGTGGCTGTTCGAAATAATACCTTTATCTCTGCCTATTTGTCGAGTGATAATTGCAAGAGCTGGGAGCGCTTAATCAATCCAGTTGAGGATACTGGCGAAGGAAATCCGCCTGCGGTTGTTAAACTTAAAGATGGAAGAATCTGCCTGCTTTATGGAAGTCGGAAGAAGCCCTTTAGCATCTGTGCGCGCTTAAGCAGCGATATGGGCCGGTCGTGGAGTAACGTAATTGTTCTGCGCGCTGATGGCTCTGGTCGCGATATGGGTTATCCTCGTGCAGTCCAACGCGCCGATGGGAAAGTTGTGGTTGTCTACTATTTCCAAGATAAGAATACAGGTCCAGAACGTTACATTGGCTGCACCATTTGGGCACCTCCAGCGATTTAACCCTTTGCGCAATTGGTAAGGCGCTAATCACAATAATCTTGTTCTGATAGCTGTTTAGGTCGCTTTAAAAGGAGCTAAAAAACTATCAATACGGGTTAATATTTTGCGCGAAATTGCTGTTTATTTAATTTCCTTTGCATGTGGATATCTTCTGTTTTATTTGATCGGAAATAACTTCTGTAATCAAATTTATTCAGGCATTATCTCCTTTGTTTACATTCTGAAAATTAATACTCCATGAAACAAAAATTGCTCCTCCTTCTGTTGTTGGTTCCTGCCTTAATCTTCGCGCAACCTCTAGAGCGTCGACCAAAATATGATATTGCAAACCAACGAGTTCTCTATGCCGTAGGTTACACCCATTTAGACACCCAATATGAATGGGACTATAAAACAACGGTAAGTGAATATGTGAAAAATACCATGGAGGAGAATTTCCGTTTATTGGATAAATACCCCGATTATGTTTTCAATTTTACAGGAGCAAGGCGCTATCATATGATGAAGGATTACCATCCCGAACTGTATGCTAAACTGAAAGGATATATTGCCAAAGGAAGATGGTATGTTGCTGGATCGTCTATTGATGAAGCGGAGGTTAATATTTCGTCTTCAGAATCGGTTTTGCGCCATGTGCTTTATGGTAATAACTTTTTCCGCAAAGAATTTAATAAAGAGAGTGTCGATTATATGCTGCCCGATTGCTTCGGTTTTGTGGCAAACTTACCCTCTGTACTCCACCATGCAGGAATGATTGGATTTTCAACCCAGAAATTAACGGTTCCAAATCTTGCTCGGGCACTTCCTTTGCCTTTTAATGTAGGGGTTTGGAATGGTCCAGATGGGAAAGGATTGGTCTCTGTTTTAGATGCCACCGACTACGATGGCGATCTGATGCCACGTTTAGATATTGATAAGTATTGGGATAATCGTCTTTTGGATGATTTTAAAAAGTATGGAGTATCGTTCGACTATCGCTACTATGGCTGTGGTGATATGGGCGGAGGTCTGCGTGAAAGAGATGTCATCAATGCTGAAGCAAGTTTGAATAATCCAGACAGCAAAATCAAAGTTATCCTAAGTTCATCGGACCAGATGTATAAAGATATTACTCCGGAGATTCGAAAAAAATTACCGGTCTTCGTAGGGGACCTTTTATTGGTAGAACATAGCGCGGGATCGCTTTCATCTGAATCTTATATGAAACGGATGAACCGGAAGAATGAAATTTTAGCTTCTGCTTCAGAGCAAATGGCAACCATGGATAACTACTTAAATGGCACAAACTACCCTTTTGAAAAACTGAATAATGCTTGGGAATTAGTGCTGGGGAGTCAGATGCACGATGTGGTTACTGGAACAGCTATTCCAAGTGCGTTTAAACTAGCTTGGAATGATGAGTTTATTGCGCAAAATGGTTTTTCGCAAGTGTTGAAAGATGCCTTAGGTGGCGTGTCACAACAGTTGAATACTCAAACTAAAGGGAGGGCTATCTCGGTTTATAATCCGGTAGCCATTGAGCGGGAAGACGTCTGCACGGCAGAGCTTGAATTTGTAAATACACCGGCACATCTCCGTGTCTTTGATTCTAAAGGAAAAGAGGTTGCCGTTCAGATCATCTCACGAAAAGCGAATCGAGTAAAATTTATCTTCTTAGCCAAACTGCCAGCTATGGGATTATCAGTTTTTGATGTGCAAGAATCGGCAAACGCTTCTGCTCTTAATACGTCAACCTTAGCCATCGAGCCAAACACATTGGACAACGAATATTATAAAGTTAAGTTAAACGACGATGGAGATATCTCAAGTGTATTTGATAAAAAAGGGAATCATGAGATTCTTTCAAAACCTTCACGATTAGAATTTCAGCACGAAATTCCAACCAAAGAGCCGGCTTGGAATATGTTCTGGTACGACCGTCAAAAGCCGCCGTTTGCATTTATGAACAAGGATGTAACGATTAAAATGGTCGAGAGTGGTCCAGTCCGAGTAGCTTTTGAGGTCACACGCAAAGGACAAAATTCTGCCATTACCCAAATCGTAAGCTTATCGGCTGGTCAGGCAGGTAAGCGTGTTGAGGTTGCTAATGCCATCGATTGGCAGTCGACAGGGGTGAGTCTGAAAGCTTCATTTCCTCTTGTCGCTTCAAACGAAAATGCGACCTACAACTTAAGCGCTGGCGCAGTTCAACGCAATACGAATCATGAGAAGAAATTCGAAGTGCCAGCAAAACAATGGTTCGACTTAACCGATAAATCGGGCAAATTTGGGGTGTCAGTGTTGGAAGATTGTAAATATGGCTCTGATAAACCTGATCAAAATACGGTTCGTCTGACGTTGCTTTTTACACCGGCAGCTAATCTTTGTCCAACATGGCTTTATCAAACCACTCAAGACTGGGGAATTCAACAAGTAAAATATGGCTTATATAGCCATTCAGGCGATTGGTCAGAAAGTGAGACTCCTTGGCAAGCTGAATTCTTAAATAAGCCTCTCGTAGCGGTTGAAACACCAAAACATACTGGTGCTAAAGGTTCTTCATTCTCGATGTTATCGCTTAATACACCTAAAGTTGGGGTTATGGCCCTTAAAAAGGCCGAAAATAGCGACTATTATATTGTCCGTGTTAATGAATTAACTGGTCATGATCAGTCGGATGTGAGTTTGAAATTCCCTTCTTCCATTGTTGAGGCGTATGAGGTAAACGGTCAAGAACAGAAGATTGGCATTGCATCAATTTCAGGCAAAAGCTTGAATTTTGATCTGTCACATTATACCATCCGATCATTTGCTTTTAAGCTTGCCACTCAAAGTCAGCAAGTGATTAAGCAGGAGCCGGTGAAGCTTGACTATGATCAGGATGTGGTTAGCTTCGACATCAACCGGACCGATGGAAATATGATGCCGGTTTACGATCCTACCGATCATGGTAATGTTTGCAACTACCCTGCTGAACTTGTCCCTTCGGAGATCGTTAGCGAAGGTGTACGATTTAAGATGGGCAGTGTTCAAGATTTGCAAAAGAACGTGGTGAGTTGCAATGGTCAGACGTTGAAGTTGCCAGAGGGAGATTATAATAAGGTCTATATTTTAGCTTCAGCGACAGAGGAAACTTCTGGTCGATTTAATGCTGATGGACTAGAATCTAATCTTACTATTGCCAATTGGAGAGGTTTTATCGGTCAACATTACGATCGGCAGTTTGATCTAGACGGATATACCGTGCGCAGCATTAAGGAGCCGTATTTAAAATACGATAACATCGCTTGGTATGCCTCCCATTGGCATTTCGGTTATCCAACACGAAACGAGCCGTATAGTTATTCTTATATTTTTAAGTATGCTGTATATGTGCCAGCTCATGCTAAGACTATTACCTTGCCAGCAAATAATAAGATCAAGATATTTGCGATCACGGCGGCTCAAAATACGCGTGATGAGCTCAAGGTATTGCAACCACTTTCTGATGATTTCTCGGAGTCGAAACCATATGCCTTGAGGAAATCTGAAAATTAATTTGAGTTTTTAATTTAGAGTCTATTTCGTTGATTTGTTGATTATTAATAAAATTTGATACTTTTGATCCTATTCTATGGAGCTTTATCAAATGTCTCTTTTTGCTTAAATGCTTTAACTTTTAATCTGAAAGATATAGAACTATGTCAAACTTATTCTCTCCTTTAACAATTAAGTCGGTTGAGTTAAGAAATCGAATTGTCATCTCGCCGATGTGTCAGTATACTGCCGTCGATGGTTATGCCAACGATTGGCATTTGGTCCACCTTGGAAGCAGGGCTGTTGGAGGTGCTGGCTTGGTTATTCAAGAGGCTACCGCTGTCTCTCCAGAGGGTCGGATCACGGAGGGTGATTTAGGTTTATATCATTATGACCATGTAGATAAATTAAAACAGATTACCGCTTTTATTCATGCTCAAGGGGCTGTTGCTGGTATTCAGATCGCTCATGCAGGCCGCAAGGCAAGTTGTTCATTGCCCTGGGAGGGAGGCCTGCAGGTTAAGCAAAAAGATGGAGGCTGGCAGACTGTTTCCTCTTCGCCCCTTACATTTAATCCGGATGACGAAGCACCCTCTGAACTTACCTTAAAAGAGCTTGAGAAGGTCGTTAATGATTTTAAAGTTGCCGCGGCTAGAGCTTTAGAGACAGGCTATCGCGTACTGGAGATTCATGCTGCTCACGGATATCTGATTCATCAGTTTTTCTCCCCATTAAGCAATAAACGGACCGATAAATATGGTGGAAGCTTTGTAAATCGGATTCGGTTATGCATGGAGATTATCGCAGCCGTACAAGCTGTTTGGCCGAAAAAATTACCTCTTTTTGTTCGCATCTCTGCAACAGATTGGGCTGCAGATGGCTGGGATCTAACAGAAGCACTTCAGCTGTGTGCTATCCTAAAATCGCTGGGTGTTGATTTAATCGACTGCTCTTCTGGAGGTCTAGTGAAACATCAGCAAATCCCTGTAGGTCCAGGCTATCAGGTGCCATTTTCGGCTAAGATTAAAAGCAAAACAGGATTATTAACGGGTACGGTAGGGTTAATTACTGAGCCTACTCAGGCAGAGGAAATCTTAAATAATCAGGAGGCTGATCTTGTTCTCTTTGGTCGCGAATCGTTGAGGGAACCTTATTTCCCTTTGAAGGCAGCTAAAGAGCTTGGCGACGAACTCAGCTGGCCAAATCAATATGCTCGGGCTAAATTATAATCTATTTTGCAATGGGTAAAGGTCAAAAGCGCAATCTAAATTTTCTTTTCTTAGTCGGAATTTTGGCATTTGCCATTCTCTTTTTCTCCTTTAAAAACCTCAAAAAATCAACTGTTGACTATAGCGGCTGGAGAACCTATGCAGGCTCTAAAGATGGAATCCGCTACTCCTCTAACGACCAAATTAATTTAAGCAATGTGTCGAAGCTCCAGGTCGCCTGGACCTTCTCTTCCGGAGATAGAGATACCGCTAACCACAGCCAGATTCAGTGCAATCCAATCATGGTCGACGGCATATTATATGGGTTGACACCACGGGTGAAATTATTTGCGTTGGATGCTGCAACGGGAAAACAAAAATGGATTTTTGATCCTGCAGTGGCCGACATAATAGCGAAGAAACGGCAGTCTTCGTATTTTAAGATTGCTCGTGGCATGACCTATTGGCAAGATGAAAATGGCGATAATAAGCGAATTATCTATGGTGTAGGTGCAAAAGTTTACGCCATTAATGTTCAAGATGGTACGCAAATCCATTCTTTTGGTGAAAATGGAGTCTTAGATTTATCCCAGAATCTCGATCGAGAAACTGGCACCCATGATCCATATGTTAGTAATACCACCCCTGGAATTATCTATAAAGATGTATTAATAATCGGCATGCGTGTTGGGGAAGATGCCGATGCAGCGCCCGGAACGATACGCGCATTTGATGTTCGGACCGGTAAGTTAAGGTGGAAGTTCCATACCATTCCTCATCCAGGTGAACTAAACTATGAGACGTGGCCCGATAAGGAGGCGTATAAAAAACTCGGCTCTGCCAACAACTGGTCGGGGATGTCTATTGATGAGAAGCGCGGGATTGTATATGTTCCAACCGGATCAGTTGGAGGTGATTTTTACGGAGGGATTCGAAAGGGTCAGAATTTATATGCCAACTCACTTTTGGCTTTAGATGCCTTAACAGGGAAATATATCTGGCATTACCAGGTTGTGCACCATGATCTGTGGGATCGAGATTTAGCCGCTAATCCGAATTTAGTAACTATAAATAAAGATGGCAAATCCATTGATGCTGTAGCCCAGATTACCAAACATGGATTTATCTTTTTATTTGATCGCACCAATGGCAAGCCTATATTCCCAATCGTAGAAAAACCTTTTCCGGCATCTGATCTTCCCGGGGAAGAGGCCTGGCCTACTCAGCCAATCCCAACTCTTCCTGAGCCATTTGCTCGACAGACTTTTAATGAAGAAGATGTTACAGATATCTCACCGGAGAGCCATGAGGAGATGTTAGCCCAATTTAAGAAAATTAAATATCATAAGCTTTTCGATCCGCCAAGTAAGTCAGGCTCCATGATATTCCCGGGTTTTGATGGGGGAGGTGAATGGGGCGGCGCCGCTGTCGATCCAAACTCGGCCATCTTATATGTCAACAGCAGCGAGATGCCATGGGCCTTGACGATGGTTGACAAGGTAAGATCCGATAGTAAAAACTTTAAAGGTCTAGGTCAAACAGTCTATGGAAATTATTGCATCGCCTGTCATGGCCCTGAACTCAAGGGTAATGGGAGCTCTTTTCCCTCATTGGTCAATATTGGGAAGAAATATTCGAGCGAGCAGATCACTGCACTTTTAGCAAGTGGCAAAAACATGATGCCCGCTTTTAAGCAGATTGCTCCCAATGAACTGAAAGCATTGTTGGATTTCTTGCTGCAAGAATCGACGAAAACCGATCAGCCAGTCGCAACTCCCGAAACAGTGGCCAATCAAAATCCGCCAAAAAAGTATTCCATTCTTGATGATATCCCTTATGCTATGACAGGCTATATCCGGTTTGAAGATAAACTTGGTTATCCGGGCATCAAGCCACCTTGGGGTACACTGAATGCCATGGATCTTAATAGTGGAAAGCTCTTGTGGAAAGTGCCGCTGGGCGAATATCCAGAGCTAACCAAAAAGGGGATTCCAATCACAGGCACCGAATGTTATGGTGGTCCATTGGTAACCAAGGGTGGACTTGTGTTTATTGCGGCTTCAAAAGATGCAAAATTGCACGCCTTTGATAAAAATACAGGCAAGCTAATTTGGCAAGCTCAGCTCCCTGCACCGGGATATGCTACCCCTGCAACCTATCTGATCGACGGCAAACAATATGTTGTTATTGGTTGCGGTGGCGGCAAGATTGGCAGCAAATCGGGCGATGCGTATATCGCCTTCTCTTTGCCTTAAACTTATTTAACCTTTTTCCCAAGGACATAACTCCAAATTTTATTCTGATTTTCGGATCCAAAACATTTATCTATGAAACGAGTACCTGTTCTCCTTGCTTTATTAATGGTCGTTTTTTCGATGACATTAAAGGCGCAGAGTTTAAAGCCAAAGCCAATAGTGGAAGGTGCATGGGTTACACAATGGCTCCTTTGCGGACCATTTGATTTGGTCAAGAATGATGATGTGTTCGCCCATTGTACTGGTTTCCAGACCGATTTTCTGAAGAAGAGTGGCGGAGAACAGCATTTAAAAGTTCAAGTGGGTGATGCGGTCCGATTTAAAGGCGGCAGTAATACGTGGAAATTTTATGCCTCTCCAGAAGAAACACTAAATTTAGATCAGGCAATTTCTACAAAAGAGCCGGTCTGCGGATATGCCTACACGGAGGTGATTGCCCCCGAAACGGGGTTTTGGAAACTCGCCTTCGGGAGTAATGATGGCGGTCGATTATGGGTCAATGGACAATTGATTTGGGACTATGCTCCTAATCGCGGAATTTATAAAGATCAGAATATTCTCCCTGTATTATTGAATAAAGGGAAGAATACCATCTTGTTTAAAATCGAAGATAAGGGTGGATTATGGCGAGTAGCATTGCGGTTTCTGCCTTTTGAAAATTCTGTGTTAAAAGAAAAAGAGAGTCCATTATTTTTGAATTATCAGCAAGATGGGACAATCGGATTAACTTCATTAGCTGACTTAAAACAAATTACTCCACTCTTAGAATCAATTCATCTGGAGGTTAAAGATCAAGGTAAATCCTTATTCAAGGAGACTTTAAGTGGTGAATTTTTTAAGCGAATAGCTTTAGCATCTAAATCATATCGGTCTGTTGAAGCAACAATCGATATTAAACTGAAGAGTGGACAAAAATGGCAGATTCAGCAAGATCTTTTAGTTGGAAATCACCAAGCATTTAAGTTATTTGAAAATCATACTTCAACGTATGCGATTGTCTTAGGCGCGAATGCCTCAGAATCTGAGCAGTTTGCTGCCAAGGAGCTTCAGCAATGTATTCAAACCAGTAGTGGAGTGTTGATTCCCATTAAATCTACCAATGAAGCTCATCAGGGCGGTCGAATTAGCATCGGGTATAATAATCTCGCCCATTCGTTAGGTGTTGAGGCCGCTCCAGCTAAAGATGATGAGTCGTTTGTCTATAAGAATGTAGAAGGTGATATTCTGATCTATGGCGGCAGTCAGCGCGGCACGATGTATGGGGTATTTTCATTCTTGGAGCGTGAGTTAGGCGTTCGCTGGTATACCTCTCGAGTTACAGATATTCCGCAGCGTGATAGTTATCAGTTCGACTCTCTTTACAACACCGAAAAGCCAGGCATTCGGGTGCGTAATGATTTCTATTTTGATGCTTTTAAGCCATTATATGCTTCGCACAACCGGATAAACGGTGCCATGGGTGGTCGCGATCAGCACGGAGGTGTAGAAGGTTATTGGGGTGTTCATACCTTTAATGTACTTGTTCCACCCGCGACTTATTTCGCCTCCCATCCCGAATATTTTAGTTTGATTAATGGAAAGCGAACAGCCGAAAGTGCTCAGCTCTGTTTGACTAATCCAGATGTTCTCAAGATAACGATTGAGAATATTAAAGATGTGATGCGCAAGAATCCGGAGTATCTTATTTATGATGTTTCGCAAAATGATTGTTCGGGTTATTGTACGTGCGATAAATGTGCGGCAATCGCGAAAGCGGAAGGAAGCGAATCGGGCACGATGGTTTGGTTTGTAAATCAAGTGGCAGATGCTGTCAAGAGTGAATTTCCTGATAAGTTTATTGGTACGTTGGCTTATGTCTATACCCGTAAACCACCGCTTCACATTAAACCGCGCAAGAATGTGGTGATCCGTTTGTGCAGCATCGAATGTTGTTTCTCGCATGACCTCCACTCATGTGCGCAGAACGCCTCTTTTGTCGAAGATCTCGAGCACTGGAGAGAGATAGCTCCAAGCATGTATATCTGGGACTACGTGGTTAGCTATGCCGATTATCTTTCGCCATTTCCTAATTTCAATATCCTACAAGCGAACATCAAAGCTTTTCAGCAAAATAATGCCATAGGGGTTATGGAAGAAGCTAATTTTCAATCAGATGGCGGTGAATTTGCCGAGCTTCGAGCGTATGTCTTTGCCAAATTACTTTGGAATCCTGATCTTAATTATGAAGAGCTACTCTCTGATTTCTTTTCTGGTTATTATGGTCATGCCGCAACCTATGTTCGTCAATATTTTAATCTGGTGCAAGGGCTTGTGACTAAAGATGTGCATATCACCCCTAATCTATCGTGTGAGAATACCCTGTTTACGAATGATTTCATGATGCAGTCCTTGTCAATCTTTGAGAAAGCCGAGAAAGCAGCAAGCAATCAAGAACAGATCAACCGTGTTGAGCTAGCTTCTCTTGGGGTGCTGTATATGAAATGTATTCGGATGCCAAAGCTTGCGCGGGAAGATGGCACTTACGAAAAGTTTAGTCGCATTGTGGAGCGCGAGAAGGTTGTCAATTGGATGGATACCGACTTTTTGCAAAAGACCAAAGCCTTTCATCGCATGATTAAAGAGGCGCCGTAAGGTTTATAAGAATCGTGTTCGGAGCGCTACTTTATTAATTTTTCCTACGCTTGTTTTGTCAATTGAATCGGTTCGTTTCACTTTTAAAGTGATAGCTTCGCGTGGCAAGACGCCATTGTCGACACTTGCTTTAACGATTTGAATGATCTCGCGGTCTTCGAACTGAATTGAGTCTTTTGCAACGATAATGGCTAGTGGCACCTCGCCCCAGTTGGTGTCGGGGCATCCAATGACTGCGACCTCTAAAACGCCTTCGTGCTTTGCAATTACATCTTCAATTTCGAGCGAGCTGAGCCACTCCCCACCAACCTTGATTACATCTTTGGTTCGATCGGTAATGCGGATGCTACCCTTGCTATTGACAACCGCCACATCGTTGGTATGCATCCAGCCACCTTCCCAAAGTTTTTCTGAATGAACATGATCTTTAAGATATCCTTGTGTTAGATAAGGTGAGCGAACGATAATCTCCCCCGATG
Organism: uncultured Bacteroidia bacterium; assembly: GCA_903897145.1. GTDB lineage: Bacteria > Bacteroidota > Bacteroidia > Bacteroidales > Prolixibacteraceae > JAAFHB01. The sequence goes on along the minus strand of CAIUAN010000057.1, from coordinate 42,590 downwards.
ATTTATCATCATGGGCAACGTCTTTCCCTTCTGTGTCTACCACACGCATTTGTGCTAAACCTACTGGATATCCTGTTCTGCATCGGATATCAGCTTGCTCTTCGAAGGTCAGTCCTTCTTCTTCGACTGATATTTGAGCAAGTGATAAAATTGGACAAGTCTCAGACATCCCATAACCTGCAAATATGTCGATACCACGTTTGAGGGCTTCAATGGCTAATGCTTTTGGCAATGCTGCTCCCCCGATGATACAGGTCCAGTTTGAAAGATCAAACTCTTTGGAAGTTGGCTCTTTAAGTAGCATATTTAAGATTGTAGGAACACAATGACTGAAGGTTACTTTGTGCGCAGTGAGCAATTTTAAAAGCATCGCTGGGACATATTTTCCAGGATAGACCTGCTTGGTCCCTAAGAAGGTTGCCACATAAGGAACACCCCATGCATGCACGTGGAACATAGGCGTTATAGGCATATATACCGAGTCGCGATGGAATCGACCTTGTGAAGCTGGGGCTGCAAGGGCTGCCGTAGTCGTAAGCGTATGAAGGACTAGTTGTCTGTGTGAGAAGTAGACCCCTTTTGGGAGTCCGGTGGTCCCTGTTGTATAGAACGTTGTCGCCCGTGTATTTTCATCAAAATCAGGGAAATGATATGTTGGGGAGGCTTCTGTAAGCAATTTTTCATATTCTCCTTCAAATTGAAAATGTTGGTTTACAACTTCTCCTCCTTCGTCAATGAGGATAAATTTACGCCCTTCTTGGATGCGCCCTTTTATCGATTCCAATAACGGAATAAAGTCGGCATGACAAATGATGACATCGTCTTCGGCATGCTCAATGGTGTAGATCATCTGCTCCGGTGAAAGACGGACATTGATCGTATGAAGAACAGCACCCATCATAGGCACTGCATAATAAGCCTCAAGGTATCGGTGTGAATCCCAGTCCATCACGGCAACCGTATTTCCCTCTTTAACGCCAATTGCAGCCAGGGCATTTGCTAAGCGGTGTACTCGCTCTTGCCATGTTTTATAGGTAAGGGTAAGCTGATCGCGATAAACAATCTCTTGATTTGGATTATTGGCTAGTGGAGCCAAGTAGAGTTGTTTAATGAGTAGTGGATATTCATAGGCCGATGCCGTTTTGACGATTAAGTTGCTCATAATGGGTTGTTCTTAGTCAGACTTTCCGTTTGGATTATCCTGAAGTTTGAAAAGGTTTATAAGTCGCTCAACTAGATTCTAGTTTAGGAATGCAAAATAGTAAAATTTTAGGAATTAGCCGATCAGGAGATGGAGGTGATGAATTAGAGAAAATTCTATCCCATGATTTGCACCACCAAAATAGATATTAAAATACTAACTTTTTCTGACTACTAATTGAAAAGATTAAGAAGGATAGTTCTGGAACGAGAAAAAGGATCCAAAATAGCAACCATCTTTCAGGATATTAGTGCTAATAAATTATACAAAGGACGATTAACAAACCAGAAGCTTCAAATTTTAAAATATATTTCATGCTAAACATTGGTTTTGAAGGCTCAAATACGATTGTTAGCTGGCCGTATGTTGTGTTAAAGTTTAATCGCAAATTTCTTAAGTCGAGCATCTAACATGTGCGCTGGAATAATTTGTTTAATGGCTTCAGCTACTGCATTCATGAGTCCTTCACGAACATAATCATGTCGAATAACAAGTGAGATCTCGCGCGTAGCCTCCGGCCGAACAATCGGTCGTAAGTTCTTTTGCTGTATGTCATTTAAAAGATCAATATGCAATTCTGGTATGAAGGTATAGCCGCCATTTAGATCAACAATCTTAACCAAGGTGTCAATGCTACCCGCTTCATACGCCGAGGGATGTGACTTAGTTTTACAAAAGTTGAGCACTTGATTGCGAAGACAATGTCCTTCTTCTAAAATCCATAAATGATCGAGAGGAATCTCTAACGTTGAGATCTCTTTCTTCTGATATATCGGTTCATTAGGCGAGATGTAGGCTGCAAATTTCTCGTAGTAAAGCGGTACTTCAAGTAACTTCTCGTCGTTTAAGGGGGTGGCTAAAATAGCCATGTCTACTTGTGCACTATGAAGTTGTTGAATGATCGATTCGGTGCGTGTTTCTGATACCTTAAGTGCAATATCTGGATAATTTTTTCTGAAAGCTGAAAGAATCTGAGGCAATAAATAAGGCGCAACGGTTGGGATTATAGCAATCGAAAGCGCACCAGATAATTCACCTTTTAAACCTTGAACCTGCTCGCCAAGCTGCCGCACATGATACAAAATTATCCGAGCCTGCCGAATAACCAGCACTCCAGCACTCGTAGGAATAATAGGATAACGGCTACGATCGAAAAGACGACAACCTAATTCGTCCTCTAACTTCTGAAGCATGGCACTCAACGTCGGCTGAGTTACCTCGCATTGCTCTGCAGCCTGACCAAAATGACGGGTCTGGTCAAGAGCAATTAAATAGTCTAGTTGTTGAAGAGTCATTCCTTAGGTAATTGAATTCGTGCTGTAAATATATAGATAAAATTTATAACTATATAAATTTTATCAGTTGGATAAATAATGTGCCCTCTCTATTTTTGCATCATTAAACAACACAAACAAGTTATTAATCATTTAAAAAAAAATTATGTCACAAATTGGAAAATCAGTGGTGGACTTTACTGTCCAAGCTTTTGTAAACAATGGATTTAAAGAGGTAAGCAAAAATGATGTATTGGGTAAATGGTCTGTATTTTTCTTTTATCCAGCCGATTTTACTTTCGTATGCCCTACCGAATTAGAAGATCTTGCAACGAAGTATAATGAGTTTAAGGTTGCAAATTGTGAGATCTATTCGGTCTCTTGCGACACGCATTTCGTTCACAAAGCATGGCATGATGCTTCTGATACCATTAAAAAGATCAACTATCCGATGTTAGCTGATCCTACTGGTGCATTAGCTCGTGGATTTGACGTGATGATTGAAGATATGGGCATAGCTGAACGTGGAACCTTCATCGTTAATCCCCGAGGTGAAATCGTGGCTTACGAAGTGGTGGCGGGTAACATTGGTCGTAATGCAGACGAGTTGTTACGCCGACTTCAAGCTCTTCAATTTGTAGAAAATCATCCAAATGAAGTTTGTCCAGCTAATTGGAAGCAGGGCGCCGAAACATTAAAACCAAGTATCGATTTAGTCGGCAAGATTTAATTGTAGTCAATCAACCAGCAGGGAGTACCCAAGGGGCTCTCTGCTTAATCCGCTTAAGCCATGTTAGATCAAGCATTAAAAGACCAAGTCCGCTCACTATTTGAGAAATTAAAATCCAAATTTACGTTGTTGGTAGAAGTAAACGTCTTAAATCCTAAACGGCAAGAACTTGTCGATTTTTTGGAAGAAGTTGCGGGATGTTCAGAACAACTAGAGTGCCTTGTTATAGATGGCGAGGCATTGGCATTTAGCTTGCTCCAAAATGGCCAGCCATCCTCGATTCGTTTTCGTGCCATTCCTGCTGGCCACGAATTTAGCACCCTATTGCTAGCTATACTAAACATGGATGGCATTGGAAAAAATCTTCCCGATGAGGTGATAACTCGCCGTGTTCAGTCTCTTTCTGGTAAGGTTCATTTGCAAAGCTACATCTCTTTGAGTTGCACGAACTGTCCAGATGTTGCTCAGGCTTTAAATGCGATGGCGATTATCAATCCCTTATTGCATCATGAGATTATTGATGGTGGATTGTATGCGGAGGAGGTAGAGCGATTAAATATTCAGGCAGTGCCTTCTGTTTATCTGAATGGCGAACTTTTTCATGTTGGTCGTTCATCTTTTGGTGAATTGCTAGCGAAGCTTGAAGAAAAGCTCGGAAGTGTTCCGCAGCCAATTTCGTCTGAAATTAAACAGTATGATGTATTAGTAGCTGGCGGTGGTCCTGCTGGAGTTTCTGCAGCTATTTATTCAGCGCGTAAGGGGTTAAAGGTCGCACTTGTTGCCGACCATGTTGGTGGTCAGGTTGCTGAAACTATGGGTATCGAAAATATGATTTCTGTGTCGCAGACCACTGGTAGTCATCTAGTTGCTAATATGCAAATGCATTTGGCAGATTATTCAGTTGATATTCTAGAAAATCGAAAGATTGAACTTGTTGAGCTTGTGGACGGGCAGAAGCAATTGACAACCTCGATGGGTGAGAAGTTAGTGGCTCCCGCCTTAATTATAGTTACGGGGGCCAGTTGGAGGCGATTGAATATTCCAGGCGAACAACAATACATTGGCTCTGGAGTTGCTTTTTGTGCCCATTGTGATGGCCCATTTTATAAGGGAAAAAAAGTCGCTGTTGTTGGAGGTGGTAATTCTGGTCTCGAAGCAGCTATTGATCTTTCCACTCTTGCCAGTGAAGTTACGGTGATTGAATATATGAACGAACTGAAAGGGGATCAAATTCTTCAGGACAAGTTAAATTCGTTGCCAAACGTGCGAATTCGGACTGGAGTTGAGACGGTTTCTATTTCCGGCGATGGGGCCAAGGTTAATGCATTAAACTTCAGAAATCGCGCCGATAGCACCCTGGAGCAGCTAAACATTGATGGGGTATTTGTTCAAATTGGTCTTATCCCAAATAGCCAATTGTTTCGCGAGCTAGTTGAATTGAATCAGTCGGGTGAGATTTTGATTGATGCACATTGCCGAACTGGCGTGCCGGGGATTTATGCGGCTGGTGATGTGTCTAGTGTTCCCTTTAAGCAAATTGTTATCGCCATGGGCGAAGGGTCAAAAGCGGCACTAACGGCTTTTGAAGATCGACTTATGGACCGTTTATTAGCTAATTAAGGAGTTATTTTAAGGTTTTATTAATCACCTCAATTAGCCCATGTTTAGGCTTGTCATCACCCAACTGCCAGAACATGATTCCTCCTAAGTTATTTTGATTCACATAGTCGGTTTTTGCCTCGATTGACTGTTTGTTGTCGAAGGTTGCAAAAGTTTTGGCGGTTGCATTGTAGGCATAGGGTGCCTTAGCGACGGAATCCCAATATTGGGTATAGCCTGCCTTTTCGGATAGAGCTATTGAAATATCTTTGTAACTAACATATGTTTTAAATTTTCCTGATTGGTAAAGTCCATGATCTTGGGCAGATACACCTTTCCATATCCGGCCATAGAAGGCAGCTCCAATGATTAGTTTTCTTTGATCAATGCCTTTTCCAATAAGGGATTTAACACAATGATCGGTTGACTGGTTTTGATTAGATGTACTGAAAAGTGCCGTATGATGTCCTGTTGTTTTAGAGTAACCACCATAAAAATCATACGTCATTAAATTTACGTAATCAACTAATGGCATTACCGAGTTCCAATCAACTGAGTTGTTTAGGTAACTATCGGACCCACCAGCGGCGAAGGTAATAATCCGTTCTTTGCCAAGAACTTGTCTTAGCGTGCGGATCAATTCGGTAAAATTTGGCTTATCATCTGGGGAGAATCGATGACCTGGAACTCCCTCGATAGCTGGGTATTCCCAGTCTAAGTCTATCCCATCAATTTTTAAATTGGTTATTAGAGCCAACACAGAATTTGCGAATTCGGACCGACCCGAAGATGTGCTAAACCCTTCAGAACACGGGGCACAGCCACCCCATCCACCTAGTGATACCAGCACTTTAAGCTTGTTATTTCTTTTTTTTAATGAGACCATTTTCTGAATTAGCAGAGTATCTTGTGGTTTATGAAGGGTAAGTTTATGATCTTGGAGGTGTCCAAAGCAATAAATCAAGTGCGTGAACCCGCGAGCATCAAAGGAATCAAGCTTCTGAATGCTGCCTGAATAATATGCAATGACCACTTTTTCAGAAGCATATAATTTAGGTGAGACAAGAATTGCAAGACTAATGCAAAGTAAGAATCCAACTACAATTTTCATATCGATTTAATTAATTATTTTATATTTTTTCAATTCATAATTCATGCCAATTAAATATGGAAGTTAATTCCTAGAAATAACCCAGTTCTATTTTCAAAACGACTTCCAAAATCACCGGCTACTCCTGCTTTTAATGCAAATGGAAGTTTTGATGTTGTGTAAATCGTTTCGAATAGAAGCGAGCATTCATCAAGAGGTGTTGAATATAGTATATAGCGGGATCCAAAGTTTCGAGATACCGTTAGGAGTGATTTCCAAGTGAAACCATTTCCTAAACTACCTCCTAAGCCCAGATGATGCATCCACATCATGTTGCTTTCAAATCCAGTTGATATTCCATCAGCACCAATTTTAGGGACAAATAGCGGGCTTCCCATCATACGCTGGAAATAGGTGAAACCAGATCTGTATACCCAATGAATAAAATAATCGGAACTTCCACTGTTTCCATTAGGATCAGCTGCTATTCGACCATTTGTGCGCATAAATTCATAAACAAAATCAGTAATGAAAGATGACTTATCTTTTTTCCCCACATGGATGCCAAATAGTCCATCCGGGAAATTCGTTAGGCCTGTATCTGAGGGCACTTCAAATGGGTGATTCCAATAGAATGTGACAAGACAAGTCGTCCAATCTTTTGTTAGCACAAGATTGTATATCCCTAGCCCATTCCCTGCTTCATTTCCCTGATCGTTTAAAGTGGCATTTTTGCTGCCTGCACGAGCAAGAATATACCTGAAATATTCGTCCCAGCCTGGCTGTGGGCCAAAGACTGCAGAGTTTCCTCCCCACCAAACATAGTGCTCAATGCCTAAGTCAAGTGTTAAGGAGGGTGAGATACGACTTCTGAGGTAAAAGTTCTTATGGTGTAAATGGGCATTGGTTACGGCCTGTTTATCCGGAGAAATAACACCTTCTTCATAGAGAAACCGGTAAGTGAGCCATTTTTTTGCGATTAGGAAAGGGATATATCCTTTGGTCGATAGCCGAAGTCCAGGAACTGGTCGAGAATTTCCCGAGTTATCCATGTTTCCATTTGTCGAAGAGAGACCTCCATAAATGATCGGTTCTGCTTCAGCCCCTGCTTTTAGAATAAGCGAGCGATAACGCACTCCGATCCAGTATTGATTCGGCTGAAAATCAGATTTTCCAGCCAATCCATAGGCCAGATGGCCTCCGTAGGTATACCCCCATTTTTTTAAGGAGTCGCGCTCCAACTCCCTTTTTATCCCTGCCTGAAATAGCTGATAGCTAGGATTATGAAGAGTGATTGTTCCGTTTTGATTCGATGACATCCAAAATGGAAGATCCTTTCCGGAACTTAAAAGTGTGGTCTCTCCGAAGGTTACATGAGGGCTAAATCCCATCTTTTCTTGTGCGAATAAGGGATCGATCAATGTAATCAATAACAGCCCGATAATAGTTCTATATCTAATTGATTTCATTGAATATGGGAGATTTAATTTAAGGGAAAATCCTGTGATAGGTTAAATAGATTATGATCCTTTAACTCTTATAATTGCTTGACAAGCTAACTAAAACTAATCCTCAAGAAGCAAATTTAATTCTATCTCATTCCTTTAAATTTAGCACTACTCAAAAGTAACAAATATTCTTTCTATTTATTTAAATCGATGCCTTTATAAAACTTTATGTTAAATCGAACACGCTTCGTTTAGTTGCAGATATAACCTTAATAATTGTCTACCTTTGAGAATTCCCTAAAGATTTAATAGATTTCAATGTTAAAGATTTTCCTTTGTTTTGCGCTCTTTATCCTTAACGGACAGATCTTGTTCGGCGAGAATTCTGTTTCTATTGACTCTCAAGTTCAATCGTTGTTAAAGGATTCCACAATTACGGACTTTCATTTTCCGTCACACGACAGTATTCTTCATCTTAATCTGAGCTCGGTAGAGATCCTTGGCCCATACCATTTTAAGGACAAAAAGGATAAAAAGAAATATGACCGTCTGGAAGCAGATGTTCGGAAAGCCTACCCGTTGGCTTTGATTGTAAGTTCAGAACTTAAAATTGTGAACCAGTTGTATGAGAGTGTTTACACCGATCAGGCGCAACGAAAAAAGTATATTAAAGATTATCAGCACTATGTGCACAAAACATATTTCGATTCGCTTAAAACATTAAATGTAGAACAGGGCCGGTTGCTTCTTAAGCTCATTCACCGTGAAACTGGGAAGACGCCCTATGATTTAATTAAATCGTATCGAGGTGGATTTAATGCTTTTCTCTGGCAAGGTCTAGCCTTTATGGCAGGGGGGAACTTAAACTCAAAATACGACCCTGACGAGAATGCCATGATTGAACATATCATACGAAGGTATGTATCGGGGGATGCACTTTAACTACTCTTGGTTTTAGCCCGTTCAGAAATCCGCGTTTGAGGAGTTACCTCTGAAGTCTATCAATGCTTTAATAAAAACAAAAAAAGAGACCTTTCGATCTCTCTTTTAAGCTCCTCAGGTATCCCGATATTAGTGATATTTATTTTTTAATTTATCAGAAATTTCAGGGTATTCTTTAATATTTTGAATGTATTGGCGGCTTTTCATTTTTTTAATATGACATTCAATTTGTATCGCTTGAAACCTTGATTCGCAAGATATGGTTTGAAATAATCCCCAATCATTTGCTTTGCTTGTAAATGACCCTTGAAATTTTTTTTCTAAATGGAACGCAAGTCGTTTATTGAGATCTTTAGTTTGGCCAATATAAAAGCGATCCAAGCTCTTGCTGTATAGGATGTAAACGGCATAGGACATGCATAAAGGTACAAAAAATGGCCAGCTTAAATATGACTTTAATACTTGTTCCTCAGATATCTCGATAATTATTGTCCCGATAGCTATCGGGATGAACCTAGGACCTACGGCCCGCTCTAACCAAATAAAAACAAAAAAGAGACCTTTCGATCTCTCTTTTAAGCTCCTCAGGTATCCCGATAGCTATCGGGATGAACCTTGGACCTACGGCCCGCTCTAACCAAATAAAAACAAAAAAAGAGACCTTTCGATCTCTCTTTTAAGCTCCTCAGGTAGGACTTGAACCTACGACCTACGGATTAACAGTCCGCCGCTCTAACCAACTGAGCTACTAAGGAATTTTTTCTTTAGTTTATTTTCTAAAGAGTTGCAAAAATAGTAAGATTTTAAGAAATCGGAAATATATTTGTAGAAAATATTGAAATAAATTATTCAGATGGGTAAATTAAAAATTCTGGGCATTGGAAATGCCTTAGTAGATATCTTGGTGCGTACAAACGACGATCAGCTAATCAGTCGCTTAGGACTTCCTAAAGGTGGAATGGTTCTTGTCGATGGTGAACTATCGGCTCGGATCCAGCAAGAGATCGCTCATCTTGAAATTAAAGTCGCCACTGGTGGTTCGGTCGCCAATGCAATTCAAGGGATTGCCGAGATCGGTGTTTCTTGCGGTTACTTAGGTTCTGTGGGAAACGATGATCTTGGCGGCTTATTTAAATCAAAGCTCGATAAACGATGCGTTTCGTCCTTGCTTAAAGCTTCAACGCTGCCAACAGGTTGCGCAGTAGGTTTTGTGAGTCAAGATGGAGAACGAACTTTTGCAACCTATCTGGGTGCAGCGATCGAGATGGACCCTTCTGATATCTCACCTGAACTATTTGAGGGTTATACCCTTTTTTTTATAGAGGGTTATCTCGTCTTTAATCATGCCCTAATTATGGCTGCTGCCTCCGCAGCAAAATCTGCTGGTCTTACCGTGGCACTAGATCTTGCTAGCTTTAATGTCGTTGAGGCAAACCTTGAGATCTTGAATGAACTGGTAGACAATTACGTGGATATCGTCTTTGCCAACGAAGAGGAAGCTAAATCGTTTACCGGTCTGCATCCTGAATTAGCACTCGAACATATTGCGTCGCGTTGTGATATTGCAGTCGTTAAAGTTGGCAAAGAGGGTGCATTTATTCAGCAAGGTATACAGAAATGGCATGTTCCTGCATTGGGAGCTGAAGTATTAGACACCACTGGCGCTGGCGACTTCTTTGCTGCCGGATTTCTTGCCGGATTAGCCCATGCCTATGATCTTGAGAAATGTGCCCAAATAGGCGCACTGATGGCCAGAGAGGTTATTGAAGTGATGGGTGCTGACTTAGAAGAACACCGTTGGACCTACGTTAAAGCGCAAATAGCGTTGCTCTAAAAATCGCGGTCGTACTGTTCTGCGAGGAATGAATTATTTCGAAATAAGTAGGAAATAGTTCTTCTTCCCTTTTTGAATCAGTAAATATTTACTAGCAATAAGCTTATCTGAACCGATAACATCGTCTGGACTTTCTATCTTGGATTTATTCAGCGATACTCCACCTCCAGCAATGGTCCTGCGGGCTTCACCCTTAGACGGAAAAACATCGGTTTTTTCAGCTAGTAAATCAATGATATTAATCCCTGAGTTTAGCTCGGCAGCTGATATCTCGCACTGAGGAACACCTTCGAAAACAGACAGAAAAGTTGCTTCATCCAGTTTTCGCAGACTCTCTTCGGTACCCTTTCCAAACAAAATCTCGGATGCCTCCACCGCAATCCCATAATCACCTTCTGAATGGACCATACAGGTTACCTCTTTAGCGAGAACTTTCTGAAGCTGACGTTGATGTGGTGCTTCTTGATGAGCTGCAATAAGCTCTTTGATGGTATCTTGTGAGAGAATGGTGAATATCTTAATATATTTCTCCGCATCCGCATCGGAGGTATTCAGCCAGAACTGATAAAATTGATATGGTGATGTCCGCTCAGGATCGAGCCACACATTCCCTGATTCAGTTTTGCCAAACTTGGTGCCATCGGCTTTTTTTATTAGAGGACAGGTGAGTGCCCAAGCTTCGCCGCCTGCTTTTCTGCGGATTAGCTCAGTCCCAGTGGTGATATTCCCCCATTGGTCGGAGCCACCCATCTGTAACTTGCAATTTTTTTCTTGATATAGATGCAGGAAGTCTGTTCCTTGAACTAACTGATAAGTAAATTCGGTAAACGACATTCCAGCGGCTCCGCTGTCGGAATCGAGTCTTTTTTTGACTGAATCCTTAGCCATCATATAGTTAACCGTAATATGCTTTCCAATATCACGGATAAAATCAAGGAAAGTAAACGACTTCATCCAGTCGTAGTTGTTTACCATCTCAGCTCCATTCGCGGCCTTGGAATCGAAGTCTAAGAACTTTGAAATTTGAACTTTCAAACACTCTTGATTGTGACGCAAGGTGCTTTCATCTAGCAAATTGCGTTCTTGTGATTTGCCCGATGGGTCGCCAATCATACCTGTTGCGCCACCAACTAAAACGATCGGTTTATGTCCGCTGAGTTGAAAATGTTTCAACATCATCACGCCAACAAGGTGTCCGATATGTAAGGAGTCTGCTGTCGGATCAATTCCTACGTAAGCTGAAGTGATCTCTTTTTTTAATTGCTCTTCGACTCCGGGCATCATATCATGAATCATTCCCCGCCAGGTCAATTCTTCAACAAAATTCATCGTGTTAGTTGATTTTAAAGTTTTGCTAATTCGCTTAAATCCTCTTTTATGCATTGGGATAAAAACGATCATGGGCAAAGATACATTTTTTTCGAGCTGTCTGCATCTTGAAATGGGGCACTTTCCGGTAATATAAGTGGAGCTTTTATCCTCGTTTAGGTCTCGCTTTTTGTGGATGGCTTAATTTGGAATTCAAAAATATTGATATGTTCAGCTTTTAGGAACGGCATAACGCCTGGAGCTATATTCTCAATTGGAGTATAAAGTTTCGACTCGGTCTTCAGTTTAGGAGAGATTAAGGTTCGGGTATGCAACTCTATTTTCTGAATCAGCATCATGAAAATGCTTACTATAAAGGCAGCTTTAAGGGCTGCAAGGATTGCACCACCAATTCGACTAAAGATACTCAGTGCGATGGCTCGGACAAATTTCTCTGTTGCGTTAGCCACAAGGTGCACCACAATAACCACAAAGATAAATATTAACACAAAGGACATGATTCGAAGAACGTCGGTATTCCAATCCAATAACTTTGAGATCCATTTTAAAACAAGTTCTGAAAATTCAACCGCCAGCCAAATGCCAAGAATTAAGGCGACGATGGAAGCAAGTTCCACGAAAAATCCTTTTATGAATCCGTTAATTCCTGCAGCACAGAGGATTATGATAAGTACAATATCCAGTGAATTCACCTTAATTTATTTTAGTTAATTATCTGAATGCGTTTGAAAGTTCGGTCATTTGCCTTCCCTGCTATTTGAGTACGCCTCGATCCGTATTTCTTGAGAATAATATTCTAAATTTGTAGAAATAAAACTTAGTTTTCGGTTCTCATTGAGCATTCTATATTTTCGAAAGATAATAAATTTCAACTGAATACCTAACCTGACGAGCATACATGACTATTGTTAATTCAATTATTAACTGGATAAACTACAAGCGCATTTATGAGATAGATCTCTATCGGGAGCATGCTCAGGATATACAGCAGGAGGTGTTATTTAATCTTTTGCATTCGGCCAAGGGGACTGAGTGGGGTGAGAAATACAAATATGGCTCTACCAAAACTTGGGAATGTTACAAAGAAAATGTCCCTGTTAGTCGGTATGAGTCTATCGAACCTCTGATTCATCGAATGGTTCAAGGGGAGAAGAATGTCCTCTGGCCAGGTGTTGTGAAATGGTTTGCAAAATCGTCAGGTACGACAAATGCGAAGAGTAAGTTTATTCCTGTTTCAAAAGAATCTCTTGACGATTGTCATTTTAGAGGTGGGAAAGATGTTCTTGCCATCTATTATCATAATAATCCAGGTGCTTCACTCCTTTCAGGCAAAAGCTTAACTTTAGGTGGTAGTCATCAATTGGCAAATCCAACAGATAAGGCTTATTACGGCGATCTTTCTGCTATTATGATTGAAAATCTCCCTTTTTGGACTGATTTTCATCGCACCCCACCAACTGAGATAGCCTTAATATCCGAGTTTGAAGAGAAGATTGCGCAGATCACAAAGACAGCTCTCCATACGAATGTTACCTCTTTAGCGGGCGTCCCGTCTTGGTTTTTAGTCTTGTTGCATTATGTTTTAGATTATACGGGTAAATCAGATATCACAGAGATTTGGCCGAATCTTGAACTTTTTGTTCATGGAGGCGTTTCATTTGAACCTTATAAGGAGCAGTATAAACGTCTCATCCCATCGGCAAAGATGCATTACTTGGAGACTTATAATGCTTCCGAAGGTTTTTTTGCTATTCAGAATGATCCAGAATCAACAGATATGCTTTTAATGTTGGACTATGGGGTATTTTATGAATTTATCCTTGCTGGTCATACTGAAGAAGAGCATCCGGTAACGATTCCCCTTTGGGAAGTTGAACTTGGCGTGAATTATGCAATGGTCATCTCAACAACTGGTGGACTTTGGCGCTATTTGATAGGAGATACGCTTGTTTTCACATCGAAGAACCCCTATAAGATTAGGATAACAGGTCGGACAAAGCATTTTATTAATGCTTTTGGTGAAGAGATTATTATAGATAATGCGGAACGAGCCATTAAAGCTGCTTGTGATGCAACAGGGGCCATTATCAGTGATTATTCTGCTGGTCCAATTTTTATGACGGAGAGCCAATCGAAAGGAGCTCATCAATGGTTGATAGAATTTACGGAACTTCCCGATGAAATGATTAGATTTACCGCTATTCTAGATCAGGAATTACAAAATCTAAATTCCGACTATGAAGCTAAAAGGCATCGAAATGCAACCTTAGAGATGCCCCATGTTTTAGCGGTCTGCAAGGGAACTTTCTTACAGTGGATGCGTGAAAGAGGCAAAGTTGGTGGTCAAAATAAGGTTCCTCGATTATCGAATAACAGGGAATTTTTAGATAGCTTATTAGAGATACATACGGATATGGAACTAAAATTACAACGCTGATGAAAGAAGTCTCAGCAAAGCAAAAGAAGCAGGTTAAAAAGCCAAGTACTCCAATGCATATTGCAATTGCAGGAAATATTGGATCAGGCAAAACAACCTTGACGGGCATCTTAGCCAAACATTATGGCTGGGAAGCACATTATGAAGATGTAGATGGTAATCCATACCTGAATGATTTTTATCATGACATGCAACGCTGGTCATTCAATCTGCAAGTTTACTTTTTAAATAAACGGTTCAGTCAGATTCTCGAATTCCGAAATTCAGGGAAAACAGTTATTCAAGATCGTACAATCTATGAAGATGCCGAGATATTTGCCCCTAACTTGCACAATATGGGACTGATGAGTACTCGTGATTTTGAAACTTATCACAGTGTTTTCGACCTGATGGGTAAATTAATCCAGCCACCCGATCTGATTATTTACCTAAGGGCATCAATTCCAACCTTAGTTCAGCAAATTCAAAAAAGAGGTCGCGATTATGAAAATACCATCCGACTGGATTATCTAAAACAATTGAATCAGCGCTATGAAGCTTGGGCAACACGTTATCAATCGAGCAAAATTATCGTAATTAATGTGGATGAGTTGAATTTTGCTGACAACAAAGAGGACTTAAGTAAAGTCATTGATCGCATTGATGCACGTCTGCATGGACTATTCTAAACTGTAGTTTTTACCTGAGATATTTTCAATCTATATAACAGGGTCATGCAGCGGATTCTAGAGTGTGTTCCTAACTTTTCAGAAGGTCGAGATCAGACGGTTATCGATAAAATTACTGCCTCTATTGAGCGTATTGCTGGTGTTGCACTTCTTCATGTGGATTCGGGTTATGCCGCAAATCGCACAGTAGTTACCTTTGCAGGACCTCCAGATTTAGTCGTCGAGGCTGCTTTTCAAGCAATTAAATGTGCGGCTGAGCTAATTGATATGCGTCTTCATATTGGTGAGCATCCTCGAATTGGTGCGACTGATGTATGTCCCCTAGTTCCTATTTCTGGGATCACTATTGATGAGACCGCTGAATATGCTCGTGCTCTTGCTCGCCGGGTAGGAGATGAATTGTCAATACCGATCTACTGTTACGAGTCTGCTGCATTTAGTGATCACAGGAGAAGTTTAGCGAACTGTCGGTCTGGTGAATATGAAGGATTAGTCTATAAGCTGCAGCTCAAAGAATGGCAGCCTGATTTTGGACCGACAACACTAAATGAAGCTTCAGGTCTAACGATTATTGGAGCACGGAATCTGCTCATTGCTTACAACATTAATTTAAATACGTCGTCAATAGAATTAGCAAATGCTATTGCTGGAGAGGTTAGGGAATCTGGTTATTTGAAAAGAGTAGAAGAGTCTATACACGGCGCATTTGAATTAGATAAAATGGGTAAGCCCATTCGAATTCCGGGCACGTTAAAAAATATTCGGGCCATTGGTTGGTTTATCGAAGAATATGGAGTGGCTCAAGTCTCTATGAATCTTTTAGATTATAAAAAAACCAAGCTATATCAAGTCTTTGAGGAGGTGAGGCGATGCGCGAAAGGCAAAGGGTTAACTGCAACAGGTTCTGAACTTATTGGATTAATTCCTTTAGATGCATTGCTAGAAGCGGGGCGATATTTTAACCAAAAGGAGAATCTTTCAATCAATCGCTCAGATCAAATGCTGATTGAAAAGGCGATTCAATCTTTAGGGCTCAACGAGCTCGCACCATTCATTCCAGAAGAGCGAATCATTGAGTATGTTTTAACTAAAAAGACCCGATAAATTTTAAATCTATCGGGTCTTTTGGTTATGGTTTAAAGGCCAAATGCAGCTTTTATCTTCTCGGTATAATCAAGCTTTTCCCAAGTAAATAGTTCTACTTCTTTAGTGATATTGCCAAAATATGGTGATTTATAAACCTTTGTAATCGTTTGTGGTGTGCGACCCATATGACCATAAGCCGCTGTCTCTTCATAGATTGGATTACGAAGTTTTAAGCGCTCTTCAATGGCGTATGGCCGTAGGTCGAAGAGTGCAGCAATCTTATCGGCGATGGCTCCATCGGTTAGCGAAATTTTTGCCGTACCGTACGTATTTACATATATATTCACCGGTTGAGCTACGCCAATAGCATAAGCTAATTGCACTAATATCTCATCGGCAATGCCGGCTGCCACCATATTTTTTGCAATATGACGTGCGGCATAAGCTGCTGAGCGGTCAACCTTTGATGGGTCTTTCCCCGAAAAAGCTCCTCCTCCATGTGCCCCTTTGCCACCGTAGGTGTCGACAATAATTTTACGGCCTGTTAACCCAGTATCTCCATGTGGACCACCAATAACAAATTTTCCTGTTGGATTAACAAAAAGGATATATCCTGGGGCAAATAGTTTTTGTGTTGACGCCGGAAGCTTTGCGATAACTGCTGGAATAAGATATTGCTGCACATCTGCTTTGATCTTGTCACACATGGCTTGATCGGTTTTTGCTTGTGTCTCAGGTGAAGAATCACTTGGAGAAAGAAACTCATCGTGCTGAGTTGAGACAACAATGGTATGCACCTTGATGGGTTTGTTGTTCTCTGCATATTCGATTGTTACTTGCGATTTCGAGTCGGGACGCAGATAGGTCATCACTTTGCCTGCACGACGTATAGCGGCTAATTCTTGCAATAAAATATGTGAAAGATCGAGCGATAATGGCATGTAATTTTCGGTCTCAGAAGAGGCATATCCGAACATCATTCCTTGGTCACCAGCTCCCTGGTTTTCGCGATCTGTTTTGTCTACACCACGATTTATATCTGGCGATTGCTCATGCAAAGCGGTTAAAACACCACATGAATCACCATCAAATTGATATTCTGCTTTCGTATATCCAATTCGGTTAATGACTCGTCTTGCGACTTCTCGCACATCGACATAGGTGGTTGATTTAATCTCTCCGGCTAAGATAACCTGTCCCGTAGTCACCAGCGTTTCGCAGGCTACTTTTGCGTTGAGATCAAAAGCTAGAAATTCGTCAAGAATGGCATCTGAAATTTGATCGGCTACTTTGTCTGGGTGTCCTTCTGACACCGATTCGGAGGTAAATAGATATCCCATAGTAAAATTATTTGCTACTCTGATTACTCAAAGCAAGGTGAAAAAAAGCAAATGGGGATATAGTTGATTGATAGGAAAGAATCCAAGATTTTGCTTTAGCATTTTTTTCCGTGGTTGCAATCAATCAAATTTATCCACTAATAATTCTACAAAGATAATTGTTTTTGAGTGTAATTGCCAAATTTAGGCAACTAAATTTAGCAGCTCAATTAAGGCGTTGTTCACTGGTTAATTTAGGCATGTGAAGGTTAAATTCATTGCTAAATAGCAGATATTAAAAAGATTGTCGCGGCAACTAATTATTATTTGAAGCGCCAGTTATTCGCATAAATTCTTTTTCTAAACTTGACTCTTGTCTTGATAGCGTTAGGATTGTTAGTTTTTGCTCGACGGCAAATTTGAAAATATATGGACGGAGATCGTCTGTTCCTCCTTTTATAACAAAGGAGTTGTCGGCAGCTGATTTAACTTCCAAGACACCAGGAATCTTCAAAAGTAATTTGTCCTTGACGGGCTCAAGAAACTCCACGATATAAAGTTTAGTCTCATTATTCCCAAACGCTTTGATATTTGCGGGCGAGTCAGAGGCTACGATTTTTCCTTGATTAATAATGATAATCCGGTCGCATAATGCCTCAACTTCTTGCATGATATGTGTCGAGAGGATGACAGTTTTATTGACACTGATATTTCGAATCAATTGGCGAATCTCTACAATCTGGGTTGGATCTAAGCCAGACGTAGGTTCATCAAGAATTAGAACCGCTGGATCATGAATTAAGGCTTGAGCAATGCCAATTCTTTGTCGGTAACCTTTTGATAGCTCATTGATCTTTTTATGCTGCTCTCGTTCTAGACCTGTTAAATGAATCATATCTTTTACTTTTGATCGAATCCCTTGAATGGCATATAGACCCGCTACATATTCTAGATATTCGCTCACATAAAGATCACTATACAGTGGATTGTTTTCTGGAAGGTATCCAATCTGTTTTCGGATGGCAAGACTGTTTTCTTTTACTGCAAGTCCATTGACTTCAACAGATCCTTCATCAGGCTGAAGATAACCCGTGATAATTTTCATGATCGTTGATTTCCCTGCTCCATTAGGCCCAAGCAAGCCAACGATTTCGCCCGAGTTCACTTTGACAGAGACCTGATCAAGTGCTTTTTGAGTGCCGTATAATTTTGTTACTAAGTCGAGCTTGACAGACATACGAATCAATTTTAAACAAATCTAATCTAAAATCGTGAATCAGATTCAATATTGTATGATTATTGGAACATAAATATCCGAAATAAAGCATAAATTTGCCAAAGCTTTCTTTCCAAACTTATCGGGGGTATGAAAAACCAAAATTTTGATTTCGTCGATTCCCTTTTACGGTTTAAACGACAAGATACTGCAATTGTAAAAATTGGGATGGTAGCCCTTGGTGGTCAATATCCCATTCGATTACAGTCGATGACTGATACCGACACAAAAGACACTGAAAAAACTGTTGAGCAGGTGAGGCAGATCATTGATGCAGGTGCCGATTTTGTGAGATTGACAGTACAGGGAACTCGAGAGGCTGAGAATCTAAAGAATATTCGTGCTGAATTAGATCGCCAAGGATATCCAAATCCCTTGGTTGCAGATATTCATTTCAATCCATCTGCTGCTGACATTGCCATTAAATATGTTCGAAAAGTAAGAATTAATCCCGGTAATTTCTACGATAAACGTGCTAATTTTGAGCATGTACTTTATACGGATGAGGAATATAGAAAAGAATTAATCACTATTGAAGAACGGTTTATTCCGTTTATTCGAGAGTGCAAAGAGCGCGGCACCGCCTTGCGAATTGGCGCAAATCAAGGGTCGCTATCCGATCGTATCATGAGCCGTTATGGTGATACCTCTGCTGGAATTGTCGAGTCAGTAATGGAATTTCTCCGGATTTGCAAGCGCGAGGATTATCATAATATCGTTATCTCCATCAAGTCAAGCAATACGCGCACCATGGTTTATACCGTACGACTGATGAAACACCAGATGCGAAAAGAGGAGATGAATTATCCGTTTCATATTGGCGTTACTGAAGCTGGCGAAGGTGAGGATGGTCGCATAAAATCGGCTGTTGGTTCAGGTGCACTATTGGCTGACGGCATCGGTGACACGGTTCGAGTCTCGCTTACTGAAGATCCAGCGGCAGAGATTCTTTTTGCCCGTAAATTAGTCGATCTGTTTAGAGGTCGAGAGAATCATGCTCCAATTGCGGCGCCTCTTGTTGCTCAAACAAATCCTTTTGAATATGAACGGCGGTCAACTCGTCCCGTGAATGATATTGGGGATAAAAAGCCGGCGGTAGTTATTGGTAGCCTGAATAAATACACACGCGAGGAGATCCGAACGCTTAATTCTGGTGCAGAGCCGGAATATTTTTTCGATGGGAAGTCAATAACTGACCGTAATTCCAAATCATACCAAGTTTTATCTCTTGAGGATTATCTATTTAATGATAATTATACGGGGCAAATGCGTTTTATTCGGGTCAACAAGCGTGAATATGATCTTTTCAAAAAAGAGAATCCAGAGATTGTTGAGAAGCTTAAGCGCGAGCGCAAAGCCATCTTGATTATGGAGAGCGACAACCTGAATTGTTTTGCAGAGATGCGAGCTTTTTTTATGGAGTTAGATGCTCATATCTGTAAATGTCCGGTTATTCTGCATCGCGTTTATAAAGAGAATAATTATGAGAACCTTTTGCTTAAAGCATCTACCGATTTAGGCGGCTTATTTATAGATGGTTATGGCGATGGTATTCTTCTAGACAACGAGGGCAATATTGGCTATAATGAGTTAAAGAATTTAGCTTTTGGCATCTTACAAGCTAGCCGAATGCGCGTAACTAAAACCGAATTTATTTCTTGTCCTGGATGCGGGCGCACGCTATTTAATATTCGTGATACCCTTTCAGACATCAAGACTAATTTTAACCATCTGAAAAATTTGAAGATTGGCGTAATGGGTTGTGTCGTGAATGGTCCAGGTGAGATGGGGGATATCGACTATGGCTACGTTGGTTCTGGGAAAGGGAAAGTAAACCTTTATAAAGGTCAGAAATTAATTAAGCGACATGTCAAGACAGAAGATGCAGTCGAGGAGCTTAAGCAAATTATTATGGAATATGGTGAATGGAAATCACCTAACTGATTTGTAGTGCCTCCGTATTCTCAATTAAAAGAAATCGTTGTCTCCCTTTTGGGTTTCTTTATCTTTCATCACTTTGGAACAATCTAGATCCATTCTGAACCCTTCAGGAACATCAAAACGGGTCTCTTCTGAATAGCCCAACGAGCGATCGCGGTAAAGTTTGTTCATGAAATAACCATAAACGGGTAAGGCCATATTTGCACCTTGTCCCATCGTAAGACCTTCGAAATGGATCGCTCTAAAATCACCTCCGGTCCAAACACCAGTCACTAGTTCAGGTGTGATACCCATAAACCAACCATCTGATTGATTTTGTGTGGTCCCAGTCTTCCCTGCAATATCCGCCGTTAGATTGCCGTAGATTAATCCTTCTCGTCGCAGCCGCTGGCTAGTTCCTTCGTTTACCACACCTTCCATCAGATTAAGCATCAGGTAGGCTGTTTTGGGATCAATAGCATCATGATGGTCTGGCGAGAATCGAGCCAACACATTCCCATTCTTATCTTCAATGCGTGTGACAAAGATCGGTTTAGTATATACGCCATGGTTTGCGAATGTTCCGTAAGCTCCAACCATTTCATAAATGCTAACATCTGAGGTTCCTAAAAACATAGATGGGACCGCATCGATATGGCTTGTAATCCCTAAATTTCGCATCATGTTGGCCATCGACTCCGGATTAAACTGCTTCATCACCCATCCTGAAACTTGATTAACCGAATTTGCTAATCCCCATTTCAGCGTAACCATCTGACCATCAAAATCGGTCACTCCAGAATTTTTTGCTGTCCACGAAGTTCCATCTGGCAGGTAAAAAGTCTGTTCTGCATTGGGGACCATGGTGCAAGGGGAATAGCCATTCTGCATAGCTAAGGTGTATAAGAATGGCTTAACGGTCGAGCCTACCTGCCTCTTGCCCAGCTTGACCATGTCGTACATGAAATATTTGTAGTTAGGACCTCCAACGTAGGCTTTCACATGACCGGTCTTTGGCTCCATGGTCATCATAGCAGATCGCAGAAATCCAAGAGAATAGCGCACTGAGTCTAATGGCGTCATCGTGGTATCGACTTCCCCTTTTTTCCAGCTAAAAACGGTCATCTCAACAGGCTTTTTGAATGCCGCAAAGATCTCCTCTGACTTAAGTCCTTCGCTTTTCATCTGGTGGTAACGCTCGCTTTGTTTGACGGCAAAATTTAAAAGATTATTGGCCTCTTCATCAGACATAGAATTCGGGAATGGCCGGTTGCGCAAAGTTTTAATACGCTGATTGAATACCGGTTGTATCTCAACGCTTAGATGTTGCTTGATCGCATATTCGGCATATTTCTGCATCCGCATGTCAATCGTTGAATAAATCTTCAGTCCATCAGAGTGAATGTTGTAAGGTTTGCCGTCCGGCTTAGGATGCTTATTACACCAGCCATATAAAGGATTGGTAACCCATTCTGTTGAGTCTTCTTGGAACTGCTGGTTTTGCCAAGCTCCATATTTTTTCCGATCCGGCTTCTGCGCCATCAGCGCTGTTCGAAGGTATTCGGTAAAATAAATTCCTGTGCTAGACTTAAAATCCTCCTTGTGGTAACTTAGATTTAAGGGCTTTGCTTTTAATGAAGCATACGATTGTTTGGAGATAGCTCCATATTTTCGCATCTGATCAAGGACTACATTACGCCTTTGCCGAACGAGCTCTGGGCGTCTGACGGGATTAAACAATGAAGGATTCTTAGCCATCCCAATGAGCATGGCTGCCTGCTCTATGTTAAGCTGATCAGGGGTCGTTCCAAAGTAGATCTGTGCAGCAGATTTAATTCCAACTGCAAGATTTAGAAAGTCAAATTTATTGAGATACATTGTTAATATCTCTTCTTTAGTGAAGTTTCGCTCCAACTTAACCGCAATAACCCACTCTCGGAATTTTCGAAATGCTAAGGTTATCTTATGCTCCATCTCCTCGCGCGGGAACAGCATTTTTGCCAATTGCTGACTAATTGTACTTCCTCCACCTGAACTTTCATCACTTACAATCACACCTTTTGCTACCCTTAATAAACCACGAATATCAATCCCTGAATGGCTGTAAAATCGCTCGTCTTCAGTAGCAATAAGTGCCTTAATAACGTTTGGACTGATCTGCTCATAAGGCACATAAGTCCTATTTTCTTTGTAGAAAAATTTACGAATCACAACACTATCGCAAGAGTAGACCTCAGACGCTAATGAGCTTTCGATATTCTCAAGCTCGGTCAGCGAGGGCATAAAGCCAAGATTCCCATTGACGATTAGGGTGAATAAGATGATAACCATCACCACACCAGCGCCAAACAGACTCCAAAGTATTTTAAGATATTTTTTTAACGATGGTGCAGAACCACTCATAGATAGATAGTTTTGAATGCTACAAACTTACACCAAAAATTTAAAATGGGAGAGGAGATATCCTAAAATTATTCAGCTCAAAAACAGGTGATCGCAGCTATGTTAGGTAACTTTTGATCTTTTTCTGAAAGTTTTATGACTTCCTCGCTTAAGATCCAATTAATATTAGCCGTTGGATCATTCCATATTAAGCCGCCATCCGAGGCTGCGTCATAATAATTATCGCATTTGTAAGAGAAGATAGCGGTCTCGCTGAGGACGATAAATCCATGAGCAAATCCTCTAGGGATAAATAGCTGGTGGTGATTGTCTTCCGAAAGACGAGCAGCGACTGACATGCCATGCGTTGGAGAGCCAATTCTTAGATCAACGGCGACATCTAGCACTTCCCCTTGAAGACATTGGACAAGCTTGGCTTGCGTAAATGGAGGTTTTTGAAAGTGTAATCCTCTTAAAACCCCATATTCAGACTTTGATTGGTTGTCTTGAACGAAATTTATTTTGCCAGCATATTTTTCGAACTCGTCTTGCCGAAAAGACTCGAAGAAATAACCACGATGATCACCTCTGATTAATGGCTCAATCAGCAAAACATCAGGAATTGAAGTTGGCGTAATTTTCATAATTTAGTTGTTTCTTGTCGTTTTAATCTGCTGCTAGACGCAGTAAATATTGTCCGTATTGGTTTTTTGCCATCGGTTGTGCTAAGACAATAAGCTCCTCTTTAGTGATCCATTTGTTGTTAAAAGCGATCTCTTCAGGACAAGCAACCTTCAGCCCTTGACGAGTCTCAATCGTTTCAATAAAGTTAGAGGCTTGGATGAGTGAAGCATGTGTTCCAGTATCCAGCCATGCAAATCCACGGCCCATGGTCGAGAGTTTTAAACTCTTTTCATTCATATATACCTGGTTCACGGTGGTAATTTCTAACTCACCTCTAGCCGATGGCTTAATATTTTTAGCAACCTGAATCACTGAGTTAGGATAGAAATAGAGACCAACAACGGCATAATTTGATTTAGGTTTTGCTGGTTTCTCCTCCAGCGATAAGACATTTCCTAACGAATCAATCTCCGCTACCCCATATCGCTCAGGGTCAGAAACCACATAGCCAAATATTACAGCCTTTTTGTCCTTCTTGACGATTTCAACAGATTCGTGAAGCATGCCAGAGAATCCATAACCATAAAAAATATTATCGCCTAACACCAGACAGACATCATCAGAGCCAATAAACTCTTCTCCAAGCAGAAATGCTTGAGCAAGTCCATCAGGAGATGGTTGTACTTTGTAGCTAATCTGAATTCCCCACTCTTGACCATCGCCCAAAAGACGTTCATACATGCCAATATCTTCTGGCGTAGAGATCAGTAAAATATCCCGAATACCCGATAACATCAATGTTGACAGCGGATAATAAACCATTGGTTTATCATATACGGGCAACAGCTGCTTTGAAACACCTTTGGTAATAGGATAAAGTCGCGTTCCTGAGCCTCCTGCAAGTATGATTCCTTTCATAACGTTTTCTATCTTTAAATTCAGTTGTATGTTACGAACTTAAACTTAACTCATCTTAAGTCAAGACAATTCAGTTTAGTGTTAAGTCAATACCTTTTTTAATGATTCTCCAAAGGTAAGTTTTATTAAGTTAACCTTGAAATTTAGAATTGGTAATTACAGTCGCTATTTTGATGAAGTAAAATTGAATCAATTTGTCTTTCAGTTTCTGGTTTATGGCCTGCGTTTTCAGAATGCATTTGCACAATCATATTCTTATCCATATCCGGTTAGAGCAATGAGTATTTTGCTATTTTTGTAAGACTAACCTAGACACAAACTGCTTACTAATACCATCTGCATGAGCCTAGCATAGTGCTGAACAATAATATGTTAATCCGTGCTGAACTAACTGCTTCTAAAACTTTTAAAATATGAAAAAAATAACACTAATTCTAGTATTTACGGTTCTGTCAAGTGTATTATTTGCAGGGCAAGGGAAATGGGAAAGTCTCTTTAATGGCAAAACCCTTGACGGTTGGCAGAAATTAGATGGAGCTGCCGAATATTCAGTTGTTAAAGGCGAGATCGTTGGCCATTCGAAAGTAAACACTGGAAATACCTTTCTAGCGACTAAAAAGAATTACGGAGACTTTATTCTCGAATATAAGATTAAGATGGACACGGGTCTTAATTCGGGCGTCCAGATCCGTTCTGAGCAAATGGTTCATAATATTGAGCATGTACATGGTTATCAAGTTGAATGTGATGACTCACCTCGTGCTTGGTCGGCAGGTATTTATGATGAGTCGCGTCGTGGATGGCTATACCCACTTGAATATAATCAGCCAGCCAAAAAATGTTACAAGCGCGGAGGGTGGAATGCCGTTCGTGTAGAAGCTATCGGAAATTCAATTCGAACTTGGATGAACGGTGTCCCTTGCGCCAATCTTGTGGATGATATGACACCCTCTGGATTTATAGCACTTCAAGTTCATGGCATTGGTAAAGATGCCGCGAAAGAAGGCCGCACGATCTGCTGGAAAGATATTCGAATCATGACAAATGATCTCGAGAAATACCGTAAGCCGATGGATAAATCAGTTCGAGAAGTAAGTTATTTAAACAATACCTTAACGCCGAATGAAGTGTCGAACGGCTGGAAGCTGCTCTGGGATGGTAAAACGACAGAGGGATGGAGAGGTGCAGGCGTGGCCAATTTTCCTTCTAAAGGATGGACGATCGAGGATGGAGCTATTAGTCCGAATAAAGTAAAAAGTTTACGCGGAGGAGATATCGTAACAACAAAAAAATACAGGAACTTTATTTTAGAAGTAGACTTTAAACTTACCGAAGGGGCTAATAGTGGGATTAAATATTTTATTCAAAGTGAACCCAATAAGCTTAATACCGTGGGCTTTGAATTTCAAGTTTTAGATGATTTACGGCATCCGGATGCGAAAGAAGGTATTGATGGAAACCGCACCGTTGGTTCGCTATACGATCTGGTCACCGCGAATTCAAAACGTTTTGACGCTGCTCAGCCAGTAAAAAGGGTAAATGCTGTTGGCCAATGGAATAGAGCTCGAATTGAAGTGAATGGTGTACGAGTGACTCATTTCTTAAATGGGGTTAAAGTTGTGGAGATCACCAAAGGTTCACCAGAGTTTAAGGCTGTCATTGCCAAGAGCAAGTTTAGCAAGGTGCCTAAATTTGGCGAATATGAGGATGGTTATATTCTGCTTCAAGATCATGGCGATCAAGTCTCATTTCGTAATGTAAAGGTTAAAGAATTATAGTCTTATACTCTCTTTGCGACGTGCTTTATTCCTTTAAGTATAACCCTGGTCGTCAGGTTTAATGCTAGTTGATGGATGATTTCTCGGTCATCGGCGGAGCTTTATGTATTGGTTGACCGATCTGATGGCCATTTATGGGGGCGCAAGAAATGAATATGAAGGATTATTTTGAAAAATATAAAAATCAGAACTAATTTATGAAGAGTTTATACGTGTTAATTATGATTGCTGCTTTCCCAGTTATTTTAAGCTCCATAAGTGCAGAGGGAGCTACTGGTTCCGAAAATAAGTCGAAGCCCAGCGCTTTTAATGGAGCCAAGGGTGAGGTAAAACTGATCACTCTTGATCCAGGTCATTTTCATGCCGCATTAGTTCAAAAGAATAATTACGATCAAGTTAGTCCAGAGGTTTATATCTATGCTCCTAAAGGGAAAGATCTGGATGAACATCTTAAACGAATTGAAGGTTACAATACACGACCTGAAAATCCTACGGTATGGAAAGAGACGTGCTATATTGGCGAGGACTATTTAGATAAAATGATTTCTGAAAAACGGGGTAATGTAGTTGTGGTATCAGGCAATAACCGGATCAAAGGCGATTATATTGCGAAGTCAGTAAATGCAGGATTGAATGTGCTTGCTGATAAGCCAATGGTGATTACCGCCGACCAATTTCCATCTTTAGAAAAATCATTTGCGACGGCACAGAAAAATGGGGTTCTCCTTTATGATATTATGACTGAGCGTTATTCGGTTACCACGGCCATTCAACGTGAGCTTTCTCTGAGGTCTGATATTTTTGGCGCTCTTGAGACTGGGTCGTTGGAAAAACCTGCAGTTGAAATGACAAGTGTTCATTATTTTTATAAAAATGTCTCTGGAAACACGTTGGTTCGACCAGGATGGTTTTTTGATGTCAAACAGCAAGGTGAAGGGATTGTGGATGTAACAACTCATCTGGTAGACTTGGTGCAATGGGAATGCTTCCCGGATCAGATTTTGCATAAAAGTGATATTCAGATTTTAGACGCAAAACGGTGGCCGACTCAATTCTCGAAGTCTGAGTTTTCTGAAGTTACGAAGCTTGCCGACTTCCCTGACTATCTTTTAAAGGATGTTAAAGCAGATAAACTAGCTGTATTTGCAAATGGGACGATCGTTTATAAAATTAAAAATAGCGTGGCGAAAGTTACTGCGATCTGGGACTATAAAGCATCGGAAGGAGCCGGGGATACCCATTATTCGATTCTGCGTGGGACTTTATCAGACCTTGAAATTATTCAAGGCAAAGAGCAGAAATATGACCCCACCCTTTATATTCACGCTAAAGTGGGAACTGATTTAATCAATTTGGAGAAACAGATAGTCGTAGCGTTGGCAAACCTTCCTCAGCTGGGATTAGCACTTGAGAAAATAAAATCAGGTACTTGGAAAATCGTAGTCCCAGAATCTTTAAAGATTGGTCATGAGGCTCACTTTGCTCAGGTTACCGCAAAATATCTTGAATATCTCAAGGCGGGGAAATTGCCAGCATGGGAAGCGCCGAATACGCTAGTGAAGTATTACACCACCACTCAGGCTCTTAAATTGGCTTACTCTAAACATTGATTTACTGCTGAATCATAGGGAGTTTGTTATCATAGTGTTAAATTACTGCATAGAAAAACCTTCCCACTTGTATAGTTATTATATTTACACCTTCTTTTAAATAATTTAGAAATATGAATCCTTCAGGAAATAATGAATCTCCAAAAAGCAAAAGTATAGTACCTCGAATTATCATCGGCACGGTGATAATCTTAGGTCTTTCATTCTTAGTCAAACAAGTGTGGTATGCCATCAATCATGAAGATACGGATAACGCCCAAGTTGAGATGCGCGTAGCACCAATTCTTTCTAGGGTATCTGGATATGTGAATAAGATCTATACCGATGATTATGCTTTAGTGAAAAAAGGTCAGTTATTGATGGATGTTGATTCCACTGAACTGAATCTGCAACTTCAAGAGATGGAAGCGGACTATGCAGAAGCTCTAACAGAAATCGAAAATACAAAGGCATCACTAAACAATGCCTCAGCTTTGTTATCGGCGGCAAAAGGAAGTTTAGAGGTTGTGAAAGTGCGATATGCCAAAGCAACGTCTGATCTTAGTCGTGAGAAAAGCCTTTTTGAGGGCAATGCAAGTACTAAAAGACAATTGGATGATAGTCAATCTAATTATGATGTTGCAACGAAACTTCTTGACGCAAGTAAGATAGATTTGAAAGTTGCACAAACTCGAATTGGAGTTTTAAATGCACAAGTAAAGAAAGCTCAAGCTCAGGCTGAGACAAAAAATTCACGAATCAACCAGCAACGTTTAAAACTCTCTTATTGTCATATTTATGCCATCTCTGATGGTAAGATTGGAAAACGGAATATCGATGAAGGTCAGTTTATTCAAGCTGGAACTCCTGTTCTTGCGCTTGTGAATAGCCAAAGCCATTGGGTTGTAGCCAATTTCAAAGAGAGTCAATTAAAAAATATTATCCTTGGCAAAATTGTTCATCTTAAGATTGATGGATATCCAAAGCTAGAAGTTCAAGGCAAAATCATTTCAGTATCAGATGCTACTGGTGCTCGCTTTTCGCTTCTTCCTCCAGACAATGCAACGGGTAATTTTATTAAGGTTACACAGCGAGTGCCTGTTCGCATCGAGATCTTGGATGAGGAGAAAGTTAAAGATATTCTTCGTGCGGGTATGAGTGTGGTAGTTTCTGTCCCTCTTTAAGCTATAGATGGAATCCCTAAGTAAGACGGCCAAGATTTTTATTGCGATAACGACCATTTCAGCTGCCATCATGGAGCTGATAGATACCTCGATCGTTAATGTGGCCTTAAACCAAATGGCTGGTAACCTTGGTGCGTCTATTGAGGATATAGCTTGGGTTATTACCTCGTATGCCATTGCCAATGTGATAATTATTCCGTTGACGGGATTTTTAGCAGCCTACTTTGGTCGATTGAGATATTACATGTTTTCAATTGCATTATTTACTGTTGCCTCAATCTTATGTGGAACGTCAACCTCACTATGGGAGATTGTTTTTTGGCGCTTTGTTCAGGGCTTAGGTGGTGGCGCCTTGCTTTCGACTTCGCAAGCCATACTATTTGAGAATTTCACTGGCAAGGACCGTGGCATGGCTGCTGCCTTGTTTGGAATGGGAGTTGTCTTAGGTCCTACATTAGGACCTACAGTGGGAGGATTAATTATTGATAGCTATTCATGGCCATTGATATTTTACATCAATATCCCCTTTGGAATCGTAGCTAGTATATTGGCTTATAATTTTGTCCCAAGGACCCCTAAAGTGGATGTGAAGCCTAGCATCGACTGGTCAGGAATCTTCTTGCTCACTATTGGTATCGGTGCGTTGCAGTATGTCCTTGAGCGAGGAGAAACAGAAGATTGGTTCGACTCCAGATTAATTATTGGTTTGGCACTTGTAGCTGCAGTTGGATTAATAACGTTTATTTGGTGGGAATTCAAGGTAAAAGAGCCGGTGGTGAACTTGCGGATCTTTAAAGATCGAAACCTGATGATTACCGCTATTCTAACTTTCTTTGTGGGATTTATTCTTTATACATCGGTATTTATTTTCCCGCTGATGTTGCAGCGCGTTTTAGGTTACACGGCTTATGAGACTGGAATAGCGCTATTGCCAGCATCTGTCTTGTCTCTTATTTTCATGCCTCTTATTGGAAAAAAACTACAGCAAGGTACTAAACCTCAAATATTTGTGGCATTTGGATTTATTACCCTCATGGGTTTTGGATTGCTGATGTCGCAAGCCGATCAGAATGTGTCATCAGGGTTCTTTACTTTGCCATTGATGATTAGAGGCGCTGGGTTAGCGCTCCTATTTGTCCCTTTAAATGCAATGGCTGTTGCCGGACTAAAACCAAGAGATATACCACAAGGGGTGGCGCTTAACAATATGATGCGCCAGATAGGCGGATCTTTTGGTATTGCAATCGTAAATAATTATATCGCTCACCGAACAGCCATTCATCGCGTTGATCTAGTTAGTAATATCTATAATGGAAGTCCTCAGTTTGCAGAACGTTATTCTCAGATTTATCAAGGTCTACAAGCAAAACTTCCTGTTGCGGCGAATCTTCCACAGCAGACCTATCAGATTATGGAACTTACGATGATGAAACAAGTCTATCTACGAAGCTATTTAGATGCCTTTATCTACGTAACAATATTTATTATGATTGCTTTCCCACTTATCTTCCTCGCTAAAAGTGCACCTAAAGCAAGTAAAGAAACCTTGCATGCAGCGGAGGAAGTCTAATGATTATTATATAATACTCAACATAATTCGACCTATTATGAAAACCTTGTTTTTTATACTCGCAATTTTATCACTGGCTAATTCAAGCTTCGCTCAGGATCTAATGGTGCCCGCAGATTTAAAACATCTTGTGGATCAATCGTTTGAAAAATATCCGAAGGTAGCCGAGATGAAACAATTGATCAGTCTGAGTGAGACGAAAGTTCAGCTTGATAGAACAGCTATTTTGCCTACTGCCATGGGCGATCTATCCTATCGTCAACAATTTCCAACCCCTGCCTTTCAGATCCCATCTGCTTCTGGACAAATACAAGAAGTGAGAATTCAACCGACAGATAACTACAATGCATCCATTTCCTTAGCCCAACCTATAATCGACTTTCGTTTAAGCTCTGCCTTAAATAAAGCAAAAGGTGAGCTGGAGGTTTCAAAAGATAATTTAGAGGGTTTTAAGATTAATCTTGCATATCAGATAGCACAAGTTTACTATTCAATTATTTTTCTGAATAAGAGTATCGCCGTTCAGCAAGAACAATTAAACCTAATCACGGCCACTAAGCAACAGATTGCTGTGCGAGTAAAAAATGGCGATGCCTTAAATTATGATCAGGTCTCCACAGACGTTAAATATAATAACGCTGTAAATTTCTATACCGAATTAAAGTCTCAGCTGAGCAAACAATATAATCTACTAGATATGCTTACTGGGAATAGTGGTCAAGAGTATATCAAGGATCTTGGTTTTAATGCCACATCATTTAGTTATCTCTCTGATTCTATCTCGGCAATCGCGTCGCATAATAACATGGATATTCGAATTGCTGATGCGAAGTTAAAATTGGCTGGATGGGATATCCTTACGGCCGAACGGAGTAAACTACCCAGTGTAAACTTACTTGCTGGAGCAGGATATAAGAATGGTTTTATGCCGAATATTGATGTGGTTAACTTTAATTATTTCGTTGGCTTAGGTGTAACAATCCCAATATTATCAGCTGGACGACCTGGTTTTCATCAGAAAATGGCGGTTATCACAAGAGATGCAACGCAGCACGCTCTTGAGACACAAAAGGCAACGCTTAACAAGGATCTGCTAAATGCACTTGATGACATTCAGAAGAATCAGAAAAAGCTCTCGTCAGCTGATGGACTTATCAAACAAGCTAAATTGGCCAATGAGCTAGCTGCTGATCGCTATAAATTTGGCGTGATTACAAACCTTGATCTGTTAACCGCTGTTTCAAATCTTAGCGATGCTCAGTTAAGTAAGTTGCAGTTTGAATACAATCTGCTACTTTCTCGCATGGATCTTTGTCGTCTCGCGGGTCTTCGGTGGTGGTAGATTTATTCCCTTGTTAAAGTCAATATTCCATTTTTAGGAAATTCGATTGATAAAAGATCGTTCGTCTTATCTATTTTCCCCTTCCAGCTGTATTTTGCGTTAAAGTTGAAGTCTTTAAAAGGATTTTTTAGTTTGCAGACTCCACCTTTTTCTGATCTAATCGTAACCGAAACAACATCTCCTTTTTTCTGCTGAGCCGAAATTAGAAAGGCTCCAACAGTGCGTAAGGAGGTAAAGTTTGCATCTTGCCAAGCTTTAGGTATGGCAGGGAAAAGGTGAATAATGCCGGTATGACTTTGAATAAGCATCTCTTGCACGCCTGCTGCAAATGCAAAGTTTCCTTCTAGGGTAAAGGGGCGATATTTCATTTTTGAATACCCCTTGTCATGTTGCTCACCATTGACATGAAAGCTGTTAGGCAGACAGAAATTTTCAGAGAAAATACGAAGTGTCTGCGCTGCTTTATCTCCCATAAAAGCACGTGCATAGAGGTTGCCTAGCCAGCTATAAGTATATCCGCACCACCAGTCAGGTCCAGTTTTTTCTAGGTTCTCGAGCGTTGCACGAATAATGGCTTGATCTTTCTCTCCTTTCGACCAGTCGATAACCCCTAATGGATGATATCCTACAAGATGTGAAAAATGGCGGTGTGATTCTACATAAGGCTCACCGGGAGCAAAGGCTAATCCGCCTGCATTATCCAAGGCAAAAGTTGGCCACTCTTTTAGAATAGTCTCCCATTTTTGTGCCTCCCCTGACTTGCCTACAGCATGAGCAAGTTCTGCGGCCTTTTCGAATGTCCAACGGATAAAGGATAGATCGTAATTTGTTGTTTGTCCAAACCAAGCTTTGATAGAGTTGTCATGTATTTCAGGGCTGGAGCTAATGGGTAATTTGCGAATCCCATTAATATCCTTTACTGAAATTTGATCAAGGTAATCGGCTACATCACTGATCCAAGGGTATGCTCTTTCACGCAAAAACTGCTCATCCTTCGAGTAGATCCAATGGAGGTAAAAATGTTGCGATAACCAGCAACCTACCGTTGGACCGAAAGAGTATTGTATCCATCCGCCCATTGGCTCTCCAGTTAGGGTCGTAACTCCAGGAACATTCATCCCCGAAGTACCAAAGTATGTTTTTGTATACTTTTTAAATGTCTCACGATATTTCCAAAGCCAGTTTAGATACCCCTCTTCCAGATCGAGGTGGTTTGCTGAATAGGCAGGCCAGTAGCTTAGTTGTGTATTTAAATCGTGATGAAAATCTCCTTTCCAGGGTGGTAGCTTACCATTGTCGGCAGTCCAAACTGCTTGTAATGAGATTGGTGGCGCATCGGCACGTGCTGCCGATCCAAATTTATACTGTTCTAAATCCCATTGTCGTTCAAGAATGGTGTCGGGTAGTGTGATGGAAGATTTCATCCAATAGCTACTCCACCAATGTGTATGTGCTGAAAATGAATCTTTAAACGTTGATATTTTTAGTGTTTCTTGCGTTAGCATTCCTGCTGTTTTGTGCGAATTCTTTTCTGATTCTGTTGAGGTGATCGTCCAAAAGCCTACTAAGCTATGGTTTGCAAATTTCCACGATACTGACACTTCGTATTCAAAACCATTATTCCCCTTTTGCCTGTAGGTTAATTGATTTGGCAGCGAAATGATTTTGCCTTGTTCGTATCCCAGTCGTATTAAATCTTGTCCTGCTACGGAGTCCTCATTCTTTACTCCGGTAGTTTTCCCATATTCGGGTGCCAATAATACCGGAATAAAATCACTGGTCACATTTTCAAATTTAAACCATCCTCCTGGTTGTGAGGCATGGACAAAAGTCTGCAGAGTAGTTCCATTTTCCCATTTTGTTTCGCATATTGCTGTCGCAAGGGTTAGCTGGACTTGCAAAACTTTTCCGAATCCTTTGGTGTCAAATTCAAGAGCTGCTCCTGGGATTTTCGATGGGGCAGGAAGCTGCTCATAAGGAGCATCGAACATTTGCTGCACGACCTTGTAGTTATTCTCTTTAACCTGTTTTTGTACCCACTTAAAGCTGAACTCTGGTTTCGATAGATTGGCGATTGGTCTTAAGTCCCATAAGTCGGCACGGTCTAGTGAGAATCTTAGATGATCCCCCTTTTGCCAGATTAGCGCTCCTAACATCGCATTTCCAAGCGGAATACCTTCGTCCCAAGTAGATGCAAGGCTTGAAAATTTTAGGTTGTACTTGGGTAGTGGAGTTGAAAATGAATTTGTGCTTATTCCTATTAATATAGTTAGAATACTAATGCCGCTTAGGAACTTCATTCTTGAAAATTTTACTTGTTTTTTATTAATTCGGGATTGATTCTTTTGATTAGGGATTTGCCTTCATTCCCTAAATCTTGAATTTTAACTGGCTTATCCTGAGGCCGAATTTGCTTCTGATTAATCTCGCCCATTAAAGACCAATTTCGAGTACTCCCTGAAGTGGGTTCTGCAGCTTTTAAATCATATCGGGTAAAATCAATGACCATCTCTTCGTCCTTTTTACTTTCATCTCTTAATAAGGAGAGTCTATAGCTTTTATTCATAAACCAACGAATCCTCTTTCCTGAATCTGAGCCCCCAATGCCTGATCCAACTTCCTCAAATTGATACTTAAAACTGTTCTCTTTGTAGTGTTTTCTCCAGATAAGTCCAAACTCGCCTTGCGTAATAAGCTTCACTCCTGGCCATCGTTGTTTGGTCTCTGTGAGCCATTTTGTAAGTCCAGATACCTCAATTGGTAAGCATAACTCCCAGCAATTGGTCACCCAAGCAAAGCCATTCAACTCAAATCCTTTGTCAAATTGTAGGGCCGTTGAATGGACCATCTCTTTCACGCCAATCTCTTCTCCATATTTGCGAAGTGTTTCAATCGGACCGACACCCATTCTGCTATTGAATCCACTTCCTGCGCCTCCTGCTCTGCGTGCAGCTAAAAAATCCATCGACCACCCATCTAGATTTACACAGTCTATAAAATCATCAGCCCCTTGAGCCGGTTTGCAAAAATGTTCTTTTGATGGGTAATAAGGATAACAGATCGATCCTTCCCCGTCTTGGTTGTCTATGGCATACTGGCTCCAGATATTACCTTGACAGACATGAATATTCTCTTCTTTGGCAAGATATTCAAGGTTAGGAGCTGAAAGAAACCCTGCCACTACGCTGTTTGGGCGATAGCCGTGCCCTACAATTTCAGATACTTTAGCTAAACCTTCGTGTAAGTCTTTATTCACTTGCTCTGTCGAGTTATAGGCATTGGCAAAATAGGCCCCTGGAATAAAGGTGATCTCATCCTTGTATCTTAGGTGATACCCTACTACAAGCTCTCTGATTTGGCGATAATTCGACGTGGTATCATGAAGGGCAAGCCAACTGAAGGCCCATGTAATTCGGGCTCCAGGAAACCCTTTTTCAATGGCATTCCTGAACTTTATAACCCGCTCAGGAGTATGATCTTTGCGCTCGTCGTGACCCACATTCCGATCTCTTGCAACCTCAATTTGATTCACACGAATAACGGTGTTCAAAGTAAGGAATCGCTCACCCATCAACTTATTTTGCTTGTTGTTTTTGGTGCTTCCATGAACTACGATCGTTACAAGAAGAAGACAATAAGTAAGAAGGGTAATTTTCATCTGTTATTTATTTTTTTGTTCTAGCATTTTAATGAAATATCCACCAACCACAGATCTTGCTTGCATTCCAACTTGATGTAAATTGGTCGTTTGGTACCAATCTGTCATTGGCACCCGGTCAGTTGTTTCATTGAAGAATTTATGCTCCGGATCGATGAATTTTTGAAATGTTTCCTTGTCACTAGCTAACGTTGCGGTCCACATAATCCAGTCTGATTTGGTGTAGTTTTTTCTATTGTCAAGTGGCAAGCCAAATTGATTTTGTTTGGTTAAGTAGTAGGCGATCTCTTTCTCGTATACCTCTTTTGGAAAGTTGTTGAGCTTTAAAATTTTATCCCACACAAGGTTGTATTTCTGACTCCATGTTCCGGGTTTGTCGAAGGTTAACCGATAATGGTCGCCGTCATTAGCCATTTCAATCCATTTTGCAGCCATCTCCTTGGCTTGTTTGGAATACTGCTCTGCGATTTCTTTTTTTCCTAACATCTCAGCTAACTTTCCATACCCTGCAATTCCTGTTATAGCCTTAATGGAAAGATTTGTGTTGTGTGCAATATGACCTGCAAAATCGTCGGTGCATAACTGATTCTCTGGATTCAGACCATTCTTTAACAAGTATTCTGCCCAGGTCGTTAATGTTTTCCAATGCTTTTCTGCATAGCTGGCATTTCCATCAGCAAGGGCAATGGCTGTGGTTAAAATGATCATATTCCCAGATTCTTCAACAGGCATGTCGCCACCATACGTCTGTCCGTTAGCTAATGGATAGGTTCCGTTGTCATGCGCGGCAAAAGGTTTAGTCCATTTGCCGCTCTCCGAAAAGTAAAAAATTGGGGTAAGCATTCCTTTCAGTAATTCTGGATTGTAAAGCAGAAATAGCGGTGCCGAAGGATAGGTGACATCTACGGTTCCAATAGATCCATTGCTGAAATTCTCTTTGGAGAAGAACAGGGTATTCCCCTCTTTATCCTTAATTAATTTATGCGCTGCAATAGCTTGGCGATAAGCAAGAATACACAGCTCTGCATACTTTTCTCCCCCAGCTTTCACGGCATCATTCCATAGTTGATTGTCAAATTTAGCACAAGCCTTCCTGATCACATCGAACTCAGAATTGGCAGCCTCAAGCGCATTTGCCATAGTCACTTTCCCATCCTTTCTCCACCATGCCATTCGATTATCGCCAAAATATTGAATCGAATAAAGATCATCGTACCCAAGCATTATTTTCCCTGTTACTGCTTTTGAAGATACGTTTCCAAGTTCCTCAACACAGGCTAAGACGTCCATTTTCTTTTCCATATGGGTAATCAACTTCGTCTCTGAATTGCTTGTAATCTTGCCAGTAGCAACAAAATCCTTCTTAGTTTGAATGTAATCCCCCTTGGCATAACTCATCTGTGGAGAGGTCTGACCGCATAAATATAGATAGCCCCAGTCAATGCGAAGGTCATCGCCTTTCTTTTCTAGAATTGGTTGTTGAGTAGTTCCAGTTTTTAGATAGGTAAGTGTTTCAGTTTTTCCTTGCTCTGTTGAAACCTCTTGTGAGATATTATCGACGGCCCATTCAGGAGTCGCTTCAAAATAGATTTGAACATTATGCGACTTCTGATCTGTAGCTTTTGTCTCATAGGCGATATAATTTATCGGTCGTGAAAGCACATCCAAATTGTCAAGTAAAAGAGGGGAGATAAAAGTGAGTTTAAGGTCAACCGGTCCGCATGTAAAATCATAATGAGTCTGGGTTGCCGATAACTCGACAGATTTTTGCAGAGCTGCTATCGCAAGGGCTGACGTCTTGTCATTCTCTCTATAAATCCCAAAATCGACATAGGCGCCTCCAACCTTGTTTGCACAGTGAGCTGCGATTACATTTTTTCCGTTTTGATGGAGAAATTTAAGCATTTGTGGATCCAATAGTAGTGCCACATTGTTTTTGTAAGCATAGCCTGTATCGACAAGCTTGTGTCCGTTTAAGTATAATTCCAAATTCTCATCATGTGAATAAATGATGTAAATCGGAACTTCAGGCAAAGTCTTATTAATCGAAAACTCACGTCGTACCCAGATATCTGGAGTGTTCCAAAGCGTTGACATTGCAGGCATTCCCGAGGAACCAAATGCCCCTTTCCCAACCTTCCAATTCGATGCGTCAAAGTCAAGTTTTTCCCAGCCATCTGCGGGCTTACTGAATTGGTATTTTCCTTCCCAGGCACCTTCATTCGCCATTGGAAGAATTGCATTTCGTGGATTCTCCTCTTTGCCCATGAACCGGTATACTTTGCCATCAACGCGCAGTGCACCAATTAATCCGAAGCGCTTGCCAGTCCAGTGGGTTACTTCTTTATCGTATAAATGATCGGTAGTTGACCAAGCACTAGTGTAAGGATCTATGGTAACTAGGGGATAGGCAGGAGCCCTTAAGTTTTTGGATCCCGAAACAGGTGTTGTCCCCATCGCTTTCTCCCCTGTCGTAAAAATCATCAGTAAACTTCCCAGTACTAAAGAAGCCCTATTCGTTTTAAGATTAATGAATGTGAAAATATTTTTCATTGATTTTAGGTTTTGAAAAGCAGACTTTATAGTTAAACAGACAAATTTAAATTTTTGATTATAAATTAATCCCCCAGTTTTTATTTGGTTTATCACCCATTATTAATTCAAGCACTCCTCCATTGGTGATGGTTTTATGATCAATCCAAGATTTATTATATGGTTTGTTATTGAGTCTTGCTGATTGGAT
This sequence comes from uncultured Bacteroidia bacterium, assembly GCA_903897145.1. Classification (GTDB taxonomy): domain Bacteria; phylum Bacteroidota; class Bacteroidia; order Bacteroidales; family Prolixibacteraceae; genus JAAFHB01. The sequence goes on along the minus strand of CAIUAN010000057.1, from coordinate 4,649 downwards.
ATAGATATTTATTGCCGAATTGTTCTTAGCAATAATTGTGAAAGACTTTCCTTTGGCATAGGATGCATCGAGGTTTAGTTGAACACTTTTGAAAACTGGACTTGTAATTTCGTAGCGAGTTTCGCCTGGACAAACGGGGTGTAATCCACTTGCCGCCAATACATACCAGGCCGACATTTGACCCACATCTTCATTGCCTACTAATCCTTCAACTGTATTGTGATAAGCCCGTTTGCAGATCTGACGACTCCAGAATTGAGTCTGCCAAGGAGCACCTAATCGATTAAAAATAAATGGAATATGATGCACTGGCTCGTTAGCTTGGTTGTAGTAGTTATTCCACATCATACTCTCAGGAACATTGCGGAACAGTTCAGTTAGGTCAGCCAAAGTTTTTTCTTTCCCTCCAAGAAGATCGCACAAGCCAGGTATATCGTGAGGTACAAACCACCCTTGCTGATATGGATTACTTTCTACGCAGCCGTAATCTTGCCTTAAGCGCCCTTGTTTGGGCCAAGTTACCCAAGTGCCGTCGTCATTGTGAGGCCGAAACCAGTTAACTGAAGGATCGAAACTATTTTTGTAATTCTTCGCGCGATTGCCATATAATGTGGCATCATCTTTCTTTCCCAGACTATCGGCAAAGATTGATAAACACCAATCAAAATAAGAGTATTCAAGCGTTTCGGAGATCGAATTTGAGTATCCTCGGGAGCCATTCCCAAACTTCTCACAGCTATTTTTTGCGTAAAGATACCCCTTGTCGATATCGAAGTTGCGTATCCCTTTATTGTAAGCATCAACCATAACCGCAACGGCTGGATTCCCAATCATGCAGCCACTATAGGCATTTAGAAATTCCCATCTCTCGAGGTATTTCATTCCACTTTCGTCGGCAAGTTCTACTAACGAGTTGACCATGTCGCTTACAACCTTTGGATTGATAATCGTCTGCAATGGAAACTGGCTTCGGAAAACGTCCCAGCCACTAAATATTGTTCGTTTGACAAACTTATCTGTTTTGTGAATCTTGCCATCACCTCCAGGATAACTTCCATCGAGATCGGTAAAGCACCGTGGATCAATCATGGTATGGTACAGAGCTGTATAGAAGATTGTTTTATTCTCTTCGTTTTCATCTGTTACTGATATCTTGCTCAATGCCTTGTTCCATAACTGCTTTCCTTGGTCTTTTATTCGATCAAAATTATAATCAGTTATCTCGGTCTCGAGATTATTTTTTGCCCCTTCAATACTGACAAATGAAATTCCTGATTTTAAGATTACTGCTTCCCCTTTCTCACTTGAAAATTCAGAGTAGAATCCAAGGTGTTTCCCTCTCTTCTCTCTACACCCTTTTTCTACTGAGGCTTTAGCGACAAGTTCACGAAAGCTGTCGCTTTCGATGTATTGCCGTCTGCGATTTTGCTTCTCAGGAATGGCTGCACTCCAGACACCGAAATTCTTCAATGGTTTACTAAACTGGGCATAGAAATAGACCGTGTAATCAGCCTTGCCACTTCCATTTCCCCATCCACCTCCATCGGGAGTGCATTTCATCCATCCTTGAATAGTGTGCTCATCAATTACTTTGATGAATTGTTCCGTTGAGGTTCCCCCAACTCTGCGAGCTAGATCGATCTGTATTCGTGAATGGTCGTTCTTGGGAAATGTAAAACGGAGTATTCCACTGTGTGGAGCTGCTGAGGCCTCCGCTCTAATTGAGTAATCGGTGAGCGTTGCTGCATAATAATCAGCTTTTGCTATTTCACTGTCTTTTGCATAGCGCGAGCGGTAACCTTCGCCCGGATGATCGGCCCTTCCAGATGATGTTTTTAACTCTCCCGTGGTAGGCATGACTAAGAAATTACCCAAGTCACCATACCATCCAATACCACTCATCTGGGTAAAGGCAAATCCTTCTATCGTTGTGTGCTCGTAACTGTAGCCTGGCCCATTATCGCCTCCAGTAATCGTATTTGGACTAACCTGGACCATGCCAAAAGGTGTGGTGGCGCCGGGGAAAGTTTTGCCCAATCCATGCACCGCCTCCGCTTTGTCAACATTCGTGCTTGCTCCAATAAATGGATTTACGTAATCTGCAAACGACTTATGCTGTGCATTAGCTTGAAGGGATTGCCATATAAAGAAGATTAGAAATAGATTTCTCATGCGAATATTTTAAAATAAGTTAGTTCAATAATTTGCTATTTTGAGAATTAAATACACGTTTAAGAAGATCAGATCCTCTGGCATTTGCATCCATACGGATGCTCTTTTCGCGTGCTGCAATTTTTAAAAATAATCCTTTTAAGGCTTGTTGCAGAATGTAATCTTCGAGATTTATCACAACCGATTTCATTCCCGTCATCTTTCCAATAGGTGTGTCAGCAATCTGATTCCAAGTTTTGGTTATATCACTCCACGATTGTTGAGTCGAAATTCCTGCGACTAGATTCTTACTTAAGGATTCTTGTATTTTAGGGCGATAGAGATCTGAAAGTTGCTGGCTAGTCTTCTGTTCAAAATAAATCGTTGCCGCATTTTCTGAACCTTTTAGAATTTCCATCGCATTGGCAAGGTCCATTTCTTGAATCGCATGAGTAAAAATAGGAGCTGCGTCCTTGGCTGCATTTTCAGCAACTCGATTGATGCGAACTACAATCTCAGCAAGTAAATCAGACCCTCCAGGAATTAAGGCAATATTATCGACAATTGGTTTTGCTTCAGGTGGTAGACTAATCTTAACAGTCGCATCTTTAAGGTAGCCATCGACGGCAGACAAGCGAGCAGTTGCACTATCTGTTCCGATTTTTAATGCTTCTTTAAGTCCATCCGTGATTTCTGCATTCGAGAGTGGAATGACTTTGTTGGTGATTTTATTCGCTAATTTACTCAGTTGGGCTGGTGAATTAAGACATAAAATAGAAAGGACAATAATTAAGACACTAACTTTTTGCATTTGAGTTTGATTGTGATTCAAAGCAAAAGTAATACGATACTTGGATTTGCATCGGCTAGTTTAAATATTTTTTATCCTTTGGCGTCAGATTTAAAGATCAAATTCATGCCCTGATTCAGGAATCTCAATATCCCCAAATCCAGCCTCTGTCATCCGCTCTTTGTAAAACTGTTGAGCATCATAATCGCCATGGACGAGGAAAGTCTTTTTAATCTTTTGTGGATCTTGGCATTTTAGGAAATCAAGCATCTCATTATAATCCCCATGTCCACTAAAAGCTTCAATTCGCTCAATGGTGGCATTCACCGCATATTTTGTTCCAAAAATTGACACAACAGGATCCCCTTTCATAATTCTTGCACCTAAAGTCCGAGGTGCGCAATATCCAACGCATAGAATTGTATTCTTAGGATTTGAGATGTTATTTGCTAAGTGATGTTTGATACGCCCTGCTTCCATCATGCCAGATGAAGAGATAATAACACACGGCTTCTTGATCATATTTAACTTCTTCGATTCCTGAGAAGTTTTGATGTAATGCAATGAGTTAAACCCAAAAACATCATCGTCAGATTCTAGTACTTTTATGACATCCGCATTGAAACATTCAGGATGAACTCTGAAGATATCTGTTGCATTGACAGCTAAAGGACTGTCCACATAAATTTGCACTTTGGGTAATCGTCCTTCGTTAAAGAAATTATTTAGTGAGTAGACTAGCTCTTGTGTCCGGCCAATGGCAAATGATGGGATGATTAATTTGCCGCCACGTACAACGCATGCCTCTCTTACAATCCGAAGTAAATCCTCTTCGGCAGCTTTGAAATGCGGGTGCAAACGATCGCCATAAGTCGCTTCAGTGATTAAATAATCGACTTGAGCAAATGGCTCTGGAGATTTAAGAATTCGACTTGTTGATCGCCCAATGTCACCCGTGTATCCAATTTTGGTAACCTTCCCGTTTTCGGTGATCTCTATTACTGAAGCACCAGCACCAAGCAAATGACCTGTTGTTGTAAATCGAACTTTTAAGTCTTCATTGATATAGAATTTCCTGTTGTGGGCTGTTCCTATAAAAAGTTCCATGCAATCGATCGCATCTTGTTTGACATAGATAGGTTTCACCGGTTCTAATCCTTGCCTTTCCCTTTTCTTATTGTGCATCTCGGTATCGCTCTCTTGGATGTGCCCACTGTCGGCCAGCATTATCGCACAGAGGTCTCGCGTGGCATTTGTGCAGATCACCGATCCTCTAAATCCCAATCGATAGGCGTAAGGAATTAAACCAGAGTGATCGATGTGCGCATGTGAAAGGATAATATGATCAATCTCGGAAGGCTCGAAGCCAAGATTGCGGTTCATCAGATCAGTCTCTTGACCCTTACCTTGAAACATCCCGCAATCGAGTAAGATCTTTTTCCCGTTGTCAAGAGTGATGAGGGTCTTGCTGCCGGTTACCTCCCGCGCAGCGCCAAGGAATTTTATTTTCATAATTTGATAGATAAATTACAATTTAAAGGTAGTTAAATTTTATGCTATTTGAAGGAATAACACCTGAAAAAAAACAATAAAAATTCTCGCCACAAAGGCACGAAGGCACAAATTCGACAGCCGATTAATTGGTCGGTCAGCTGATGGATGGTGGCTCATAGTTATAGTTAAAGAATTTATTCTTCGGCGTGATGTT
>CAIUAN010000056.1 GCA_903897145.1 uncultured Bacteroidia bacterium | reverse complement strand
GATCACCTTCTCTTTTAATGGCAATTCAGCATGTGGATCTTGAGCAGTCTCAATTCGTATCTCTGTAAGTATTTCGGATCCACCGCTTTTGAATAAGTCGTTGGCTAGCTTTGCGGCTAGGTAAGTTGCCTGTGCTAAAGAGCCATTGGCTGTTTTCTGAAGATATTTTGTCCCGTCGATGCTGGAAATAAATCCGGTGATTTCGAAGTTATCGCCGTCGATCTTGGTATAGCTCCCTACTGGAATCTGACATCCTCCTTCTAAAGTGCCCAGAAAGGCCCGTTCAGCTTCCGTGGCTTGATAGGTGGTCTGGTCATTTATTTGGGCTACAATATTTTCAATTTCGGCATCATTAATCCGGATCTCCACCGCAATGGCACCCTGACTGCAAGCCGGTATCATCAGCTCTGGCTCAAAGAATTCAGAGATATGCTCACCCATTTCTAATCGTTGAAGACCTGCCCCAGCCATCACCATGGCTGTGCAATACCCCTCTTGCATCTTACGAATACGGGTGTTTACGTTGCCACGAATCTCAATAATTTGAAAATCTTTGTTGATCCGCAGCAGCTGCGCTTTACGTCGAAGACTTGAGGTGGCAATAATATCGTCGGAGGTTAGGTCTTTGATTTTTCGTCCATCAAGGGTTACCAACGCATCACGGATATCACCCCGTTTAAGAACTGCTCCAAGCTTAGCGCCCTCTGGAAATTTGGTGGGTAGATCTTTCAAACTATGGACCGCCATATCGATCTCTCCATTGAAAAGTGCCGTCTCCATCTCCTTGGTGAATAGCCCTTTATCGCCAATTTTCGACAAGGCCACATCCAAGATCTGATCTCCTTTGGTCTTTATGATCTCAATGGAAAAGTTTGTGTTTGGGAACTCTTTCTGAAGTCCTTCCTGGACCAGAAATGCTTGATAAAGCGCTAGTTTACTGCCCCTTGTGCCAATTTTAACCGTCTTCTGAACCATCAATTTTGCGCGAATAACTTATTAAGCATTAAAACATACTCTTGCTCTTGTCCATTATTGGTGACCGTCTTTACATTCTCGATCATGAGACCAATAAATTTCTTCGTAATTAATTCGCCGTAAGCAGCAGCCTTCTCATGGTCTGCTTCATTCTGACTCTTAACATAGCTGTCAAGCATGGTTTTGTTAATCTCTTGAAAACGGGTCGAGATATTCTGAAATGTAGGGACTAACACTTGAATCGATTGCCATTGGGTAAATTCCAATACCGACTCTTCAATGATCCGTTCGGCATGTGAGATCTCCCCTTTGCGACGCTCTAAATTGTCGTCGATCACCCCATTTAAGGCATCCACATCATACACATGCACATTTTCGATGGCGCCGACCTCATTGGCCACATTACGTGGAACCGAAAGGTCGATAAATAAGAGAGGTTGATTGTTCCGTTCCTTCATAGCCCGAGTCACCATCTCTTCGGTGTACAATGGTTTCTTAGAGGCTGTAGAGGTTATGATGATGTCATTGGTCCGAAGTAGCTCTTCAAGTTGATCGAAATTCGCTACTTTACAATGGTATTTCTCTGCTAGTTCACACGCTTTTTCTTGTGTGCGATTGATCACAGTAAATTGGGTGCACTCTTTTTTGATCAAGTTTAATAAGGTCAACTCACTAGTCTGACCTGCACCGACTAACAATACCGGATGAGAGGTAAGGTTTTGAAGTTTCTGTCCGGCAAGCTCTACGCCAGCATAACTCATCGAAACGGCACCTTTGTTCAGTGCAGTATTGGTTCTGATATCTTTTCCAGTCTTTAGCGCTTCGTTAAATAGCTTATAGAGGATCGAACTGCAATGTTGATTGCTCTGACTAATACTAAAGGCCTCTTTAATCTGACCAACAATCTGGTATTCGCCAAGCGCCATAGAGTCAAGACCCGATACCACGCGGAAGAGATGCTTTACAGCCTCTTCGTTTTTCATGTGATAGAAATGGGCTTTTACCTCCGCATTTGCTTTGCGATACTGTATAAGGGTGGTGATGATTTGTTCAAAATCAGCCGTTGAAGCGTGCTCTTTAAGTTCGAAGTAGATCTCAGTCCGATTGCAGGTTGAAACAACCACCGCACCCGCAATACCTTGTGTTAAAAGCTGGGGAACAAACCGTCTGATATCCTCTTCGCAAAATACAAACTTCTCTCTGATGTCGATGGGAGCCGACTTGTGATTTAAACCAATTAATCCGATCATGCTTTTGCTTTCTTGATATCTTGAGTACAATTTTAGAAATAGAATCTGAAGCAAATCTGAAGTAAAACACAGAATTGAAGCAAGCTCGGGGATGCCTCATCTTATTGATTTTTAATCTAAATAAAATTAGCTTAACAATATATAATTTGCGGTCGTAAACTTTGACTCGGATTGGCCAAGGACTTGTTTCTAAGTGCTGAATAGCAGGGTTTTGAGAATTGAATTTGAAAGCGTCTGTTTTCAGTTTCAGTGAAGTCTAAAATCTCAAAAACCGACCCGGGCCGAATTGTTTAGATCGTTTATGAATTAAAAAAAGATGATTTTTTTTTTAATTTTTTTCAAAACAATTCAATTCAGCGAATATTTTGATTCGAAGGGGTAGGAGCAGAGAAAAACGGTCACGCGATTTGCGCTACGCTTTGGAAAAATCAACTTGCATCACGTGCAGTTCATCTTCGTAGCGGTACGAGATCTGAAATCCATACATGGTGCAGATTTTTTGCACAATCGACAAGCCCAAGCCAAGCGACTCTGGCGACGAGGAAGAGGTATGGAAGCGCTTAAATAGCATCTCGGGATCGAGTGGAGTTGACGACCCCGAATTGGCAATTTTTAAACTTTGTGCGGTGAGTTCCACGATCAGATTGCCCTTCGTTAGGTTATGACGGATGGCATTTTTGATTAGGTTCACGAACAAGATCTCAGCCAGATAGGGATT
>CAIUAN010000055.1 GCA_903897145.1 uncultured Bacteroidia bacterium | reverse complement strand
TTAAAAGCATAGCCTTTTGTGCGTGGACCATGTTTAGTCGTTTTGCCCCATCTGCCAATGCCTATATCGTGATAGTCATTCCAAGAATAAAACGAGCATGCTCCTGCATGAAAAGCGATAAATCCACCTCCCTCCTTGACATAACGAAGTAGATCGTTCTCCCATTTAAAAGAGAGTCGGGAGCTGGTGTCGGGCCAAGCATTCCAATTGCTAATAATTACATTATATCTATGCAAGGAAGCATAACTAAGAGTGTCGGGCTTTTCCGTCAAGGTGACATCCGCAAGTTTTGAATCTTCTAAAATGCGCACAATAGCAGGCGTAGTCTTTTGCCATTCGTGATTATTCTGACCGCTAAGTACAAGCACACGAAGAACACTCTGTTTAGAGCTTACCGAAGAATAATCATTTGCTGTCGAGGAATACGCTAAAACAAAATTACAAAATAGGAGTAACAGAATTTTAGCAAAACGATTCAGATTGAATCTGCTATACATAAGGAAACGGTATTAAATTTAGTTCAAAACCTTGGCCTTACTCTATCTCCTTCAAAGGTATGAAATGTTTTTTGATACTTGTGTTTGATAGTATTATCTTTGTGCCATAATTATAGGGCTTTAGCCTAATTTAGATTCAATTTAATGAAGCATTTTAAAAGAACGTTGATTACCTCGGCATTACCATATGCGAATGGCCCGGTTCACATTGGTCATCTAGCAGGGGTTTATGTACCTGCCGATATCTATGCCCGTTTTCTTCGCCTAAATGGAGAAGAGGTTGCATTTATTGGAGGATCTGATGAGCACGGCGTTCCCATTACTCTTAAAGCAAAAAAAGAAGGCGTTTCCCCACAAGATGTTGTCGACAAATACCATGGAATGATCAAAGATTCTTTCGAGAAATTCGGAATATCTTTTGATGTTTATTCCCGTACTAGCTCGAAAGTTCATCATGAAACAGCATCAGAAATATTCAGAACGTTATACGACAAAGGTGCATTCATCGAACAGACCTCAGAGCAGTTTTACGACGAAGAGGCAAATCAATTTCTAGCCGATCGCTACATTACAGGTACTTGTCCTAAATGCAACTATGAAAAAGCATACGGTGATCAATGCGAAAGTTGTGGCAGCACACTTAATGCCACTGACCTCATTGACCCAAAATCTGTTCTTAGTGGCAATAAGCCACTTATGAAACAGACCAAGCACTGGTTTCTTCCGCTGGATCAATACGAGCCTTGGCTTCGCGAGTGGATCTTAGAAAGTCATAAAGAGTGGAAGCCAAATGTATATGGTCAATGTAAATCATGGATTGATGGAGGTTTAAACCCAAGAGCCGTCACCCGCGACCTTGACTGGGGAATACCAGTACCTGTTGAAGGTGCAGAAAGCAAAGTCCTTTATGTTTGGTTTGATGCCCCCATAGGATATATTTCGGCTACCAAAGAATGGACCCCAGACTGGGAAAAATGGTGGAAAGATTCAGATACGAAAATGGTCCATTTTATTGGGAAAGATAATATCGTGTTTCACTGCATCATCTTCCCGGCAGTTTTAAAGGCAGAAGGATCTTATATCTTACCTGAAAATGTACCTGCGAATGAATTTCTTAATCTCGAAGGGGATAAGATTTCTACCTCTCGCAATTGGGCTGTTTGGTTGCATGAGTATCTCCTTGATTTCCCAGGGAAGGAAGATGTGTTGAAATATACGCTAACAGCCAATGCTCCCGAGACCAAAGACAATGACTTTACTTGGAAAGATTTTCAAACCAGAAATAATAGCGAGCTAGTAGCCATATTTGGCAATTTCGTCAATAGAGCCCTAGTACTTACTGAAAAATATTACGACGGTGTAGTCCCTGAAAAAGGAGAATTAACAGAGTATGATACCCAGACTTTAGCGGATATCATAACGCTTAAAGCGGCTGTAACCCGGGCCATTGAGACCTATCACTTTCGTGAAGCATTAAAAAATGCGATGGACATGGCTCGATTGGGGAATAAATATTTAGCCGATATGGAGCCCTGGAAAGTTGTCAAGACGGATCCAGAGCGCGTAAAAACGATTATGCATACGGCTCTTCAGATTACCGCGAATCTTACGATTGTCTTTGAACCATTCTTGCCTTTTACGACCAATAGGCTTCGCGGATTTTTAAATCTTAACCCATTAAATTGGAGCGAACTTGGACGCACGGACTTAATTAAGGCTGGACATAAGATCAATACTCCTGAACTATTATTTGAAAAAATAGAAGACGATGCCATTCAAGCACAGGTAGATAAATTGCTAGCAACTAAGAAAACTAATGAACTCGAAGAGGCTATGACCAATCCAGCTAAGTCGAATATTGAATACGAAGATTTTGCAAAGCTAGATATTCGTATTGGAACCATTATTGCTGCTGAAAAGGTAGCTAAAACAAAAAAACTATTAAAGCTGACCATTGATACAGGTCTAGACAAACGAACCGTCGTATCAGGTATTGCGGAATATTTCGAACCAGAAAAAATTATCGGACAGCAAGTCTCGATCTTAATAAATCTAGCTCCTAAAGAATTACGAGGAATTGAATCGCAAGGGATGATCTTAATGGCTGAGAATTCAGACGGAACACTAGAATTTGTGACGACTCCCAATAAGACGAAAGAGGGATCTGAAGTCCGCTAAGCGAACCTTCAGCCAGAAACAGAAACTTTAATTCTTACGCATAAAAAAACCCACAGAAACTAATCTGTGGGTTTTTTATGTTTTGTTGCAAATTATTTCTTTGCAGGAGCAACTTTTTTAGTCGCTTTTTTTGCAGGAGCAGCAGCAGCTGGTTTAGCAGCAGGTTTAGCAGCAGCTGCAGCAGCTGGAGCTTTCTTAGCTGGTTTCTTAGCAGCATCCTGAGCGTTAACAGAGATCAAACCTAATACAAATACAAAACTTAGTAGAGCGATAACTTTTTTCATAATATGATTTTTTATTAATTAATTAATGGTCAAATATAGAATAGTTAAAATGAAGAATTCGTGAAGATTCAAGCGGAATGAAACTCATTAACATCTTTTAACGGAAAGTGAACGGTAAATGTGGTCTTAATACCGGGCTCCGAACGTACCTTAATATCCCCCTGATGAAACAAAACAATACTTTTTACAATTGAAAGTCCTAATCCATAACCTTCACCAGCCAATGGACCTGCCCGCTTAAAGCGATCAAAGATCGTTGAAATTTGATCCTTATCTATACCAATGCCAGAGTCAGAAATTTCTAAACAAAAATTTAGATCATCATTAAAACACGAAACTTGAATCTTTCCATTGTCTTTATTGTATTTTATCGCATTAGAGATTAAATTAAATAATAGAATATAAACCAGCGATTTATTTACCCTTCCGAGTACCTGTTCTGAAGGAATGTTATTTTCAATTGAGATATTGCGCATCTGAGCTCTATCCTCAATATTTAGAATTATCTCTTCAATAAGCTGTTTTAAATTTAAAGAGTCATCTTTCGCAAATTGGTCATTCTCAATGCGCGCAATAAGTAAAAGTGCCTTGATGATTTGTTGCAATCGATTTAAATGCTCCTGTTGATCGAGAATATTGGCGATGAAATGCTCCGGTAAATCATTGGACAGCAATAAATTTTCAAGTTTACTCTGCATGACAGATATCGGAGTAAATAATTCATGTGAGACATTTGCCGTAAACCTTTGCTGATTCTTTAGTATTGTTGAGACCTTATACATCAGCTCATTAAGTGCATTGTTAAGCGACACAAAATCTGATGTAGAACTATTTAAAGCAGAAAAATCAAACGACTCTGGATCCGTAATTGTTTTTAACTTGCCAATTATCATCTTATTAAGTGGGGTAAGCAGGTATTTGTTGATTCCAATATCCACCATAATCGTCATTAACAGGACTAACAAGATGATTGAAATGGAGATATTCTGAATCATCTTGTTGAGGGAATTTATAAGCTGAACACTCTTCCCGATCTCAAGAACATAGTGCTGACCTTTAATTTCAAACCGATAATTTAAAATCCGATAATCAAAATCCTCGTCCTCAATTTCTCTGGCCTCATTAGAGAAAACAAGCTTATCCCCACCTTTAGATGGATCGATATCAATAGAGATATATTCATCCTTCAACATGTTATAACTCGCATAAACACTATCCCGCTCAATATTTAAAAATGAGTTAATTCCAATCTTTTCAACAATAGAAATTGTTTTGTCTTTCATCTTGACCAAATCTCTGTCGGTATGATTTAAAGCCTGATTGTCAATAAATTGCTGCATCAAGACAAAGAGTAGAATAAAGATCACGATCTTAGAGATCGCCCCAATTAAAGCCAATTTTAGTTCAAGTCTCATCGTGAATGTTATAAATCTTTAATCAGGACTTCGGTATTAGATCATCAAAGATAATGTTCTAAACTATTTGCGCTAAGAATGCATTCAGAAACTTTAAAAATTGTGAGATCTCCATTTTTTCTCGTAGGTTTGATCCAGCAAGATTTCCTAAAGTATTAAGCCATGCATGTATTAATTGTAGAAGACGAAATTCCACTTCTTAAAGAAGTTCGAAGCTATCTTGAAAAAGAGGGATTCATCTGCGATGAGGCCAGCACAGGGAAAATAGCTTCAGATAAACTCTTTTCAAATAATTATGACTTATTGCTACTCGACCTAGGCTTACCCGATTATGATGGAATTGATTTGCTTAAAGAGACGGTTGCCAACTCTAAAAACATAGCTGTCATTATCTTATCAGCTAGAAGTGCTATCGAAGATCGAATAAAAGGGCTGAATTTTGGAGCGGACGATTATCTGCCAAAGCCATTCTCATTGTTAGAATTAAAATCACGAATCATGGCGGTGATAAGACGTAAACATGGCATAAAAGCGAATATTCTGCAAGTTAATAGGCTTCAAGTAGATTTAGATAAGCGCGTGGTAACCTATGAAGAAAATACACTTAATCTGACAAGAAAAGAATATGACATTTTAAGTTTTCTAATCCTCAATAAGAATAGAGTTGTAACACGACTTCAGATATCAGAGCACATCTGGGGTGATATCATTGAAGAGAATTACAATTCAAATTACATCGATGTGCATATTAAAAATTTACGAAAAAAGCTCTCCGAATATATCGATGGCGACTTCTTAGAAACTGTCAGGGGTATTGGATTTCAGTTTGTTGAGGCAAGCCAGGAGTAAGGCCAATAAAAATCTCAAGATGAAAACTCTTTCAGTCGCGCTGCTCAATCAAAGATCGATCTGAAATATACTTGACTGGCAGCCAGGCAGCAAAAAATCCTATTAAAATAACGGAACAAAATACCAGCAAGATATCAAGTGGTATAATCTGCATCGGATAAGCATCAATTATAAATGAGCCCCCTCCTTGCAACTTGACAAACCCATAAGAGATCTGTGCTTGACAAATTGCCAGTCCGAATATCGTTCCCACCACAGCACCAATCAATGAGACTGACCACCCTTCAAAGAGAAAGATATTTCGTATTAAGCTCTTGTCGGCACCCATACTCTGCAAAATAGAGATATCCTCTTTCTTATCAAGAATTAGCATGGTTAATGATCCGACGATATTAAAAGAGGCAATGATTAGGATCAGGATTAAGATTAGATAAACAGCATATTTCTCCCCCTGCATCGTCTTATACAGGTATTCGTGTTGTTCATATCTATTTTTGACGACAAATTCTCGACCAAGAATAGCTGCGATTTTTTGCTTCACATCTGCACTACTTATACCTGTTTTTAACTTGATCTCAACCGCATTAATTTTATCTCCCATCTCAAATAGTTGACGAGCAAATGAAATTGGAACTAGCACGTATTTTGAATCTAATTCTTGTTGGACTGAAAATATGGCGGAAGGAAATATCGTTGCTTGATTAAAACTATCTTCAATTGATAAAGCAGACTTTCTACCTTTCTGCGGGACATAAAGACTAATCGGATTAATTCCTTTAATACCCGCAGATAGGGCATAAGCCACGCCCTGTCCCATAACTGCAAACGAATGATCGTTTTCCTTGAGTTTAAACTTTCCCTCAACAAGCATGGTGTCAAGTCCAGTCATTTGGGCATATTCATCACTTACCCCTTTTATCGTCGCTAAAACCTGTCGAGTTTCATATCGAAGCAGGGCATTTTCTTCAATAATTTCAGAAAAGTAAGCCACATCTGGCAACTTTCGAACTGTTTCAAAGTGTTGATTATTCACTTCAAAACTCTTCCCTTCGGCCACAGTTATCCGCAAATCAGCATCGAAGGAGGAGAACAAAGACTTTATCAAACCGTCGAAACCATTAAAACCTGACAAGCCTATAATTAAACCCATCGTTCCAATAGCCATGCCTCCAGCAGAGATGGCAGAGATGACATTGATCAGGTTCGCTCTCTTTTTAGCAAAGAGATATCTTTTTGCTATGTAAAAAGACAGGTTCAAAATTTAAGGAAATTAGGTCTTACTTTTTATACGCCTTTACCAAAAGGCCAGTACCAGTATCGTTTGCAGAATTTACATCAATTGCATTAAATAGGGCGCAAAACGGAAATGTTATTAAGTAATAAAAGGGCAATAGGATAAAAAAAGCTTTCGATTTTCCAAGCATTAAGATCGGATATTTCATCGATAACTTCCAGGAGAAAGACCCTATTTTGCCATAGGTGTAACGAGCCTCAACAACAGAAAATCCAGCCCGTTTAAGCTTATTCGTAATATCTTGAATTCCATACCCGTCACGTACATGCTCTCCGATAAACCCATTTACCGCATCCTCCTCATGATCGTGTGTGTCAGATCCGCCTTGATCAGATGGGGTAGAGATCAAAAGCATGCCATTATTCGAAAGCGATTTATACAGATTACTAAAAACAAGTTCATCCTCTTCGATATGTTCCATAACATCTACCGAAAGAATAAGATCGTATTTGTGTGGTTCGTTAAACGTTGTAAGGTCAGCATATTCAAATACAACTCTTTCTTGCAATCCAATTGCCTGAAAAAACTGATTACAATCGGCTATTTGCTCTTCTTTTACGTCAACTCCCTTAATCGTCGATCCCTTAAAAACTCGACTCATTTTATAGCTGTACTGACCAAATCCAGAACCAGCATCTAATATTTTAATTTGTCGCGTCGGATCACTATTCCTAATATGTCGCAATTCCTTGTGAACATGCCATGCCCTAAGCAATAAGAGATCAAGCAACGAATAGAATGTTTTGCGCAAAAATGGGGTCCGGTTAAACACATTCCCCAATCGCCTTTTTATCGGATCATACTCCATAACACAATGCTAAATAATATTCTACAAGAGGACTACTTTAAGAGGTTATCTATTTTTTCAATGTAATCAAGGCTGTCATCAAGATAAAATTCTAATTCGGGAACATGGCGTAACTGAAATCGAACGATATTCCCTAATTCGCCTCTTAATTTGCTCTTCTGCAGTTTTATATCAGCCAAGACCACTTCAGCTCCTGCAGACGGGAAGATGCTTAAATAGCACCTAGCAATGGAGATATCACGAGTGACTCGCACCGTGGTTAGAGAAAGTATCCTCCCTTTCGCTAATACCTGCGTATCACGACGTAATAATTCGCTTAGCTCCTTCTGAATTAATCGTCCAATCTTATTCTGCCTTGTTGAATATTGTTCCATTTAAACTCTAATTAAGTTGCAAATTTAAATAAAATCAGCAGGTTCTGAATGGAATGACAATTATCTTTAACAAGCAATCGTACTAGAAATAACTATTCTAACAGTATCAATAGCCTGTGCTACCTACCAATCTACTTACTAGAATCAATTTAAGGACAAAACATTCATACCTTTTTCATATCTTTGACATATAGAAACCTTAACTTACACATCATGAAAAAGAACGAATTCCGACTTAAATTGTCTCAATTAAAAGACATTGCACTTAATCTTGAACAAAAAATAGAGATTGGTCTTAAGGAAGATAATACGGAGGTCAAAAGTATACCTACTTATATCCATCCTTTATCAACAGGTGCCGAAGGTCAAGCAGTGGTACTAGACTGGGGAGGAACAAATTATAGAGCTGCTGTAATCGATTTTAAAGATGGAAAGACTGCAATTACTCCTGAAAAAGGGGGGACTAAAGAGCTTTCAGCAGCTACAACAAAAGGATTTTCAAAGGCTGATCTTTTTAAAGCTCAATCTGAATTTGCCAATGAGATAGAGCTACCGGCTAAGGCTCCAATTGGATATTGTTTTTCCTATCCAGCGAGCTGTTTGCCAAATGGAGATGCTGAATTACTTCAGTGGACCAAAGGAATGGACATCAAAGATATGGTTGGCAATCCAGTAGGAAAGCCACTATTAGATGTGCTAAATAAAAGTGGAAAGACTGAGTTTACTGGCATTAAAGTTATCAATGACACCGTTGCTTCCTTGTTTGCTGGTTTAACGAATCCAAAATTTGACGCTTATATTGGGCTAATCGTTGGGACTGGAACAAATATGGCAGGATTTGTAGATGCTGATCATATCCCTAAAATAGACCCTAGTTTAAATTGGAAGGGACTTACTCCAGTAAACCTTGAGTCAGGAAATTTCAAGCCGCCTCATCTAACTAAATATGACGCTTTAGTAGACGAAAACTCTACAAATGCAGGTGCTCAGCTATTTGAAAAAGCAGTCTCTGGACTCTATATAGGCCAAATTTTAAAAGAGGTCTTTCCTGAAGACGGCTTTGATGAAAATACAGATGGGAAAGCATTAACAGATCTAATTAATCAGTCTTCAACTGCAAAAAGTAAACATGTGAAGGTAGCTAAAGCGATTTACAAAAGATCAGCAAAGCTAGTTGCAGCCTCATTAGCAGGATTAATTGACATGCTTGCAACACAAGATAAGTCAATACGCAAAGTTCGAATTACCGCGGAAGGAAGTCTATTCTGGAGTGAAGTTGCAGGCTGCAAAGACTACAATAAAGTTGTGAAAAGCACCCTGAAGGAACTTTTGGCAGAGATGGGACATAAAAAAATAAAGATCAATATCGCCGAGATTGAGAGTGCAAATCTGATTGGGTCAGGTATTGCAGCACTTTCGTAAAGCTAAATACCTATAAAAATATAGGGGAAGTACTCATTCGTGCTTCCCCTACTTTATATAATCAAGGTTATTCAAATTTACTTATCAGTAGTTTGATCTTTAACTTCAAAATCTTCCTAAATTAGCTTTATGAGAGTTGTCCTTCAACGAGTCCTAGGAGCATCTGTCAGTGTAGATGGAACAGCGATATCATCTATCAAAAAAGGGATGCTAATTCTAGTAGGATTTGAAAATGATGACCTACAAGAAGATCTGGAATGGATGGTGAAAAAAATTGCTCAAATCAGAATCTTTAATGATGATCTGGGAGTTATGAACCTATCAATCCAAGAGGTTCAGGGAGAACTACTAGTGGTTAGTCAGTTTACACTGCATGCCAAGACTAAAAAAGGGAATAGACCGTCGTATATCCAAGCAGCAAAGGCAGACCTAGCAATTCCCCTTTACGAAACGTTTCAAAAACTCATGTCTGCAGAATTAGACCAAGATATTCAATCTGGTATCTTTGGAGCAGATATGAAGGTTCAACTGATCAACGATGGACCCGTTACGATTATCATTGATTCAAAAAATAAAGATTTATGAACGAAGATATTACGCTAAAAAACGCACAAAATAGGGTTGATGAATGGATCAAAGAGTACGGCGTGCGCTATTTTAGCGAGTTAACAAATATGGCAATCCTAACAGAAGAGGTGGGAGAAGTTGCCCGAATCATCGCTCGTAAATATGGAGATCAATCGTTTAAAAAAGAAGACGCAGAAATAAATCTTGCCGATGAGCTTGCCGATGTATTATGGGTACTTATGTGCTTAGCCAATCAAACAGGGGTAGACTTAACGGATGCATTTCATAAAAACATTGCAAAGAAAACAAATCGAGACAAGTTTCGTCATATCGAAAATGATAAACTTAGTCGCTAAAAATATACACTATGATTACAAATTTGGAAAATCTAGAGCAAGACTTCTTGACCGAGGAAGTGCAAAAAATAGTATTAGAAATACTTGAAAAATCACAAGAACTAAGCAGTTTCGAATGGTATAGTTTTATCTTTTCTTGCATTGACCTGACGAGCTTAAATGCTACGGATTCAGCTGCTCAAGGCAATAAAATAGCCCTCAAAGTGTCTGAATTCAAACAGAACTTTCCCCAGCTGCCTAATGTTGCTGCTATCTGCGTCTACCCAACTCTTCTTGGACCTATTAAGAAAAACCTTCAGACAAGTGAGGTCAAACTTGCCTCTGTTTCGGGAGGCTTTCCATCCTCGCAAACCTTCTTAGACGTTAAAGTTCTCGAGACCATGATGGCCATCGATAATGGCGCCAATGAAGTTGATATTGTACTTAACCTAGGAGACTTTCTAAATGAAGATTATGAGTCGGTAAAGCGTGAGATAAGCACATTAAAAGCTGCAATTGGGGATACTCACCTAAAAGTCATTTTAGAAACTGGAGCCTTAAAAAGCTATTCTAAAATTTGGAAAGCTTCGATGATATCCATGGAAGCAGGTGCTGATTTCATCAAAACCTCAACAGGGAAATTTGATCCTGCAGCCACTCCTGAAGCCGCTTGGATCATGTGCCGAGCGATTAAACTGTTTTACGAAAAAACCCAAATTAAAGTTGGCTTTAAAGCTGCGGGCGGAATTACAGAAACCAATGACGCATTAGTCTATCTAGCTATAGTTAAAGAAGTATTAGGAGATGAATGGCTAACCAACGACCTATTTAGGATTGGAGCAAGTCGATTGGCAAATAATCTGCTAACCTCTATTATGAGAGAGAAAGTAAGCTATTTTTAAGTTTAGCTTACTCGAGAAGAGATGTAATCAACATAACCAACAAGAGCCGTTTTAATTGGGGAATCAGGATAGCTATCTAATAGCGAAATGGCTTTAGCTGCATAATCAAGCATCACCGTCTCAGCATGCTTAAATCCATTATTCTGCTCAACAAAGTCTCGAACTATATTCAAGTCTGAAGTAGACTTAACGCGCTTCCGAACAATCTTTAAGATTCTAGATTTTTCAGATCGACCCACTTGATTAAGGGCATAAATTAAAGGAAGCGTTATTTTCTTTTCGTGTAGATCATTGCCTGTTGGCTTGCCTAAAAGATTCGACTTCTGATAATCAAAAAGATCGTCTTTAATCTGAAAAGCCATACCAGCATATTCGCCAAATTGCCTCATTCGAGCAATCACATCTTCGTCCGTTGTAACCGAACAGGTACCCACAGCAGCACTGGTGGCGAGCAAGGAAGCCGTTTTTTTGCGTATAATCTCAAAATAGACCGCTTCGGTAATATCTAATTTTCGAGCCTTTTCAATTTGAAGAATCTCCCCTTCACTCATATCTTTTACCGCCGTACTAATATGACCTAAGATATCATAATCGCGGTGATCGATAGACCACAAGAGTCCTTTTGCTAATATAAAGTCACCGACCAAAACGGCTATTTTATTTCGCCAAACCGCATTAATTGAGAAAAACCCACGGCGCTGAGAAGAGTCATCAACAACATCATCGTGAACAAGGGTGGCTGTATGCAGAAGCTCAATGGTTAAGGCCGCATGGTAAGAGCGTTCATTAAAATCACCATTTAGTTTTGCGGTTAAAAACACAAGAATAGGGCGCATTTGCTTCCCCTTTCGCCTCAAAATATAGTTGATTATCGTACTTAAAAGAGGCAAATCACTCTTAGTCGCCTTTTGAAAAAATGGCTCAAAGTTTATTAGCTCTTGCTGAATAGGCGCGGTGATTTGATCCTTAGATGACATCGATATAAAATTGTATGCTTTTCAAATCTAAATATGGCCAAAGGTAAGCAATAATTTTAGTTCAGAACGATACGAATCGAGCACCGTTTAGCTTAGAATATCAAATATAAAGCCACTTGAAAAATCATCAAAACAAGACGCAAAAGATGAAATTAGAATAACCCCTTGCCAGATCAAACTACAATCCATTTGAGTCGAAACTATGAACGGCTAAGCACGAAACAACTAAGGATTTAAGCATCAAAATACTAAGAAAATAAAGCTTCATTTTAATGCCCTTACTCCAGTCTTAAATACAGCAAAAATGATCTAACAATAGAACGGAGAGATAGCCTTATTAACCAAAATTTTTATCTAATTATTTAGACATTTTTGCGTAGTTTTGATTCTTTCTTAATTATCCTTCTTCACAATGAACCGACTATTTCTACTCGATGCTTATGCATTGATTTACCGATCGTATTTTGCCTTTATTAATACCCCTCGCATAAACTCTAAGGGTCTTAATACGTCCGCAATGTTTGGATTTGTCAATACGCTGGAGCAACTTCTAAAGCTAGAGAAGCCTACACATATTGCAATTGCTTTCGACATGAAAGGGCCGACATTTCGGCACGATATGTTTTCTGATTATAAAGCCAATCGCGATGAAATGCCGGAGGATTTGAGAAAGTCGATACCCTACATCCGGGACATTATAAAAGCATATCAAATTCCAATCTTAGAAAAGGCGGGCTTTGAAGCGGATGATGTTATTGGAACACTCGCAAAAGTGGCCGAGAAAAAAGGGTTTCAAGTTTTTATGGTCACCCCTGATAAAGATTATGCCCAATTAGTCTCCCCAAATATCTTTATGTATAAGCCCAAGCGAATGGGTAATGAGATGGAGATCCTTGGAGTGGAACAGGTTTGTGAAAATTTTCAGATTCAAAATCCATTACAAGTCATTGACATACTTGGACTCATGGGTGATGCATCAGATAATATTCCAGGATGCCCAGGCATAGGTCCTAAAACCGCGATGAAACTTGTCGGCGAATTTGGCGGTATTGATGGCGTTTACCAAAATTTAGAGCAACTAAAAGGAAAACAAAAAGAGAGCCTCGAAACATTCGAAGAACAAGTGCGCCTATCTCGCAAATTAGCAGAGATCATCCTAGATGTCCCAGTTGAATTTAACCAAGATGAGTTAGTCCTTTCTAGCCCCGACACGGCTAAATTACGGGAGCTATTTCTAGAGCTTGAATTCCGGACAATGGCTGAAAAATTGGGATCTGCAGCAGCAAAGCCAATCGAAGCAGCCCCACTGGCCTTTGCACAAGGGACACTTTTTAGTGAAGTCGAACAAACACTTCCAGAATCATACTCCGAACAATCGAATCTTAATTCTACCGACCATCATTATGTTTTAATTAATTCAGAAGAAAAAATTAAAGAGTTAGTGGGAACACTAAGCCAGCAAAAAGCTTTCTGCTTCGATACCGAAACAACCGGACTAGATACGCAATCAGACCAACTTGTTGGATTATCTTTCTCCTTCAAACCCAAGGAGGCCTATTATGTGCCAATACCTTTCGAACAAGATGAAGCTCTAAAGCGAGTAAGTCTATTTAAAGAACTTTTCGCCTCAACCGATATTCTGAAAATTGGCCAGAACATGAAGTTTGATATTCTAATGCTTACACATTATGGCATAGAGATCAAAGGTGAATATTTCGATACCATGGTTGCACATTATCTTATTCAACCTGACCTTCGTCATAACTTAGATTACCTTAGTGATGTTTATCTGAACTATAAGAAAGTTGCAACCGAAGAGCTTATCGGGAAACGAGGGAAAAATCAGCTCTCGATGCGCGATGTAGAACTTGAGCAAATCAAAGAGTATGCTTGCGAAGATGCCGATATTACCTTTCAATTAAAAGAGATTCTCGATCAAGAACTCTCTAGCGCGAATTTAAAAGAGCTCTTTGCAACTGTTGAGATGCCGTTATTAAAAGTCTTGGTGCAGATGGAGATTTCAGGCTTGACTATTGATCCTAAGGCACTTGATGAGTATGCGATTATCTTACGCCAACAGATTGACGAGCTTGAAAATGCAATCATTGAATTAGCCGGTGAGCCCTTCAATATTTCATCTCCAAAACAACTTGGAATCATCCTTTTTGAAAAGCTACTTCTTGATCCGAAAGCAAAAAAAACTAAAACCAAGCAATATTCCACAGGGGAAGAAATCTTAGTTAATCTTCAAGATAAGCATCCAATAGTCAATAAAATATTGGAGTATCGAGGATTAAAAAAATTACTCTCTACCTATGTCGAGGCCTTACCTAAATTAATAAATCCTAAGACAGGTAAAATACACTCCTCCTTTAATCAAACAATTGCCGCCACCGGTCGACTAAGTTCTACCAACCCGAATTTACAGAATATCCCTATTCGAGACGAAAGTGGTCGTGAGATCAGAAAGGCTTTTATCCCTAGCGATAGTGATCACTTATTTTTATCGGCCGATTATTCACAAATCGAATTGCGCATAATGGCTGCCGTCTCGGGCGACAAGGTGATGACTGACGCCTTTCAAAATGGGGAAGATATTCATGCTGCTACGGCCGCGAAGATCTTTGATGTCAAACTAACGGATGTAACTTCAGAAATGCGGCGAAAAGCAAAAACGGCCAACTTTGGAATTCTATATGGAATTTCGGCGTTTGGTCTATCGCAAAGGCTTCAAATCTCGCGAGCAGAAGCCAAAAAGCTAATCGATGATTATTATGCCAACTTCTCAACCATCAAAAACTACATGGATACTCAACTTGATCTGGCGAGAGAGAGAGGTTTTGTGGAAACAATTATGGGTCGTAAGCGTTATCTAAGTGACATTAATTCAGCAAACGCCACCATTCGATCTTTCGCAGAAAGAAATGCGATAAACGCTCCTATTCAGGGCTCTGCTGCAGACATCATCAAAGTAGCGATGATCAACATTTTCAAACGATTCGAAGAGCTAAACCTCAATTCTAGAATGATTCTTCAGGTACACGATGAGTTAAATTTCGATGTCCTAAAAACAGAGTTAGAAGTCGTAAAAGAGATTATAAAAACGGAGATGGAGCAAGCTGTTAAACTAACGGTACCTCTTGAGATCGAACTCAAAGCCGCTGAAAATTGGCTCCTTGCCCATTGAACTGCTCATTTTATTTAATGTTTTAAAACATAAAAATGCCGTATTGGATAAAATAAAAAAACCACTATGTTTGCAGAACGGATCAGAACGGCCTAAAGTCTCCTAATTTATTGGCCAAATGAACTGTGAATAAGCTAAAATTTTATAAAAAAGTAAAATAAGTAAAATAAATTTAACGCAACAGAACGGAATCGAACTCTTGTGTTTAAGCATACAACTCCAATAAAATGAATATCAAGAATCTTATAGATCGAATGAAACAAGGGTCAAGAACACCTTTGTGGTTGATCGTCTTTGGCGTCCTCATAGGTCTAATTGCCATTGGAACAATAAATACGGCTGCAGACAAAACCTCTACGGATAACTATTGTATGTCATGTCACGTGCACCCTTGGGCCGAGCAGACCTGGCGCCTGGCGCCTCACAACTTTAACCGCACAGGGGTAACTGTTCACTGCGTTGAATGCCATCTACCCCCTAAAGGTGAAGGTTACATGTTGGCTAAAGCGAAACATGGCGCCTATGATATGTATAGCTACCTGTTTAAAGATAGCACTAAAATAAACTGGCAAGAAAAACACTCGGTAGAGAAAGCAAACACCTTTGTCTATGAAGCTTCGTGTATTAAATGTCACTCCAATCTTTTCCCGGTTACCCTTTCGGTAAATGGCAGCAATGCCCATATGCAATATAAAAATTCGAAGGAAGATCCTAAACCAACATGTATCAGCTGTCACCTTAACGTAGGCCATTATGACAAGAGTATCAAGCACGAACATGACACAAATTTTGGTGTTGATGCTGCAGCCAGTCAAGAGAAGTTTGCCAGCGCCACAAAGGTTACCAAATTTGAAAACTTCACAGAAAAGATTCCTGGGACCACGGTTGCATTTGACATGGTTGCGATACCTGAAGGGACATTCAACATGGGAAGTCCAGAAAACGAGCCACTTCGGAAATCAGACGAAGGACCGGTTCGAAAAGTGAAGCTTTCAAAATTCTGGATGGGGAAAATTGAAGTCTCTTGGAATGAATATCTAGCCTTCTTTATGGCTACTGCCTCTCAAGGAAGAACCGAAGGACAAGTACTTACCAATAAAAAAGTTGATGCCATTACTGGTCCGACCCCACCGTGGGGTGCTCCTGATCAAGGATGGGGAAAAGGATCTAGGCCTGCAATCACCATGTCATGGCGTTCTGCAAATACATATTGCCAATGGCTTTCCAAGGTTACAGGGAAAAAGTATCGCCTTCCAACAGAAGCGGAATGGGAATATGCGTGCCGAGGGAACACAACAACTCCATATTTCTTTGAAGGAGACCCATCAAAATTCACCTCGAATGGTCTTCTAAAGAGAATTTTTGGGGCCGACACCACGAAAATAAATTCGTATATTGTCTATAAAGAAAACGGATTTTCTAAAACAAAGGATCCTAGCTCCGTAAAAGCAAACCCATTTGGGCTTAAGAACATGACAGGTAACATTGCAGAGTTTTGTTCCGATTATTATGCCCCTGACGCATATAAAGGAGGAACTGGACTAGTTGTAAATCCACAAGGACCTGAATCAGGTCAAGAACATGTGATCAGAGGAGGTTCCTTTAAAAGCGATGCGAAGGATGTTCGAAGTGCCGCAAGAGATTTTACCAAGACAAAAGCTTGGTTATCAACCGATCCTCAGATGCCGAAAAGCGTTTGGTGGTATTCCGATTGTGTAGACAATGGGTTTAGGATTGTATGTGAAGCAGATAGTATTTCAGGTCAATAAAAGTATAGTACAATGAAAAACGATTTAAAGAATATCAACAGAAGGAAATTTTTAGGTGCAAGCGTTTTGGCAGGCATTGGAGCAGCGAGTGCAAGTGCGATCCTCTCCTCTTGCGGTCCAAAAAAGCTAGATAATCTAGCTTTAGGCTTGCCTCCAATTTTAAAAGGTGCCCCGAAAGGGAAAAAGCTTCGCGCAGGTCTTGTTGGAGCCGGAAACCGTGGAACAGGTGCAGCCATTAACTTTATCAGCGCTGGCCCTGACCTTGAGATTGTTGCAATCGCCGATGTCTTTCAAGATAAGATTGACAATTGCCGGAAACGATTTGCATCCTTCGACTTACCTATTCCAGCCGAAAATTGCTTCGTTGGATTTGATGGCTACAAAAAGTTAATGGCGATGCCTGACATTGATGTGGTGATCCTTGCAACTCCTCCACAATTTCGTCCTGAACATTTTGCTGAAGCGATCTTAAATAAAAAACATTGCTTTATCGAAAAACCGGTCTGCGTGGACCCTGTAGGTGCGCGACTAATGATTGCCACATCTAAAAAAGCTGATGCACTCGGACTTTGTGTCGTAACAGGGACTCAACGACGTCATCAAGAAGACTATATTGAGACTTACAAACAAGTTATGAATGGTGCTATCGGTAAGATCGTTTCAGCCAAAGCATTCTGGAATCAAGAGCATGTTTGGTTTAGAACCCGTGAAGAGGGATGGAACGACATGGAATATATGATCCGAAATTGGAATAACTTTAGCTGGCTTTGTGGTGACTTTATCCTTGACACACACGTTCACAATATCGATGTCATCAATTGGTTTATGGGTAAACCACCAGAAAAAGCAATTGGCTATGGCGGACGGGCACGCCGAGTTACTGGAGATCAATACGACTTTTTCAGTGTCGACTACGACTACGGGAATGGCGTAAGTTCTCATAGCATGTGTCGCGAATTGGATAGCTGTACCAATGGAACTGGAGAAGTAATCAATGGAACAGAGGGCTATACAAACTGTGTCAACACAATTTGGAATCTTGATGGAACAGTTAAATGGAAATTTGATTATCCAAAAGACGACAATGGCAATGCGATGACCACATTAAAAATTTCGCCTTATGTGCAGGAACATATGCACCTAGTATATGCCATCCGAACAGGTAATACGGTAAATCAAGCAGAAACTACTGCTATTTCAACCCTCACTGCAATCATGGGCAGAACAGCCGCTTATACTGGTCAATTAATCACTTGGGAGGCAATGATGAAGTCAGATATGGATCTAGGACCGAAAAAAATAGAGTTCGGACCAGTGGATATGGTATTTCAGACACCAATCCCTGGAACTGATCCACACGTTTAAAAACCCTTAACCGATTAACAACTAAAATCAACTGACATGTTAGACAAATCTACCAGAAGAGATTTTCTGAGACAATCAACGGCCATTGGAACGGGTGCTATTATATTGCCTCAATTGATTCCCTCAACAGCATTAGGAATGGGCGGGAAAGTTGCCCCTAGCGATCGAATTGTGATGGGATGTATCGGAACAGGCTCTCAGGGTACTGGAAACCTTCGCGAGTTCTTAAAAAATCACCTCGATAGAGTCCAGTTTATCGCAATCTGCGACGTTGATGCAAAGCATGCCGCAAATGCAAAAGGAGTAATCGACACCGCAAATAAAAATAGCGACTGCAAAGCGTATGGTGACTACCGCGAATTTCTTGAAAAAGAAAAACTTGACGGAGTATCCATTGCACTTCCTGATCACTGGCATGGCTTGATCTATACGGCAGCAGCAAATAAAAAATTAGACGTTTATGGCGAAAAGCCTTTGGCACGTACAATTCATGACGGACAAGCCATTGTTAGCGCAGCCAAAAGAAACAATATTGTTTGGCAGACTGGTAGCTGGCAACGATCTCGTGAAAACTTCAGACGTGGTGCTGAACTAGCCGTAAATGGCCGAGTTGGAAAAGTTACACGCGTTGAAGTAGGTCTACCAAACGGAAACAGAGGCGTTGGAACACCTCCAATTAAAGAGGTTCCAGCTGAACTTAACTGGGAAATGTGGCTAGGTCCAGCTTTGAAAGTCCCTTACCGTGGTGTTAGCCACTGGGACTGGCGTTGGATTTTAGACTACTCTGGGGGACAACTTACAGACTGGTCGGGTCACCATATCGATATCGCACAATGGGGTATTGGAATGGAACGCTCTGGACCAATCGAAATTGCTGGTGAGGCTGTTTATCCGACAGACGGCATATACAATGCCCCAGTTGAATATGATTTCCTTTGTAAATATGCCAATGGTATTGAGATGCGCGTAGCCAATGAGGCTCGTATTGAAAAAGGTGCCGGAGCAACTTGGTATGGCGATAAAGGCTGGATCCATGTCAACAGAGGAAATACACTAACTGCTTCTGACCCAAAAATTCTTCAAGAAGTTATCGCCGATAATGAGATTCACCTCTATAAAAGCAC
>CAIUAN010000054.1 GCA_903897145.1 uncultured Bacteroidia bacterium | reverse complement strand
TGTGACCTATTGTACCTACTGTGTTTGTTTTTTTTTTGTTTAATTTTTTTATTAAAAAATCACGTTAGTTCTTTTATTTCTAATGTGACCTATTGTACCTACTGTGTTTGTTTTTTTTTTGTTTAATTTTTTTATTAAAAAATCACGTTAGTTCTTTTATTTCTAATGAGTCCTATTGTGCCTACTGTGTTTATTTTTTTTTTATTTCTAAAATAAATCCCAGTTCATCTTCTCGCAATCGATCCATTTTCCTTGGGCTCGAAGAACTTGCTCGAGTACATCGCGAACGCAACCATGACCACCATCTTTATCGGATATATAAAGTGAAATGGCTTTAATCTCAGGCGCTGCATCTCTCGGGCAGACTGGCACACCAACAGCTTTCATAACTGGATAGTCGGGCAAGTCATCACCCATGTACATAATCTCTTCGGCTTTTAAATTGTGCTTTTCTAAGAAATCGATCAGACTTGGTAGCTTTTTTAAAGAACCAATATAGACATCTTTAATGCCAATTTTCTCACATCTTTTAATCACTTCAATGGTCTTTCCTCCTGTGATCACACAAAGGGGAAATCCAATCCGGACGGCATACATCAACGCGAAGCCATCTTTTAGATTTGATGTTCTAATCGTTTCGCCTTCATGCGTCAATACTTGGGTGGCGGCAGATAAAACGCCGTCGATATCAAAGACAAATGCCTTTACTTTGCTTAGTTCTTCTTTGAAAAATGCCATGCTAATTGATTGTAGATTTAATGATTCGTTCACTAAGTTGTTTATATATAATCTGCAGATCCGGATGTTGATCCAACATGGCTAGATGCTTATCCATGACCAGATAATCTTTTCTTGATGCAGGTCCAGTTTGGACTGATTTGGGCGATTTAAGCACACCTTTTGTTGCTGTTTCCATTATCAAAGGTTTTAATATCTCAAAATCAATCCCTTTTTCTTCCACTAAATCTTTGCCTATCGCAAACAGATGGTTGACGAAATTACAGACAAAGGCGGAGGCAAGGTGTATCTGTTGACGTTGTTCTGAGTTGTAAATCTGAATGTTGTCTGATATCGTGGAGGCAAGATCTGAAAGGATTTTAAGATTTTCGTCTGAACTTGCTTCAAGGCACATGGGGATATTTTGAAAATTAATTCGTTTGTCGATTGAGAACGTTTGAAAAGGATAAAAAACGCCGTAGCTTTTGCAATTGGCTGCAAAAACATCCATTGAAATGCTCCCTGCAGTGTGCACAACAAGCGAAGAACCCCACTCTCTTGACTGAATAAATGACTCAATCGCTTGATCTTTAATTGCAATTATGTAGAGATCTGCATTTTTGACTAAGGCATTAGGATCTGTTGTAAACGAACAATTAAGAGCCGATGCTAGGTCTTTAGCTCGCTTCTCGGTCTTTGAAAACACTTGTAAAACCTGGTGTCCTTTGTCAAAAAGCGTTAAGCTTAGCTGTGTTGCTAAGTTACCGGCTCCGATCATACAAATCTTCATCTCTGGTAATTTTTTATGCAAAATTATCTTTTAAATGTTACAAAATAGAAACATCTGTTATTCAGCACTCGAAGATTTAAAAAATAACCTTAAATTTGCCACCCGAAATAAGAATCTAATATTACTCTTAAATTAATACTTTACATTATGACCAAGTACGTTTATACATTCGGAAATGGACAGGCAGAAGGCGGAGCAGGGATGAAAAATCTGCTCGGAGGAAAAGGTGCCAACCTAGCTGAGATGAACCTGATTGGTGTTCCGGTTCCTCCGGGATTCACCATTACCACCGAAGTTTGTACCGCTTTTGTTGAGCATGGCAGGACTGCAGCTTTTGAAATGATCAAGAAAGAAGTTCAAGATGCAGTAGCTTATGTTGAAAAAATTACCAACACCAGCTTTGGATCTAAAGAGAATCCTTGCTTGTTATCTGTTCGTTCAGGAGCCAGAGCATCGATGCCTGGTATGATGGATACCATTCTTAATCTTGGATTGAATGATTTAGCAGTTGAAGGAATTGCAAGAAAATCGGGTAACGATCGTTTCGCATGGGACTCTTACCGTCGTTTTGTGCAGATGTATGGTGACGTAGTAATGGGTTTAAAACCTCAAAGTAAAGAAGACATTGATCCTTTTGAAGAGATTATTGAAACTCTTAAAGAGGAACGCGGAATTCATCAAGATACTGACTTTACCGTTGCTGACCTTAAAATGTTGGTTCTTCGTTTTAAACAAGCGGTCTTGACTAAGACAGGAAAAGAATTTCCTTCAGATCCATGGGAACAATTATGGGGTTCAGTAGGTGCCGTTTTTGAAAGTTGGATGAACGAAAGAGCAATCTATTACAGAAGACTTAATAATATTCCAGTAGAATGGGGAACTGCAGTTAACGTGCAAGCCATGGTATTTGGAAACATGGGAAATAATTCAGCTACAGGTGTTGCGTTCACACGTGACGCATCAACAGGTGAAGATATTTTCAATGGCGAATATTTGATCAATGCACAAGGAGAAGATGTGGTAGCTGGTATTCGTACCCCACAAGAGATCACTTTAGAAGGATCACGCAGATGGGCTGCTTTGCAAAATGTTAGCGAAGAAGATCGTGCTGCAAATTTCCCTTCGTTCGAGGAAGCAATGCCTAAATCATACGCTGAGCTACTTGAGACTCAACAGAAATTAGAAAATCACTACCGTGATATGCAAGATATCGAGTTCACTATTCAAGATGGTAAACTTTGGTTGTTGCAGACTCGTAATGGAAAACGGACTGGAGCAGCAATGGTGAAAATGGCCGTTGATATGCTTGCAGAAGGATTTATCGATGAGAAAACCGCTCTTATGCGTGTTGAACCAAATAAATTAGATGAATTACTTCATCCAGTATTCCATACCGAATCGTTATTATCTGCGAAGGTAATCGGTAAAGGTTTGCCAGCTTCTCCTGGAGCTGCAACTGGTCAGATTGTCTTCTTCGCAGACGAAGCAGCGAAATATGAAAACTCTATCCTAGTTCGTATCGAAACATCTCCTGAAGATCTTGAAGGAATGGTTATCGCTCGTGGTATTCTTACTGCAAGAGGTGGTATGACTTCTCATGCAGCTGTTGTAGCTCGTGGAATGGGTAAGTGTTGTGTTTCTGGTGCGGGAACAATGCGTATCGACTACAAAACTAGAACCTGTGAAGCAGGTGGTAAAATATACAATGAAGGCGACTGGATCTCATTAAACGGATCAACAGGTGAAGTTTATGAAGGTAAAGTAAAAACGCAAGAGGCAGCTCTTAGCAACGACTTTGCTAAGTTGATGACACTTTCTGATAAGTTCTCTCGTATGACCGTTCGCACAAATGCTGATACACCGAAAGATGCAGTTATTGCGCGTGAATTTGGTGCTAAGGGTATTGGTCTTTGCCGTACCGAGCATATGTTCTTCGAAGGTGATCGTATCAAAGCGATGCGTGAGATGATCCTCTCTTCTGATATCGTTGGTCGTAAGGCTGCTTTGGCGAAATTATTGCCTTACCAGCGTTCTGACTTTGAAGGAATTTTTGAAGCGATGGCTGGATATGGCGTAACTGTTCGTCTATTAGATCCACCACTTCATGAGTTTGTGCCTCACCAACAAGCTACTCAAAAAGAACTAGCTACTGAAATGGGCATCTCTATCGAGCAGATCCGTATTAAAGTATCTGAATTAGAAGAGTTCAACCCAATGTTAGGTCACCGTGGTTGCCGTTTAGGTATTACCTATCCGGAGATCACTGAGATGCAAGCGCGTGCAATCATTGAGGCAGCAATGAATCTTAAGGCTAAGGGCATCGATGCTCGTCCTGAGATCATGGTTCCATTGATTGGTACTGTGGCTGAGTATAAAAATCAAGCTGACATCATCAATGCAACAGCAGAACAAGTTTTTGCTGAGCGTGGTGATAGGATCGCTTATCTTGTAGGTACAATGATTGAAGTACCTCGTGCAGCACTTACAGCTGAAGGAATCGCTAAAGAAGCTCAGTTCTTCTCTTTCGGTACCAATGACTTGACTCAGATGACTATGGGCTTCTCTCGTGATGATGCTGGTAAATTCTTACCTGCTTATCTTGACAAGGGAATTCTAAAACAAGATCCATTCCAAGTTCTTGATCAGCATGGTGTTGGTCAGTTAATTGAGATGGCTGTCTCTAAAGGTCGCTCTACTCGTCCTGATATCAAATTGGGTATCTGTGGAGAACACGGAGGTGAGCCTAGCTCAGTAGAATTCTGCGATGGAGTTGGTCTTGACTACGTTAGTTGCTCTCCTTTCCGAGTGCCTATCGCACGTCTAGCTGCTGCTCAAGCAAATCTTAAAAAACAAAAAGCTTAATTGCTAGGATACATTCATAAAAAAAGGTGCTTCTGGCACCTTTTTTTATGTCTAATAATTTGATTCAGGACCTTCTTCACGGATCATAATTCATCATTTTTTTAGTCACCCTCACCTTTGGGGAGGGTAGGGATGGGGTTCGAGACTTGATTCTGGAATTTTTTTTTTTTTTATCCTGTTTTTTTACCTCCCCCAACCCCTCCACAGGAGGGGAGTTTGCTAATTGCTTGGAATTTAATCTGCTGATTTGAATTTAGAGAAAAGGCTTTTGATTTTTAATATCCATGATAATCTGCGAGAGTTGCCTATGGTTATCGCTTTTAGTCACCCTCACCTTTGGGGAGGGTAGGGATGGGGTTTGCACAATAAGCTGATTTGTGATAATTGTCTTATTGCTCCTTCATCACCTTGTTGCGCCCTTTTCGTTTGCGGATCGTGCGATGTTTATATTCATCAGAGATGATGCTGATATTGCCGTCAATCTCTAAAACAGCAAGGTCAACCTCGCGAATCTCTGCTACACCATGCTCCCGAATGGCTTCTGATAGCTCATCGATGGTGATTCGTGATTTGGTCATATTCTCTTTGTTGAGTTGACCTTTGTAAACAAGTATCATTTCGGTCCCTTGAACCATCTCCCCAAATTTAGGAAACCGATAGAGGAGAAATTTAAATAGATAATTCGTGATAAAAAGTGTGGAGGCAGCAACGAGTCCTCCTGACAAGGTGGAGTCAGATCCAACCATAGCATTTTGCACCGCATTGCTGATCAGTAAAATAAAGACTAGATCGATAATGGATAGCTGTGCTAGCTCCTTCTTGCCAAATAGCCGAATGGCCACAATGATAAATAAATATACTGCCAGGCTGCTTAAGGCAATCTTAGCATATCCTTCCAATAATTCCATGGCGATGTTTAAGTTTTAATTGAGTTGATTGACAAGAATGAGCTATCAATATTTATCCCAGCACTGAAACTCCAATTAGCCTTCCTATGGAGAAGGTTATCGCTGCTGCTGCTAGTCCAAATATTACTTGCCGAAGTCCAGAACGCCAAATGCTCTTGCCAGTAAATAGCGTGATTGCAGCTCCAATAATGAAAAGCCCAAAGGCACTTAAAATACTACTTAAGATAATTGCCCGCATTCCACCAATAAAGAAGAATGGGATAACGGGAATAATGGCCCCAATTGCAAAGAGAATAAAGGAAGCTATTGCAGCCTCCATCGCCGATCCTTTAAGGTCTTCTTGATTAATTCCGAGCTCTTCTTTGATCAGCACCTCATGAGCTAATTCTTTATTTGAGATGATCTCTTTTGCCATCTTCTTCGCTTGCTCCTCGGGGATTCCTTTGGTTTGATAGATTAGAGCTAGTTCCCACTCTTCACCTTCAGGGTTATTCTCTAACTCATCCAATTCAAGCTGCATCTGATTCTCGAAAAGCTCTTTTGAGCTCGTAACGGATATCCATTCGCCTAAGGCCATTGAGAGAGCTCCAGCTAGCAATCCGGCAAGTCCAGTTAGAAGAACAGTACTCTGAGCACTTGCAGCGCCAGCAATCCCCATCACAAGACTGAAATTCGAAACTAATCCATCATTGCCACCAAGAACGGCTGCTCGAAGTGCATTGCCACCTATTGAGCGATGTCTTTTTTCGAAACGTGCCAGGTAATTGCCTGATAAATTGGGTTGGTTTGCAACAATATTCTGTAGAATTAAAACATGTGCTGTATCCGATAGTGATTCTTCTAAGTTGAGTGCCTTCTTGGACTTGACCACGGAGATCGCAATACTCTTCTCGGTGTCTAATAGTGTTCCAAGTATAAAGTCGTAACCTGCTATTTTCCCGATTCTATTCAGGATCCTCGCTCTAATTGAAGGAGGTGGAAGCATGGTCGTGTCAAGATTATTGCTTTTCATAAAGGCCAAAGCATGCCCTTTCTCGATCTCACTCATTTGCCTAAATACATTCGCTACATTCTCATCTTGCTCATGCTCGGATAAGATTTTGTAGAGATAACTTGCGTCAATTTCAGTCTGTATACTATTGAAATTAATCATGTTTTGGAGATCTGTATTACTGTTAAAAGGCATTTATTACACGAACAAATTTAGGATTAATATTTATATTTCTTTTCTTAATTTATTGTCGAAGTTTATTTATAATCGATCTAGTTTTTCAGTAACCTTCATGTTCATGCTCATTCAAGTAAGTTTAACACGTCAAATAAGTCAATAAATCAGTTATATTTGCATTTAATCAAATTTTGCGGGGTGGGAAGGATTTTGTCCGTTGATTATGGAAACAAACGAGTTGGATTAGCAGTAACAGATCCGTTACAGATTATCGCTACCCGATTAACGACTGTTTCTGCAGAAGAAATTTGGCATTTTCTTGCAGATTATTTTGGTCGTGAAGAGGTTGACCTTGTTTTGGTGGGGTATCCAAAACAAATGAATAATCAACCTTCGGAAGCTATTCGGTATATTAATCCTTTTCTGAAAAAGTTTCAGCTTGTTTATCCCCTAATGCCTATCCGATTAATGGATGAGCGGTTTACTTCAAAAATGGCTTTTCAAACCATGATTGATGCTGGAGTAAAAAAGAAAGATCGACAGAATAAAGGGACGATCGATGGAGTAAGTGCTACGATAATTCTTCAATCTTACCTTGAAGAGAAGAAATTTT
Organism: uncultured Bacteroidia bacterium; assembly: GCA_903897145.1. Lineage (GTDB taxonomy): Bacteria > Bacteroidota > Bacteroidia > Bacteroidales > Prolixibacteraceae > JAAFHB01. Next base: position 1,239 of record CAIUAN010000054.1, on the reverse strand, counting down.
TAAAATAAGAGATCATGATTTATCCAATTACAGTTTATGGTGACCCTGTGCTTAGAAAGCTTGCTGCGGATGTTAAGCATGACTTTGCGGGGCTTGACAAACTTATTGGTGACATGTTTGATACAATGCACAATGCCGATGGTATTGGTATTGCGGCACCTCAGATCGGTCTTGATATTCGTATTTTTGTTATTGATCTAACTCCACTTGGTGATGAAGATCCCTCATTGAAGGATTTTAGAAAGGTGTTTATTAATCCACGAATTGTTCTCAAAGAAGGTGAACAAGTTTTGATGGAGGAGGGCTGCCTTAGTATTCCAGGGTTAAGAGAAGATGTCCTACGATATGATACCATTCAAATTAAATATCTCGACTCTGATTGGCAAGAATATGATGAGATCTTTACGGGTTTTTCAGCTCGTGTAATTCAGCATGAATATGATCATCTCCAGGGAGTTATGTTTGTTGATTACTGTTCCCCGCTGAAGAAAAGATTGCTCAAAGGTAGACTGTCAGATATCACTCGCGGGAAGGTCACTACGACTTATCGTACAAAAACGCCTAAGGTATAGCTGTTGGCTCCGTCTTATTTAAGTTGCTCTAATGCCACTTTAAACGTTTGATAATTTCTTTTATTCCTTCCAATAGCCTAACTTTAGGTGTTCTTACTTGCACTCTCAGCAGCTAAGAGTTTTACTCTTTTTCTAAAAAGATTAAGATGGAAGATAACTCAAAAATTCTTTCGGACATCTACTTTTCTCATTCCGATTTGGTTCGTCTGCTCCAGTCTGAAGGCGAACAGATGCAAGCTCTTTTTGAAAGAGCGAACAAAATTAAATCGGTTTATACGGGAAATAAAACATACTTGCGAGGACTTATTGAACTGTCTAACGTGTGCAATAAGGATTGTTATTATTGTGGAATTCGTCATTCTAATAAATTTGTAAGTCGGTATACGCTCACCGATGCGGATGTCTTAGCGGCTGTTCAAATAGCTGACCGATACAAATTAGGCTCAATAGTCATCCAGTCTGGTGAGCAAAGTTCATCCTCATTTGTATACCGAATAACTAATTTATTGCGTTCAATTGAGAAGAAAACACAGGGTCGGATAGCCATCACTCTGAGCGTTGGAGAGCAAACCGATGAGGTTTATAAAAGATGGTATGAGGCAGGTGCAAAACGCTATTTGTTGCGTATCGAAACAACAAATCCTTTGCTGTATCGATCCATTCATCC
>CAIUAN010000053.1 GCA_903897145.1 uncultured Bacteroidia bacterium | reverse complement strand
GTGATCATGGGTGTTGTAACGGCACATTATGGCGTTGAAGGTCATGCATTTTATGGCATCCCACTGGGCGATTGGCTTCCCTACTCTATCACTCGTACATGGCATATTCAGATTGCGATTTTCTGGATTGCTACCTCTTGGCTTGCAACAGGATTATACTATGCACCAGCCATATCAGGTTACGAACCTAAATTCCAACGATTAGGAGTCAACTTTTTATTCTCTGCACTACTAGTCATCGTAGCGGGCTCGCTAGCTGGTCAATGGATGGGTATTATGCAAAAGCTTGGACTGATTCAGAATTTCTGGTTTGGTCATCAAGGATATGAATATGTCGATCTTGGCAGGTTTTGGCAGATATTCTTACTTGTAGGATTGGTTATTTGGCTTTTATTGATGGGACGTGCAATTTGGCCTGCCTTAAAACAAAAATCAGAAAGCAGAAACTTATTAGCGATGTTCTTGATCTCATCAGTTGCCATTGCCGCATTTTATGGTGCTGGATTAATGTGGGGTCGTCAAACAAACCTAGCGGTAGCTGAATATTGGAGATGGTGGGTCGTTCACCTTTGGGTTGAAGGGTTCTTCGAAGTCTTTGCAGCTGTAATTACGGCTTTCCTATTCGTCAGACTTAACATCGTAAAGGCTGCTACAGCAACCACGGCCGTACTATTCTCAACCGTTGTATTTCTTGCCGGAGGTATTTTAGGTACTTTCCATCACTTATACTTTACAGGAACTCCCACGGCAGTGATGGCTTTAGGTGCCACCTTTAGCGCCTTAGAGGTGGTTCCGCTTGTACTAATGGGCTTTGAAGCTTACGATAATCTGAAAATAAGCAAAATGGAGGCTTGGACTCAAGCTTACAAATGGCCTATCTACTGTTTTATTTCCGTTGCATTTTGGAATCTTGTGGGTGCTGGTATTTTTGGATTCTTAATCAATCCACCAGTAGCGCTCTATTACATGCAAGGCTTAAACACCACAGCAACCCATGGTCATACAGCACTTTTTGGAGTCTATGGAATGTTAGGGATTGGACTAATGCTCTTTGTCTTAAGAGATATGGACAAAACAGCTATCTGGAAAGATAAGTGGATTAAGTTTGCTTTCTGGTCTCTAAATATCGGACTTGCCAGCATGGTGATCTTTAGTGTCTTCCCAATCGGAATCTTGCAGACTATAGCTAGCATTAAAGAGGGATTATGGTATGCTCGTTCGGCTGAATTTATGCACCAACCAATGATGCAAACGCTGAAATGGATGCGTGTTTTTGGTGATACCATCTTCGCTGCAGGAACCTTAGCCTTAGTTTGGTTTATCTTCGGTCTGAAAGGTGGCTGGAGCATCGATAAAAAACAAGACAAGATAAAATAAGTTTCACAACACCATTCCTTAGCGGCTGGAAGCTGACTTCAAGTAACTAGCTCAACACTGCTCGTTGCTCGCAGTAAGCCTTCCAGCCGCTTTTATATCCCATTTAAATCGAAAATTTAAGTAGATTTAAACTTTAACTTTCGTATGGATCGCAAATCACTTCTTCAAACGTTTCGAAAACTCCACAAGTGGCCCGGGGTGATCATCACCTTATTTGCCATCCATTTTGCGATCTCTGGGATCGTGATGAACCATCGAAGTTTACTTTCAGGCTTTGATCTATCTAGAAAGTGGCTACCTAAATCATACCAATATAACAACTGGAACCAAGCAGCCGTGCGCGGAGGTTTTAACATCGGGAAAGATTCACTGTTGATATTTGGGAATATTGGAGCTTGGATTAAGGAAAACGATCATTTTACAGATTACAACAAAGGTCTTCCGCATGGAATAGACAATCGGAAGATCAATCAAGCCCTTCAATTTAAGGGACAAGTGGTGATCGCTACTCAATTTGGATTGTACAAAAGGCACCTAAAAGATGAATCATGGAGCCTTGCACCTACTGGGCTGAATGACCAGAGGCTTGTTGATTTATTTATCAAACAAGACACCCTAATAATTTTAACTCGGGATCAATTGGTCAAATCGGCTGATTTAAAAACTTTCGAAATCAAAAACCTACCAGCTCCCGATGGGTATAGAAAGAGTGCAGGATTGTTTAATACGTTATGGGAGCTGCACAGCGGTGAGCTCTTTGGAACAATAGGAAAACTCTTGGTCGACTTGCTTGGAGTTGTAACGATTGCCTTAGCAGTAACAGGACTAATTCATTTCTTTTTACCCAATATAATTCGGAACAGGAAGAGGGTAACTGGGAACTCTGGAAATCTACCAGCAACGTTCAAGCTCAACTTAAAATGGCACAATGTGGTTGGTTATGTCTTTGCAATTTTCCTGATCATCAACACCACTGCGGGCATCTTTTTGCGCCCACCTTTGCTCATTCCCATACTCAATAAGAAGGTTGGCATCATTCCAGGATCGCACCTCGACACTAACAATCCGTGGCACGACAAACTACGAAAAGGAACTTGGAACCAGCAATTAGGAATTTATATTTTTTCTACTGCTGATGGTTTTTATGCAGCCGATGAGAGACTTCTCTCCCCTATGATTCCAAGCTATTCCCAACCGCCGGTAAGTCTAATGGGATGCAATGTCTTCGAGCCCATTGATGCAACAACCTATCTCGTAGGATCATTCTCCGGCTTGTATACTTGGAATCCAACGACAGGACGATCATTTGATTTTTTCACCAACAAGATCTATCAAGAGCCTACCGGGATGGCCATGCCGGTTTCTGACCATATGGTTGCTGGATATATCCGCGATTTTAATAACAATTGGGTTTTTGATTACAATCAAGGCTTATCAGAGAAAAGCAGTGGTAAAAATTGGCAAATGCCTGAACTCATTAAACAAAACTCACCAATATCAAGTTGGAATTTCGCCCTGGAGATTCATACAGGCAGAGTCCTCGAGCCTTTTATCGGCATCTTTTATCTGTTATATATTCCAATCGCAGGTCTCTGTGTATTGATGGTTTTAATCAGTGGGTTTATGATCTGGCTATTGCCAGCACGAAGAATTCAGATCTAAGTGCTTATCAACCAACAGACCTACCTAACAGGCGTGTGCTTTAATATCTCAACTAAGAAATCCCAAAACTTAGCTACTGAAGGGATATTCACCCGTTCGTCAGGAGAATGCGGTGAACGCATCGTTGGACCAAAAGAGATCATATCCCAATTTGGGTAAACCCCACCTAATATGCCACATTCCAGTCCGGCATGGATGCCAAGAACTGCAGGAACACGTCCAAATTTAGCTTCATAGATCGATTTCATCTCGGCTAGAATCTGTGAGTCCATGTTCGGTTTCCATCCTGGGTAATCGCCTGCAAAGGAGACCATAGCACCGCCTAATGAAAAAACACTATCCACCATCTCGATAAGATCTTGCTTGGCCGAATCTACCGAGCTACGCAACAGACATTTAACAGCCACAACCCCATCGGCCGATTTCACGGTCGAGAGATTCGTTGATGTCTCCACCATCCCAGCCATGCCATCACTCATCCGTATAACCCCATTCGGGCAAGCACAAATACTATCAATTAAATCATCCTGAATACGTTCTTCAATCAGCGAGCTAGGCAAGTCAACCTCAACAAATGTGAAACTTAGAGTAGGTTCTACTGCACCTAACTCTAATTTAAAGATCGATTCATAGTGCAACACTGCCTCCTGAAGCAAGTTTAAATTCTCAACAGGAACAACAACTACCGCAGAAGCTTCACGCGGTATAGCATTACGCATGCCACCACCACTCACCTCTGCCAATCGAATGTCTAACTCCCGAGTAGCATATTTTAAAAATCGAAAGATCATCTTATTTGCATTCCCTCTTCCGAGGTTAATATCCAATCCTGAATGACCCCCTTTAAGGCCTGAAACAAGCAATTTAAGAGCCTTTACACCTTCTGGAACGACAATTTGATCGTATTCAAACTCAATATCCGCATTGACACCTCCAGCGCATCCAACATAAAGTTCCCCCTCCTCTTCTGAATCCATATTAAGCAGGATGTCGCCCTTTAACCAGTTCGGTTTTAATCCAAAAGCACCTGTCATGCCTGTCTCTTCATCGCAAGTAAACAAGGCCTCCAAAGGACCATGCACCAGATTATTTGAGGCTAAGACAGCCATAGCGCACGCCACACCTAAGCCGTTATCTGCGCCAAGCGTAGTCCCGCGAGCACGAACCCAATCACCATCAATCCAGGCATCGATTGGATCCTTTTCAAAATCATGTTCAGTCCCGTTATTTTTCTGAGGAACCATATCCAAATGACCTTGAAAAATAATCCCTTTTCGATTTTCCATTCCAGGGGTAGCAGGTTTCCGAATAACAATATTTCCCACAGCGTCTTTTTCGGTCTCAAGACCAAGACCTTTTCCAAACTCCATCATAAAAGCTTGAATCTTCTCCTCTTTTTTAGATGGACGAGGAACTTGTGTTAGTTTATAAAAGTTCTCCCAAACAATTTTGGGCTCAAGTTTTAATATTTCGTTACTCATATCTTTATGATTTAAGTGATTATAATCAAACTATTAATTTTCAATATTAGGCTTCTCTAGCCCATATCCCATTTTTCGATCCTCCGCTTTTAATAAATAAGAGAAGACGATAGCAAGTGCTCCAAAACAGCTAAAGATCAACATGGGGATCGTGTAATCATAGAGTGTAACAAGTTGATTCTTGCCATCAACTAATTTATTTGCCGTCCCAGTAATGCAATATTTATCCAACACAACTCCAATAAGGAGCGGAACACCCATGATACCCCAATTCTGAACCCAAAAAGTGATCGAATAAGCGGTGCCAAGTTTACTATGAGGAATGATCTTAGCGATTGAAGGCCACATTGCCGAAGGGACCATCGAAAAGGAAATTCCTAACACCATTACCAAGCCAATAGCAATTGGGAAGCTGTTAAGTGACGGGATAGAGAATAGCAAATGAACGCAAACAAGCAATATCGAGCCGATGATCATGATCGAAGCCCCTTTCCCTTTTTTGTCAAACATACTTCCAAAAACAGGGGTTAAAATCAAGGCACTAAATGGCAATAAAGCAGGGATATATCCAGCGAATGAGTCAGAAATTCCAAACTTCTGAACAATCATATTAGTCGCGTATTTAATGAATGGGAAAACGGCAGAATAAAAGAGGACGCAAAGTATGGTGATGTACCAAAATGCTCTGTTTTTGCAGATCTCAACGATATCTGAGAATTTAAACTCTTCCTCAGATGCCACTCCAGCATCCGCATCTTCCTGATCTAATTTCCGATCCATAAACGTAAATAGAACAAAAACTAGCAACCCAATTCCCAACAAGAAAAGGGAAACGATGACCGGCATGCTGATATCGCCCGTCATTCGAATCAAAGGTATTGGTGTAAACATGGCCAAAGCAGTTCCTATTCGTCCTGTAGAGGTATTTAATCCGATTGCCAAGGCCATCTCTTTTCCACGAAACCAGCGGACCACAGCTTTATTGGCGGCGATACCAAACATCTCGCACCCCACGCCAAAGATTGCAAATCCCAATCCAGCGACGACGGCTGATTTCGTCGTTGGACCAATCATTTGCCACGACCCGAGTGATAGTTCATACATCCCATGAACATGGCCAGAAATAGCCCAGTATTTAATAAAGCCGCCAAGAATCATGATCAAGATAGCCAAAATGCCTGTAAATCGAACACCCTGTTTATCGAGGATCATGCCACTAAAGACAAGCATCAGCAGGAAGACGTTAAACCATCCATATCCACTGGTAAACAATCCATAGTCAGAGGCCGACCAAGATAAGCCGAACCAACAGATCGGAAGAGCGTCGTGTAGGGAAAGAGTGTCTTCGCCTGTGTAGATCTC
>CAIUAN010000052.1 GCA_903897145.1 uncultured Bacteroidia bacterium | reverse complement strand
TTCGTTTTCTTACCTTCTCAATATCTTCAATGAACTTGTTATCTTCTCAAATACTCTCAACCCAATTTTTTCTGGCGAAAGTTCGGCAAAGGTAATTCAATTATTAACTCCACAAAAACTTTATCAAACCTTTTTTTAAGGAAAATACAATTAAATCCTAAAAAGAGCGTTGGAACACATTCTTCAATGATCATAAATCAGTGGCTGGACTTTGGATGAAACCTCAAACAGCGAACTAATCTAGCCGACTAAACTTCTGATAAGCAACGAACAAAAATTCCAGACCTAATGGAGATCAAAAATCACAACCTCAGAAAGAGATCATAAATCTTGTCGAAATTTAAATTCAATAAAAATTAAGTTTTTTCAAAATCTCCCCTATTAAAAGGGAAACTAAGAGCTTCTGAAGCTCAAAAACCACGTCAGAAAAAGCAAATTTAAGATCAAAAGAAGAGTAAAAACGACAAAGAAAAGTCGATCAAATTACGAATTTGCCTCTTTAAGAATAACATCATGAGCTCCTCCTTCAATGATACTAGTCGAAGAAACCAAGGTTATTTTTGCTTTTTCTTGCAATTCAGCAATGGAGATAACTCCACAACTACACATCGTCGATTTTATTTTATCTAAAGTAACGTCTAAGTTGTCTTTAAGCTTACCCGCATATGGAACATAACTATCCACGCCCTCTTCGAATTTCATAGCCTCATTGCCACCCATGTCGTAACGTTGCCAGTTACGAGCCCTATTGGAACCTTCGCCCCAATACTCTTTAACATAACTGTTGCCGATCTTTAATCGTTTCGTTGGACTCTCATCGAACCGAGCGAAATAACGACCCATCATCATAAAGTCGGCTCCCATTGCTAAGGCCAGAACCATATGATAATCGTGCACGATACCTCCATCACTACAAAGTGGGATATAAATACCAGTAGATTCGAAATATTCTTTACGGGCTTGAGCCACCTCAATGATCGCGGTAGCCTGGCCTCTGCCAATACCTTTCTGTTCGCGGGTGATACAAATAGAACCACCGCCAATTCCAACCTTTACAAAGTCGGCTCCAGCATTCACAAGGTATAGGAAACCATCCTTATCGACCACATTACCAGCTCCAATTTTAATCTGCTCGCCGTAGTTCGCTTTAATAAACTTAATTGTTTCAGCTTGCCACTCGGAGAATCCATCGGAAGAGTCTAAACATAGAACATCGACGCCAGCACTAATTAAAGCTGGCACGCGCTCTTTGTAGTCTCGCGAATTGATTCCAGCCCCAACGACTAGCTTCTTATTGGTGTCTAGTAATTCGCTCAGATTAACTTGGTGATCGTCGTAGTCTTTACGAAAGACAAAATATTGTAAATTCTTATTTTCGTCAATGATGGGTAGGCAGTTTAGTTTGTTCTCCCAAACTGTATCATTAGCTGTATTTAAGGAGATCCCTAACTTTCCAACGATTAGTTTGGAAAATGGGGTCATAAAATCTTTAACTTTTAAATCCAATGGATCGATCGATGCGCGGTAGTCACGGCTAGTCACTAATCCAAGCAGTTTACCATTCGAGCGACCATTATCCGTAATTCCTATTGTTGAATGACCTGTCTTGCGAACCAATTCAATGACGTCAGCTAAGCAGTTATCTGGAGTAAGGTTAGAATCACTTACTACGAATCCAGCTTTGAATTTCTTCACACGTTGCACCATGTCGCATTGGCTTTCGATAGATTGAGAGCCAAAGATAAACGACAGCCCACCATTGCGAGCTAACGCGATGGCTAAGTTATGGTCAGATACTGACTGCATAATAGCTGAAACGGTAGGAATATTTAGTTCGATAGCTGATTTCTCACCTTTAGCGAACTTAACAAGGGGTGCTTTAAGCGAAACATTAGCAGGAAAGCAGTCCTTTGAAGTTAGTCCAGGGATAAGGAGATATTCATTAAATGTTCTAGAAACATCATTAAAATACTGTGCCATAGTGTAATAATTCAAAGGTGAAAAAATACAGAACCACAGGAACTGCTAGAATTAAACTTGCGCAAAAGTAATGAACTATAGAAACTTAATCAAGGAGAATCGATTTAAATATACAATAATAATTATTAATTCAGCACAGCAAGTTAACTATGAAGAAGATAAGGTGAAGTAAATACAAGTCCGAGACATAATTAGAGCAAGTGAGAGGCCCACTCCAAGCAAGTCAGGGTCCCACTCCCAGTGTATGTAGTCAGTGGCCCACTTGGAGTGGGACCCTGACTTTTGCCTTCGATGGGTATACCGCATAAAAAACCCCGGACTCAAGTTATGAATCCGGGGTTAGTATAGGTTGGCGGCGGCCTACTCTCCCACTTTACGCAGTACCATCGGCGCTGTCGGGCTTAACTTCTCTGTTCGGAATGGGAAGAGGTGG
>CAIUAN010000051.1 GCA_903897145.1 uncultured Bacteroidia bacterium | reverse complement strand
TTTTACTCAATTAGAGGAGGTTTCAGCGTTGCCTGTTGGTTCAGATAAACCCAATAGCTGTGCTGATATTCATGTGACTAGAGATGGCAGATTTCTGTATGTGTCGAATAGAGGGTTTAACTCAATTGCAGAATTCTCCATTGATGCGAAGAGTGGAAAGTTAACACAGATTGGACAGCAACCTTGTGGTGGGGAGACACCTCGAAATTTCTCACTCTCTCCGGATGAGCATTTCGTCGTTGTTGCGAATCAAAATTCGAAGGATATTGTCTCTTTTAGTCGGAATGCCAAAGATGGAAAACTTGAATTTAGGGATAAAATAAAAGGTCCAAAAGCTGTTTGCATCTTGTTCTGCAAGTAGCCTTTGGATCTTAATTTCTTGGTATTAGAATTGTTCCATTTCAGAGAAGAAAAATGAACCTTCAATAAGGGCATTTTCATCACTGTCGGAGCCGTGGATGGCATTTTCTGTAAAGGATTTAGCAAAAATCTTACGGATCGTTCCAGGTGCAGCATCAGCCGGATTGGTGCTTCCAATCAAGGTTCTGAAATCTAGGATGGCATTCTCTTTCTCTAAAATCACCGCTACTATTGGACCAGAACTCATAAATTCAACTAAGCCATCGAAGAATGGCTTTCCAGCGTGAACACCATAAAAAGCCTCCGCACGCTCTTTTGATAACTGTGTAAGTTTAATTGCTTTAATTCGAAAGCCGCTCTCGTTGATCATCTTAAGTATCGGGCCAGTAAAATTACTTTCTACTGCACTAGGTTTAATCATCGTAAAGGTGATAGATCCATTCATAATTTTTGGTGTTTTTGATTTAAAATTTAAACTTCTGGACGCAAATTTAGTCAAATTGCCCCTTATTTTCGATGCCTAGCTATTGAAAGTGCAATCTTTATTTGGAGAGTTGTAATTGATCAAAAATTGACAAAATATTCGATGTTATTTTATCATGAAATATAATAAGTTAACTAGAAAATGATTGTACTTTTGAAATATGAAATTTAGGCCAATCCATACTATAAATTCACTGATTTTCTGGGTACAAGCCAAGCTAGATAAAAAACAGTTCATTATATTCTCAAGCATTTTAGTTGGGCTTGTTGTCGGTTTCGCAGCAATTCTTTTAAAAACATTTGTTCACTATATCTTTATTGCTGTTACCATTAAGGCACTAGGAAGCTTCAATTATTTATTCCTTTTGCTGCCAATCATTGGATTATTTCTGACTGTTTTTGTTGTTCAGAAACTGCTTCATGGAAAACTTGACAAAGGATTATCGCATATTCATTATGCTATTTCAGAGAAATCAAGTCATATTCCTCAAAACCAAATGCATGCCCAGATTCTGACTAGTTCATTAACTGTCGGGTTTGGTGGTTCTGCGGGACTTGAGGCCCCAATTGTAATTACGGGTGCCGCCATGGGCGCAAATTATTCAAAGCGATACAATTTAAATTACAAAGAAAGGACCTTGCTTTTGGCTTGTGGAATTTCAGCAGGAATTGGTGCGGCGTTCAATGCTCCTATTGCAGGTGTCTTGTTTGCATTAGAAGTTTTACTCATTGATATAACAATCTCTGCCTTCACACCGCTAATTATTGCAGCAGCTACTGGCGCATTGATCTCAAAGGTCATTCTGAACGACGATATCCTTTTGTCGTTTCATTTACAGCAACCTTTTGATTACAAGAATGTTCCATTTTATATCCTTTTAGGATTATTAGCTGGTGGAGTTGCAGTTTATCATTCTCGTGCATTCTCAAAAATTGAAAGTTTATTTAGTAAATCCCCAAATAAAATTTATCTAAATGTATTAATAGGTGGCGTCTTATTAGCTGGACTTCTGTTTATCTTTCCCTCATTATTTGGCGAAGGATATCAAAGTATTAAAACGCTCTCTATTCAGCAACCCGAAAACCTATTAGACAACGGCTTTTTTCAAAGTTTCAAAAACAATCGATGGTTTGTTTTGGTTTTTGTTGGGATTCTAATATTTGTAAAGGCAATAGCTACTGCCCTTACTTTGGGTAGTGGAGGTAATGGGGGCAATTTTGCCCCTTCACTTTTTGTTGGTTCATACCTTGGCTTTTTTCTTTCAAGGTGTTTAAATATGCTTCATCTAACAGATTTACCAGTAAGTAATTTTACAATTGTTGGTATGGCTGGCATATTAAGTGGCATTTATCATGCGCCACTAACTGCTATATTTTTAATTGCTGAAATTACAGGAGGGTACACACTAATGATTCCTCTCATGATCGTCTCGTCTATTAGTTATGCAATCTCAAAATATTTTGAGCCATTTTCGATGGATACGAAGAAACTGAGAGAAAGTGGAAAAATGTTTACTGACGATAGAGATCATAATGTTTTAACAACGATCAGGACAACCAATTTAATTGAGACAAATTTTCAACAAATATTTCCCGATGATTCCTTAGGGAATTTAGTGGAGATTATATCTAAATCAAAAAGAAATATTTTTCCAGTAACGGATAAGGATAATATATTATTGGGACTTATTACCCTTGATAATATTCGAGAAATTATGTTCAAAAATGAGTTGTACGATACAATAAAAACGAAAGAATTAATGATAATTCCTTCAGCAACAATTTCACCAACACAGACCATGGAGAGCGTGATGCAAAAATTTGATGAAACAGGAGCTTGGAATTTGCCAGTTGTAGAAAATGGAGAATATATTGGGTTTATTTCGAAATCAAGTGTTTTCACAAGTTATCGATCCAAATTAAAAGCAACAACAATAGGCTAACCAACTATCATTGCTTCGATTAAACTTTATTGTTATTTCAGAATCTAAGCACGTGTTTAACTATTGCCATTTATTAATAGACGACGTTTTAGGAGCGTATTTGCAATAATGATATCTTTGCATCAAAGTAAAAAATGATTAGTGATTTGAAACGATTTGACCTAAATACATGCAAAAGAGTAAGCGATTGGCTAAGTACATCGGTTAAAAACGTGGTGATTATTCCTCATGTGAATCCGGATGGCGATGCTATTGGCTCTGCAGTTGGTCTGAATGATGTGCTTTTGAATGCTGGTTATGCTTCGAAAGTTATCGTTCCGAATGAATTTCCTACCTATCTGAATTATATTGGATCTGGTAATGAACCGCTAATTTATGAGCAGAATAGTGTGGTGGCACATCAGCTTATTGATCAGGCAGACGCCCTGTTTTACCTCGATTTTAATGATTCAAAAAGACTTGGAAAACTGGAGTCGTATCTTAAAAACAAGTCCATTCCAATTGTCCTAATTGATCACCATCCCGATCCTCAGATAAAAGCTGACTTCCAATTTTCAGATACCGATGTTAGCTCAACCGCTGAATTAATCTATGATTTTATCGAATCAATAGGTCTTCTTGATCACCTTAGTGCTCGAGGGGCAAGTGCTTTATTGACAGGAGTCATTGCTGATACGGGTTCGTTTAGCCATAATGCATCAAGGCCTTCTACCTATCGCATTGCTGGTGAGCTGATGCAAAGAGGAGCTGATAAAGAGCAAATTAATGAAGCGTTATTTAATAATTTCTCAGAACATCGGATGCGCTTATTAGGCTATTGTCTCTCTGAGAAATTAGAAATTTTCCCACAACATAAGGCTGCATTAATTGCGCTGACCGCAGAAGAACTTGAAAGATTTAATTTTCAACCAGGGGATACTGAAGGATTTGTTAACTATCCGCTCTCTATCTCTGGTATTGTTTTTTCAGCTCTCTTTGTTGAGAAGAACGAATCTGTAAGAATCTCCTTCCGGTCAAAAGGGTCTTTTGAGACAAATATTTTCTCTGGTAACCACTTTAATGGAGGAGGCCATCGGAATGCTGCAGGAGGCGAGTCTAAATTGCCTATCGATCAAGCATTAGCTCTGTTTCGGTCTTTGTTGCCTGAGTATTCAAAGAAATTAAATAGTAATTAATCACCTAGCGTTAATAAATAGTATTGTTTTATTTTAGTTTAATAAATTATGAAAATTAGAAATTCTTTGCTTTTAATTGCTTTTGCTGTTCTTGCGATCTCTTCTTGTAAAAAAAGTACTGGTCCTTCTGCGCAAGAGATAGAAACAACCTTATTGGCAAAATATATTGCTAAATACCATTCAACAGTTTCACCTAAAGCTTCGGGGCTATATGTTATTGAGACAAAAGCTGCTCCAGCAGGTGCCGTTGCCCTTAAAAATGGTGATTTGGTAAATGTATTTTATTCTGGTTACCGAATAGAAGATAATGCAACAGCGGGTGTTCAAGATGGCTTCAAATTTGATTCTAATTTAACATCCACCACACCATTTAGTTTTACTATTGGGCAGGGAAAAGTTATTGCTGGTTGGGATGAAGGTTTTACCTATATGAAAGATGGTAGTGAGTCTAAGCTGATTATCCCTTCATGGTTAGGCTATGGTGACGCGAATTTCTCTGGTTTTATACCTCCTTATTCAACACTTGTTTTTTATGTGAAAGTTACGAAACCGTAAACTTTGAATCAAAAAGATTTAATAAAAAAACTCCTTCCTGGCTTTATTCCCCTATTCGTTTTTATCATAGCGGATGAGTTTTGGGGGATGAAAGTGGGTATTGCTGTGGCCTTATTAATAGGTTTGGCTGAGATGGGCTATACTTGGTTTCGAGAAAAACGACTCGATAAATTTGTCCTGCTCGACACAGGGCTCCTTGTTGTTTTATCTGGTGTTTCCATACTTTTAGAGAATGATGTATTTTTCAAGTTAAAGCCTGCTTTAATAGAACTTATTCTCTGCGCCATACTTGCGGTTTCGCTCTATTCTCCCGTTGACATCATTGGGTTGATGACTCAGAAATATATGCAGGGAGTAGAGATGAATGAGGCTCAATCAGCTCATTTTAAACGCAATCTTCGAAACTTATTCTTCCTAGTTTTAGCACATACCTTGCTTGTTGTTTATGCTGCATTTTACCTTAGCAAAGAGGCCTGGGCATTTATCAGTGGTGGACTGTTTTATATCCTGTTTTTATTCTATTTCGGATTTGAATTTCTGAAGGCAAGAAAACTAAATCAGAAATACAAAGCCGAATTAACTAGCTCAACGCCTTATGATCCTGAAGAGTGGCTTCCAGTTGTTGATGAGCAAGGTCATATCCTTGGTAAAGCATTGCGGTCTGCCTGTCATAAAGGGGAGCGAATACTTCATCCCGTTATCCATTTACATGTTTTAAATCCGAAAGGGCATATTTATTTACAAAAGCGCCCACTCGAAAAGCTGGTTCAGCCAGGGAAATGGGATACTGCAGTAGGCGGTCATATTACTTTTGGTGAAGAGCTTCAAACCGCGCTCCAGCGAGAAGCATATGAAGAGATTGGATTGACAAATTTTACAGCGAAATCATTGGGGAATTATCGATGGGATACGGAAATTGAATCCGAATTGGTCTATTATTTTGTCTCCTACGATTATAAGAAAATACGATTGCATAGCGAAGAGGTGACCGAGGGGCGATTCTGGAGTCCTGCGCAGATAGAAAAAGAGCTTGGGAATGTTGTTTTTACCACGAACTTCGAATACGAATACCAATTGCTGAAAAAGGCAATTCTTGCCTGAGCAGATTCTTCGATTCTTATTTGCTACTCAATAGCAAAAATATAGTGGGTCGCTTGTTTAATTCTGGAACACTCTTCCTCCACTGACCAACAGTTTTCGTCTTCACAAACTCAGTCTCAAGCGTAAGATCACAAGCAATGCATAGGCGTGTATTTTCGCCTAATGTCTTTAATAGATCCTGAATTAAGGGGGTGTTGCGATAAGGTGCTTCGATGAATATCTGAGTCTGATTTTCGATTCCCGATTTCCGTTCTAACTCCTTAATTGCCTTGGATCGTTCGTCTGTCTTAACAGGTATATACCCCACAAAAGCAAAGTTTTGTCCGTTTAATCCAGAGGCCATTAAGGATAATAAAATCGATGAGGGACCGACCAATGGTACCACATCGATATTTTTCAAATGAGCATGCTTAACAACCTCTGCGCCAGGATCTGCGACGCCTGGACAACCAGCTTCTGAGATGATTCCCACATCAAACCCTTTAGCGATTGGATCGAGATAGGTTTGGATGATATGACTATCGGTATGTTGATTAAGCTCAAAGAAAATAAGGTCGTCGATGTTGCACTGTGGATCAAGCTTACGCAGATAGCGTCGTGCAGTGCGAATATTCTCAACAATAAAATAGTTTAGTTTCAGAATTAGCGACGAAACATCAGTCGGAATGACATGATCTGTTGCCGATTCACCTAATGTTGTTGGAATAAGATATAGCTTGGCCATGATTGAAATTTTGTCAAAGGTAAAGAAATTCCATTGCGCGAATTAATATTTTGACTAAGTTTGATGCTAAACGAATTGAATCGTATGAGAGTTACCCTTTTGGGAACAGGTACTTCGCAGGGTGTTCCAGTTATTGCATGTCAGTGTGATGTTTGCCATTCAACCGATGGTCGAGATAATCGTCTGCGCAGTGCAATTATGATCGAAGAGGGATCTACACGGGTGATCGTGGATGTTGGTCCTGATTTCCGTCAGCAGATGCTTCGGCAGAAGGTCGACAATATCGATGCGATACTACTCACTCACGAGCACGCAGATCATATCTTTGGATTAGACGATATCCGTAGCTTTAATTGGATTCGAAAATCAGCTATGGATGTCTATTGCGAACCGAGGGTTCAAAACAACCTGAAATCGATTTTCAATTACGTTTTTGCCACTCAGAAATATCCGGGTACACCACAAATGAATTTGATAGATCTGGATAGCAACAATATTACGATCGGTTCATTAACCGTTCAACCTATTCGTGTTTATCACTATCAGCTTCCAGTCTATGGATTCCGGGTGGGTAATTTTGCTTATCTGACTGATTTTAATTCAATTGAAGACCACGAATTGGATAAATTAGCTGGAGTTGAGATTCTTGTGATCTGCTCCTTACGAAAAACTTCACATATCTCGCATCTAAACCTAACAGAAGCTATCGGTTTAATCGAAAGAATAAAGCCTCGTAAAGCTTATCTAACCCATATGAGTCATGAGATGGGAAAACATCAAGATTTATTAGCTGAGCTGCCAGCTCATATCGAGCCAGGATATGATGGACTAATCATCGATTTATAGGAATAATCTTTCAGCCTATTTTTTCAATAGTTCATTGACAATATTCTGAGTGTCAATGGCAATCATAAGCTCTTCATTGGTAGGAACAACCATTACTTTGACTCTTGAATTGCTTTTGCTGATTACACCTTCTTTACCTTTTATCTCCTTGTTGAGCTCCTGGTCAAGTTCGATTCCAAGGAATTCTAATTCCTCACAAGCACCAAGTCTGGTTAGATGAGAGTTTTCACCAATCCCACCAGTAAACACTAAGATATCAAGTCCGCCCATCGCGGCAGCATAGCTACCAATGAATTTTTTGATTCGGTAGTTAAACATTTTAATGGCTAAAAGACTACGTTCGTCGTTCTGCTCTGCCGATTCTAGAATTTCTCTTAAGTCAGACGATACACCAGTAATTCCAAGTAGTCCGCTATGCTTATTGAATAGGGTAGAGGCTGATTTGGTTCCAATCTTTTCCTTGTCCATTAGGTACGTGACGGCTCCCATGTCAATATCGCCTGATCGTGTTCCCATGATCAACCCTTCTACGGGAGTAAAACCCATGGACGTATCGATTGATTGTCCAAATTTAATGGCACATGCGGAAGCTCCATTGCCTAGATGACAGGTGATTATCTTCACCTCTTCCTTCGGAACTCCTACGATTTCACAAGCTCTGTTGGAGACATACTTATGACTTGTTCCATGAAATCCGTATCTGCGAATGCCATATTTTTTATAGAGCGAATAAGGTATCGCATACATATAGGCATGCTTTGGTATGGTATGATGAAAGGCAGTATCAAAAACAGCTACTTGAGGGATGTCTGGAACCAAATTTTTTAACGCATAGATACCTTTAAGGTTTGGTGGATTATGAAGTGGAGCAAGATCGATGAATTTCTCTAAGGCTTTAACAACTTCATCTGTAATTAATACACTTCCGCTAAATTCTTCACCTCCATGAACTACGCGATGGCCTACAGCACTTATTTCACCTAAAGAAGCGATACATCCATGCTTGGCACTCGATAGAACACCTAGGATATATTCAATTCCAATTTTATGATCGAGTATCTCGCCTTCAAAAAGTACTTTTTGCCCAGATTCTTTCTCGTGTTTTAAAAATGAACCTTTCATACCAATCTTTTCCACGATTCCTTTGGCAAGAATCACGCTATTGTCGATTGAATAGAACTGGTATTTTATCGATGAGCTTCCACAATTTAGGACTAATATTTTCATGTTTTCGATTCGATTAGGGATTCACTAATTCAATCAATTTTTATCATTTGAAATTGGTTCAGCACCAATCATTTTGCCATTTTCGTCATAGGTGTAAAAACCACACTGGGTATGGACCCCGAATCGCTTGGCTCGAACTAGCTTCTTAATTACCGGTGAAGCCATATATTTTGGGTCTCCAAATTCAGAATAGAGATTTTCCATCCATCTATTTATCTTATCGATACCTAGGATATCCGCCAGTTCAAAGGGTCCAAAACGCATTCCAAATCCAACCTTCCAGACCGAATCGATATCAACCATCGCGCCAACACCTTCTAAGAGAACCTCACAAGCTTCATTTAATAAGGCGGTATAGAGTCGAATTGAGATCAATCCAGCAGATTCTTCAACTGGAATAGCCTGACGATTAACCATCTTTACAAACTTCAGCACCTTATTATAAACCTCGTCTGAGGTGTATAGACCTTTCACAACCTCGCAAACACGAGCTTCAGGTGACTGGACAAAGAAATGAAGACTGACACATCGATCTCTGTAAATCAATTCAGAAGAGAGTTCAGTAATAATAATTGTTGTTGAATTTGTAGCAATGATACATTCAGGGGTAACCACAGCCTCAATTTTGCGAAAGATCTCTTTGCGCTCCGTTATCTTCCGTTCGCTTGTCTCTGCACGAATAGCTTCAATTACAAAATCACACCCCACTAAGTCTATGTAGTCTAAACTCCCTTTAATCTTTGAAAGGATCAATTTCTTCTCCCC
>CAIUAN010000050.1 GCA_903897145.1 uncultured Bacteroidia bacterium | reverse complement strand
CTCTGCATGTGCAGCAAGAGGCATCTGCAAGAGCAGAATGGCAAAGATGGCAAAGAGGTGCTTTTTCATAAGGGGGGATATAATGATTTTCTTGTTTTATGTGAGTTTCAAATGGGATGTAATAAGCCGACACAAAGTGCGAAAACCATGGGTAGATCGAAGCGGAGATATTGATAGTAAAACAAAATATTTGTTACTTTAATTAAAGTATCTAATAAGTAGATATAATGAAAATCCCATGAAATCAAATAAGCAAACAACTGAAGGTTTCCAAAGACTTTTAGATGCCTTGTGTCAGCAAGCGAGCACTATATTACGCTCACAATACGCATCAATTTGGCTAAAAAAAGGTAATGTAATCGAACTATCCGCAGCTTCTGGTTACTCTAACGACTTAGATTTTAGTCAGATGTTCTATGAAGAAGGGGAAGGGCTTACTGGTTATCTTGCCCAAGGCAATACCTATAAAGGCAACTTCAAAGACATTCGCGGTAATCCCCTTTGGAAGGGTAAGTTCGATCACATTCAGTGGCCAGACCCTTCGAAAGCTGATCTCAACACATTCCTAGGTGTCCCTATCTTATTAGATCAAGTTTCGGTTGGTGCTTTAAAGGTAGAAAACAAAGAAGGAAATGAGCCTTTTTCTGAAGAGGATCAAGGTATGATAGAGACTATGGCTAATCTTATTAGCACAGCCATCAAATCCCAACCATATTTACTGGATAGAATTCTTGGGCCATATATTTTTGTATTGATGCCGTTTGCATCTTCATTTCGAGATATTTATCAGCTTGGAATAAAAGAAGTTGCTGTAGAACTGAAATGTCGCTGTGAGCGTGTAGATGATTTAGAGCATAACGATCAGATTTTAGAGAAAATATATCAAGAAATTCGGAGTGCTCATTTGATAGTAGCAGACATGACAGGAAGAAATCCTAATGTTTTTTACGAGGTGGGTTTTGCTCATGCTCTTCAAAAAGAAGTTATTCTAATAACTCAAATGAAGGAAGATATTCCTTTTGATCTCAGCGGTCATAATCATATTATTTACGAAGGAACGATTAGTGTGCTACGCACACATTTAAAAAAGCGAATCGAAGCTTTTCTACGAAACAATCCGTTTAAAAATAATAGGATGATTCATAAATAACTACTTGGTAAATCCTAAGTTGAGCGATAAGTAATAATCCAGACAGTTCAGAGCGCCATAAAATGTAATAATCTGTTAGCGATAGCTGAAACGAACAGAAATTATTATCTGGACATTGAGAAATGTCGGTTTTCAGCATGAATTATCTGGCAAACATGCTTTCGACACTTCACCAATCCGATATTTACTCTTACCGAGCGTACCTCTCCCATGAATTGAGCCCCTCTCGCCCGTTCAAGACTGTTTTTATTAACCGGTCATTACCGGTGCGTTCTGACAGGCAGCAAACAAATGATCGAACTGTAATCGTACAAAAGTAGCTCTTGGTACTTTCATAATCAGTTTCCCCGCATGCCGGACAATCTTGCCTGCCGTATCGATGAGCTGACGACGGAAGGTATCGGCGTAGACGCTTACCGAAAT
>CAIUAN010000049.1 GCA_903897145.1 uncultured Bacteroidia bacterium | reverse complement strand
GGCGCTTATGCACCATCTACCATCAGAGCTTATAAATCCAACTTCGAAAAATTTATCGAATTTTGCAACAGAGAGAATGTGGATGCACTTCCATCAGACAGGGTTAATGTGGCCAGCTATATAAAACACCTCGCTGAGGGCAAGCTTAGGTCAGCCAGTATACGTATCGCGGTTGCGTCCATATCGGCCATGCACCGCCTCAATGAGCTATATGATCCAACCACACACCCCGATGTCAAAATTGAGATGCGCCGGATGCACCGAAACCTTGGAAGAGAAAGCAAGCAGGCCGAAGGAATTAATAGTGTTTTACTTAGGCAAATGATTAATGTCACAGATGATGGACTCATGGGTCTCAGGGACCGTGCCCTCCTCCTCACTGCCTACGACTCCATGTGCAGGCGAAGTGAGCTGGTATCACTATCGATGAACGATCTCGTCATCAATCATCAAGACCAGACGCTGAAGATAAAGCTAAGGCGAAGCAAGACCGACCAGGATGGCTTGGGACGTTGGCTGCATCTTAGCAAAGAAGCTCAGGAGACTATATTAAGCTGGGTTAATGCAGCAGAGATAGAGAACGGAAAACTATTCAGGGGCGTCATCCGCGGCCAGCATATTGCCGACAACTTAAGCGCGTCCCAGATCAATCGAATCTTCAAGCGGCTCGCCAGAAAATCGAAGGCCGACCGTTCGGTTGTTGACCATATCAGTGGGCACTCGATGCGGGTCGGTGCGGCGCAAGATCTATTAATATCGGGGGCAAGTCTACCCATGATTATGCAACGTGGCAGATGGTCAAAAGCGGATACAGTAATGCGCTATATTGAAAATACGATTGGACTGGATTTGTCTAACCAGACAAGACTAGCCAGCGCCTAAAATATAAACAGCAGGATGCTTAAAACAAGCACAACACGATCAATAAACTTACGACGGCCTTGGATTGCATAGGGAATTAGCTTAAAGCGATCACGTAGTGAGTCACCCTGAATAATCTTCTGAAAGATTGTTAACTTTTTATCTAAACTAATTGAAGCGACAACGCGGGAAATCAATGCAACCTCGTGTCGATACCATCCATTATTAATCTTCATAAGCCTTGCAACAACTGCTCTAATTCCAGAATTAGCCCCGATCACATTATGCTGATGCTGGCGATACTGCATGGACGGAACGGCGTCGATTATCCAAGACTTACCGTGTGCGCGACATATCGCATAGGTCAGCCAATCATGCATTATTACATCCCTGGCAGCACCATCATTGGTTAGCTGGTGCTTAACCTCCCCCACCAACCAAGGCGTCATTAGAAATGTGCAACCTGGTCCTGCAGACTCAAACAAGAAGTCGTAATTTTGTTGGGGCTGTGATTTATCGATTAGCTTTTGTGAGTTATCAGGCCAAAAGGCCAGCACATTTGATGAAACCGCCTCTGCATGAGAATTTTGAATCAAACCAATATGCCGTGAAAGCTTATCGAGACTCCAGACATCATCCTGATCAGCAAATGCTATAAAGTCATACTCTGTCACATAAACATCACAAATTAAACGATAGAAATTCTTCCCCGCCGACCCCATCCGTTGCACCTTTGGCAGTAAGACAATTCGAGGATCATCCACTGCCAGCTCTTTTATAAGTTCGTAGCTGCCATCCAAAGAACCATCATCGGAGACATAGAGGGTCAGATCAACTTCAACTTGATTTAGGATGGAGTGCAGCTGCTCATGCAACCAAGCAAGGCCGTTATAGGTGGCCATGAGAACAGCAATATTGGGTTTATGTTGATTCATCAATCAGCCCGATACGTAATGAGATGAATGGCGAAGAAAAGGTTTCTCAACAAAATTCCAAAGTAATACTGCAAAAAGCAAAACTATTGATGATGATGTAATGAGCGCTAAAAGTGGAGACTGATCGAAGAGTTGATGAGAGATAAAGATCTGTAAAACTGGGAAATGTAAAATATAAATGCCATAGGAAAAATCACCATATTTACCGAAATTTCCAATATATGGAAAGATCGTAGCAAAATAAAGCACCAATACACCAAGCGCAATAGGCTCAAAAACAACCCAAGGAAGGTAAGCCCTAAATAGAATCACCATAATGGCTAATAAAAAAATAGGCTTAGAGAATCTTTTAAAATATTCGAAATAATAGTAGCCTGCGGCACCCACAATGAAATAGGTAAGTTGTCCAGGTAATTGGCGTCTAAGCGCGAGGAAGGATTCACCCCCCCCATGGTCATCTATGGCTAATAAGACATAACTGTAAATAACAGAGCAAACAAACAAACATAACATGCCGGGCAAACGCCCTACTTTATTAAATAACGAAACAAATAAAGGAACAGCCAAATAGAACATCACCTCAATCTTAAGTGTCCATAACGCACCATTAATAGTCGGATTAAGGTTAGCCTCGAATACTCCCGGCAAGTTTGGATTTATAAAGTTGAGAAAAAACAAATTTGCCAAGAAATACTTTAGGACTGAAACCCACCAATGATGATCTAAGGTATAGGCAGTAAATAAACTAGCGATCAAAACAGTAACAATGATCACAAAAAAATAAGCGGGAAAAATCCTCCAAAATCTTTTCTGGAAATAACTTTTAGCTGTCTTTGAGTTTTCATAACTCATGAAAATTAAAAAGCCACTCACGATAAAGAATGACTGAACAGCGACCTCGGAGGACAAAATCTTTGATATGGGCTCCAGGAATAATGATCCTGACAACACATATGAATGAACTAGAAAAACAGTAACCGCCAGCAAGAATCTTAGCAAATCAAAATTATTGTTTTGTTTGGCATAGGCCATTAAAGGAACTGATGTCTTCATAAAGATTAATTACAAGCAGCCTTAATCTTATTGATAGCGAATTTAATACCCCTAAAAAAATCACCATTAAGAGACCTTCCTAATAAGGTTGCACCCCCACCCCACGCAACCGCGATCCAGCGCGGTGACTTTAAGATCGGATAAAGCCATAGATAGAAACTTAGACGATCGCCGTATCTTCCTTTAAAGCGGCGATATACAGAAGCTATGTCGCCTTGACGATAATAACGTTGCTTCATGAGATAAAAAGGAAAGAAGCTTATAATAAACTAGATC
>CAIUAN010000048.1 GCA_903897145.1 uncultured Bacteroidia bacterium | reverse complement strand
CCCTTATGCCCAGTTATTCAAACTCTTTCATCAGATGCATTATGGAGGATGGATACTCATGGAAGCAAGAACTAATCCAACTGATAAAGTGGCTGCATTAAAAGAACAATTAGAGGTTTTCAATCAACTAGTGGCTCAAACAAAATAGTACATTCTATATTTTGAAATTTTTAAAACCAACCAAAACAATTGAGCTAGAGCCTTTCGGCGAAATATTGATTTCCCGAAATCGACGCTCTTTGAGTTTTCGAATCTCTATTAAACCAGATGGCAAAGTTCGACTTACAATCCCATGGATGGCTTCTTTTAGCAGTGGAGAGAACTTCTTAAAACAACAGATTCAATGGATTACTGACACGAAAGCACGGTTAAGTCAAAGGCCCAAAGCCATACGATTGATTCAGGAAGGAGACCAGTTTACGACTCCGAACTACAAGTATCACGTTTGTAGTTCGGCAGTTAATGCACCGAGAATTCGTTATGCAAAGGATAAAGGAATTGTATTCTTTGAATTCCCGATAGCGGAGAAGATTGAATCCGCAGAAATGCAACAAAAGCTTACCGAACTTATAGAAAATGTTCTGCGATTTGACGCCAAGAAATACCTCCCTGGCAGGATAGAAGAGCTAGCCAAAGAATATGGATACACATATAACAAAGTAACCATCAAGAATAATATATCAAACTGGGGAAGTTGCTCTACCCGTCAAAATATCAACCTGAATCTTCAACTGATGCGCTTAAACACTAGGCTAATCGATTACGTGATTGTCCACGAACTTGTGCATACGGTGATAAAAAACCATGGTCCTCAATTTAAAGCAACCATGCAAAATTACTTCCCAGATATCAAGGAGCTAGATGCTATATTGAAAAAAACCGGAACAGGGATAGGATCAATTACGAAGATGTAAAAGACCTGCATGATCGGCCAGAACAGTCAATCCATAAGATAGTAAAAAGGCAAAAATTGGGGCAATAAACCAGATCAGCCAAAGACGTTTAACCACTTTATTAGAAAAAGTTTCCTTCCATCCTTTTTTAGAAACACTTAAAGCTAGAATTGCAAACGTATTTAGTTGCACAAGTGAGGTTGGAATTCCTCTACTTATAGAAGCGGCAAGAAGCAAGGTGGCTGTGATAACCGAAATTATCGATGCTTCAACTTTCCCAATTTCGGTTATTTCGGTCCCTGTTTTGACAATTAGCTTCCTTCCAAAAATTGAACTCCCGATACCAAAAGAGGGAGCAATGATCAACGTTGAAAGGATCATAATTAAAATAAAATTATTGCTTGTAGGGTTAATATGCAGTTCATTGGTAATCATGGAAGCAATTGGACCAGAAGCATTTGCCACATTATTTGACCCAATTGAAAAAGCAACATAACAACTGGTAATAATCACAACCCATCGGAAAAATGATTGTCGTTTAAACGTTTGAAAATAGCCTGGATACTTAACATCGAAGCGCTTAATCGACACATTTGCGATTAAATACATGATACCAAACGAAATAATTGGGAGGAAAATCCAAGTAGGTATTATCTCCGTAAATAGCTTCGTTGAATTCAGTTGACCTAAATAATGAGCAGGTGCTGCTAAAGCCAATACCGTAGATTGCGATGTAGATTGGGGAACACCTAGCAAATTAGCAAACAAAAGCGATATCCCGACAGAGAATAAAATAATTGTAGTCAACACATAATTTAGACTCTCAGCAGGGATTATTCCTTTACCTAAGGTGATAGCCGTATTTTTACCAGCTAATAAAGCCCCAACAAGGACACACAATCCGAAAAGACCTGGAATTAAATCTCTCCTTAATATTCCTGAGCCATAAGCGGTTGCAAATGATGGCGAGGTACCACTTCCTCCCATATTAATAGCCAAAAACATGGCCACCAAAAAAGGCAGAAGCAATCCATTAAGCATTGGAGAAATCATAAGTTTTCAAAAAGTATCTTGCGAAGTTATACAATTATGATTAATGATCTTATAAATTTTTATATCCTTGAAAAATGATATACTTTGGTGCAGGAAAACAAAATCCGATTGCATTGAAGAAATAGAGGTTAAAGACGATTAATAGTGCTTATCATGGTAGAATGGGATAAATTAATTACAGATTGCAGACTTGGTCTTGAGGATCGAAACACCCCAAAAGACGATGATATTCGTTCGATCTTTCAGCGCGACTATGATCGAATAATCTTCTCATCGCCATTTAGAAGACTTCAAGATAAAACGCAAGTCTTTCCATTGCCTGGGAGCATTTTTGTGCACAATCGACTAACCCATTCCCTTGAGGTGGCCAGTGTCGGAAGATCACTGGGTAACCTAGTGGCAGCTGAATTAAATAAATCACAAGATTCAACTCTAAATTCAAAGATTAGTGAGATTGGAGCGATTGTTTCTGCTGCATGCTTAGCACACGATTTAGGGAATCCTCCATTTGGGCACTCGGGTGAATATGCCATTGCTGATTTCTTCAAAAGAGGAGGTGGATTAAAATATCAAAACGACTTAACACCTGAACAATGGAGCGACTTTACTTGCTTCGAAGGTAATGCTAATGCTTTTCGCGTGTTAAGTCATCAATTTGAAGGAAAGAGAGACGGCGGATTTGCCCTCACCTATAGCACCTTAGCAAGCGTTGTGAAATATCCTTTTGAATCGGCCTTAGCAGGAGGAAAACCAAAGTTTGGATTTTTCCAAAGTGAAAAAGAGCTCTTTGAAAAAATTGCAAGCAAGCTAAACATGGTAAAACTTTCTGACCATCCGCTGCACTACATGAGGCATCCTTTGGTTTACCTCGTTGAAGCAGCTGATGACATCTGTTATCAGATTATGGATATTGAAGATGCGCACAAGCTTAAAATCTTAACATACGCCGAGACAGAGGTCTTATTTATGAACTTCTTCCATCCAATAGATGATGCTGCAATCCTCGATAACATTGCAAAAAACCTCACCTTGGTGGGCGATGCCAACGAGCGAATAGCCTATTTCAGAGCGATGGTTATTGGCAAATTAACTCGAGAATGTGCTATTTTATTTAATGAGAAGCTAAAAGACTACAATAAAATAGAGCGTATCATTCCGCTGTTCGACTTACTCCCAGAGCCATCAAAAAGTGCCATGGAAAAAGTAAGAGCCATTTCATTGGTTCAGATCTACAACGACAAAGCTGTGGTAGAGATTGAAATTGCAGGTTATAAAATACTTGGCACATTACTTGAAGCCTTTATTACGGCAAGCGTGGATCCAGAAAGCTTCTTATCAAAAAAACTATTATCCTTAATCCCGTCTCAATATCAAAATGGGGATCAAACGATGTATGGTAAGATTCAAATGGTTGTAGATTTCGTCTCAGGGATGACCGATCTATATGCGCTAAACCTCTATCGAAAGATCACTGGAATGGAACTTCCTGGCATCGCATAATTGCATCGTAATGAAAAAGATACTCTCAATTGTTTTAATTCTCTTGGGTTGCTTTTGCTCTTCAACAAAGGGACAAGAAAGAGCTATTCCAGCTCATAAAATTTTCCAATATTCTACCCTGAGTGCATTATTAGAAGGAGTTTACGATGGCAATCTGACGATTGGAGAACTGAGAAAACATGGGAACTTTGGCATGGGCACTTTTAATGCTCTCAATGGCGAAATGATACTTCTTGATGGGAAATGTTATCAAGCGACTTCAGATGGAAAAATTCTTTCCGTACCTGATAGTACGCTTACTCCTTTTGCTGTCGCACTCAACTTTTCTCCAGATACAATTATTAGATTAAACCGTCGACTCACCATGGCAGAACTCGATAAATACCTTGATCAACTAATCACTAAGCCAAATCTAATATCTGTCTATCGCATAAGGGGAAGCTTCGACTCTATTTCAATCCGCAGCGTACCGAAACAATCCAAGCCTTACAAACGGCTAATTGAGGCCTATAAGCAGCAAGGGGTTTTTAACTTGACTAAATTGGACGGAACATTGATAGGATTTAAATTCCCTTCGTATTTAAAAGAAGTAAACCTAGACAATTACCATTTTCACTTTCTTGCGAACGATAAAACCAAAGGCGGACACATCTTAAATTGTACCATTACAATAGGCGAGATTGAAATTAAAACGGTACAAAGCTATGAACTACAGCTTCCAGACAATGCTGAGTTTAATGGGATAAAACTAGAGAACAAAAAGAAAGAGCTTCAACTGATTGAAGGGTCACGGAAATAGCAAACTCAACTAGTGACTCTAATTTTTCCATGTTTATCTATCGATCAGTTTTCGGTTAACCCTCCATTGAAATAGAGAATGCTAACGCTATCCTTAGAACGAGAGTTTTAAGATTGTTCAGTGTATAATTTGTGGTACGAATTAGGATCTAAACACGCGACTAAATTTCTTCTGGAGAAAACAGACGACTCAGAAGTTCTGTGTCATTAAGTTCCTTAAGTAGCGATTCGATGGTATGTCGAGGAACATCAAAAATATCCAAAATAAGCAGCCCATCGATGCAATCGTTGAACTTCGGATCGACATTAAAGGCAACAATCTTTGCATTTAAGCCCAGATATTTCTTAAGCAGAACGGGTAATCCACTATTGTATTGGTCAATATCTCCAATAAATCTATCCAGCGTATGAAGGTCTGGCGTCATAGTCTCCAAGGCCGTATTAAGATGCGGGTCGTCGGTAGTGACCTTAAATTTATTTCGTGGTTTTACCATAGAGGCCCGTTTATAATCAAAGAAATTAGCCATTATATAGCGGATGATCAATTCTTTAGAGATACCTGAATAAGTATTACTAATGCTTACTGGACCCAATAGATAGCGATATTCTGGATTTTTAAGCAAGAAATAGAGAATTCCTTTCCAAAGCAAGAAAAGCGGCAATGGCTTTCGTTGATATTCCTTTACGATAAAAGATCGTCCCAGCTCTAGTGACTGGTTAAGGGTTTGATCAAAACCACTCTTCATCTTAAAGAGGCTCTGAATATAAAACCCTTTAGACCCAAACTGAGCATTTATCTCACGCCCTTTCCCGATTCGATAACCCCCAACAATTTTTTGCTCCTCATCATCCCAGATAATAAGTTGATCGTAATACAAATCAAACTCATCGATATCTGTCGATTGATTAGTCCCTTCTCCAACTTCACGAAACGTGATCTCACGCAGGCGTCCTATTTCATTCATAAGCGAAGGAATATGAGGAGAAGGGGTGCAAAAAACAGTATAATTTTTTATCGTAAATAGCAGATGATCATTTCGCAGTTCTTCTATCTCACGGATAATTGCATCCTTTGGCGTTTCCTCGATAATTGGCTCAGGAACTGGCTGACCTTTTAAGGAATAATTAAAGAAATGTTTAACATCCATTCCTGAATCCAGACAGTATGTTTTTGAACGGAAATAACGCCCTAGCTGATGAATATCGGTAAATCGATCCTGATCTTTGACCGAGATTGGGCTTCCGATTCGAACCTTAATCGTTTTTCCTTGTTTGTTGATCACTTCAGAGGCCAATTTTGCCGTTCGCAAGGCTGGATGTATCCGTCCTAGGAGATGAAAAAGTTTACTATTACTACCATGGAAATAAATGGGCACAACGGGAACATTCGCCTTTTTAATGAAGCGCAAAGCTGAGTTAAGCCATTCGCGATCAGTAATAACGGATGAAGCATAGGTGGTAGAGACCTCCCCTGCGGGGAAGAAACTGAGAACACCGCCGTTGTGAAGATGATCCAAAGCTGTTTTTAATCCGCCTACACTTGAGGCTGCAGTTGGATTGTTCTCAAATGGGTTCACAGCAAGAAAGTAATCAGCTATAGGCTCTACCTTTTTCAACAAAAAGTTCGCAATAACCTTATGATCAGGCCGAACCATAGACAAAAGTTTAATAAGTAGGATGCCATCAATGCCTCCATAGGGATGATTTGAGACAGTTATAAACGGGCCGTCAAGAGGAAGTTTTTTTAAATCATTTTCATCCAAATCAAGAGAGACATCCAAATATTCTAGAATGCCATTGATAGAATCGATCCCCTTTTTATCACTTATATTCTCATATAAATCATTAATCTGGTTAAACTGCAACAGTCTCATCAGCAACTTGGCAAAATATTCGCCGCCTAGGTAATGCATCAAAGGATTGATCTTCAATAGATCTTGTGGCTTAACAAGCTTCATTAAATTTTGAATAAGGTAAAGTTCAAAAATAGGAAATTGAGACCAATAATTGGTATGTTTTTTCGTTTGAACCAACAACTATTGAACACTAAGGTAAGTAAATTGTTTAGTAAAGATTACAGAAGCCTAAATAATTGATGTATTTTTGCAGATTATGATACAGACGGAGAGAAAATCAAGCAGCAGGTGGCTTCCTACCACAACGAAAGAAATTGAGGCATTGGGTTGGGATCAGCCTGACGTAATTCTTTTTTCAGGTGATGCTTATGTAGACCACCCATCCTTTGGAGCAGCGGTGATAGGTCGTATCTTAGAACGCGAAGGTCTAAAAGTTGCTATTGTTCCGCAGCCTAACTGGCAAGATGATTTGCGCGACTTTAAGAAGCTGGGCAAACCTCGTTTGTTCTTCGCCATTACAGCAGGATGTATGGATTCGATGGTGAATCATTATACAGCCAATAAACGTAGACGTTCGAATGATGCCTACACACCAGATGGTCGCGCAGGTGCTCGTCCAGACTATGCAACGGTTGTGTATTCAAACATTCTCAAGAAAATATATCCAGATATCCCAGTTGTCATAGGAGGCATTGAAGCATCGCTGCGACGAGTTACTCACTATGATTATTGGTCGGATCAACTAAAGCCCTCTATATTAGTTGACACTAAAGCTGATTTGCTTATTTATGGAATGGGTGAGAAATCGATTGTCGACTTTGTGAAAAAAGTCAAAGAAGGTCTTCCATTCAACCAGATTACGGACGTGCCTCAGACGGCATTTATAGTTGACAAGTCAGCCACCTACACCACAAATAAAGAGTGGGAAGAATTAGAATTAAATTCACATGAAGCTTGTTTAAAAGAGAAGATTAACTACGCTAAGAATTTTAAGCATATCGAAGAAGAGTCGAATAAAATGGCTTCTCGAAAGCTCATTCAGAGTTACAAAGACAAGCAAATTATTATCAATCCATCGTATCCACTTTTAACGACCGATGAGCTAGATAGCTATTATACCTTACCATTTACCCGACTCCCACATCCACGCTATAACAACAAAGGGGCCATACCTGCTTATGATATGATTCGTCATTCAGTCAACACGCATCGTGGGTGCTTTGGAGGCTGCACATTCTGCACGATTTCAGCGCATCAAGGCAAGTTTATTGCCTCGAGATCTGAAGAGTCGGTCTTGCAGGAGGTTAAAGAGGTCACTCAAATGGCCGATTTCAAAGGCTATATTTCTGATATTGGCGGTCCATCGGCGAATATGTATAAGATGGAAGGAAAGCACCTTGAAATGTGCCAAGCATGCCGCCGTCCTTCCTGCATCTTCCCTGATGTATGCAGTAATCTAGATACAGATCATCGTGGCATGACCTCGCTATACCGAAGAGTATCGGCAGTTCCTGGCGTCAAAAAAGCTTTTGTCAGCAGCGGAATTCGTTACGACATCATCTTTCATAAGACGAAAGAGGAAAAGGTAAACAAGGGAAATGAAGAGTACCTCGAGAATGTCATTGTCAATCATGTGCCTGGACGATTGAAAGTTGCGCCCGAGCATACGGCTGATAAGATTCTCGATATCATGCGCAAGCCTTCGTTTAGCATCTTCTTTAAGCTCAAGAAATTCTTTGACAAGGTAAATGCGGCTAATGGACTTAGACAGCAATTGATCCCTTATTTTATCTCAAGTCATCCCGGAAGTACGAATGCAGAAATGGCGGAGCTGGCTGCCGAGACAAAAGGTTTAGACTTTAAGCTTGAGCAAGTGCAGGACTTTACCCCTACTCCAATGACGTTAGCAACTGTGATCTATTACTCAGGCTATCACCCCTATACGTTAGAGAAAATAAGCACCGCCAGAGATGCGAATAAGAAGCTTACCCAACGCAAGTTCTTCTTCTGGTATAAACCAGAAAATAGAAGAGAGCTGATTGGAGAGTTACGAAAGATGAACCGTCCAGATCTAGAACAGAAATTATTTGGGAACAAATAGAATAGACCCTAAATATCAGCTTCTAAATCTACCAGCTGAGCTGAGATAATCGAGTTTTTGTTCTTCTTAAGAATCGTGAAGGTATAATTATCAAATGTTACCTTCTCATTCATATTTGGTATTCGTCCCAATCTATGAATTAGGTATCCAGCGACTGTTTCGTAGTCTTCATGTGCGGTGAGTGGATGAGGCAGTAGTTCATTCACATCATCAAGTGATGCAGAGGCTAGAACTACATAATTTTTATCCCCTTTTTTCTCCACAAATGGAGTCTCATTGTCATATTCATCTTGAATCTCACCGACAAGCTCTTCCAAGATATCTTCCATTGTAACAATCCCTTGCGTACCGCCATACTCATCTAAAACAATAGCAATCTGCTGATGTTTTGATTGAAACTCCTTTAGCAGATCAGCAATATATTTTGTCTCCGGAACCATCAATATGCTCCTCATGATTGAAGAGATTTTTATCTCCTCATTTTTATGAAGCAGGATCAAGATATCTTTCAAGTAAACAACCCCAACAATATTATCCAGCGAATCGGCATAACACGGAATTCGCGAATAGTTCTCTTCGATAAGCCGATCGACCATCGAAAGTTGAAAATCCTCCACGTCAATAGCCATAACCTGAGTACGAGGAATCATGATCTGTTTGGTGATTCGCTCAGAAAATTCGAATGCGTTTTTTATAATATCGTAATCTGCCTGTTCAATCTCACCGCTCTCTTTCCCTTGCTGAACGAGATATTTTAATTCATCACTACTATGAACTTCTTGTCCATGAACATTTGATATTCCAACTGCCTTTAAAAGCAAGTTAGCTGTTCCATTCAGCAAATAAATAAATGGGCGGAAGATAAAATAGAAAAATTGTAAGGGTAGCGCTATAATCATAACGGTGCGCTGTGAACGCTGAATCGCGATAGATTTTGGGGCAAGCTCACCGAATACGATGTGAAGGATCGTAATAATTAAAAAGGCAATTGGCAAGGCGACTTTATGGGTTACCTCAGGGTCTAATTCAACCCCCAGGGCTGACATCACTCCAATGATTAATTTAGAGACCACAGGCTCTCCGATCCAGCCTAGACCCAGACTAGCCAATGTTATTCCTAGTTGGGTTGCGGCAAGGTATTTATCAAGTTTAGAAACAATATTTTTAGCTACTTGAGCAAAATGGTTTCCATCTTGTGCTTTTAGTTCCAACTGAGAAGCCCGCACTTTTACAATTGCAAACTCAGCTGCGACGAAAAATCCATTTAAGAAAACCAATAAAAACGTGATAAGTATGTCTACTAACATTCAGAATTAATTAAACTTAACGACAAAGATATACAATTTGAGGCTCACTATGGTTTATGATTTTCAAGTTCACCTAAGTGTAGGTCTAAGGCACGCACTGAAATCTGAATCTCAAGGATTGAGACACCTAAAGATGCGATCAACAGCAGCAAGGCAATGCCAAACATCCAGACGGCCAAACACTGACTGCCAATAAAGATCAAAAACATCGTTAAGACACAAAGAAATAAGCTGGAAACTCCCAGTATTTGCATATACTTAGTTAAATATAGCCGCTTACGCAGATTTGCTATCTGACCCAACAAAACATCGTTCTCTTTTTCGCTTAATTTCTCATGGAGAGACCGAATCAAGCTAGCATAACTGATAAAACGATTCGAATAGGCTAACAGGATTAACGAGATAGCAGAAAAAAGCAGCGCTGGTGTAGTTAGGGTGATCTCTTCGTGCATCATAAAATTAGTTCAAAGGTTATACATCGCAAATCAAAACTGATTTGCGCAACGAGTCTAATTTATCAACTTGAGTTGGAACAAATTCTTGTCCAACAAAACCTTTGTAACCAACCTCGACTAACGCTCTCATAATAGCAGGATAATGAAGCTCTTGCGTATCATCAAGTTCATGACGGCCAGGAACGCCCCCTGTATGAACATGCCCGATATATTTGCTGTTTTTCCGAATGGTGTCGACAATATTACCCTCCATGATTTGCATATGGTAGATGTCGTAAAGTAATTTAAGACGCTCGGAACCTACCATCTCGCATAAAGCGACACCCCAAGCTGTTTTGTCGCACTGGTAGTCGGCATGACCATAACTATTTAATAACTCTATGATAATGGTAACATCATATTTCTCAGCTAATGGCATCAATTTGCGAAGACCGATTGCACAATTCACCATTCCAACATTGTCATCTTGACCTTCACGGTTACCAGAGAAGCAAATTAAATTCGGGATTCCAGCTTCAGCCGCAATTGGGATCATCCGCTCAAAATCAGCAATTAGTTTTTCATGGTTTGAGATCCGATTGAATCCTTTTGGAATTCCATAGTCGGTGGCATATCCCACAGCACATTTAAGTCCGTATTTTTTTACGGTAGCCCAATCTTTTTCCCAAAGAAGTTCAACAGATTCAAGGCCCATTTCAGCACAAGCTTTGGCAAAATCGTCTAGCGGAATATTGCCATAGCACCACTGGCTAACAGAGTGATGAATATTTCCTTTCAGCTTTAGAGATCCAGATGCCGCGAATGCATTTGAGGTAGGCATACCAGCTGCTACTGCTGCTGCAACACCGGCAGCGCTTCCAATCATTTGACGTCGATTCATATCCAAGGTTTTTAAAAATCAAGTTCGTGGATACGAAGCTACAAAAATAAATTAGAATCTCACTAGGAGAGCTCCTGCCGAATAACCACCACCAAAAACTGTAATTCCGACTAACGAATCAGCTGGTATATTTTTTAAATTTTGGGATAAGCAAATGCCTGTGCTGGCACAACCGGTATTCCCCAACTGCTCAATATTAGTAAGGACTTTTTGAGGTTGTATATCGAACTGCTTTATTAAATTAGCAATTATTCGATGATTTGCTTGGTGAGGAATAATAAAGTCAAGGTCTGTAATGGCAAGGTTGCAATCCTCAAGTGTTTTTTCCAAGGCGATACGCATGTAATTGCAGGCATGCATAAAAACATCGCGTCCATCAGGCATCACCAGTCCACCTTCGGCAGGGCGCAAATAAACTGCTTCCGTCCCTTTCCCAATATGCGCTAGCCCTCTGGTGTAAATGTTCAATATCTCGCCAGGCTTATCACCCAATGGCTCATCGGAGATAAAAAGTGCTGTTGCACCATCACCCCATAGATGGCCGCTCTTCTCACAGGTGTTATCACTGTACATGGTATTGTGTTCTGATGCGATAACCAAGGCACGTGATGCCTTTCCTAACGCAAAATAGCCTTCCACAATCTCTAAAGCATTAACAAGTGACGAGCAGGCAGAAGAGATATACACAACTTGAGCTTCTGGTATTGAGAACTCACGTTGTATCACATGCCCTATTGTAGCAACCGTGTCATAAGGTGTATAAGAAGCACCAATGATAAGATCAACGTCTTTAATGTCAAAAGGGAGCGTTTTTAATGCCTTTGTAACAGCTTCAACGGCCATCGTATTGGCATTCTCTCCACTATCAACTTTTGATCTAGTACGAATACCTGTCCGTTCAAAGATCCATTCATCTTCTAGACCATTTAGATCTTTAAAACTATCATTGTGTATACGTTGGTCTGGCAAATAATGCGAGACCGTATTAATAAACATACGCATAGGAAAAATGTCAGGGTAAAATTAATTGGAGGCTTTAATGCCGCGAAGTAAAATTTGTTGCCAAAGTGTTAAGGTCTCAAGACTTGGTTTACCGAAGTTGTCTAAGATAAAATCGGTCTCTAGACCTTTAAGTGTTATCAAAGCTAGATTTGCGGCAACCTGAAAATCAGCTAATTTAAATAGACCTGTCTGTGCTCCTTCTTGAAAGATCAAAGCAAGACAAGCTTTTTCATGTACATCAATAACCTGCCGAAAATGCTCAATCTTTTCGCTTCTATTAAGGAACTCCATGCGCAATAATCGATCTTTACGAATCAAATTCTTGATCGCCTTCATATGCGCCAACATAAATTTAGAGATCTTTTTCTCGGGAGAGATCTTGAGACTTGTCACAGCAGTAAATGACTGAATGATTAAGTCTACCTCATTCTTAATCACTTCATGATAAAGCTCTTCACGCGATTTAAAATAGGTATATATGGTACGACGGCCAAGCCCAGAAGCTTTAGCGACATCTTCCATGGTCGTATTTGTTGGGCCTTGATGGGCATAAACCAATCGAGCAAAACTTAAGATAGCATGACGTGTTGAATCTCTCACAATTATTTTTTTTGCACAAAATGTAGTTAACTGTGCAAAATTAATTGTTTTTCGATAGGCCGTGAAAATTTTATAGATTCTTAACTTTTAGATTCCCCCTATTGCTGTCCACCACGAGTTCTCTTTCCACTCTTTCGTAATACCCTCATTGAGGTGAATATCTGACATTGTGAATTTCACAAGTGACAGATCTTCTTCAGAAGCTTCTGCATAACCCGACTGCGTTTCATGGACTCGGACAGCATGGAGTTGGACATTCTTCTCACCATTCACAAAGTTAATTTCTCCAATAAGTTTCTGTATGACAAAGAAGAACAACAAAGCATAGCCTTCTGCCGATGGCGACACAGGAATCTCAGCCACGCGAGCATTAATTTTATAGATAGACGCCTTAACTTCCTGATCCTCTTTATTCCACAAAGAGAATGCATGGTCAAAACTTTGAATAAAATCTCTTATAGAACCAAACAACACGAAGTCCATGACCATAAAGCCTTGATCCAAATGATCAGATTTTAAAAAGACCTCAACTTCATACGAATGGCCATGGATATTCTCGCGACAACGCTGAGAGGTGCAATTACGGACAATATGGGCTCCTTCGAATCGGAATTTTTTTCTGATAATCATTGTTTAGTATCTATTATTCGGCCTGTAAAATTCAAAAGTATAGGATTAGTCAACCTCTGGCACCAATCTGTTTTTAACCATTCGGTTATTGAATTGCTGTATTATTGCCTTAAAGAGCTCTTGCTCTTTTGAAATATCAATATGCCCTAAAAGATTTTGCAACAAATAAGGATCTGATTTTCGGTTAAATATGGCAGTTAATTTATTCTCGTTAAAATAAAGGGCTAAGTCACCTGTCAACAATTGGTACGAATCTTCCAGATAATTGATAACAAAACGTTTATCTAATGAATCTAGCAGATTATTTCCAAATGCGATATACGGCTTTTTATAATTAAGATAGCCTAAGATAGTGGGCATAATATCTATTTGCTGGGCCAAAGAATTATCTCGACCTACCAAGCTTCCATCTCCTTTAAAAAATAGCAACGGAGCGGCAAAATAATTCACCGAAGTTTTGTATTCCTTAAAATCAGACTCCGAGCAATGGTCTGAGGTAATTACAAACAGTGTATTTTTAAACCAAGGCATCTTTGAGGCTTTATTAAAGAACTCTTTTAAAGCTAGATCGGTATATCGAATACACTTCTGCAAGGGGATATGTTCTTCCGGAAACTGAGCATTATATTGTTCAGGAACTTTAAATGGATGGTGAGATGAGACGGAGAAAATCGTTGTAAAAAAGGGCTCTTTCATCTGATTCATCTCCTTCGCAAAAAATTGGAAAAATGGCTCATCCCAAATCCCCCATACCCCATCAAAGCCATTGTCATCCCCATATTCATCTTTGCCATAATATTTCTGAAACCCTGCTATTTTAGCAAAAGCATCAAAGCCCATGGAACCATTTGGGGCACCATGAAAGAAGGCACTCTGATAACCTTCATTAGAGAGGATACTTGCCAAACTATTGATCTTATTTCCAGATCTCTCTGAGATGACATAAGGAACTACCAAAGCGGGTATACTAGCTGTAACAGAAGGAATTGCATCAATAGACTTGCGGCCGTTGGCAAAAGCATTGGTAAAGACCAAGCTTTTAGTCATTAGCGAATCAATAAAAGGGGTATATCCCTTATATTGACCCTTATTAAGATCCTTATTTAAGCTTCCAACAAATTCGCGACTAAAGCTCTCTAAGATTATTACAACAACATTATCATGTTTTAAATCACCTGTTGGGTTGGGAACCCGAAATGGGGTATAAATACGATTTAATTCGTCTTCCGATTTAAAATAATTTCTGGTCTCAAAAGCCTTCTTGCCAAAAGTTCTAATAATACAGAATGGGGTATTTTGCACCAACGACATCTCCTCCGTAGAATTCACATATTTCCCTGCATTATTCATGCTTATTGGACGAGTACTGGGCATATATCCCCCACGCATCCCAACTACACTCATGGCGGAGACAACTATCAAAGCGACAATCGAGATTAGTCGATAATGCAAACTTTTAGGTGAGTGCACCGGCTTGATCTCAAATAGGCTATACATCTTATTTAGCACCCAGAGGGTAGCTAACCAAATGAAGGCTATATACCAGAAGTCATAAAAAAAGCGAATGATCAACTTATAATTACCCGCATCATTGCTCACAATAGCAAATGCACTTGCCGTAGTTCTTTTTAATATAAAGGGATAATAGATAATATCGATGTAATTAAAAGCGAGCCCAAGACCATTGATGGTCATAAACACCCATTTAATAAATCGCTGATAGCTAGGGGTGAACTTAAAGGAAAAAGGGAAGAGGAAAAGCATGAAATACAGCGCGTTAAGATACAATACTGCACTTGTATCAAACATAAACCCGCCTCGCATAATTCGAAGGAAAGAGGAGAAGTCAACATGTTCGAAAAGAGAACGATTAAAACAGAAAAAGAGAATTCGACCGATTGAATAGAGCAGCATGACGATCGAAAAACGGTAGATCAGCACCAGATATTCGCTGATTAATCGTTTCGACTTTAAAAAATTAAAAAATTGTATCCCCTTGTTCTCGACCATTGAAATCTTAGCGTATTGTCTAGGTTCATTAGAAAACATTCAATAAAGTTAGCAAAATTAATGAAATCAATTTTCATCATCTGAATATTTAAAAGAATTTAACGTCTTGGAAATACACATGCGCAAAAAAAACGCCCTATTGAGAAGGCGTTTTTACACTTTAAAATTCTAGCTAACTAGTTTAAACGTGCTTCAATTGCAACAATTTGTCTTGCTAATTCTTTTGGAAGTGTTGATCCAAAGTTTGCATATTGTTCTCGAACCAGATCAAGTTCATGCTTCCATTGATCATGATCAACACTTAATAGCTCAGCCATATTTGCTGCAAATCCGTTTAATCCGGTTGTATTTATCGAGCCTGGCTTTGGTACATAGCCGATAGGCGTTTCATCTGCTTCAGCCTTACCCTCAACGCGCTCAAAAATCCATTGTAGAACTCGAATATTATCCCCATATCCTGGCCATAAGAATTTTCCTTCAGCACTCTTACGGAACCAGTTTACATTAAAGATTTTTGGCAATTTGGATTGATCCGGAGCTGAGACACCAATTTTCACCCAATGGCCAAAATAATCGCCCATATTATATCCGCAGAATGGCAACATTGCAAATGGATCACGACGAACACCTGCTTTTAGGCCGGTCGCAGCTGCCGTAACTTCTGAGCCAACGATAGATCCAATAAATACGCCATGATTCCAATCAAAGGATTGGTAAACCAATGGCACCGTGCTAGGACGGCGACCTCCAAAAAGGATTGCCGAGATTGGAACTCCCACCGGATTTTCCCAATCTTTATCAATCGATGGGCATTGTGATGCTGGGGCACTAAACCGGGCATTTGGCTGAGCTGCTGGCTTTCCACTTTGGGCATCATAGAGCTCTCCTGTCCAGGTTATTGTCCCAGCAGGGGCATCGTAGCCAATCCCTTCCCACCAAACATCACCATCGGGGGTTAATCCGGTATTGGTAAACATGGTGTTTGCCCGCGCAGAAAGCATTGCATTGGGGTTGGTATCCATAGAGGTGAAAGGAGCAACGCCAAAAAATCCAGCCTCTGGATTAATCGCATAAAGGCGACCATCGGATCCAAATTTCATCCAAGCAATATCATCTCCTACTGTTTCTACTTTCCACCCTGGAATACTTGGAACAAGCATGGCCAGGTTTGTTTTGCCACAGGCACTTGGGAAAGCTGCTGCAATATATTTTTTAACCCCTTGCGGACTCGTGATCCCCATCACAAGCATATGTTCTGCAAGCCAACCTTGTTTCTTGGCCATTACCGTGGCGATACGAAGGGCAAAGCATTTCTTGCCAAGTAAGGCGTTTCCTCCATAGCCGCTACCATAGGATAAAATCTCATGGGTCTCTGGGAAATGAGCAATATATTTCTTTTCGATTGGGGCACAAGGCCATTTTGAATCTTTTTGTCCAGGCTCTAAAGGAGCACCCACCGAGTGAACGCAAGGAACAAAATCACCATTACCCAGAATATCGAGCACAGCCTGCCCCATCCTGGTCATAACCTTCATGTTCACAACCACATAAGGAGAATCAGTCAGTTCAACACCAATGTGAGCAATGTTAGAGCCTAATGGGCCCATACTAAATGGAATCACATACATCGTGCGCCCTCTCATGCTCCCTTTATACAAAGCTCTTAAGGTAGAATGCATCGCAACAGGATCGGCCCAGTTATTGGTTGGACCAGCATCTTCTTCTTTTACAGAACAGATGTAAGTTCGATTTTCGACCCGAGCAACGTCACTTGGGTCAGAACGGAAATAATAACTCCCAGTACGTTTTTTCTCGTCTAGTTTGACTGCCATGCCTGAAGCTACCATCTCATTTAGGAGACGTGTATTTTCCTCTTCAGATCCATTGCACCAATATACGTTGTCAGGTTGACAAAGTTCAGACCACTCATTTACCCAACTTACTAATTTTTTATTCCTGCTCATATATTTATAATTTATAAAATGATGAATAATCCTAAAAAATAGCTCGTTGAAATGTCAGTGTCAGCTCTGACCTGCAAACTCCTCGCAGGCCAAGTAGATATTCTCTAACAAGGCGGGGATTTTTGATTCAGGCACTGCAGAAAAGGCTAAGCGAATTAAATTGCCAAATACAATAACTCCAGTGCTATAGTTGTCCAGTAGAATTTTACGGATTGACTCTGCATTGAGAGAGCT
This sequence comes from uncultured Bacteroidia bacterium, assembly GCA_903897145.1. Taxonomy (GTDB): domain Bacteria; phylum Bacteroidota; class Bacteroidia; order Bacteroidales; family Prolixibacteraceae; genus JAAFHB01. The sequence goes on along the minus strand of CAIUAN010000048.1, from coordinate 47,293 downwards.
ATTTAGCTCAATGCACATAAAGTATCCAGAATTAAACGGAACAGGTTTGAAATACTTTTCAAATTTCTTGTCAGCAAGAGCCTTAACAATCGCGCCATATCGCGCATTTAAGGTTGCATATTTCTCTTTTTTATCGGATTCATATTGCTCAGAGAAATAAGCGTTATAGAGAAGTGATTGTGAAAGATGACTCACATTAGATATGTTTCCCCTTACGGCTCCAGCGGTCTTATTCTCTAATGCTTCGTAAAGTTCAGGAGTACCAGCTTTGATGCCATAGGTGATAAAACCAACCCTAAATCCCCATACATAATCCTCTTTTGTCGGACCATCAAGTTTCACAGCTAGCACTTTTTCGTCAAGTTTTGAAAGCTGATTGAAGATAGATTCAGTATAGACATTTTTCTCATAGACCAATCCAAAGTAAGCATCATCAATAATTGCAACAACATGCTTACCCTGATCCGATTGTTTTTTAATTGCATTCACAATTGGCGCGATCTCTGATGCAAGCGGAGTATAACCAGTGGGATTATTAGGAAAATTCAGCAGCAACACAATTTTACTGGAGATTCCATCTAACGTTTTTGTAAACCCTTCGATATTAAATCCACCATCTTTAAATAAGGGGAAGGTCACAATCTTTCCTTTGTAAGCATTCTCAAAGATTAAGGAGTAGTTCTCCCAAAAAAGATCCGGAATAACAACCGTATCACCTTCATCCACAAACATGTAACTGGAGATACTGATACCATGCGTTAGTCCACTGGTAACAATTGGAATACTTATCGGAGCGTCACCTAGCGAAGGATTCTTTTTGTAGATCGAGTCTCTCCAATAATCTCTTAGCTCTTTCTTACCAAAACTTGGAGCGTATGGATACACAGAGCCAAGAGGCAGATTTATTAATTTGTCAAATTCGGAAAGGTGCATCGATGAACCATCATCTTCAATGGCCTCTCCAATTGTTGCATTTATTTGTTTTCCCTTTGCTTGGGCAGATTGTGATAAAATACCCAGTTTTGGGAAAAATATATTTTTCCCTCTATCACTTAATACATCAAGAACATTTGAATTCAGCTTCTGAATGGTCTCGTTTAGATCTATTGCTTGCTTATCCATGAAGGTCGATATTGATTTATTTGGTTTTTACTTAGCCACAAAGTTAAGTAAAAATGTCTAGTAAATATTGACAAAGACTTCGGTCAACTTGTTAAAGAATTTCAATTGATAGGGTTCTCATTATTTTGCGATGTAAGGAGGTCTAAATATAAAAGAGCCCTCTTTTTAGTATTTTCTACCATAAGATTAAATACCGACAGGTTTTTTGACTGATTTTTGGTCTTAGAAAACCTTTACACCAAAGATCACAACGATCTCAATCAAGCGATGAAAAAAGAATTTAAAGTAAGAAGATCTGTGAAGGCTTTTGAATTTTCGATTTGGAAAACTAGGTAAGCATAATAACCAACCTGCTAGAAAAGATCGTTTAGAGAAAATCTTGTATTCTAAAGTTTTCGTTAAATTCTTTCCCCCGATCGACTGATGAATTCCGGAACTTAATCGCAATGTGATATTTATAATATCTACCCTAAAGTTACTAATTTTAACTTTAAAAGCGAACTTCTCACTATTTATTAACCATAACTTAACATCCTCCAAAGGATATCACCAGAAAGAAGCAGCTTAGAGGAGTCCTTAAAATGAATACAAGGTTGATAGAAATCAGCTATTCGCAAAGATTCCGATCAACCATGATGATAGATCCCATAAAAAATTAGGAAAGCAAAATAACCTATGACCTAGGGTGGTAATTATTCACCGTGTCTTTAAGATACTCTTTGTCAAGATGAGCGTAAATCTCGGTAGTTAGAATCGATTCGTGACCGAGCATCTCTTGAACTGTTCTTAAGTCAGCGCCACCTTGCACCAGAGCGGAAGCAAATGAATGCCTAAATGTGTGAGGACTGATCGCTTTCTTAAGATGAATTTTATCAGCCAAAGTTTTAATGATGGAGAAAATCATCACTCTACTTAGCTTTTTGCCTCTTCGATTTAGAAACACGATATTCTCTGAGCCTTTTTCAATATATTGTTTTTTCCGCGACTGAAGAAGGTATTTCTTGATCTCATCGATTGCCTTCTTACTGATTGGAACGAGTCTTTCACGCTCACCTTTTCCTGAAATTTTCAGAAACTCTTGCTCGAAATGAAGGTTAGATATCTTAAGATCACATAGCTCAGAAACTCTCAATCCACAGCTGTAAAGTGTTTCAAGAATGGCTTTGTTTCTCAAACCTTCCGCTTTGCCTAAATCAACAGCCCCTATAAGCTGATCGATCTCTGCATCGTTTAAAACTTCAGGCAACTTGCGACCTATTCGAGGTGACTCAAGAAGTGTCGTCGGATCATTTTCTACAATCTCCTCGATTAATAAAAATTTATAAAAAGATTTAATCCCAGAAATCGTTCTTGCTTGTGTTCGGGGACTAATTTCTCGCTCGTTCATCCAAATCAAAAACTTCCGAAGCTGAGCCAACTTCAATGTTTGTGGTGTTAGCTCTGGAAAAAACTCTTCTAAAAAAGTGATTAGTTTGTGGATATCATTCGTATACGCACTAACGGAATTTGGAGACAATGACTTCTCTATTCGTAGATATATTTCATACCCTTGTTTACTCTCTGTCCAGTTCATTTGATGGATTATTTCGCATTTACCTTTAACAATTTTATGTTATATTTTGTTTAACAATTTTAAACGTAAAAAGTTGTCGCAATTTTTTTGCACATTGCACTTTATTAAATATACGTAAATTTTTTAGGTTAATGAGAATTATAATTATCAATGGCCCCAACCTAAATCTCCTTGGAACAAGGGAGAAGAGCATCTATGGAAGTAGCTCATTTACAGACTACTTTAAAACCCTCCCAGCGCTCTATCCGGCGCTTGAGTTTGAGTATTTTCAGTCTAATATTGAAGGTGAACTAATTAATTTTATTCATGAGGTAGGTTTCTCTGCGGATGGAATTATTTTAAATGCTGGAGCATATACGCACACTTCTGTCGCAATTCGGGATGCTATTTCTGCAGTAACTACACCAGTAGTGGAGGTTCATATATCAAATATCTTAACTCGAGAAAATTTCAGACATGAATCAATGATCGGACCAGTATGCAAAGGGAGCATTATGGGCTTCGGTCTTGACTCCTACCGACTTGGTATCGAAAGTCTTATTGCCCCTCGGTAATTTACATTTTTATCTATCTAAATTAACCCATTCAACATGAATGAAATAAAACATACCAAGATCGTTGCAACGATTTCGGATAAAAATTGCGAACCTGAATTTCTGCAAGAGCTTTTTGACGCAGGAATGAATGTTGCTCGAATAAATACAGCACATCAAACACCCGATTCCGCCTTAGTAATCGTAAACAACATTAGAACAGTTAGCGATGCAATTGCAATCCTTGTTGACACCAAAGGACCAGAGATTCGGACGAAGAATATCATAGAGCCACTTGTCGTTAAAACTGGGGATATCATACATGTCAAAGGCGGTGATGAAAATTCAACACCCACCTTGCTTATCGTTGACTTTGACGATTTTGCCGACAGTATTCCCGTTGGCACCTCCATGCTAATCGACGATGGGGAGGTCGAATTAAAAATAACCGCTAAGGTTGGAGACCGATTAGAGGTAATGGTATGCAATGACGGTGAGATAAAAAACAGGAAAAGTATTAACGTACCAGGAGTCTCATTCTCACTCCCCCCTATCACCGAGAAAGACAAACTTTTCATAGAATGGGCTGCCGACAATGAAATTGACTTTGTGGCTCACTCGTTTGTTCGAAACAAAGAGGATGTTTTGGCTGTTCAAAAAATTCTCGATAGTAAAAATAGCCCAATTAAGATTATTGCGAAGATTGAAAATACCGAAGGTGTAAGTAACATTGATGAGATCCTCGATTATTCGTATGGTATTATGGTAGCTCGTGGAGATCTAGGCATCGAAATTCCAATGGAAAAAATACCTGGAATCCAAAGACTTATGATTCGCAAGTGCATCAAACACAAGAAGCCAGTGATCATTGCCACGCAGATGCTACATTCCATGATTAGCAATCCTCGTCCTACAAGAGCTGAAGTAAGTGACGTTGCCAATGCCATCTTCGACCGAACGGATGCGATCATGCTCTCAGGAGAAACAGCATACGGTCAATACCCTGTCGAATCGGTGAAATTGATGACTCGGGTAGCTCTTGAGATTGAGGCAACCAAGGATCGTCGCAATGATGTGCCTGTACCACGTCTCGACAACGAAGTTTCAGCATTCCTAGCAGAGGCTGCAGTAATGGCGGCAAACGAATTAAAAGTAGCAGCAATCATCACAGATACCCTAACAGGCAAGATCGCAAGATATATCTCAGCTTTCAGAAGCCCACGGCCTGTTTATGCAAAATGCCATAGCGGCAGAGTCATGCGCGAGCTTGCGCTCTCCTACGGTGTCCATGCGAGTCTTATTATTTCAAAGAAAAATAAGCATAAGCTAGTAGAATCATCGCTCTTAGACCTTGAAGCACGCGGAAAAATCTCAGAACACGATACCGTAGTGTATGTGGGTGGAAATTTCGGTGTAGGAGGTGGAACTTCATTTATTGAAATTGCCTCAGTAGCCCGAATGACCAACGACAAAAAGAACAGCAAACACAGCACGACAGAGATTTAAAAACAATAGACAATAAAAAAAGAGGCTCTCATAAATACATGAGAGCCTCTTTTTTATTTTTTTATTTTAGCGCTTAACGCATATCGTTTATCGAAATCTTAGGATACTTTGCAGTATTAAATTTGAAATAGTCATCAGCCAATTCCTGATCTGTTTTCATTGTTTTTAATGATAAAGTATAGATATTCCCATCCTTGTTAAAGGTCTTAGCCATTAAAATATGATGCTTTACCTTATCAATACTTAGTCGAACCTTTGTCACTTCCTTCGCTTTATCTGTAGGGAAAAGATCAACAATAAGAGCCGCCTTACCTGCTAGATCCTCTTCGCCAACATACACATAGGTAAATCCTTTCTCGTAACTGGTAAAGACATTTGCTGGATTTAGAGCTCCTTCTGATTCAGCATCATTAGCAGAGATATTAACTTCATTCGACTTTGTTAGATAGCTCCAGGTAGCCACTCCATCAGAAAAGACTTCCATCCCCATAGCTGGCATGCGCAAACGATAGTTTGTCCCTTTCAATGCTACACTACCTTCGTTGGTCTCAGTCACACTGCCCGATTTATTCTCTAATTTAAAAGAAAAATCAATCTGAATACTCTTGTAACTTTTATTGGTTTGAGAAAGTTTATCAAGAATCTGCTTCGCTTTAAGATCTACTTGTGCAAACAAACTCGCAAAGCTTAACATCAAAACACTAAAGAAAAGTATTGTCTTCATTCTTAACGGTATAAATTTTAAATTTTATTATTGATTTAAACCCTTCAATAATTGTTCCAAAGCATATTCATCTTGCAATAATACTTGACGAGCCTTGCTACCCTCATTTTGACCAACGATACCTGCAGCCTCCAACTGATCCATAATCCGACCAGCCCTATTATATCCGATCGAAAAACGACGCTGAATAGCAGAAGTCGAACCAGTCTGATTCATCACCACAATTCGAGCAGCCTCATCAAAATACTCATCCCGATTCTTCAGATCAATCATTTCTGATTCGCCTGAATTTTCATCATGACACTCCGGAAGCAAGTATGCACTGGTATAAGATGGCTGATTGCTGATGTATTTAACAACAGCTTCAACTTCAGGCGTGTCCACAAATGCACACTGAACACGAATTAGGGAGTTTCCGGTCGAAACAAGCATATCACCTTTCCCAATCAACTGATTCGCTCCAGGCGTATCTAAAATAGTTCTAGAGTCAACCATAGAGGCTACTTTGAAGGCGATACGTGCTGGGAAGTTCGCCTTAATTACTCCCGTAATAATATTGATCGATGGTCGTTGAGTCGCAATAACCATATGAATACCAACCGCTCGTGCAAGTTGCGCAATTCGGGCAATTGGCAACTCGATCTCTTTTCCAGCTGTCATAATTAAATCAGCAAACTCATCGATCACCACCACGATATAAGGGAGATAACGATGTCCATTAAGTGGATTTAAACGTCGGCCAATAAACTTCTCATTGTATTCTTTGATATTCCGTGCGTGAGCTTTCTTTAAGAAATCATACCGCATATCCATCTCGTGATTTAACGAGCTCAGGGTATTTTTCACCCGCTGAACATCGGTAATTATTGGATCTACCTCCCCTTCCATCTTCGCAAGGAAATGTTTCTCGATGATGGAATAAAGGTTTAACTCAACTTTCTTCGGATCGATAAAGACAAATTTCAGCTGAGCTGGATGTTTTTTATAGAGCAACGAAGAGATGATCGCATTTAAACCTACAGACTTACCTTGTCCGGTAGCTCCTGCCACCAAGATATGCGGCATCTTGGTTAGATCCACAACAAATGTTTCGTTTGAAATAGTCTTACCGAGAGCTAAAGGCAACTCAAAATCGCTCTCTTGGAATACTTTTGAAGCTATCAATGAGCGCATTGAGACCATCTCTGGCTTGCTGTTTGGCACTTCAATACCGACCGTTCCTTTCCCAGGGATAGGCGCAATAATTCGGATTCCAAGGGCAGCTAAGCTTAGCGCGATGTCATCCTCTAAATTTTTGATTTTACTTATCCGCACACCTGGAGCAGGAACAATTTCATAAAGTGTGATCGTTGGACCGGTGGTCGCTTTAATCTTAACAATCTCTATATTGTAGTTCTTCAGCGTTTGAAGGATCTTATTCTTATTGGCGATTAGCTCTTCATCCGAAACCTGTGGATTCCCTGACGAGCGCTCTTCGAGAAGATCGATCGGTGGAAACTGATAACGAGAGAGGTCAAGAGTAGGATCAAAATCACCCATCTCAAACTCATCACCTTCCAGTAATCCATCCCCTTCAGCAGCTGGCAAAGGTTCCTCTTTTTTTGGTGCAGGAGGAACATATTCAGCCGGCTCCTCATGATGTACCTCTTCGCGCTCAAGCTCTAAAGATTCAGTCTCTTTAGTTCCAGCATAAACAATCTCCACATTATCCCCTTCCGCCACTTTAGCGAAGGCATGTTCTTTCGTCTCGACAACAGGAGCTTGAGGGATCGTGTAAACATCTTCTTCAAGTCGTGATTCCTTTTTCAGCAAGGCTTTAAAATCGCGATTTGCAATCCAAGCTTTTAACAACGGCCAAGCTTGTTCAAAAGCAATAATCACCACCACAAACATGGTACTCACGATTATAAAAAATGTTCCAATCTTGCCAATGGAAACATTCATCAACTGACTGATATTAAAGCCATAAGTGCCACCCGGCAGAATATACGACTTCTCATAAATACCAGATAGAAAATATCCTGAAGCGACAGAGGTCCAAATGATTAAAAATAAGGTATAAGCAAGATTTCTGCGGAATGAGAAGTTTCCCAACTTAGCCAGGCGCAGAGCTATAATGACAAAAAGGTAAATGAATCCGATGGAAGCAACCCCAAAACCCTTATTGATAAAAAGGTTGGCCACATAAGCACCCCATCGACCACCTGCGTTTTGCATTTTTAGATCAGGATCTGTAATCAGATCTTTCAATGGCACATCAAGCAGACTAATGTCAGCACCTCCAGAAATAAAAAATGAGGTAAATGAGATCAGCAGGTAAAAAGAGAAGAAGAGCAGCAGGATTGAGAGAATACCTCCTATTTGATCCCATCTATGTGAGCTGCCAAGCCGACCAGTGCCTCGACTTTTCTTCGTGGTAGGGGCATCAGATTTATCATTATTGCTTCTCGCCATAGTACTGAATCAGGAATATTTTGTAAAAGTCTATTAACAATGCAAATTTAACCAAAAAAGGGAATCAACAATACCGTAAATGGAGCTAGATGATAACAGTTGCATGATCGAATGGGTTCCGGTTCATACTATTCGGAAGAAACCTAGAAAAAATTGTACCCTGAAATTAAGATAGGTGAAATATATCGTTTAAATTTGTCAGCTTTCAATCGTTGTTATTTCCATTAAACACCAAATTATAGCTTATGGCTATTGATCTAAATGCTAGGCACTTTCTCTCTTTACTCGATTTTTCAAAACAGGAGATTGAATACTTGTTAAACCTTTCAACTGAGTTAAAAAAAGAAAAAAAGGGAGGAGTAATCAATCATCGATTGAGTGGTCGTAATATTGCCTTGATCTTTGAAAAATCATCAACCAGAACAAGATGTGCTTTTGAAGTCGCAGCCCACGACCAAGGAGCTAACGTAACGTATTTAGGGCCAACTGGCTCACAAATAGGCATTAAAGAATCGATAAAAGACACAGCAAGGGTTCTTGGACGGATGTATGATGGAATCCAATATAGAGGTTATGGACAGGAGATTGTGGAGCAACTGGCGCAATATGCTGGTGTTCCAGTTTGGAATGGATTGACTAATGAGTTCCATCCAACTCAAATATTAGCCGATTTATTAACGATTCAGGAACATAGTTCAAAACCATTTCACAAAATAAAGCTTGCCTATTTAGGGAATGCTCAAAACAACACTGCAAACTCCCTAATGGTTGGTTCAGCGAAAATGGGAATCGATTTTCGCATTGCAGCTCCAGCAACATTGCAGCCTCATGAATCGCTGGTTAATACCTGTCGCAACCTTGCTGCCGAATCAGGAGGAAGCCTTACCATAACAGACAACATAGTCGAAGCTGTTCACGATTGCGATTTTATCTATACCGATGTTTGGGTATCCATGGGCGAGGCCGAATCAAGCTGGGAAGAGAGAATTGAGCTTCTTAAGCCCTACCAGGTTAATGCGATAGTATTAGCCTCTACAAATAACAAACAAGTTAAATTTCTCCACTGTCTGCCTGCTTATCACAACCAAGAGACTAAGATAGGGAAAGAGATATTCCAAAAATTTGGGCTTGAAGCGATGGAAGTTACGGAAGAGGTATTTGAAAGTTCAGCCTCCATCGTTTTCGATCAGGCCGAGAATAGAATGCACACCATCAAGGCGATACTTGTGGCCACATTGGCCCGTTAACATATTAAAGTTTTAAATTCCATCATGAATAATTTCGAATTTCACAATCCCGTTAAGATATGTTTTGGCAAAGGCGAAATCGCCAAATTACCCAATCTTGTTCCAGCTAAAGCTGCTATTTTACTCGTCTATGGCGGTGGGAGCATCCTGAAAAATGGCATTTACGATCAAGTAAAAAACGCCTTAAAAGGGTTCAATATCCGTGAGTTTGGAGGCATTGAAGTGAATCCGCATTACGAAACACTGATGAAAGCTGTTGAGCTCGTCAAAGAGCATCGGTTAGATTATATCCTTGCCGTAGGTGGTGGATCCGTATTAGATGGGGCTAAATTTATCGCGGCAGCAGCACTTTGGGAAGGCTCCGACCCATGGGACATTCTCTCTAAACGATATCAAATGCCGGTTCAAAAAGCACTTCCGATTGGAACAGTACTAACACTTCCAGCTACTGGATCTGAGATGAATGGGAACTCAGTAGTTACCCGATGGGAAACTCACGAGAAGCTGGCATTTGGCTCGCCTCACGTCTTGCCTCAATTTTCGATTCTTGATCCTCAAGTGGTTTACTCACTTCCGTCTATCCAAATCTCGAATGGTATTGTCGATGCCTTTGTTCATGTGATTGAGCAATACCTTACCTATCCGGTCGACTCTCCCATTCAGGATCGATTTGCAGAATCAATTCTGTTGACTCTGATCGAAGAAGGTCCTAAAGTATTGAAGAACCAGACCAATTACGAATCTGCAGCGAACTTTATGTGGGCAGCTACCATGGCTTTAAATGGATTAATTGGCGTTGGAGTACCTCAAGATTGGGCCACTCATATGATTGGACACGAGCTCACCGCCTTCCATGGCATCGATCATGGACAGACTCTTTGCATTGTGCTACCTGGACTTATGAGCCTTAAACGTAAAAATAAAGAGCAAAAACTATTGCAGTTTGGGGAACGTATCTGGAAGATTACCGAAGGGACAACAGATGAGAAAATCGATGCTACGATTGCTCGCACGGTTGCGTTTTTCGAATCAGTTGGTATAAAAACTAAACTTTCGGATTATGGTGTAGGACGCGACGTGATTGCAAAAATCGTGGACCGATTTGCGTCAAGGGGAGTCAAAGGGATTGGGGAGAGGGGTGATTTAACGCTTGACCAGATAGCCCAGATATTGGAATCCAGACTGAGCTAAACAGCACCTCGTAATATCAAGAATTCAGAATAGTAGATTGAGATAGCAACTGATTTAATCAGCTGCTATTTTACAGTCGCGTTCTGGGCACTTCTATTTGAAGGAGACACAGGGCATCCACTACAAGCACAGCCACAACCAGTGCAGCTAGTATCTGTTTTCTTAAAAGACTTAAGCGATTCTACCGCTTTATAGGCAACGATCGACAGAGCGACTAAGATGACTATCCAGGTTAAAATTTCTTGCATAACTAAATCATTTTAAACTTAAACAACATTTTTAATCATTCTATTACGCTAAATAAATAGCAAGGCTATTCGATAGGTGATGAATGAAAAAATCCAAGCAAAACCAGTTGTATAAACAACTGTAAATAAGGCCCACTTCCAACTTCCCGATTCCTTTTTAATGGTTGCAATAACAGCAATACAAGGGAAATAGAGCAACACAAAAACTAAGAAAGCCAGGGCAACAGCCTGATTAAAGACCTTTTGTCCAGCTTTAGGGCCAATATAATATTCTTGTGCGCGAAGCACTTCAGGCAGCAGTTCCTTCGACTTCTGATCATCCTTTCCAGTTTGGTACAGAACTCCCATCGTACTTACCACAATCTCTTTCGCTGGAATCCCTGCTAACAAGCAGATTCCCATGCGCCAATCCATGCCAAGTGGAGCAATAATTGGTTCCATGGCATGACCAATGCTTCCTAAGTAAGAGTTCTCAATCTGAGTCTGATTGTAAATGCTATGCCCTGGTTGAGTAGCTGTAACGGAGGTCGGACTTGCTGGATCGATATTTTTTGTTCGCGGGAAATATTCCAAGGCCCAGATAATAATCACCGCAATAAGGATCGTTCCTCCAATCTTCTGCAAATACTGACGGGCTTTATCCCACATATGAACCAACGTATTACGCATAATAGGCATACGATAAGGGGGAAGCTCCATCACAAATGGAGTCTCTTTACGACGAAATAAGGTGCGATTCAATATCTTAGCCATGATGATGGCCATCGTGATCCCCAGTACATATAAACCTGTCAAGATTAAGGCAGGAGATTTTTTAAAGAATGCCGAGATCAGTACAATATAGACTGGCAATCGGGCAGAGCACGACATAAACGGAATAATCAACATGGTCAACAACCTATCACCACGATTTCGAATGGTACGCGTGGCCATAATTGCAGGCACATTGCAGCCAAATCCCATCACCATAGGGATGAAAGAACGGCCATGCAAACCGATTTTATGCATCAGTTTATCCATGATAAAAGCGGCACGGGCCATATAGCCAGTATCTTCCATCAAGGAGGTAAAGAAGAATAAAATCAAGATATTAGGGAGGAAAATAATAATACTTCCCAAACCATTGATCACCCCATCGGTCAATAGATCTTTAAACATTCCAGGAGGCATCGATGACTTAATCATATCACCCAAGAAGGCCACCCCTTGATTGATCCAAACCATAGGAAATGATCCCAAGGTAAAGGTGGCAAAGAAGGTCAGGAACATAAATAGCAAGAAGATGGGGAAGCCCAAAATTCGGTGAGTCACCAATCGATCGATCTTGCCTGTAATGGCATAACGCCACTGAACACCAGCCTTGAATGTTTCACGAAGTGCTCCAGAGATGAATCCATATTTCGCATTGGTAATAAGGCTTGAACTATCCTCATTCCATCTCGATTTTAAACGAGCAATCTCTTGCTGAACAACTTCGTTGATATGGTTGAAATTAGATGACGCTTTAAGCGTTTCTAAAGCAGCTGGATCATTATCTAAAAGTCGCAGAGCTAGATAGCGTGACGACAATTTTGCGGTAATAGGCTTATCTTCTTTGATCTCAGTCCGAATCGCTTTTATAGATTGTTCCAGCTCGTCGCCGTAGTTGATATGAATGTGTCGAACGACTGGGTTACGCTCTTCGTAGACTTCAATAATCTCATCAAATAGTTCATTTAATCCTTCACCACGACTTGCTGTGGTGGGTATAATTGGAATTCCCAATAGGTTTCCAAGCTTCTTTTGGTTTAGCTTAGCACCACTGGTAATCAAATCGTCGTACATGTTCAAGGCAAGTACAACCTTGATATCCATATCGATAAGTTGAGTTGTCAAAAATAAGTTCCGCTCTAAGTTCGATGCATCGATCACATTCAAGACAATGTCAGGTGTCTCCTCGATGATATAATTTCGTGTAAATAGCTCTTCAGGAGAGAAAGAGGTCAGGGAATAGGTACCTGGAAGATCAACAAGGTTTAGGGTATATCCCCGATGTTGAAAAGAGGCTATTTTTGAATCTACTGTAACGCCGCTATAGTTTCCAACATGCTCTTTTGAATTGGTAACTCGATTGAAGAGGGTTGTTTTTCCGCAATTGGGGTTTCCAGCTAACGCGATTAAGATTGTTTTACTCTTCTCTTTGGCTGAAATTTTTAGCGCCTCCATATCGATGGTACCATCAAAAGTTGGCACGGCAAGATCAAGTGCCTCGGCGATGGTAATGACTTCGATCAGTTCAGCTTCGGCGCGACGCAGTGAAACGTTGTATCCAAGAAGCTGATATTCAACGGGATCAAAAAGGGGTGCATTTTTTAAGACTAATACTTCTTTCCCAGTTACGAATCCCATCTCTGAGATTCGACGACGAAAAGAGCCATGGCCTAATACTTTGGTTATGACTACTCGATTATTTTCTTCTACTTCTGAAAGCCGCACCGATACCTTATTTAGAACAATTAAAAATAACGTACAAATATAGGACATTAAATTCTTTTTTTGGAATAAAAAAGGGTTAATTTTCAATAGAAAGTGAATGCAATGGCTCCTGATTTCAGAAGAGCTTGTAATAGGGGAGCTAAGGGGCAATTTACAGCTGGGTGGAGGATGGATTAGGTAAGAATAACGCAATTAAAAGTCCATTTTTAAGAAAAATAATAAGTTCTCATAGTTTTGGTTTCTGAAATCTGATTATCTTTGCAGCGCTTCAAGTGGCTTGACCAATGGTTTAGTTCTGGAGTAAACGTTCTGAGATCTGTTTAACTTTTTAGGAAGTAAACAGATTCGACTAAAATTGGCCCCGTAGCTTAATGGATAGAGCATCTGACTACGGATCAGAAGGTTGGGGGTTCGACTCTCTCCGGGGTCACATAAAGGCATTGATTTTTCAATGCCTTTTTTAATGTCTAATACTCAAAAAAAGAGTTCCTCAACTCCTTAAATGATAGGCTTTAGGCTGAGTAAAGGTGCGTAATCCAACATGCGAAAGGGTACTCCCAAAACCACTATGCTTGCGACCACTCCAAGGCAGAGCAGCACTCACTCGGTCACAACAGTTCCAATAAGTCGTGCCAGCATTTAACTGATTCATCAATGTTAGCGCCCGGCTTTCATCTGAGGTAAATACCGCTGCGGTTAGTCCATATTGGGTATCATTCATTAAGGCTAGCGCCTCTTTATCGCTGCTGACCTTCATAATTCCAATGATAGGTCCGAACGACTCCTCGCGCATCACCTCCATGGTATGGTTCACATCAACTAATACCGTAGGCTCAAAGAAGTTCCCCTCACCCGAAACAATCTTCCCACCACAAAGTAATGTCGCCCCTTTAGAAACGGCATCTTTCACCTGACTGGCAAGATAGGCTGGCTGCTCCTTGCGTGTTAAAGCGGCGCAATAAACACCTTCTGCAGTTGGACTGCCAAAACTATACGTCTTCACCTCCGCCACAAAAGCAGCCACATAAGCATCGTAGACCTTTTCATGCACATAAATACGTTCTACCGAGCAACAGCTCTGTCCGTTATTGTAAAATACACCATCAGCAGTATTCACCGCCACAGTATTAACATCAGCCACATCATCAGCCACATACAGTGGATCTTTACCACCCAGTTCGAGTCCGCAAGGCTTCATCTTTTTACTTACCTTTTCGTAAATCGATTTGCCAGTTGCATAAGATCCGGTGAAGAAATAGCCGTCAAGGTCTGCCTCCAAAAGTAGTTCGCCAACTTCCCTTGCACCAATAACAATCGTAAAGGCATCTTTTGGAACACCTGCTTGATGTAGGTATTTTTCAATCTGAAGACCGGTTAAGGTTGCCAGTTCGGAGGGTTTATAAACCACACTATTGCCAGCTAAAAGGGCCGGAACAAATACGTTAGTCCCAACTAAATAGGGGTAGTTCCAAGCCGATATATTACAAACCACACCAAGAGGCTCATAGGCAATCTTCTCGCGCGTAGCCCCTTCTGAAACCATCCATTCATCACTTAAATCACTCAACGCATTAGCCGTTAGCCATTCAATACGGGCACAGGCACCATTGACTTCATTGCGCGACTGCTGCAACGGTTTTCCAACTTCACTGGTTAAAACTGAGGCACACTCTTCGATATTTTGCTGAAGTAAACTGGCAAACTTTTGCAAGATCGCAATACGGTCGGCAAGAGGCACTTGATTCCATTTTTGCTGACCAATTCTCGCTTCATTAACCTTTTTATCAATACTTAACTTGTCGTCTTCAGAAACGGTTGTGATAACTTCGTGAGTTGCTGGGTTAATGATTTTCATGATTTAAATTTTATGGCTTCCTCAAAAAACCAGGCTTTGAGATTTTGAGAAAGTGGATTTGTTTGTTTATTTTCAATACGTTCTGGATGCCATTGAACAGCCAACATTGGGCTGTTATCTGCTTTATCTTTCCATTCGATCCCTTCAATAAGTCCATCGTCGGAATAACAACCAATAGAGAGCAGGTCTGAAATCTGCTCGATAGCTTGATGATGCGCACTATTTACCATGCCATTTGATATTCCGGAGACGGTTGCGAGCAAAGAGTCTTTTTGAAGTTCGACAGTGTGGATATAATCTATTCCACCCATATTTCGATGGTTCTTCTCCCCTGCATGCTCCAAATCAACAATTAATGAGCCACCCAGTGCTACATTAATCAGCTGCAGACCTCGACAGATGCCAAGAATCGGCATTTTTACCGCTTGAGCCTTGTTCAAAAGATCGAACTCAAATTCATCGCGACTTGTATTCCAAATCACTGGTTGATTGGGATACGTTTTTAATGTTTGATCGTAATAGGCAGGATCAATATCGATACCACCTGTTAGAAGCAGACCATGACATTTATCCAGATCTTCCAAGTTTTGCTTTTCCCACGAAAGGTCAACAACCTCAACGGCATCGGAGCCCTCGAGGATCCAAGCTGGATAATTCGGATATTTTGTTTCTGTAAAGCAGACTCCAATTACAATTTTCATGGCATTCGATTATAAGGCTTTCAGGTATAAAGCTTTGAAATCAGCCCGACTAACAGGCTTTGGATTATTTGGATGAGCAAAGTCAGCAAAGGCTAAGTCTGCCAACGTCTCAATATGTTCCGTTTTCACTCCAATACCACCCAAAGTTTTTGGAATGCCTAATCTATCGTTCAAATCAAATAGGTATTCAACGACCCCTTCGCCAGTTTCATTTTTAATCCCTAATGCTTTGGCCATCCGAACAAATCGGTCTTCAAAACCTTCGATATTATACTTCATCCCATAAGGCAAATTAACAGCATTCGCTAGACCATGATGGGTATCCAATAAACTAGAGAGTGGATGTGCTAATGAATGCACTACGCCAAGTCCTTTTTGGAATGCAATAGCTCCCATCATAGAGGCTAATAACATATTAGAGCGTGCTTCGACATCTGGATTTTTCACAGCTTTTTCTATTGAAAGAGCGATCAATCGCATCCCTTCCAAAGCTATTCCGTCGCAAAGTGGATGATAATTTTTAGCTAAGAAAGCTTCCATATTGTGTGTTAGGGCGTCCATGCCGGTGGCAGCAGTTATGAATGCTGGAAGGTCCATGGTCAAATTTGGATCGGCAAAGACAATTTTCGCCAATAGCTTAGGCGAGAACAATATTTTTTTCTGATGTGTTTCGTCATCTGCAATGATTGCCGAGCGACCCACTTCACTGCCCGTACCTGCCGTTGTTGGAACGGTGATAAATGGTGGAACATCATTCGTTACATACACATCACCACCAATAAGATCATCATATTTAAAGAGATCTTCCCGATGATTGATCCGCAATAAGATCGCACGAGCCACATCGATGGCCGCTCCCCCACCAAGGCCGACAATACAATCACAATTTGCGTTATCATAAGCTTCGGCACCCTTGTAAACATCGCTTTTTACCGGATTTTTATGAATGTCGTGAAATACAGTCGGCTGGATACCTGCCGCACGGAGGTCACTCAAGATTTGCTTAAAGAACCCTAATCCAGCAATGGTCGGATCTGTTGAGATCAAAGGTCTGGAGAGGTTGTTATTTTTTAGGTAGGTCGGTAATTCAGCGATTACTCCCGCACCAAAACGGATCGTAGTGGGGAAATTAAATTGTGAGATTGACATGATGAAAGTGATTTACTATATTTTTTACTCTTGTTATTTCTACTAAAATTATTTTTTTAGGCCTTAAACGAATTAATACTTTAAAGTATCCTTGTTGAACCCACTTCGGGGCTCCCTGTTTGTTTGACTTTTTAACTCTCAGTTTCACTGAGAGTTATTTAAAATCACAGTCCTTCGGACTTTTTAGATCATCGTGAAATACCGTTTACTTTCCCAGTCGACAACCACATTAGTAACCTGACTAACATAACAGCCATCCACATTTGAGATCTTTTAACTCCCAGTTCACTGAGAGTTAGTGAAATTAAAGTCCTTCGGACTTTTTAGATCATCCTGAAATACCGTTTGCTTTCCCAGTCGACAATCACATTAGTAACCTGACTAACATAACAGCCATCCACATTTGAGATCTTTTAACTCCCAGTTCACTGAGAGTTAGTGAAATTAAAGTCCTTCGGACTTTTTAGATCATCGTGAAATACCGTTTACTTTCCCAGTCGACAATCACATTAGTAACCTGACCAACATAACAGCCATCCACATTTGAGATCTTTTAACTCCCAGTTCACTGAGAGTTAGTGAAATTAATATCCTTCGGACTCGATTAGATGATCTCGAAGTATCGTTTTGTTTCCCAGTCGGTAACCACCTTGGCAAACTGACGCACTTCCCAGTCGCGGGTTTGGGTAAAATGGGTGACAAAAGTCTCTCCTAAGAGTTCTTTTGCTACAGCTGAGTTCTTCATATTCTGATTCGCCTCTTCAAGGCTTTTAGGGAATCGTCCGTTAGACTCATCGCGGTAGCCGTTGCCAGAGGTAGCATCTTGCAACTTTAGTTTATTTTTAATTCCATAAAGACCCGCAGCCAGGCAAGCACTCAGCGCCAGATAGGGATTGGTATCGCTACCTACCACGCGTGTTTCGAGACGGCATGATTTACTGCCGCCTGTAATGGCCCGCAAAGCCACCGTCCGATTGTCGACACCCCAAGTAACGGTTGTTGGAGCCCAAGCCCCCTCAACGAGTCGTTTGTATGAATTTATCGTTGGAGCCACCATTGGTAAGATATGTGGCAAACAATAAAGTTGACCTGCGATATATTGGTTCATCAGTTCACTCATCTGGTGTTTCCCTGACGCATCATGAAAGACATTTGTATTTTCCTTCCAAAGAGATTGATGCACATGGCCACTACAACCCGGCAGATTTTCGCTTACCTTAGCCATAAAGGTTGCCAAAACACCATGTTTATAAGCAATCTCTTTTACGGAGGTTTTAAACAATATGGCATTATCAGCAGCCAAAAGCACATCGCTATAGGTTATAGCCGCTTCGTAAACACCAGGGCCAGTTTCGGTATGAAGACCTTCCAAGTGAATGTCAAACTGTTTCATCTGATCGAAAAGTGCAGAAAAGAAGTCATTCCGAACGCTGCTTCTCAGGATAGAATAGCCGAACATGCCGGGTGTCAGCGGTGTCAGATGACGGCCCTCTTTTTCGGCAAATGTCTGAGGTGTTTCAGCGAAGTTAAACCACTCGAATTCCTGTGCACATTTTGCTTCAAATCCAGCATTAGAAAGGTCACCAATAATTTTCCTAAGTAATTGACGAGGACAGATCGATAAAGCTGCCCCTGAGGCATCAATAAATTCACCCAAGAAAAATGGCGTTCCATTCTCCCATGGGATCTTGCGAAAACTATCGAGACTTAATTTTACTTTAGCATCGGGATAGCCACTGTGCCAACCAGTATAGCTTGAATTATCATAAGCAGCATCTGTCATATCCCATCCAAAGACCACATCGCAAAATCCGAGGTCTCCATTTGCAGAGGCAAGGAATTTCTCACTTGAAATATATTTACCCCTTAAGACACCGTCGATATCGGCGACTGCTACTTTTACTCGGCCAGATTCGTGGCTACGGACATACGCAAAGATCTCTTCGTGGCTCATTTTTTAAAGATTTTAAAAAGCAGATAAAAGAACAGCAAGATACCAAAATAATAGATAGCGAGAACACCATAAGCATAGCATAATGCAACGATGCAAACCAGCGATAACACAAACGCCACAATGGGTGTAAAGGGATAAAATGGGACCATAAAAGGTCTATTAAGATGAGGCTCAGTCTTGCGCAGTTTAAGCACTGAAAGCATGGACAAAGCATATAAAGAAAGGGCTCCAAAGACAGAAATAATAATGATCTGATCTGTTTTACCTGTACAAAGGATAAGTATCCCAATAAGAGCATTAAAGATCAAGGCATTGGCTGGAGTCTGAAACTTAGGATGAACTCTACCTAAGAAATGAGGTGCGTTACCAATCTTTCCAAATTCGAAGGTAGCACGTCCACTAGCAAGCAATAATCCGTGGAAGGAAGCTACCAATCCAAAAAGTCCAATGCCAATTAGCAGTTTATAAAAAAGATGGTCTGTCGCAAAGATATGACCTAAAGCCATCGGCAATGGAGAATCGGAAGTGGCACCACCAGCTGCAAAAACGATTGATTCCCAGCCTCCTATACCTATGGATGCAACAAAGACAAGTACGCACAATACCACCAAGGTTAGCAAGGCCCAACCAAACCCTTTGATGATATCTTTCTGAGGGTTTATCGTCTCTTCAGCGACATTAGCCACCCCTTCGATCCCTAAGAAGAACCAAATCGCAAAGGGGATAGCTGCAAAAGCACCGGTCCAACCATTAGGAAATGGGTTTTGTGTAAAATGAGAAGCAGAAAAATGGGGCAAGGTGAGACCCGAGAATAATAAGAGTTCTCCAACGGCTAATATAGTTACGACCAATTCGAAGTTTGCAGCGGCGTTTATTCCATAGATATTTAATGCCGTAAACAGCAGATACACAACAATTGCAGTAAACATGACCGAGACTTCAGGAAAGGCTAAATGGAAATAGGCTCCAATAGCAATGGCGATCGCCGGGGGTGCAAACACAAATTCGATGATCTGAGCTAAGCCCGTAATAAATCCGATATCTTTTTTAAAGGCACGTTCGGCATAGTCATAAGCACCACCAGCCTTTGGTATTGCACAAGCCAGTTCGGCATAAGAGAAACTAAAACACGAATAGAGGATTATCACCAACACTGTAGCCATAGTCATACCCAGAGTTCCCCCTTTTTCGAGGCCCAAGTTCCATCCGAAATACATCCCAGATATAACATAGCCAACACCGAGCCCCCAAAGTAATAAAGGTGTTAATGTTCGTTTAAGTACTGCATGAGTCATAGCTTTCGATTTAATTTAGTGAGAATTTTGAGTTTCAACCCCTATTTTATACCCTACCCCCAAAGATAGAATAGTTTTTTTTGATGGCTTAATCAGAGGCAAAGTTTTAGGTTAAGAAATGGTTATAATCAGGAAAAAAATAAAAGATAAAGAGCTTACATAGTCTCCCTTGGAAATAAGAATGGCTTTTTTCTAATACAGATTTAGAAAAAAGCCATTCAAAAAAGAAGCTAGACTAATTATTCGCCTGCAGCTTCTCTAGCTTTGCGAATTGCAATAAAGCTACGGATAAAATAAACCATGCTAATAGCACAAGAGAGCATCTCGATTGAGATACGCCAAACAGCGGAACAATCGTCGCGGCCAATGGCACCAGACAATGGCTTGATAAATGCTATTAAAAGTCCAAATGTTACCAAAACGGCAAGATGAGCGATTACACGATTGCCAGATTTCACACCTCTAACAAATCCGAGCAATAAAACACCCGCAAAAACAGGAATCAACGCAGTTGGAGATGGAGTCTGTGAGCCACAGTATCCCATTAGTCCCAAAGTGATTAAAACGATCGCATTCAACATGCTTACAACATATACTTTCATACCTAAAAAATTAAATTTTTTACTGAAATCGAAATTTTCGATTGACACAAAAATAACAATAACTCAGACAAAAATGTTCCAATCAAAAATGGATTCTTAATTAATCCTTATCATCTTTTGAATCACCGCTATATCTTGATGGGTAAGCAGTCTTTCCTTTCATCGCATACCAGATAATCCGATTGAATAAATCGTCGTCGCCCGTATCGATATAATCGAACTGAGGCTCCATGCTTTTGCGGGCGTAGTGAAGCGCTTTTCCTTTTAATTCAGCCAGGCTTTTGTTCATCTCATTCAAAGGAATTTGATTTGGCACTGAATTGAATGGGGCAAAGTCAGGAACAGATGTGAAGCAGTCGAACATTGGCATCGCTGTTGCATCGCTAATATTCATGGGCGCCATGCCCAAGATCTGTTCGATCGTACGAACCATAGATACTTGATTATAGTTCGTGCTTACGGTTTTCTTTAACTTTGAATAGGCACTAACAACCGATCCAACGGTGCGATAAGCCGACACATGATCCCAACCATCTTGAGAGTCATCCTCGGTGGTTAAGATGACAGTATTTTTCCAAAATTTACTTTTCGAAATCGCCTCGACAATCTTACCCACGGCCAAGTCATTGTCTGCAACCATAGCTCGAGGGGTTGGAACACCGGGACGAGTACCCGCGGTATGATCGGCTGAAAGGGCAACCACCATGAGCTCAGGCCACTGATCACCTTCGCTTTGATCGTAAGTTTTAAGCTCATTGATAAATGCTTGTGCCCGCAAAACATCAGGTATCTGATGGGTTGCAGAGCATGGGAAAGTTTGACTTAAGATTTTTTCGACCGGTTTAATAGTCGTCGTATTTTTAAACTTCAGCGGCTCGCCTTTTAGGAATCCTTCGTATGATGAACTCCAGGTCACATCTTTATCCAATTCTATGTCGCAGGCCTCTCCATAAACTCGAACACTCTTGCCATGTTTAATGGCGTTATCCCAGATAAATCCTGTTGACGCATAAACCAAAGCATCGCGTTGCACATGAGGATAGCTGCGGATCCAAGCTCGAACATTTTTCTCAACCCAATCGGTGACGATACCCATGTCGGTCCATTGATGACCTTCGCCAGAGCATTTTCCTGATGCATGGTAGTTGTCGAGGAGCGAGAATTCATCACTTAGCTTATGCATATTAGGAGTAATCTTCTTTCCAAAGACACAAAGGGCAGAATCGCCATTTCCAGCTGGCATATCACCAAGTACCTGATCATACGTTCGATTTTCTTTGATGATATATACCACATGCTTAAAGACCGACGGCTCTCCAATACGGAGCGGAACAGGCACTGGAGCTTGATTTTTACGAGGCAACTTATCGGTTAAGGCGAGTCGGAATAGCTGATTGGTCTCCTCCACTTTGGTCGTGTATTTATCCAACTGCGCCTTATCTGGCAGGGGAATAATCGATACAGAGGCCATCATACGATGGGCAGTATAGACAGTATTATTGGTTTTTTCAGATGCATTAGGTGTTCGCGATCCTTCGGCTTCGATGTTTGCGACAAACAGCAGACTATCGCGATAAACAGCCACGCCACCCGGATAAGCTCCAGTTGGTATAAAACCTTTTACTTTGCTTGAGTTCTCCGAAGATACCGTAGAGGCTAGTTTGCCCAAGCTCACCGCCGCCAAAGCATTGTCCATTCCATTGGCAACATAGAGCATTTTTCCATCTTTAGAAACCCCTAATCCATTCGGAGAATCTCCAAAATATTTATTCTTCCCCTCTGACAGTCGCACCGAAATATTTTCCGACACTTGGTCATCTGAAGTCCCAATAACTGAAACGATATCACTATTGGCATTTGCCACAAAAATAAATTTCTGATCGGCAGACGCGACAATATCTCCAGGATGAAGCCCTACGACAATCTCATTTAATTTCTTTCCAGATACTGGATCCAATACCGTGACAGACCCTTCACGTGTTGCTCCAGTTCGTGGATCTACCTTGGCAAGACCCCAAGGTACTCCTGCGACATTCGGATCAGAAGCCTCTGGCGTTGATCCAGCCCAATTCGTAACATAAAGTTTGCCATTCGCCTGAGCGATACCAAATGGGGCCACGCCAACTTCTGTTGACCAGATTAATTTGCCGGTTAGGACATCCAATTTCTGAACCACATTATTCCCATTTAGAACAACCGTTAAAACAGGCACGCCACCTTCGACGGCCACCAGCAGCTCATTAGGCAAAGCACTCTCCGCAGGCTTAACGGCATCGAAAAATATGGTTTTTATGATTTTGATCTGCTTCCCATCCCAACTTGCTCGTACCACTGCCGACTTACTCGATTTTATAACAGCGCTCCAATACAATTCGTAGCTATCACCTGTTTTAAGCCAAGCTATTCCACAATATGTATTCATCAGATTGTCTTTGACTGCAGGTGCTCTTAAAAGAAGACGAGAAGCGATTTTCTTGGTTTTTGGATCGATAATTACAACCGAATATCGACCTTCGACAGCAATCCACTTCCCATCGGGAGAGACCGCACAATCGAGTGCGTGATTTTCATCCCCTTGATCGCCATAATAGACTTGCTCTCCAGCAGGATCGATCCAACGATTATAGGGCATCGCAACAGGCAATGCAGATTCGCTTAAGGTACTAGCTTCATATGTCGTCCGGTATTTTTTTTGCTGAGCCGATTCTTTAAGCGACTGAGAAAACCCAGAAACTAGAGAACAAGCCAAAAAACTTAGTATAAGGAGAAATTTCATATTTATGGTTTTAATCATACTGTAGAATTAATTAATGCTTATTCGCCTTTTCAGCAATCATATTTAGCACCGCTTTATCGCTCCACTCTGCACAATGTCCAGCCATGGCGGTAAACGAAATTTTCGCATCCGATTTTGGATTTTCGGTCTTATCAAGATAAATCTTTAAGAAACGAGTCGCCACATTGGAATAAAGCCCATCGCTATCGCCACTCCAGATCCAGATCTTACCTTGCAGTTTCGGACCGAGGACGGACCAGTTTTTTTGAAGCACTTTTTTGAGATCATATTTCTCCCATTGTTTAGCAATGGCATGGTCAATCTTACCTGTAATTGGATCTATCATTAAAGTTGGAAGTCCATCTTTCCCTCTTGGACCAAAAACGGCGTTGTATGATCCAAACTGGTTTCCTGAAATCGCATACGTGTTCGTTCGGCTTATTACATTTTCATCTTCAATAGCCTCTTTCATCGAACCACGAGGCTCATCATAAATGGTGCGCGACTCAGGTTGAAGGTAACCAAAGCGATTGTAAAATGCACTCTCATCGTGGTAAATATCGATCAATCCATAATGTTCGAAGTCAACTGGATCTGGACTATAAGACCAGGTTCCATTGAAGAAATCGGGATAAAAAATTTGTAAACCTAAGACCACCCATCCTCCAGTAGAGGCCCCAGCAAGAAATCGTTTGCCAGAATCTTTCTTGTAGTGTACTTGTTTTTCAATTTCAGGTATTAACTCTTCTGTTAACGCTTGTCCACAAGGTCCGTTATTTTCAGAATCAACTTGATATGAATCGCCATAAGGCCCTTGCGAATCCACGAAGACATATATAATCTGTGGAGTCTCTTTTGCAAACCACCAATCCATAAAATCTTTATTCTTAACCCTACCATTCACCCCATCGTAGCGACCATTGATGCCAGGAACACGATAGCAAATAGGGTACGACTTACCTGGATTATCATAATAGCTTGCAGGAAGAAGAATAGATGCTTTTAGTTCGCGTGGTCGTTTCCAAAAATCAGACAAAAGCTTGCTTTTGATAATAACTGTCTTGACAAATTTATGCTCTACAATCTCAAATGGAGGTATAATGGTTTTTAGTTTAAGAGTGGCATGAGCACCATTCACCAGACTAACCGAATCAACCGTACTATAGATATTGCCAGGTATATTTGCTTGACCATCATCGACATTCTGCTTATAAATCACTTGACAATACACTTTTTTTGTTGTCTTCAAAAAGTCGGCTTCAATGTTGGTATGCATTACGCTAGGTGAAGCGATGTCTAACTCAAACGACTGCGATGAATTCCAATCTTTCGGATTGATACCCATCACAAATTCAGAACTATTGCGCGGTTCTTTATGACTATTGGTTCCTACATAAAGCAAGATCCGACCACCCTTGACAAACGAGGAACGAACCTCCTCTGAGACCGTGATCTTCACTTTCACATGAGGCAACTGCACGGATGCAGGATTGGCAAAAAGCAATGATTGAGAAAGGACAAAAGCAAAAATTATAAGCGTTTTCATAAAATCTGATTATTGAGATATAATTATTTAATAGTCATTATCTTAGAAGGAACAATACGAACTGGGCCTATTAATCCAGATACTGGCAAGGCCTTAAAGCCAAACTCACGAGGATTCTCAGGATTTTTTGCTCCACCACCAAATCTAGGGATCAATTCAGCTGGAATTGCGGGAGGTACTTTCATCGCAGAGATCCGATTGATTAAGGTGTTTGTCACCAAAACAACCAAAGTATTCTCCCCCTTTTTGACTGCCTTTGTCGCTTCTAATTGCTGTCCGTGCATCCATACGACACCCAGATTCTGATCGTTCAGAGTCACTTCAGCAACTTCACCAATCTTACCTAAATCTAATTTCAGTTGAACGTCTTTGGAGAAATACTCGTCAGACAAATTAAAACTTATCTCATACCGTCCTGTCCCACTAAAATTTCGGGTCTCAGCACTCGCAGTCCAAGAGGTTAAGAATTCTAATTGCTTAGTAGTGGATTGATTTTGTTGATCCTGAAGGGTTAGGCTCCAAGTTCCAGAAACATTATAAACGGCTGGAATGCCTGTCACGGTAGTACTTACTGTTTTTGAAGCACCCTTAGAGATTAAGGTTGACGAATAGTTGCCATTCTGAGTCGCCACCGCCTGAAGTTGATTTGTTCCTGACTCCCGAACCTCTGTAAGATTTGAATTGGCAAGATATTGTTCAGGCTGACCAGGTGAAAATTCTAAGAACAACGATTCGTAAGGGGCTAGACTTAAAGGAACTTTAATTCCATCTTTAACCTCATTGAAGTTCAGAACCGGAGTAATCTCACCGGTATAAGGATTCCATTTCCGAATTAGCTTATTAGATACCCTAAATGTAACGGGGATATTGCTCTGTTTATTTTGAACATTAGAAACGAAGTAAAAATCCTTATTCTCAATTTTACGGTGCATAAATGTTAGTCCATCATTCTTACGCAACCCTTCCTCGATAAAGTCGATGCCAAAATCGGGAGCGATATGTTTTCGAATAGTTTCCAAGAATGGATCGAGCGAGCTACTCCGTTTATCCCACCAGATTTGACGATCGATCACATTTTTCAGTTGATACGTTCCACCTTTACCATAAGGATTCATCTTGATTCCCTCCACGATGCCAGGTCCAGATAGACCATAAGGGTCAATTGGCTTACCCACTTCTGCCTTAGGCTTATTAAATAATCCGTTCGCTAACTCTTTAACCGCCTTGTCTGATTGAACATAATTAGCAAGACCTGTTGAACGTTCGGGAATGCGTTCGAGTGCCAAAACTATTCCTCCAGACTCAACATATTTCTCAATAAATTTTAGCGTCTTCAATGGGATGGTCTCCACATTTGGGAGTATTAGCAACTTATAATTTTGGTTTCTGATTTTAAGTTTTCCATCTTCAATCTTAGTCAAATGCAGCAGGGCATCATCGTTGATCAGGTCGTAGTTATATCCATTTGAGACCAATAAAGCACCAAGTTCACCCCAATTAAAGTCGCGTGTCCAGCGGCGCATATTTAGTGCGTTAAGGGCCCATTGATTTGCCAATGGAGAATAGAGCGCGATGTCGGCACTAAAATCCCCTTGACGCAAAAGATAAGCGCTTCGAGCAATGTATTCAGCCAGTTTTGGATAGTATTTCCACCATACATTCTGCGGTTGAATATACGCGGCAAAAGGGAGCGACCGAGTGGGCGAAACCTGATGTTCTGGAGAGAAATTAAAACCATGATTGTAGAATTTTGTAGCCCCAGCCAACAGGTATCCATCGCTTGCAATCTTTAACTCTTCGAGCGTTTCGCGGTAACGCTCCCAATGGATAAAAGTATAGACCTCTGCTGACACCACTTTTCGTCCATAGATATGAGCACCTGAAGCCACATATTGCTTCGGTCCAATGCGAGTATCGAACCAGTCGGCCGCATCTTTCTCGCCGGCAGTGATCTCCATCTCTGGGATATGCGACATTCCTGAAGCTTCAATATTGTCGGTATTAAAACCATAGGCTTGAATTCGTCCTTGTATATGATGGTCCTCGCACCATCCCAAAAAGGTTTTAAAAAAAGTATTTAAACCGGTGTGGTGCAAGAACTCGTTAACATCAAACCGAATTTTAGGCGTTACATCGCCAACCTCCCACCAGATTGCAGGAAGATAGGGGGCCAGGTCATAGCCTTTCTCTTTTTGAAATGCTTCTAATAAGCCAGTCGACCAATTTAACCCACTTGACAAGTTTGCAAGTTCGAAGCTATCTGCAAAAAATGAGTCCACAGTCTTGCCAATCTCGTCTCCTAATGCATCTACAAACTTAGTCCCCAGATAGTCGCAATAGTGTTCCATGGCTTGCTTATTAAAGTGATCCACCGCATTGCTGATTCCATTTTTCTTCAGCCAAAAAGCCATCAAACGCCACTCTCCAGCAGGTGCAGTCCAACTTAATTTCTTTCCTGAGGCCTTGCTGGTAAGGTTCACCAAACTGTTTTTTATGATTTTGCCATCCTTACCTAGCTTACCAGCCACCACAGCCAAAAGTGTCTCATGGCCATCTAATTGAGTAGAATGATGCTCCCATGATCGTTTTGTTTGAATAAGTCGATCCGGCAAAATCCCATTGAAAACCTGACCACCAGATAGATCAACGAACGTAGGAACCATATCTTTACTTTTTTCTTCCTCCTTCACCCATTCGCCCCCGATGATCCAACCGGGTCCTCCAAAATTCAGCGAGACTTCCATATCCAAACGTTTTGCTTCCTTAACCGTATGTTTTAGCATCTCCATAAACTCATCTGACAAGTATGGAATATTACCTTTCTCATAAACGTCTGCCATTGAGATCTGCTCAACACCTCGGATCCCATGGCTCCTCATTTGCTCAAGTTCGTAGGTTATCTCTGCTTTAGAAAGTGGATTTCCAGGCCACCACCAACGGGTATGAGGCCAATAGTCTTTGGTAGGGTTCTGAAATGCTTGTTCCAGCGGAAGCGATTTGGAAATATCTTGACCTTGCACCTGAAAGACAATCCCTATAAAGCAGATCAGGATAAGAAGAACCTTGTTCATTTTATGCGATGTTAGAAGTTAGTTGGCTTATAGTTGAGAATAATAACTTAAATTAGACTTTTAAATTTATTGCTTACAATTAAATATTGGCCTCAACAAGACAAAGTAATCAATTCTTGAAGTGAAACACTTCGGTTATTTTACCTCAATTCGATATATATTTCGCTATTTTAGAGTTTTAAATCGTAATATTTTCCTAAATTAGTTAAAAAACCATAGACAAAAGTCAAAAACCCATTGTATTTAGTCCCCCAAAATAAATAGGTTTGAATTCGACAACCGACAACTAACAGTACTAAACTAACCTGCTTCTCAAACATGAAAAAATTTTTGGTCAGCAATCGCATCAAATTTTCCTCATCGAGAATTAAGCTTCAACTAGTTCTCTCTTTAACTATCTTATTTAGTGCGTCTATTTATGCGCAATCTACAACTCCCGCAAGAGATGGAAAGCTGTTACATGGTGATAAATGGCTTCCATTTAGCTATCCTGCAAAAGCCGACTTTTATGTCTCTACAAATGGCAATGACAGCTGGAGTGGAACACTTTCTGAGCCGAATAGCACTAAAAATGACGGCCCATTTCTAACGATAAAAAGAGCTCAAAAAGCTGTCCGAGATTTAAAATCAAAGGTATTCTTCCCTAAAGGCAAGCCAATCGAGAAACGATGGATCGGATCGCCTCACCCCTTAGGAAGAGGGAAAGATATCCTTGTGTATATCCGTGAAGGACATTACAATTTAACTCAGCGTTTAGTTTTCGAACCTGCAGATGGTGGTGAGCGTGTGGAGACAAATCTTCCCACTGGAGCTTTTGAATACCACAAACTAAAAGATCATTATGTCACCTATGCGGCCTATCCTGGAGAGAAACCGGTTATTACTGGAGAGCGCCCGATTACCAATTGGACCCAGAAAGGGAAAGTCTGGAGTGCCCATTTTGAGGCAGACTCTGTTGCGATGCTTATCGCAAATGGCAAAAAACAAGTCTTGGCCCGTACACCCAACCAGGGCTATTTTGTACCTCCTGTAATCTCAAAAAACACAGAAGAGCTCTACTTTAAAAAAGGCGATCTTCTTCCTTGGAAAGACTTAACAGGCAATCGTGTTGTAATGCTTTTACGCTGGCATACAGGCATTAATAGCTTTTCTAAGATTGACACAAAGACAGGCATCGCATCCCTCAAGGCTCCTCAAGAAGGGGTTGTGATTGTCCCTCCAAGATTTTATGTAGAGAATGTTAAATCACTTATGGATGCCCCCGGCGAGTGGTTTTTCGATAAGAAATTAAAAGAGATCAGCTACCTTCCAACCAGTGAGATTGCAAATCCTAACACAGCCCAAGTTGGAGCACCGATGATCAATCAATTGGTCGAAGTTCGAGGAGAACTCGATAAGCCAGTTCGAAATCTTCGCATCTATGGATTAACTTTTGAAGGAGCAATAACAGGTAAAAATATCAGTAAAGGCAACTACGATGGCGTTGATGGATCGACAGGGGTATTAGAAACTTCGAACGTTTCAAGCAGTGCAATAAGTTATGAATATGCTCACGCCTGCGAATTTGTTGATGGCGAAGTACGCTCTTGTCTAGGAACTGGTATAACTGTAAAAAGAGGATGTTATCAGACTCAAATTCTTCGTAGCCGCTTTGAGACTCTTGACGACGGAGGGATTTATGCGAGTGGTGCTGCCAGGCCAGGCGATAGTCGTGACATCGTCCGCGAAACATTCATTAAATACAATAAACTTTACGACTGCGGAGGGGTAAATATCCTTGCCAACAATACCTTAATGACCACGATCTCTCATAACTACCTCACAAAAACCAGAGGTCGTTATGGCATCGATGTCGGCGGATGGTCGAATTTAGAAGAAGCTATCGACGGTGGATATGTGGTCGAATACAATCACCTCGACGACGTACAACGAGATGCAGATGATTCAGGAGCCATTAAAACAGCAGGATTAACATTCAACTCAGTCATTCGCAAAAATCTTGTTCATGACGTAAGAGCTGGCTTTTTTAATGACAACGTAGGATTCTGGTTCGACAACATGTCATCACGATGGGTTTCTGAAGAGAACATCTACTATAATCTCGAACAAGGCGAGATGAAGCTATGTGCGGCAATGATTGAAGACAACACTTATCAACGGAACTTCAAAATTGAGCCACCAATAAACGCACCTGAGATTATCATTGATGGTGATCCTAAGTTTCAAATCTCCGACTTAAAAATTGATGCGTCCTTAGTGACAAAGTCAGGGGCGATAGAAGCAGGGAGCATTGTGCGAGTTTCGGCTACGGTGAACAACAGCGGCTCAACGGGATCATCCCCGATTGAATTTTATTTAGATGGCAAGATCTATCAGCAGAAGCTCTTCCCTGTCATTCGCAACAATCAACGAAAAATTGATTTTGAAATCCGGATCTACGATGCAGGAGAGCATAAAGTTGCGATTGGCTCGTCGCCTTATCAGACAGTTAAAGTAGAAGGAGAAAAGCCAACTGTTGTGTTTGAAAACTTTATCCTTTCCGAAGATCGTGCACTAAATGGAGAAGTTTTAAAAGCTACCGCGACAGCAAAAAATCTAACTGGCAAAGTTCAAAAACTCAATGCTCGATTATTCCTTGATCAACAAAATGCTCAAAATCAACCGCTCGAACTTAAAGAAAACGAATCGAAAGAGGTGAGTTTTATGATTTCTACTTCGATTGGGAATCATAAAGTTCGAATTGAAAATAGCACTGAGAAAACAGTTCAGATATTTGAATCTAGAACACTTGACTTATCAAAAGAAAAACTACTTCAATATTGTTCCGCTAAGGCTAAGCCATCTGAGATTTCAGCCGATGGGGCAACTAACAAATACAAGATCACGGCTAGTGGATCAGATTTTTACCATGCTGAAGATTCATATGGCGCAGTCTATCTAAAAGGAATCAAAGGTGACTTTGTGGCTACCGTAAAAATCACAGGGTTTAGCGATCGCACCCACGAATGGTTCCGGTCTGGGCTATTTGCTCGTAATGACATCTCTCAGAGTTTCGATGTTCAGCCAGGAAGCAAAGGGTCTGTGTTAGTCTTTGGAACACCAGGAAGAGCCGGCATTCAATATGATGAGTTTGCCAATGGATGTATGCACAAAGCAAGCAGTCAGAATTTACCTGAGAATTCGAAGATGCCTTTATACCTCAAGATGGTACGCCATGGAGATCATTTCAGTGGCTATATTAGTCTCGACGGTCAGAACTGGATTATCGAACGACATACTCAAGATATTCCAGAGTTGCACAGCTCTATTGATCTTGGGCTAGCGGCTGGTGGTCCCGACAAACGTCAATACACGGTTGAATTTGCCGAGTGGAAAATCGAGGTTGCTAAATAATCTGACTAATGAGAAAGATTCTAAGCTATTCGTTCATCTTAATTTTGGCATTAGCCTCTGTGGGTTGTGTCCAAAAGGTTCATGTCGCTAAGGACATGCAAGCACTTGCAGAATCGCGCAAGGGAGATCTGCAGATTAGTGTTTATGTGATAGCTCAAACTATCAATGAATATTTCACCACGGAGGAAGGACGGCGCGAAGTGCTCTCTATCTTACATTGCAATGGGATTACCAGAGTTTATGTGGAGGCCTATCGCAGTGGACTTGTTATACCCCCGGCTTTATTAAAAAGCAGTGTCGAATTTCTAAAAGAGAATGGATTTGAAGTGATTGGTGGCATCGCCACAGTCCCGGGCAAAGATTTTGGCGTTGCTCAAGAGGCTAAGCTAGGCTGGCTTAACTGGCAGAATCCAAAAACCCAAAACGATATTCGAAAAGTAATGGAAGATTCAGCGCCTTTCTTCGATCAATTTATCATCGATGATTTCTTCTGCACGGCCGATACTAGTTTAGAGTCAAAGGCTGCTAAAGGTGATCGCAGCTGGTCGGAATATAGAAGATCATTACTAACTGAATTAGCTCAATCCGTTTTTATCAAGCCCGCTAAAGCAAAAAATCCAGCGATAAAAATCATTATTAAATATCCGCAATGGTACGATCGATTTCATCTTTTTGGTTACGACGTTGCCACCGAACCGGCGATGTTTGATGGTGTTTGGGTAGGTACCGAAACACGTGGCCAATATACCCAGCGATTAGGGTTTATTCAGCCTTATCTGGGATTTATCAATTACCGATGGCTGGCCACACTTTCTGGACCTAAGATTGGTGGATCTTGGTTTGACCACATCGATTGTACGGATCTAGATTTTATCGATCAAGCCTATCAATCAGTACTTGCAGGTTCCAAAGAGATCGTACTTTTCAACCTCGACAATTTCCTCTCGAGTCATCCTGGTCATCATTTGTTGCGACAAGATTTTGAAAAACTAGCAAATCTAGCGAAGACTGTCGCTCAGCATCCAGTTGTCGGAGCAGTCGGATACAAGCCTGCCAATAGTGATGCCAAAGGCGATTTATATATTATGGATTATATCGGCATGTTTGGAACCTCACTTGTTCCGGACTCAAAATACCCCGAGAATAGTCCAGTAATCTTCTTGCCCTCTCAAGCGGCTACCGATCAAGATATCTTGGCAAAGATCAAAAAATCGATAGCCAACGGAGCTAAGCTAGTCTTTACGACAGGGTTTATTGCAAGTGCAAAAGATGGCCAAGCCATTGCTGATCTAGCGGGGATAAAATGGCCTATCGAAGCAGCTTCAAGCAGTTCAAATACCATTTTAGAGGCGGGCATTAGTAAACCTTTGAAATTTGCTTTGGTCACGGATTATCTTGTTGTTCCAACAATAGCAAAGACAGTACTTGAGATCTCAAAAAACAATCCGTTTATGGTGCAGCTCAACAACTGCATTGTTTTAAATACCCATACTTTTTCGCAACAAGATTTTGATGCCGTCGGAGAAGTATTGCTAGCACCTCGTCAGATTGGATTAATTGAATTTCCTCAAAATTGGGTTAACACCATACGATCGGCTTTTCAGGTCAAAGGAAACCCTATCTTAGATGCACCCTCAAGGGTAACCTTTCAGCAATTAGAAGATCAGAGTTTTATTGTGCATAATTACAATCAAGAGAGCACATCTGTAGATATAGAGCTTCCAAAGAGTGGTGAATACCTGGACGCATTTTCAGGAAAAACAATTCCAACATCGGGGACTCATTTAACATTGAACATGGCCGCCCGATCAAGAATTTGGATCAAACCTAAGAATCAATAAAACAAATTATATATACTAACATTCAAAAAATGGAAAATTTAACTCGAAGATCATTTATTGCTAAATCAGCAGCAGTGGCCGCTGGGGCCGCACTCCTTCCTGGACTGGCAGCTTGTAAGCCAGGGAAAGTAAATATTGCCTTTATCGGTGTAGGAGGTCGTGCCTTAGATCATCATGCGGACTGTGCCCTAGAAAATGTTGTTGCCTTGTGCGATGTCAATGATGAGGCTGCAGCTGAAGGTTTCAAAACATTCCCAAATGCCAAACGATTTAAAGATTTCAGGGTGATGTTCGACAAGATGGCTGGCGATATCGATGCAGTTATCATAGCCACACCTGATCATATTCATTTTCCTGCTGCGATGGCTGCGATGCAATTAGGTAAACACGTTTATGTTGAGAAGCCACTTGCGCATAATATTTGGCAGATTCGAACGTTGCGAAAAGCGGCAAAACATTACGGCGTAATCAACACCATGGGTATCCAAGGTCATGCAACCATGGGAATTCGTTACGTTAAAGAGTGGTACGAAGCTGGCATCTTAGGTGAAGTGAAAGAGGTTCTTGCTTGGTTTGAAGGACCGCAGTTTGATCCGAAAGGATATTTCACGAAACCAGAAAGTTACCCACCAAAAGGCGAGCCAGTTCCTGCAACTTTAGACTGGGATACCTGGGTAGGGCCAGCAGCAATGCGACCATATAGCGCGATGTATCTTCCACGTTTCTGGAGAAGCTGGTACGACTTTGGTAATGGTGGCTTAGGCGACTGGGGTTGTCATACCCTTGATGCCCCAAACTGGGCTCTCGATTTAGGGTTGCCACTCTCTGTTGATGCAACATTAAGATCTCCGTCTGGTGATGGTTTCGTAAGTGATAAATCAATTATTAAATTCCAATTTGGAGCGCGTGGAGCTAAACCTCCCGTATCGCTCACTTGGCATGATGGTGGTGAGAAACCAGAAAACAGACCTGAATGGGGATTAAAAACCATGCCTGGTCGGGGTATGATTATGGTTGGAAGTAAAGCCTCTTTGATCACCGGTGGTAGACCTGCCGATCCAAAATTGCTTATCCCAGAGGATGACTGGAAAAGCTTCCTTAAGAATATGCCGAAACAGACGATCCCACGTGTCGAAGGTGGACCAGTAGCTGAATGGATCAGAGCAATCAAAGGTACTGGACCAATTCCAGGTGCTAACTTTGAATATTCAGCACCACTAAGTGAGTTAGCTGCTGTTGGAATTTTAGCTCAACGTTTTAATACACGCTTCGACTACGACGCGGTCAATATGAAAGCCATTGGTCATCCAGAATTAGATCAATTCATCAAAGAACCCGTTAGAAAAGGGTGGGAATATGGTGAAGATCTCTGGAAAAGCTAGATAAAATATTTAGATTGCAATCTGGCCAAATACTGCGCTGGATTGCAATCTAATTTTTTAAAATTCAATAAAAGAAAAACACTAAACACACCTGAAAAACCTCAGATGAAAAGTTCAATTCTAGTTCTACTTTTAGTCCTTTTGCAAGGATTTGCCGCACAAGCAAATCAATTGAAAGCGAACGCATCTTCCATATCTATTACGCCACCAATCTTGATGAAATATCCTTTAGGCGGTTATGGCGAGCGGATGAATAAGCCAGCAGAAGCTGTTCATGACTCCATTTATGCCAAAGCCTTGGTGCTTAAAAAGGGAGATCGTAAGTATGCAATAATCACTCTTGATCTTTTAGGACTTCCGAATAATGTCAAGACCGACTTGATCAAGAGGCTACCAGGAATGGGATGGGACTTAGAGAATATGATGCTACTGCCGAGTCATTCGCATGGCAGTTTAGAAATGGCCGCATTGAACAGCAAGAACAATCTAAACAATGCGAATCTAGGAATCTTTCAACCTGAACTTCTCGAATTTGTGGTGAATCAATTAGTCACCTTAGTAAAAGCCGCCGATCAAAATTATAATTCAGTAAAAATTGGAACTGGAAGCGCTATGTTAGAGGGGCTGAATCGCAACCGTCGTAAAGATCCAGATATCGACAAAGAACTTCTGGTAACCCGAGTAGATCTTTTAAACGGGAAACCGCTGGCAGTCTTAGTCAATTGGACTGCCCACCCAACGTTTATTAGCGGTCAGGATATGCTAACCTCTGCTGAATGGCCGGGTTATCTACAAACCACACTTCAAAATTTAATTGGACAAGGAGTAATCGCCATGTATTACAATGGCTCAGAAGGCGATATGTCTACCGTATTAA
This sequence comes from uncultured Bacteroidia bacterium, assembly GCA_903897145.1. Lineage (GTDB taxonomy): Bacteria > Bacteroidota > Bacteroidia > Bacteroidales > Prolixibacteraceae > JAAFHB01. The sequence goes on along the minus strand of CAIUAN010000048.1, from coordinate 11,778 downwards.
ATAGTCCGAAAAAAGCGTACGACAAAATTGAGATCTACGGAAAGATAATTGCTGAAAAAGCATTTGGATTGTATCAAACGATCACCCCAATAAAAGTTCAGCAATTCAAATCTAGCTACACAACCTCCAAATTACCTCAACATGCAGCTCACCCCTCATTCATGAAAACTGGAGGGGAAGAATATGGTCTTAATGCTCAAACGGTCAAAGTGGTGATGGATGTATTGGGACCAAAAGAGGTAGGCATTGGTGCCATAAGGATCGGCGATCTAGTGATAGCAGGTGCGCCGGGTGAGATGACTGCTGTTTTAGGACAGCGGGTAAAAAAAGCATTGCGAGCAAACGGATCAAAATATGTTGCCATCGGGGGACTAGCCAACGAATGGATTAGTTATATCCTCAGTCGTGAACAATATCTTTATGGTGAAGGTTATGAATCCAGTGTTAGCTTTTACGGACCAGACCTTGGAGATGTTATCGCAGAAGGGATGATAAGGACAGCCATGCCATTAATAAATCACAAATGAAAAAGACATATCTTTTTAAAGTTTTGATCGTAAGCTTTCTGCTATCGAGTCATTTACTGTTATTTGGACAACCAATCGACCTGTCGAAGTCAACCATACTAGCTTCACCGTCACTAGTTTCCCCTGTTAAGGAGACGGCTATTCGGGTATTGCAGGAAGAGGTTGCAAAGAGAACTTCAATAACATTCCCACTCTCAAAGCATTGGGACAAGTCAACCATTATCGCCTTGGCCATCTCAAAAGATGAAAATCTCGATGGGGTAAAAGTGCCCAAAAGAGCTGGCACCAATCTACCCGAAGATAAAATCGAGGGATATCGCATTGTCAGTGAGAAAAGTAAAGATAAAACGATTGTTTGGATCATCGGTGCTGACACCCGTGGTGTCCTATTTGGGATTGGCAAGCTATTGCGCACCGCCACGATGACAAATCACAAAATCAATTTAGAGGAACCTCTTGACTTTGCAACTTCACCCATGCAGTCAATTCGGGGTCATCAATTAGGTTACCGCAATCATGCCAATTCATACGATGCATGGGACGTAAAAAAATACGAACAATACATTCGTGACTTAGTTATTTTCGGCACCAATGCCGTTGAGACAATTCCACTAGGCGACAGAGATGACAGCGTATTATTCACGATCTCTCCTGAAGAGATGAATATTCGAATCAGTGAATTATGTGCTTTGTATGGGATTGACTATTGGGTTTGGACACCTGTATCTGCAGACTTATCGCTTGCCTCAAAACAAGAAGCAGAATTAAATAGAGCTGAAGCGTTTTACAAAAGCTGTCCAAAACTTGACAACGTATTTTTCCCTGGAGGTGATCCAGGTGAGAACCACCCACGTGATGTACTTCCTTTCTTGCAGAAGTTAAACGATCGACTACAAAAATACCATCCAGGAGCTGGGGTATGGATTTCATTGCAAGGATTTAATGCCGAAAAGATTGATTATTTCTATTCATACCTTGAAAAAAACAGTCCCACTTGGCTAAAAGGAGTTGTTACTGGCCCAGGCAGTCCGCCAATTGCGGAGACACGCTTTCGTCTACCCAAGCAATATATGCACCGCAACTATCCTGACATTACCCATAATGTAAGATGCGACTATCCGATGCAAAATTGGGATCAGGCTTATATGTTAACGATCGGACGAGAGGGAATCAATCCACGACCGAATCAGTATGCCAAAATCCATGCTGCCAGTGCAAAATTAACTGACGGATTTGTTTCTTATTCAGACGGCTGTCATGACGACGTGAACAAAGTAACCTGGAGTATGAAAGGGTGGGACACCGAATTAGATGTCAACGAGATCCTTACCGACTACTGTCGTTATTTCTTTGGATCTTCACTGGCAAAAAAAGGGGCTGATGGAATTAATGCCTTAGAGCACGACTGGTCAGGACCAATTACCACAAACGGAAGTATTGAAACAACGTTTGAGTTCTGGAAGAAACTAGAGTCTGAGAATCCGCAACTACTCACAAATTGGAGGTGGAAAATGCTGGTCCTGCGCTCGTATTATGACACCTATCAGCATCGACGTAAAATCTATGAGCAGAAACTTGAAAGACAAGCCAATAAAATTCTGAGAACAGCCTCTGAGATTGGATCAGAAAAAGCAATGTCATTAGCGTTGGAACTAGTTAATCAAGCCGAAACGAAGCCAATCAATACCGATATCCATCAGAAGATTGTAAAATATTGTGATGATTTATTCAAAACCATTGGCTTGCAAACCGATGTTGAGCACTATCATGCTGCCAACTCACAACGAGGCTGTATTTTACAATTTGTAAACTATCCCCTCAATAACAGATGGTGGCTTGCCGATGAGTTTAAGAAGATTAAGCTCATGAGTAACGAAGCACAAAAACTAGATCGCCTTGCCATTATTCGAGATTGGGAGAATCCAGGACCTGGCAGTTTTTATGATGATGTCTCTAATATTGAGTCGAGTCCACATGTGAAAACTACCTCCTATGATGGCACTGATGTGGCCTGGTGGAATGGAGGAAATTCGCGTGAGCGTTTATCTTCTCAGCTATTCCAAATTGAGCCAATCTTAGAATACAACGATCTTGATTTTACAAGCAAATATATAATCCGGGTAAGTGGATTAGGCGATGCCCTAATTCGCGTAGATGGGGAGCGACTAGAACCAATCGTTTACAATAAAGGGATTGGGGAGTTTAAAGAATTTGTTATCCCAAGAGCAATAACCCAAGATGGAAAGATGAGAGTAACTTTCGACCGTCCTGAAGAGTCGCATCTTCGCTGGTCGAAATATTCGCATATCTCTGATGTTTGGCTAATTAAAAAATAAATCAACTCTAAATACTAATTTCAAAACCATGAAAACTAAATTTATTATTGCCCGGTCGCTATTTGCTGTAACAATTCTGCTCCTTGGAGTAAACGTATTTGCGCAAAATATCGATTTCTCAAAAGCATCTATTGTCGCATCGACGGGGATAAACTCGCCTGTTCGAGAAACTGCCATTCGCGTCTTGCAGGAAGAAGTGGCCAAACACACGGCTATTAAATTGCCATTGGTTTCAAAGTCTGGAGCGAGCTCTTTAATTATCTTAGCCAAATCAAGCGATACTCAAGTAAATGGATTAGCTGTTCCTAAAAGGTCAGGCGACAATCTAGCGGAGAATAAACCAGAAGGGTTGCGACTTGTGCTTGGGAAAGCAGGTAGTCAAGATGTACTTTGGTTGATTGGGGCTGATGAAAGAGCTGTTGTATTTGCTATTGGTCAATTTCTTAGAACAGCAGAACTTACGAAAGGCAAGATACTAGTCACAAAGAAAATTGAGATCGCTACTTCACCTGCTTACCCACTTCGTGGTCATCAAATTGGGTATCGCAATACGGCTAATTCATGGGATTCATGGGATGCTTCACAGTTTGAGACTTACTTCCGTGAACTGGCGCTATTTGGTACCAATAGCATTGAGAATATCCCTTTTCATGACGGACCTCTTGGACCAGTGATGCGTTTCCCTCGCGATATGATGAATGCAAAAATGTCGGAGATCTGTAACAATTATGGACTCGACTATTGGGCCTGGACACCTGCTGATGTGGATCTTTCTAATGAAGCTCTGTTTAAAGCAGAAGTCCAAAAGCATATCAATTTCTATAAAAGCTGCGTTCGTTTAGATGGCATTTTCTTCCCTGGAGGCGATCCAGGCAGCAACGATCCTAAATTTGTTATGCCCTTCCTAAAAGCCATTGCTGCAGAACTTAAAAAAGTTCATCCTAAAGCTGGCATGTGGATTTCATTGCAAGGATTTAATGATCAACAAGTAAATTATTTCTATGAATATCTAGAGGCTAATAAACCCGACTGGCTTGCAGGGGTGGCTACGGGACCTAGTAGTCCGGATCTAGCAGAATCACGTTTCCGGTTACCGAAACAATACAAACACCGTCATTATCCGGACATAACCCATACCATACGCTGTCAATACCCTACTGAAAACTGGGATCAGGCCTATGCTCTAACAGAAGGACGTGAAATTTGCAATCCTCAACCGTATTATTATGCAAAAGTTCACAATCGCTTTGCCCCTTTAACTGATGGTTTTCTAACCTATTCTGATGGTGTTCATGATGATGTCAACAAGGTGACGTGGAGTCAGATGGGCTGGGATCCAGAAAAGGATGTGCGTCAGGTGATGGTCGAATATTCACGTTTCTTTTTCGGCTCTTCAGTAGCGGAGGCTGGTGCCGATGGTATTTTAGCATTGGAGCGCAACTGGGTTGGACCAGTAGAGGAAAATGGAGGTATTGAAACGACTTTTGCATTCTGGCAAAATCTCGAAGCGAAACATCCTGAACTAAAAGGAAACTGGCGCTGGCAACAGTTGGTGATGCGCTCATATTACGACACCTATGTAAAAAGAAGAAAAGTCTATGAGCAAGCACTTGAGAAAGAGGCAAACCAAATTCTAGGCACAGCAACCAAAATTGGGTCTGAAAAAGCCATGACTGAAGCTTTAGCCGTCGTAAATAAAGGAGACAACGAAAAGATCTCGCCTTCTCTAAGAGAACGGATTGTCTATTACTGTGAAGCTTTAAACAAGTCTATTGGAATGCAGACCAGTGTGGCAAAATACCACGCCAGTGGATCTGAACGTGGAGCAATCCTTGATTTCCTTGATTACCCATTAAACAACAGATGGTGGCTTACTGATGAGTTTGCGAAGGTAAGTAAGATGGCCACTGAAAAGGAGAAGATTGATCGTCTTGATGTCATTCGTACCTGGGAAAATCCAGGTCCAGGAAGTTATTACGATAACATCTCAGATATCTCTAAAGGACCACGGGTAAAAACCCGTACTGAAGATGCGACTGATGTGGCTTGGTGGGAGGATGGCAAAAGCCGCAAGCGTCTTTCAACTCAGCTTTATCAAAACTTTCCAAAGTTAGACTATGCCGATCTTGATCCTAATGGACACTATACCATACGAATTGCTGGTTACGGCGATGCCTTAATCCGCGTAGACGGAGAACGTATTTCACCAACTGTTTATAACAAAGGACTAGAGGAGTTTAAAGAGTTCCAGCTTTCACCGAAATATGTAAGCGATGGAAAGATTCAAGTTACGTTTGACATTCCAGAGGAATCAAAAATGAACTGGCGTGATCAATCTAAAATTTGCGATATCTGGTTATTGAAAAAATAATACTAACTAATTAAAATAGTCCTGACACCTTTCGAGGCAGTCAGGACTGTTCAATTTCTCATGAAGGAACTTTATCCCCTTTTTGGCATTGTAACGGTTTTAAATACTCCATTTAAGACCGATAATTCGGTTGATCTTCGGGCATTGAAATTAAATGTCAGAGAGGCAATCAATGCTGGGGTGTCAGGTTTTCTAGTTCCAGCCATGGCTTCCGAAGTGTCCAAACTTACGGAAACCGAACGAATACAAATGGTTGAATCGGTTCTTCAAGAGGTCAATGGCCAAGTACCAGTTATTGCCGGGGCGGGTGAGCCCGATTTAGCCAAAAGCAAAAAACTTCTACGATCTTATGCCGAATTAGGTTGTCGGAAACTGTTATTTCAGATCCCTTATCAGAATGACGAACAGTTTAAAAGTCATTTTATGCAACTGGCAGAGATCGATCTTGAGATGATTATGCTTCAAGATTGGAATGCCACAAGCGATGGATTGTCTGATGAGGTAATATGCTCGCTCTTTGAAGAAGTTCCCGCATTCAGATGCTTAAAAGTGGAGACTGTGCCTGCCGGAGTGAAATACTCTCGGATCTTAAACCTTACGCAGGGGAGATTAAATATCAGTGGAGGCTGGGCCGTCACACAAATGATTGAGGGATTGAAAAGAGGTGTTCACGCGTTTATGCCCACCGGAATGCATTGGATATATGCCAAAATATATAAACTTTGGACGGAAGGTAAAGAGGCGGAAGCCACCGATTTATTTCGCAAGATCTTACCTGTTCTTGCCTTCTCAAATCAACATCTTGATATCTCGATCCACTTCTTTAAACGATTACTTTATCAGCAACAAATCTATCCAACAGATCAAGTGCGTGAGCCCATACTACCTTTCGACCAAATCCATAAAGAGTTAGCTGACTCCTTGATAAAAATCATCCTCCATCTTGAACAAGAGATAAAACGAACTTAATAGTCCTAAAGAATAACACCATGAAACGAAGAATCATCTTATCCAGCCTAATTAGCATCTTATTTTCTGCAATCTGCTTGACCGCTGCGGCACAATCCATTAAGCCAGTAATTAGCGGAAAGTATTACCAAGAGATAAGCACTAAGATTGCCTTACCTCAATCAGCTGAATCAACAATTATTAAGCTCTTCAAGGAGGAGAACAAGGTTATTGCGGTGGCCTCCAATGGTGTTTTTCGCTATGAAAAGGGAGCTTGGACAGGAAAACCATCTGGAACCGGCTGGCTTACTGCCACCATAGATAAGCTGGGCAAAGTGTGGCTTGCCAATCAGAATACGATTCAAAAAGAGGGTGACGATAAAAAATTGACACTGCCGGAAACAGCATCTCAAGACACCATTGTAAGTCTCTATCTAGAAAATGAAACGCTTTGGATTGGAACAACAAATCGATTACTCTCGTGGAATGGCAGCTGGACAGAGATCCCATGCTCAACAGGAAAACGAGTAAACTCAATTTTAAGAGATTCCAAAGGTGATTTATGGGCAGCCTCAACTGGAGGACTCTTGCGTCGGATGAATAACCAATGGGTTAACTTAGATGAAGATTTAATGGCCAACGGTCTGAAACGTTATTATTCAGCCTTACAAAATGGGAAAACTGCTGGAGATGTTTTATTCGGTGGGCTATTCTCTTTTGGATGCATTGCTGCGGATGGTAATCACTGGCTCTTAAGAGGCGCCGATGGATTGCCTTATGGACCAATCACAGTGATTAAAACAATAAAAGAGGCCACCTGGCTGGGTACCGACAAAGGTGTTATCAAGAGAGACAAATCTTGGCATTACTACAATGGGAAACGATGGTTGTCAGACAATAAGACCAACGATATTCTCCCACTCGACGAGCATACCACCTGGGTGGCTACTTCGAAAGGGATCAATCAGATTCAGGAGGTTAGCATGACCTTAGTGCAAAAAGCACAAGCCTTTGAAGAGCGAATCAGGCTGCGTCACGACCGCTATGGATTGGTCAGCGGATCTAGCTTAAGCATTTCGGGTGATCTTTCAACAAGTCGGACTGGAACAGATGATAACGATGGACTGTGGACAGCTATTTATCTAGCGGCAGAGAGCTACCGATATGCAGTTACCAAAGAGCCCGAAGCGAAAAAAAATGCCAATAAAGCATTTGAAGCACTCGAACGACTGGAGAAGCTGACAGGAATGCCTGGCTTTCCGGCACGATCAATCGCGGCAGCGGATGAAGATACGGGCAAAGGTGGTGAGTGGCACCTGACTCCTGATCAAAAATGGAAGTGGAAAGGCGACACCAGCTCTGACGAGATTGTTGGTCATATGTTTGCCTATCCCCTATTTTTTGATTTAGTGGCAGAAGGTGAGATGAAAGTGCGAGTTAAAAGCTTGGTCCATAGATTGATGAATACCATCGTTGATCACAATTTTCAACTCGTAGACCTCGATGGGAAAGCGACACGCTGGGCCGTATGGACTCCTGACTCCCTAAACTTCTCAAATAATTGGTGGTACGAAAAAGGGATTAATTCGATGCAGATACTGGCCTTCCTAAAGGCGGGTCTTCATGTCACCGGGGATCAGAAATTCGAAAAAGCCTATCAGACCTTGACACAAAAACACCACTATGTCGAAAATATGATACCGCAAAAGATGTATGGACCTTTCGATATCAACCATTCGGATGACGAACTGGCCTTCTTACCAAACTACACCTTACTGCGGTATGCCAATGATGCTCAGCTAATGCCAAAATTTATAAAAAGTACCGAACGCAGTTGGCGTGTTGAGCAACCCGATCGGATTCCAATCTGGAATATCATTTCGAGTATTGGGCTCAAAAAAGATTGCGATCTTAAGATTGCCCTTGAGGAGCTTCAACAAATCCCTATGGATCTAATCACTTGGCGAATGGAGAATAGTCATCGTTGGGATTTACCCCGAGACCAGTTAAACGATCGTTTTGGTAAGGCACAAGCCATTAGACCCATTCCTACACCCGAGCGAGGAATATCAAAATGGAATAGTAACACCTATCTCTATGATTCAGGCTCGGATGGCCATGGCGAAGACGACGGTGCATTTTTCTTGCTTCCCTATTGGATGGGAAGGTATCATGGATTGATCATTGAGAAATAGTTTTAATAAGAAATTTCGAGGATGAAAATCGATCGATTAGTCTGCAGTATTCTTCTTGTATTTTCAATACAGTTCAACACGAAATCTCAACCTTCTGTGGGTTTAAAGCTCGTTCACGAAACCTATCTGCAAGAGATAAAGACCGATATAAAATTACCCGATTTAGCATCTTCGAATATTTTAAAGCTCTTCAAAACAAAGGAAAAAGTTACTTGTGTTACGTCAAATGGGATTTATTCCTTCCAAAACAATAGTTGGACAGGGAAACCAAACCATTCTGTTTGGAAAACGGCAACGCTCGACAAGAAAAATGAGATATGGCTGGCATCTAAGAATTTTATTCAAAATGGAGATAGTACCGTTCTTCTTAAACTTCCCGAGAATTCGCAAAACGATACCATTAGTTGTCTAGCCTGGGAGAATGAAAAGGTGCTACATGTTGGCACCAACAATGGTCTTTTAACCTATGATGGTTCGTGGCATTCAGTCTCAATTGCAGCGGGGTCAAGAGTACATGCTATAGCCGCCGATCAAAAAGGCGATTTATGGGTTGCGACCAATAATGGACTTTTGCTCCGAATGGCGGCAGGGTGGTTTAATATGGATGCCCATCTGATGGCAAAAGGGCTAAAGAGACAGTATTTTGCCCTTGAGACAACAGCTAAAAATGACGTGGTGTTTGGTGGACTTTTTGCCCTCGGATGTATAGCTAAAGATGGCGACCATTGGCTTTTAAGAGGTGCCGACGGACTCCCTTATGGTCCAATCACATCCATTCACTCCTTCAATAAAACTATCTGGCTTGGAACTGATAAAGGAGCCATCAAGAAAGATTCAACATGGCATTATTACAATGGAAAGAGATGGTTGCCAAACAATAAAATCAATGACATACTTCCGCTGGACGAGCATACGGTTTGGATTGCAACACCCTTAGGAATCAGTCAGATTAAACAAACACCCATGACCTTGGAGCAGAAAGCTTCGGTCTTTGAAGAACGAATCAGCCTGCGCCACAACCGATATGGGTTAATTAGTCAATCGTTATTAACGACTCCGGGAGACTTGTCGACGAGTAAAAAAACCACCAACGACAACGATGGACTCTGGACGGCAATTTACCTGGCAGCTGAGTGCTTTAGATATGCAGTCACTAAAGATCCAGAAGCGAAAAGAAATGCAATTAACAGCTACGAAGCTTTAGAACGACTAGAAACAGCAACTGGAATCAGCGGGTTGCCTGGACGATCTTTTGCAGCCGCTACTGATACCGTGATCCAGTCGCGTTCGCCCTATCCAAAAAAATGGCATCCTTCAGCCGATGGGAAATGGCAATGGCTTGATGATGCGAGCTCGGATGAACTTGCCGGACATCTATTTGCCATTCCACTTTTTTATGATCTAGTTGCAGATGCTCCAACAAAAAAGCGAATAAAAGGGCTCGTTGACCGCGAAATGACTCATATTATCACGAACAACTTCCAATTTATTGATTTCGATGGAAAGCCTACACAATGGGCCATTTGGAATCCCGATTCGCTGAACAATGTTCCAGGTCGGTGGTATGAGCGAGGCACTAATTCCCTGCAGATACTCTCCTTCCTAAAAGTTGCCGTATACATTACTGGAGATCAAAAATTTGAAAAGGCTTATCAGATGCTAATTAAAAAGCATCACTATGCCGAAAATACACTGGAGGCCAAAAGAGCCGTTCCATATGAGAATAGTCACTCGGATGATATCTTAACCTACCTTCCTTATTACTCCCTTTTTGCTTATTCAAAAGACACTAAACATCTTCCCACTTATACCACAAGTATTCAACGAGCATGGAACGCAGCGAAGCCCGATCGAACTCCGCTATGGAACATAATAGCGAGTGTCGCACTCAAGAAAGATTGTGATTTAGCAATTGTCAAAGAGGAACTTCAGCTTATCCCCATGGATATGATCACCTGGACTATGGATAATAGTCACCGCTGGGATCTGCAAGCCGAACAGCTTATTGACCGCTCTAGAAAAGCGCAAGCCACACGAATTATTCCAACCCCAGAAGCGGGTATTGTGAAGGCTAATTCAAATCCACGAGAGTTTATAATAGGTTCAAATGGAACGCATGAAGATGATGGGGCCTATTTCCTACTTCCCTATTGGATGGGGAGGTATCATGGGTATTTACAGAAATAAGACAGACGAATGATTTGATACTGTTTAGCAATATTTCGCAATAGCTTCTATCGCATCCGAAGAGCCTAGCTCTGCAGCTCGCTGGAAATCCAACGCTGCCTCATGCTGCTGTCCCAGATCGAGGCGTGTTAATCCACGAGCATAGATCGATTCAGCATCATCAGGATTAAGTTGAATAGCAGAAGTGAAATCAGCCACTGCTCCTCCATAAAGTTTAAGGTTACATTTCGCATTCCCGCGATGGGTGTAAATCGATGGATAGGTTGAATCTAGCTCGATGACTTTGGTGTAATCGGCTACAGCTCCCCTAAAATCTTGTATTGCATTCTTTGCAAATCCTCGGCTATACCAAGCCAGAACGTCGTTTGGCTCTGCCTCTATAACTTTGGTGTAATCGGCTATGGCTCCTGCATAATCTTGAAGATTACCTTTGGCATGACCACGAAGATTATAGATCAAGGTATATTTTGGACTAAGAACAAGGACCATAGAGAAATCATCAATTGCGCCTCGATAGTCAAATAGGGCATTTTTTGCTAACGCTCTATTGTAATACGAAACAACATCCTCTCCATTAAGATCAATAGCCATCGTAAAATCACGGATCGATCCATCAAAATCATCCAACCCTTTTCTTGCTAATCCACGACTACAAAATGCCATTGAATCGTATGGCTCCAAGGAGATGACTTTTGAATAATCGGTGATGGCACTTTTATAATTCCGCAAGAAAAAATTGCTTACACCTCTATTGTAATAAGCCTCAATATGCATCGGATCGATTGCAATAGCTGCAGTAAAATCGATTACTGCCCCTCTAAAATCTTCAATGCTATTCTTCGCAAAACCTCTATTATAAAGAGCTGTGGCATCCTCTACATCGGCGGTTATAGCAGCAGAATAATCGGCAATAGCTCCTCGGTAATCGTTCAAAGCATTCTTTGCATTTCCCCTATTATTGTATACCATGTCGTAGCCAGAGTCAATCTCAAGTGCCACATTATAGTCGGCAATAGCACCGAAAAAATCATTTAAATTGTATTTCGCGTTGCCACGGTTATAGTAAAGCTCAGCATCATTCGAATTTAGCGCGATAGCTTGGGTGTAATCTAAGACCGCCCCTGGGTAATCTTCGTCGGTAAACTTTTTGTTTCCGTTTTCACTAAGGGCTATATAATCGATATTTTGTTCCATAATTAAACTGCAATATTCTT
>CAIUAN010000047.1 GCA_903897145.1 uncultured Bacteroidia bacterium | reverse complement strand
GGGTTCAAATACGTTGGGTGTGGAGATTTTGTTGTGCAAATTTACAAACGGAGCAATAGCGGGAGTGCTGACCTTGTCCTTTGCGGAACAGGCCTATACCTTTGCGGTCAGGGAGCAGAATTACTTAAAGAAAACGCTATATTAAATTCGAATTCAAAAGCTCTTCAAAGGTCTTAATTTGAATAACCTGATACTTTTTAAAAATATCGCCAAGAAAAGGAGTAAGGTTATCTATTACTTCCTTCTGATTTGGATTTACGATTATTAACCTTTTCAAACTCCTTAAATTGGTTCGAAGTAACTTATTAAACGCATACTCGTTTCCCTTCCACCCAATCAAAAATAAGTCCTCCATCTCTCCCATAAAATACTCCATTCGTAACCTGTGATGATACGGCATTACAAACTCGTCTTTTTCATTGTATGGGATTAACAATGACGGTAAATACCGCCGAGGGTAGTCAGTTATTATTTCAATGCGATTTTTATTGACCGAGTATTTATTATCAAAAGCCCATGACTTGCTATGTACCATATCACCAATCGTTCCTAGATGTTGGTAATAAATCTCGGCAAGGGATGTCTTATTATTATACAACCATGTTGGGGCGTTATTTATTTCGATTCTCGATTCCGGAGAGCTGAAGTTCCATCCCCAATTAGCAGAACCATGGGGCTTGAAATACAAAAATGCCTCTTTGTTGAAATTGATATAGTCATCCATCTCCTTAAATTTCACGCCAAAATGGGACGATAAATACTCATCGAGAATTATATCGTAATTGAAATTTACAATGCCTACTTTTTCCAAAGGATTTTGCGATGACTTCTTTTGAAGCTTATCCGCAAAGGACGAATATAAATTGTAATCGTAGAACTCGCCGAGCACTCCATGGGAAATATTGAAAAACAATTCCTGAAAGTAATAGTAGATATTAATATGCCTTGACAGCAACGTTTGATTATAGGTGTGGCGAATGATGTCCCATTCTGATTGTAAGAATTTCTCAACCTCATTTTTCGCCATCCTCAGATTAGGCAAAAGCTGCCGCACACCCTCGTACTTACCATAAATTCCCTTAAATCTTTCATCAAACAATTCGTTCCCCAACGGTGGGCGAAGCTCGTATTTCTTAAATCTCTTCTCCTCCTCCAAAACACAATTTGCCGATGCACCAGCACCGAATACAAACATTTGCCTCCATTTTTGATTTCCTAGAATGGAAGGATTCGGCAGGTCGGTATCATTTCCCAAGCCTTTATTTTCAATTATTTGTTGGATTATTTTCTCATCCCGAATTTCCCAACCGTACTCTGATAGCTTTTCAATCGTAAGCTGGTTGGCCTTTTGTAACTCCACAACTGTTTTCGTGTTGATCGGTGGAATAATGAAAATACTATCCGGGAATTCATTGAATTCGTAAATATAGCCGGGATAGATATCGCCGTAGTAAGTAACAAAATTGGCACTTTCTTGATAATATTTGAGCCATTCAAAACGTATCTGCATATCGCTTGTTTGTTATTAAAGATAGCTATTTCTACAGCTTACTTTATTCATAGCGATTGACGCAAAAGCCGGTAAAGGAGCCTTCAGCGGCCGCAGAGCCAATCATGACTGCAATATTTCATTGCGGTCATGAAGAAGCCGCTCGCCAGAAAGGAAACCAAGCGTATGCGGGTTTCCAGCGAGTGCCACCGGCTGGGGCAATTTGAACAAGCGGGATACCGCCAAATTGCACAGTGAAGGATTTTTGCGTGGGATGCCAATCAGCCAGGGCGTGTGTCAGCAAAAATCCGTAACGCAGCCGGTGGCATAGCGGGCGAGCACATACAAGGGCTGCGAATGGACTGTAGGCTCTGGGAGCGAATGAGAACGGAGCGAGGAACGAAGCTTTGTTTGAAATGAGGGAGCAGTAAAGCCTACAGGACATAGTAGCAGCCATGAGACTTTTTTGAGAGAAGCAAAGACTGTGATCCTGCCGTTCCTGAAGGTTTGATTCCCAGAGACGTAGGAGCCGGGTATCAATACCGTACAGGAAAAACAACCTCTTGCTTTGCTTCCATTGAACATGACATCAAAGCAAGTGGTTGTTTTAGGCATGGCGCAGTATTTGCCGAACAAAAACAGTCGAATTCCTATTTACCCTTGTGGGTGGGTGGCTGTAGAGCGGTAGCGGAGCAGACATCATTTAGAGATGTGCAATAGCACACCATTCTTTTTCACGTACACTAAATAAATCCTTTTTCTTTCATTTCTCTACTCATTTCCAAAACCATAGGATCGTCTTTAAAGAACTGGCTTGTTTGTAATTCCTTGAATTTATTGACGGCAATCTCACTACCTATCCCCTGTTTCTCGACAATGTCCAAATACTCAACTAGACCTAATGCTCTGCTTTGGATGCTTTCGATGGCCTCTGCCCCTTCTGGATGGGCAGTTGTATATGTCTTATGTTGCTCTACGTGGGCAGCGAGAGTGTCTTCCCTTCCAATAATCCAGTCTGTTGCGCTGGCATGGGTGCTAAAATTTAAAGTAAAGGCAAACCATTTATCCCGAGCTCCTCGGTATATGATATTTCTATCGCTCTTTTGGGTATTAGGAGAAATCCAGAGAAAATACTCTTGATTGAGTGCAAGCTGAATAGAATTATTGGGATCGAAAATGTCTGCGGTTTTGTATTTATGATTGTAAATTTCGACAGGGTTGTCCGAAGTTATAAGGGGAAATTCTTTAGTTACCTTGAGGACGGTGATTTGCGAATGATACTTATGGCGGATAAAGTTTTGCCAATTTCCAAAATGCCCAACAATAAAGTCCATTTTATTGTTTAGTCTCATTTGTTCCTTCGTTTCTTCCGCATCCGACATTTTAAAAGTGTAATTTCTGTCTCCAAAATACATGTTCATTTCTTTGTCAGAATCACCGAACTTTTGCTGCGCCCTCTCGATAAACGCAAAGACATCTTCCAGCTCTTTATTTTTTGCGTCTAAGAACTTTGATGTCCTGAAATAGAGGCTCAGAGTAGTGGACAGAATCTTTTCTCTTTCTTCTTCCGTTATTTCGATCTTGTTATCGTCTGTAAGTATTCGGTACACTTCTGGATAGACTCCGTCAACATTTTGAGCAT
>CAIUAN010000046.1 GCA_903897145.1 uncultured Bacteroidia bacterium | reverse complement strand
GGTCAAAGTAATACACAAGATCCTGCGATTGCACCTTTTTTTCTTGCCGCCATAGCTAAAAGACCTGCTGAAGAACTTTATCAGGTTGTAAAAGATAAAGATTGCTTGATTAACATAGCTTTAGATCCAAAATTTTCGGAAGTTAAAAAGCAACTCTCCGATAGACTTATGAATCAGCTTCGAAATACCGGAGATACTAGGATTATGGGTCCAAATCCTGATGTCTGGGAATCGTATCCACGGTATAAAGGGACAAATCCTAATTTTCCTGCACCTACCAAAGATTGATTATTTGATGTTTATAATTACTTTTGAATATAAATTTCGATTTGAATCTTAAATATTAAGCTGTGAGCCGTCTAATTGCACCTTCAATCTTATCTGCCGACTTTAATAATTTGGGTCGCGATATCCTTATGATTAATCAGAGTGAAGCCGATTGGATTCATTTTGATGTGATGGATGGCGTATTTGTTCCAAACATTTCTTTTGGAATACCAGTTATTCAGGCGGTTAAGAAGTTAGCAACTAAGCCTTTGGATGTGCATTTGATGATCGTTAATCCTGATCCATATATTAAGCCTTTCAAAGATTCTGGTGCCGATATTCTAACTGTTCACTATGAAGTTTGTAAGCATCTTCATCGCACTGTTAGCGCGATACACGACGAGGGGATGAAAGCGGGCATTTGTTTAAATCCGCATACCCCAGTTTCGGTATTGGAAAATATTATCAATGAGGTTGATGTAGTCTTGTTGATGTCGGTAAATCCGGGTTTTGGTGGACAGAAATTTATTCAGAATACCTTACGCAAAGTGGCTGCCTTACGTCGCTTGATCGAGGAGAAGAAGAGTTCAGCCTTAATTGAGATCGATGGAGGGGTAAATTTAGAGAATGGGAAGCTGCTTTTTGAGGCTGGTGCCGATGTTTTGGTTGCTGGCAACTCAATTTTTGGTGCTTCTGATCCAACGATGGCCATACATCAATTAAAATCTTTGTAGTCCGGAGTTATAAGTAATTGGTCTCTCGTCTAAAAATCTTCAATCTTATTCTGATTATTTGCTTTTATCCCAACCTTATCGGGATTGAAATAGCTATGCCTAAATTAAAAATCGGCTAACCGTAAATAATGACTGTTTAAATTGTAATTTTGCAGGACAAACTTACCTGGGGCTGACCGGTATTGACAGCGGGCAGGAGAGGTATGTAAGCATGCTGGGCATTGGATTATTGGCCCGTAAATCTTAATATCCAAACCAATAATTGGCGAAAATAATTTTGCTCTTGCCGCTTAATCGAATCAAGTAGATTATGCTAATCCGGCATTAGATGCTGGAGTGGGACATCTCCCGGGTGCTGTAGATCCGAAGCGGCCTGAACCGGAGATGCTGTAATATCGGAAATAGTTGACTAGATGCTCCGGCAAGTCGATGAAATAAAGGAGATAAGGTAAAGATCGGTGGCCTTGATCCAGTCTTTATTCGAAAACTAAATCTTGGATAAGCATGTAGAAAGCGTATTGCTTCCTCGTTTGGACGCGGGTTCGACTCCCGCCAGCTCCACAAAACTAAAAGCCGACCTATCATCTGATAAGTCGGCTTTTAGTTTGGGTGCAATTTTTTAAATTATAAATAAGTCCTTAACAAGCGGTTCCGGTGTGCATTTTTTAATTTTTTTAATGCTTTCATCTTTAGTTGACGAACCCTTTCGCGTGTGAGATTCAGCTTGATGGCAATCTCTTCAATGGCTAATGGATATTCACCAATGAGTCCGAAATTATATTGAAGAATCTC
>CAIUAN010000045.1 GCA_903897145.1 uncultured Bacteroidia bacterium | reverse complement strand
TTTGGAAGACGAATGAGACACAAGTGCGAAAATGGTCGCAGGTGGAGAAACTTTATATCATCTGTGGTGGCTTTTTTGGGAATAAAAAGATTGGCAAGATTGCAGTCCCTTCGTATTGCTGGAAAGTTGTGCAGTCGGTTGCTACGAAGAAAATACTTTTCTGTGGCTGGTTTAGCAATACGGAACAAGCTACATTGGAAGAGGTAAGCGTCAAAGAATTAGAAACTAAAATACACTCGAAAATTGGAATTCTTAACTGAATTCCTCCGTTTATGGAATTATTAAAACCTTTGTAAATAGTATAAAACATGATTTATTCTTCTAATAACTTGTTGGTTGCTGTCGTATTTGCTTTATGCTCAATGGTAAGCCATTCCGCAGCAGAAGCCCAGAATACCTTTAACTACCTCCCTTCAAAAATTGGATGGCACGATGCGATTTATGATGAGAATAAGAAAGAGCCGAAGCTAACTCCTTGGACGACCTGGGATAATGCGTTGGAGCGCGAGATGAATTGGTTTCTGAAAGCTCCGATCAACGACCATGGTTATCCATCGTGGGTCTGTTTTACCTTTATGAATGAACAGTATAAACCATACAGGAACGATTTTATCCCTGCCACTCAAGATGGAATGGGCATTATTTCGTATTTGAAATATTGGGAGTACAAAGGTAAGACGAATGATAAAGTGCTAGGTTTTGCAAAAAAAATGGGTGATTATCTCATCGTGGAGGCTAACACTCCCAATGAAGGTGCTTATCCAAGTTTTACCCGCTCGACAGGTATTATCAATGAGTGGCCATTAAAAGAGAGCGCACAAAACGATGCCGATTATGGTAAAAATGTCATCGAACCAGATAAAGGAGGTATTGCCGGTTTTGCACTATTAGAACTTTATAAGACCTCAAAAGATAAAAAGTATTTAGATCAAGCGATTCACAATGCCCGTGTTTTAGTAAAAAATATGCGCCCCGGTGATGCGCTTCATTCGCCTTGGCCATTTCGAGTCGATGCGATAAGTGGTAAATATTGGGGAGAACGCAGTGGAAATATGGTTTATATCTTGCGTCTTTTTGATAGTCTGCTGGAGTTGGGTTATTCGGAGTTAAAGAAACCTCGTGAGGCGCTATGGTCATGGATTGTTGATTATCAATTTAAGGCTCCCGAAGATCAGGAGCATACACTGTGGGTTCAATTTTTTGAAGATCACCCCATCGAACATAATCGTAATGCTTGGTCGCCTTTGAATATGGCTCGATATCTTATTGAGAAGAAAGAGAAACTAGATCCGCAGTGGAAAGAGCATGCTGAATTATGCATCCAGTTTGCCATAAGAAATCTTGGTATAGATCGTCCAGGTGGGGTGCAATGTGTAGGCGAGCAGGATACCGACAGACGAGCTTGGGGTGGCATTAACTCAACGTTTGGTGCTGTAACAGCCATGTTTTATGCCGCAGGTGGAGGAGAGAAATATCGAGATATGGCCTTTCGAACTCTTTCATGGATTACCTATTTTATCCGTGAAGATGGCGTTGTCTGCGATCAGACTGGAGAATGGCATTGGCTAAGAGAAGGAGGCTGGGTCGAAGATTGTCACACCGATGTGATTCATAATTTTATGGACGCAATCAAGGCTGTTCCGGAATGGAGTACTTCGAAAAATTCAAGCGGTCCTGAACAAGCCTCAGTTCAAAATTATTTCCGTAAACCAAAGCATGGTAACACCTATGTTGTGGCGCATAGAGGTGCTCATGTTGGGATACCTGAAAATTCTTTGGCCGCCATTCAAAAAGCAATCGATCTGGGATGTGACTTTGTGGAGATCGATACTCGAGCAACAAAAGATGGTCGTATTGTTAGTGTGCACAATGCCGATGTAGATCGCTATGTGGTTGGAACAAAGGGAAAGGTGAAAGATTTTACTCTTGATGAGATCAAGAAATTAGACATTGGCGAACGGTTAGGTCCTGAATGGAAAAATACACGAATCCCTGGGATTGAAGATATTCTGCAGTTGTGCCGCGGTCAGATTGGTATCTATCTTGATCTGAAAGAGCCCTTGGTGCCTGAGCTGCTTCAGATAATCCGCAAGTACGATATGGAACGCGATATCATTTGGTATCTCTATCCGGGGTCAATGGATGAAATTAAACAATTGCAATCGTTGTGCTACAAATGTGTGGCAATGCCAGATCCAGGACCGGAGAAGAATATTCCGGAGTTGGCAGAGGCCGCTCATCCACGAATTTTGGCAAGTGACATGAGGCAACTTAGTCAGAGTTTTGTAAAGACTGCTCATGCAATAAATGCGAAAGTCATTGTTGATGAGAAGCAAGGTACACCTGCCGAATGGGAGAAAATCATTGAGTGGGGCACCGATGGAATACAAACTGATGACCCAGCTGCTCTAATTGATTTCTTGAATAAACGTAAATAAACGAATCTAGGATGAGTCTAAAAATCAGATTGCTTTTTATTGGGATTGTACTTTCGCTTTCATTGAATAGTCTAGCTCAAAAACCAAATTCACCGCTGAGCAAACCAGATATGACTTGGTGGCAAGAGGCTCGTTTTGGAATGTTTATCCATTGGGGTGTCTACTCAATTCCTGGTCGTGGCGAGTGGCTGATGTATCAAGAGCATGTGCCATTTAAAGAATACGCCTTGCTCGCTGATCAGTTTAATCCTAAAAATTTCAATCCAAAGGCATGGGTGGCCAAAGCGAAGGAGGCCGGCATGAAATATGTCGTTCTTACAACCCGTCATCACGATGGATTTTGTCTCTTCGATAGTAAGGTCTCTGATTTTACGGCACCTAAGACGGGTGCTAAGCGTGATCTAATTCGCGAATTTGCCGATGCCTGTCATGAAGCTGGCATGCGAATGGGATTTTACTATTCGCTTACCGACTGGCATTTTCCCGGTGTGCTTCCACAAGGCTATCCAGTTTCAAAGCCAACGATGAAGCTTCTTGTCGATCAAGCACATGCTCAAGTTCGCGAACTCTTGTCCAATTATGGGAAGGTCGATATCCTCTGGTTTGATGGCTTGTCCCCCAATGATCCAGTGGGATGGCGTTCGAAAGAGCTGTTGGCGATGGCGCGACAGCTTCAGCCTGAAATCATAATCAATGATCGTTCTGGAATCCCCGGTGATTTCGGCACCCCTGAAAATTCAGTCACTGCGCAAGATAGACCCTGGGAATCGTGTTTTTGCATGAACCGTACTTGGGGCTATGCTCCCTATGATCGGAACTATAAACCTGTCGATGAGCTATTACGTCTTCTTGTCTCCTGTACCTCGCAAAAGGGAAATTTTCTCTTAAATGTGAGTCCAGATGGAGAGGGTACTTTACCTAGAGAGCAACTCGAAAATCTCGAGAATATTGGCAAATGGATGAAGCGTAATGGCAAAGGGATCTATGGCGCTGGTCCTTCGCCAATTGCGGCCTCTAATCTTGGTATGGCAAGTCGCGTAAAAGATAAAGTTTATCTATTTATTCAACGGTGGCCAGGTTCAACAGTTCCGATAGCTTGGGTTGGAAGCAAAGTAAAATCAGCTTGTGTTTTAGCAACAGGTCAGATGGCTCGAATTGAGCAAAAAGGAGACCGAGTATGGCTTCATGACCTCCCTGAATTGCCTCCGGACACCTATCTAAACGTTATTGAGCTTACTTTTGAGGGAGTGCCAAAGCCTTCGGAGCCTGCCTACAGGTAATAACTCTAAATCCTTCTTAACTCTCACTTTTCCAATTGATTTTCTACCGGCACCAGGGTAGCCTGATGTTGCTTTTGGATCTCAATAATTTCTTTAATGATCTCAGGATGTTTAGCTGCGATATTTTGTTTCTCAGATGGATCAATGTTCAAATTAAAGAGCAATGGTAGATCTTTGCTTGTAAAAGAATCATGACCATTTTCAGGCAGAATCTTAAAATGAACCTTAAATTCACCTCTTCTTATAGCGAATAACTGGGCATCGCGATAATAATATACAACATCCCTGGGATCTTTCCCGGTTCCAAACATGACAGGCGAGATATCATAACCATCATATATCCTGTTATTTGGCAAAGGCACACCTGCTAGTTTTGAAATTGTCGGAAATAAATCCATCCCTGTAGCCATATCCATAACAACACCTGTCTTGAGTTTTCCGGGCCATCTGAAAATGGTAGGTTCCCTCATCCCTCCTTCAAAAGTGCCACCGTTGCCTTTGCCCCCGGAGAGCAATCCGGCACTGCCGCCCAGTTCCTGAAACCCGGTCCAGGGACCATTGTCTGACGTGAAAACAACAAGTGTATTATTATCTAGCCCATTCTTTTTTAAGGTTGCCAAAATCTCTCCTACGCTCCAGTCAAGTTCCTCAACAACATCACCGTAAATACCCCTGAGACTTTTGTTCTCGAATTTAGTTGATCTGAATAAGGGCACATGAGGCGCCGTATGTGCAAGGTACAAAAAGAATGGTTTGTCCTTGTTTTGTTTGATAAAGTTAATGGCTTCTTCAGTGCATTTTCTGGTATAAGTGGTTTGATCTGCAGGTCGTTCAATAATTTCTGTATTTCGCATAAGCGGAACGTTGAAATATTCGATCTTAGGGTCAATTAAACTTGTTTTGTAATTCCTGCCTTCCTGCAAATACTCGTCATTGCCGCATGTCATTCCAAAAAAGTAGTCAAATCCATGTGCATTTGCAGTGTATTGAGGTAAATTCCCAAGATGCCATTTCCCGATACAGGCCGTAGAATATCCCGAAGTTTTTAAAGCAGAAGCTATAGTAATCTCATTTTCAGGCAACCCACCTTTTGATTCCGGAAATAAGACATGATTTCTATCACTTGTCATTCCCGTCCTGATAGGGAGTCTGCCGGTCATTAATCCGGCCCTGGATGGCGTGCATACAGGTGCTGCCGAATAAAAGCTTGTCCACTTTTGCCCTTCGGCGGCCATTCTGTCCAGATTGGGCGTTCTTATAGTTGGATGACCAAAACAACCCAAATCACCGTACCCTAAATCATCTGCGAGAATGATAACAAAATTGGGTTTACTGTTTACCTTTAATTCTGCAGCAATTGAGGATTGCAAGGGTGCAATAGTGTTAGACAATAAGCTGAATATGAATGCAATAATCTTGTGTGAGTTTTTCATTATAAGAAGTTCTTAACACTCTTATTAAGTTGTTTCAATAAAGGTTTTCAGTTAATTCTACTCTTTCAAATATAGAAATTAAATTCAAGTAATAAATGCAATTGTCGTTTTGCGTTATATGAATCGCGACGAGCGTCCAGCCTTTATTTTGGATGAGGTGCATGATGCTAATTTTAATAACATCGATGCTCAGAAGGAAAATGGAACACCTCAGTTTATACTGAAGAATGTAACTAATTTCTCCTCGCATCAAGTGCGCGGAATGGATGATAAACAGGTGCTAAAAACAGAGAAGCAAACCTTTTGACGATTTGCTTCTCTGTTTATTTTTTCTCTTTTAAAGCTTTCGTATCTCGGTATTCGCCGGTATAATATTTAACTCCGATTGCATCATATCGTTTGTGCATCTCTGTGATCCGTTTAACGAAACTATCGAAATTCTTTAGATTAGCTGGCGACCAGCCTGTCTCGGCAATGGCAAATGTTCGGGGATACGACATATATTCCAGAAGTTCAGGAGTCTGAATTTGTTCAGTCCACAAACATCCTTCCAATCCCAAAATATGTTTCTGCTCTAAGGCTGAAAGCTCTTTTGGCAATGGATCGTAGCTGTAAGTTAGTTCTAATGGAACGTAGCCGCCAAGTGCGATCGGCTGATTGGTTCGATCTTCGCATTGGTAATAGCAGAAATAGGTATATTTCCCTGGAGTCATAATAACATCATGACCTGATTTCGCCGCAGCGATGCCACCCTCTTCGCCTCTCCACGACATGACCGTTGCTCCAGGCGCCAGACCACCTTCTAAGATCTCATCCCATCCGATGATATTACGACCTTTTGAGCTGACGAACTTTTCGATGCGTCGAATAAAATAGCTCTGTAACTCTAACTCATCTTTCAGTCCTTGCTCTTTGATCCGCTTTTGACATTTAGGACACTTTTCCCAGCGTTTCTTAGGACATTCGTCACCGCCAATATGAATGTATTGTGATGGAAAGAGGTCCATAACCTCGGTTAGTACATCTTCAACAAACCCAAACACCCGATCGTTACCGGCACAGAACACATCCTCTTCGACGCCCCATAGTTTACGCACTTCAAATGGACCGCCTGTGCATGATAACTCAGGATAAGCCGTTAACGCAGCACACGAATGACCAGGCATCTCAATCTCAGGAATGATCGTGATGAATTTTGCTTTTGCATAGGCCACAACTTCTCGGATCTCATTCTGACTGTAAAAACCTCCGTAAGGTATTCCGTCGAAGGTGTTCCCAGTTTTCTTTTGTAACCCCGCCAAAGTCTCTTTTCTGTAAGCCCCAATCTCCGTTAGCTTAGGATATTTTTTAATCTCAATTCTCCACCCTTGATCTTCGGTCAAGTGCCAATGAAAATTATTCATCTTGTGCATGGCAAGCATATCGATGTATCGTTTGATATTTTTAACCGGAAACAGATGGCGCCCTACATCAAGATGCATGCCACGATAAGCAAAGCGAGGCTCATCTGTAATCGTACAGGTCGGTATCGAAAGATTTAGGTTTGCCACTAATTCGGCTTTCTCAACATCTTCGGGCAATAATTGGCGTATCGTTTGAACGGCATAAAATAGTCCCACCGCGCTTTTTGCACGAATGGTAAGGCCTTTCGTGGTGACCTCTAAGACATACCCTTCATTGTTTTTTATTGAGCCATCTAGGGTCATAAATACCGAGCCTTTTGCAGGTTTCTCTCCCTGCATAATGGCTAAGCTTTTGCCCGTGGGATTTTTCACCAATCCTGCAAGTAGTTCTGCGGATAACCGAGTCTGCTCATTCAAGGGAGAGACAAGGATCTTGGTTTGTCCTGAAAAGGTAAATGTTCCACTACCCCAAACTGCAGATACAGGGGCAGGAATGAGTGCTTTTTTAGCCTCCATACTCATCACGCGTGATGGAGTTGCAAAAATTATTAATAGTATTGTAGTTAATAAAATAGAGGTTTTCATTGTCTCAGTTTGCTTTAAGTTTGGGGTAAAATTAAACGTTTTTTGGAATAAAATTTCTAAGGTTAATATTTAATGTGCTTTATGCAAAATAGCATAAGTATTTGGCCTTTACTGATTATATTTTTAACTGTTTCCAATCTTATTTTATTGCGTAATTTAATGAACGTATTTAATAGACGACTAACATCCTAAATTTGATTGTTATGAAGATTACAAATGGATTTAAATATGCATTAATTGCCATTTTTATTGGCTTAAATGCGAATGCTATTGCGCAAGAAAATTTCTTGTGCCAGGGTGCATTTTGGACTGAAGATCAAGGAAATAAAATGCTAAAAGAATTTGCTTCCACTTGGCATGATAAGGCTTCTTGGGAAAAGCGTGCTGCGATCATTCGGAATGGAATTGTCGAAGGGATGAAATTAAACCAGATGCCAAAGGGTGGGAATGACTTTAAATTATTGGTTACGCATACCTTTACTGGCGATGGATATATTGTTGAAAATGTGGCTATTGAGAGTTTTCCTGGATTTTATATCACCGGAAATATCTACCGCCCTGACAAAGCCACCAAAAAGTGCGCTGCTATTCTGAGTCCACATGGTCATTGGAAAAATAGACGTTTGATGGCCGAAGTGCAGGCTCGTTGTGCGGTACTCGCTCGCATGGGAGCAGTCGTTTTCGCTTATGATATGGTGGGCTATGCCGATGCAAATCAGGTGACGCATGATATTCCAATCGCGTTATTGTTGCAAACATACAATAGCCGTCGAGTACTTGATTATCTAATCTCGCGTCCTGATGTTGACGCTGAACGGATTGGCATCACGGGTGAATCTGGAGGAGGAACACAGACATTGGTACTAACTGCGATTGATAATCGAATTAAAGTTTCAGTCCCTGCTGTGATGGTATCTGCGCATTTCTTTGGCGGATGCACCTGCGAGAGTGGAATGCCAATACATAAAAGCAAATCGCATCAAACCAGTAATGTTGAGATTGCCGCCCTTTGTGCTCCACGTCCGATGTTGATCATCTCGGATGGTAACGATTGGACTAGAAATACCCCACGTGTTGAGTATCCATATATTCAAAAAGTTTATGCGTTGTACGATGGAGAAAATCGCATCGAGAATGTTCATTTTCCTGCAGAGGTGCATGATTATGGTTACAATAAACGCGGTGCGGCCTACAATTTCTTGGCACATCACCTTAAATTAAGTAGTGGCAAGGTTCAAAATACCTTAGGCTTCGACGAGAGCTTTATAACATTTCTTCCAGAAGATGAATTAAGGGTTTTTAATGACGAACATCCGATGCCTGCCAATGCCTTACAAGGAAACCAGGCCGTATTAGATTATTTGAAGATAAAATAACCTAAACTTCATTTTACTTCTTCAATAAATGCCTTATTTGGCGAGCAATAAATGATACGATTGAAAAGCCTTCTTTTCCTCATTTTTTTTCTGGGTGTTTTTTGTGGATCGGTATTTTCACAGAAAAAGGTTGACCTGTTAACAGCGCCAGCCGGAGATAAATTTACGAAGATTAATCAATCAGGCATTTCGATTCTTCCTAGTGGCAGACTCGTTAAACCTGCGGGCTCTTCGCTGTTAATTACGGATGGTCCTTATGGGATGGCACTCTCGCCTGATGGAACAACGGCGGTCACCCTGCATAACGGTGTTTTTACAATTATTGACGTCATGTCGATGGCCGCCACCCGAGTTCCTAGCTATGACAAGAAACTGAAATCTCCTTTGTCAAAGGGGTCATTTCTAGGTGTTGCCTTTGCAAAAGATTCCAAAACTATTTACCTCAGCGGTGGTGATAATGGAGCGGTCATAAGTTATGATATTCAAAAGCTAACGCGACTTGATTCAATCTCATTAAATGGAGTTGTATCAGGCAAGGAATATGTCGATAGTTTTACTTCTGACCTGATTTTAAATGAATCAAATAATGAACTTCTGGTCTTGGATAAAGGCAATTTCAGGATGGTTCGTATCGACTTAACGACTAAGAAAATCACAGCCTCTATACCCGTTGGTCGCCAGCCATTCGGTCTTGCTTTAAGTCCAGATCATCAAACTGCTTTTGTGGCTAATGTGGGGATGTATTCTTATCCGCTAATCACCGGCACCACGCCTGCAAATTTTGATTCGATCATGATTTCTCAATTCCCATATGGTGATAATACCAAAGAGTCGATAAATGGAACAGTCGTTGAAGGACGCAAAATTCCCGGCGTGGGCAGTCCACTGCACCCCGATGCGATGAGCGTATTTACCATCGACTTAAAGACAAACTTTGTGATCGATAAGTTTAAGACTGGTCATCAAATTGGTCATATGGTCGAGGGGGCTGAAGTGGTTGGTGGAGCAAGTCCGAATTCGATCGCCGTTGGCTCAAACTTGGCTTATGTCTCAAATGCAACCAACGATAATATTTCCATTCTTGATTATAAAAATCATAAGATTATCGGTCATATACCCATTAAAGTTGATCCCCGAATTGATCATTATCGTGGATTATTACCCTTTGGATTAACACTAAGCCGTGATGAAAAGACGTTATATGTCGCGCTTCTAGGTTTTAATGCAGTGGCTGTCATTGATGTTCAAACTCAAACGACTAAAGGGTTGATTCCGTCTGGATGGGGTCCAACACGTGTGCTATTGTCTAAAGACGAAAGCGAATTATATATCACCACTTGCCGGGGATTAGGTGCTGGTCCTAATGGGGGGAAGGGTTTTATTACGCCACCTCAAGGGAGCTTTATTAGCGACATTCAGTTGGGTAGTTTTCATAAAGTGACTACTCCGGATGGTGCTCAGTTAGCCTCTTATACCAAACAGTCTATTGACAATACATTCGTTCAAAAGTCTGTTGTCGATGATAAAAACCCCTTGCCTCCATTGCCAGGGATTCGAAAATCACCCATTAAATATGTGGTTTATATTACCAAAGAAAATCGCACGTACGATGAAGTATTGGGTCAATTGAAAAATGCGGCTGGTGACAGTACTTTATCTCGATTTGGCATTAACTGTGAATATATGTTCCCCGACACCGCACGAAAAAGACTAGCGAACCTGAGAATAAGTCCAAACCATATTAAGGCTGCCAAGCAGTTTGCCTTCTCCGATAACTACTATTGTGATAGTGATGCCTCTATTCATGGTCATCATTGGATGGTGGGAGTGCTGCCCAATGAGTGGGTTGAGGCGAATGCGGCTACGACAAAAACCGCTAAACTATTCTCTTCGGCTCCGGGACGTCGCTGGCCAGGAACTGGTGGAGCAGTTGATCCGGAGGATTTTGGTGAGATTGGTGGATTGTGGGAAGCGTTGGAGCGATCGAAAGTCTCGTTTTATAATTTTGGTGAAGCGAATGAAACAGCTCATGTTCGCGATGAATGGTATGACACCAAGACCGGAGCTTCTCATGTTGTTATGGTGCCGATGCAAAAAGCACTTTTCAAACGAACCAGTCTTAACTATGCTGGCTTTAATGTTAACATCCCAGATCAATATCGGATGGATCAATTTGAGAAGGAGTTTACCGATAGATGGATTAAAGGGAGAGAAAAGCTGCCCTCATTCTTGGCCATGCAAGTACCTAACGACCATTGTGCAGGGAAGAGACCTGCCGATGGCTATTTCTATCCACACTCTTTTATGGCCGATAACGACCTTGCTGTTGGTCGTATCTTGCATTTCCTCTCTCGGACAAAATATTGGAAACAGATGCTTGTCATTATCACGGAGGATGATCCACAAGGTGGAAGCGATCATATCGATGCGCATCGATCTATTTTAATGATGGAAGGTCCGTATGTTAAAAAGGGCTATGTGTCTCATAACCATGCTAACTTTGGATCTATCCTAAAGACGATATACAATATTTTAAATGTTAAGTATGTCAATCAGTTTGATGTGACCGCCTCTTTGCTTCAAGATTTCTTTACCGACAAACCTGACTTTACCCCATATACGTTAGAGAAGCATGATTCTCGCATATTTAATGCTGATTTAGCGATGAAGAGATACAATAAAACCATCGACTGGCAGAAGATTGAGAAAGGACCAGATATGGATGATGAAGAGAATGAGCGAGATCAGCATGATAAAAAGTAAACTAACTAAATTAAAACCGATGAACTATAAACTTTTGCTTGGATTCTTGGTGCTTGCTGCATGTACCAAACCTTTAGCTCTTAAAACAGAAATTCAACTTACGAATGACTCTTCTAAGAATCATGACCTTGATAACAATGACAATTTTTCGCCTGATGGAAAGTGGCTTGTCTATGATACTCGCACGGGTATTGGCGGTATCGGAGGGAGTCCATCGGTAGAGCGCATAAACATTGAGTCAGGAGAAAATCAAGTTTTGTTTGGCGTTAAAGACAACCACGACTTTGGTCCAGGTGCAGGAGCGGCAAGTTATAATCCATTGACTAACCGAGTGATTTTTATTCATGGCTTAGAAGTCTGCTCGGCAGAAAATCCTTATCAGCAATGGCGTCGGACGGGCGTAATGGTGGATGATAACAATCCGAATGTTCCGATTCTAATGGATGCTCGCGACATCACTTTCCCTTATTCTCCTGGTGCTTTAAGAGGTGGAACACACCGTCACGAATGGAGTAGAGATGGCAAATGGGTAGGCTATACCTACAACGATGCGATTATGAAGAAATTTGAAGACTCAACAGGTATTAAATGGAACTTGCGTACCATTGCCGTATCTAATAATCGTCACCGCGTAACGGTACATCCTGGTCATCCCGATGAAAATGTACCAGGAAATTGGTATAGCGCGGTAGTTGTTCGTGTTGTTCCAGATCCTAAACCCGGCAGTGACGAGATCAGCAATGCTGCTTCTGATAGCTGGATTGGAACTTCTGGTTATACAAAACCCGATGGCACACTTCAGGTGGCACGAGCTTTTATTGGAAAAGTTAATAATAAAGATGGAAAGCCAGTTGATGAACTTTTTGTGGTCGATATACCTGACTCCCTGAATGTCCCTGGTGAATTTGGTCCCTTAGAAGGGACTCGCACAACATTTCCTATGCCTCCTAAAGGGACCGTTCAGCGCCGATTAACCCATACGGCAGATACGAAATTCCCAGGATGCGGAGGAGTTGTTCGCTCGTCACCCGATGGAAAGCTAATCTCTTTTATCGCAGCTGATCAGAATGGGGTAAAACAAGTGTTTGGAATCGCTCCTGCCGGAGGAAGTCCAATTCAACTAACTAATCATCCAACAGATGTTCAGGGAGCCGTCCGCTGGTCGAAAGACAACCAACATATTTTATACATTTGGGATAATAGCATTGTGCTTACGGAGGTCTCTGATCGTCCATTTGAGCAGCGAGTTAAGCAGATCACTGCCAAGAGCGAAAAGCCGCTTTCAAATCTAGTTTGGTCAAACGATGAAAAGACATTAGCGTATAATCGATTGATCCCTGTGGAGGGTAAAAAAGAGACAAAACAGCAAATATTTATTGTGAAATTAGAGTAATTATTTTTTATGAGAAAATTTTCAACCATTCTATTTTGTGCTGCCTTAATGTGTTTAGGGCAAAAAAGTTTTTCGCAAAAACAAGTGGAAGTTCTTACTGTGCCTGCTGCTGATAAGTTTGCAGTCATAGACGAAAGAGGGACTTCTATATTGCCCAGTGGGAGGTTTCTAACTCCTGCAGGGGATTTTATTCGAATCACCAACGATCCTTTTGGCTTGGCAATTTCGCCTGATGGTACAAAATCTGTTGCCTTGCACAATGGTGTTTTTACTATTGTAGACTTGCCATCGTTTAAAGCTACTCGGGTGCCATCCTACGATAAGAAAATTAAATCTCCATTGTCTCATGGTTCTTACCTCGGTGTTGCCTTTTCAAAAGATTCAAAAATACTTTACCTGAGTGGGGGTGATAATGGCGAAGTTATCCTTTATGACATTCAGAAACTCGAAAAACTTGATTCGATCTCCTTGAATGGCATCGTCGCAAATAAAGATTACGTCGACAGCTTTACCTCCGATTTAGTTCTCAATGAGGAGAACAACGAATTGCTTGTGCTTGATCGTGCTAACTTTAGAATGGTTCGAATCGATTTGACCACGAAAAAAATAACCGCCTCGATTCCAGTCGGTCGTCAGCCATTTGGACTCGCTTTAAGCCCTGATCACAAGACTGCTTTTGTGGCGAATGTGGGTGCGTATTCTTATCCTTTAATCACAGGCGCAACGCCGAAAAACCTCGATTCATTGCTGATCTCTCATCATCCATATGGCGACAATACCAAAGAGTCGATCAATGGAACGGTTGTCGAAGGTCGTCAGATCCCGGGCGTGGGCAGTCCGCTTAGTCCTGAAGCGATGAGTGTATTTACCATTGATCTAAAGACCAATCAGGTGATGGATAAATTTAAAACAGGTCATCAGATTGGGCATATGGTGGAAGGTGCTGAAGTTGTTGGTGGTGCCAGTCCAAACTCCATTGCCGTGGGAGCAAAGTATGCCTACGTGACAAATGCAACTAACGATAATATCTCCATTCTAGATTATAAGAATCATAAGATATTAGGCGAGATTCCAATTAAAGTTGATGCTCGGATTGACCATTATCGAGGTTTGTTACCTTTTGGATTAGCGCTTAGTCGCGATGAAAAGACTATTTATGTGGCGCTTTTAGGTTTTAATGCGGTTGCTGTAATCGATGTTCAGAGTAGAAAAACAAAAGGATTAATTCCATCTGGTTGGGGTCCAACACGGGTCTTGCTTTCAAAGGATGAAAAGGAACTATATGCGACGACTTGTCGAGGCTTAGGTGCGGGTCCTAATGGTGGAAAGGGCTTTATAGAACCAGTTCAAGGTGATTATGTTGGAGATATTCAGTTGGGTAGTTTTCAGAAAATTGCTGTACCTGATGCCGCTCAGCTAAAAGTCCTTACACAGCAATCCATAGATAATACATTTGTTCAGAAATCGGTGGTGGATGATAAAAATCCATTGCCTCCATTGCCAGGTCTTCGTAAGTCACCAATCAAGTATATTGTATATATCACGAAGGAGAATCGCACCTATGACGAGATCTTTGGTCAATTGACCAATGCTAGGGGTGACAGTACCTTGGCTCGATTTGGCGTCAACTGTGAATATACGCTTCCGGATACGTTGCGCAAGAAATTTCCTAATCTTAGGATAAGTCCAAACCATATTAAAGCCGCAAAGCAATTTGCATTCTCTGATAATTACTATTGCGATAGTGATGCCTCTATTCATGGTCATCATTGGTTGGCTGGTGTTATACCTAATGAGTGGGTTGAGGCGAATTCTAGCGTTTCAAAAACAGCAAAGCTATTCTCTTCAGCACCTGGCCGCAGACATCCAGGGACTACTGGCAGCATGGATCCTGAAGATTATGCCGAGACAGGTGGTTTATGGGAAGCCCTAGATCGAGCGAAAGTTCCTTTTTATAATTTTGGAGAAGCGAACGAAACAGCTCATAATCGCGAGGAATGGAATGATGTAAATACTGGTGCCGGACATGGGGTCATGGTTCCAATGCAAAAAGCTCTTTTCACCAGGACTAGTCATAATTATGCTGGGTTTAATACCAATATCCCTGATCAATATCGCATGGATCAGTTTGAAAAGGAGTTTACGGATAAGTGGATCAAAGGGAAAGAAAAACTCCCATCGCTCTTAACGATGCAGGTTCCAAATGACCATGGGGCAGGAGTGCGACCACAAGATGGTTACTTCTATCCTCATTCATTTATGGTTGACAATGACCTTGCCGTTGGCCGGATCTTACATTTCTTGTCTCGGACTAAATACTGGAAGAATATGCTGGTGATCATTACCGAAGACGATCCACAAGGGGGTAGTGATCACATCGATGCTCATCGTTCCGTTTTGATGATGGAAGGGCCTTATGTGAAAAAGGGTTATGTATCGCATACTCACGCAAACTTCGGCTCAATTCTAAAAACCATTTACAACATTTTAAACGTCAACTATGTGAATCAGTTTGATGTGACTGCCTCGTTATTGCAAGATTTCTTTACCGACATACCTGATTTTGCACCTTATACACTAGAAAAGCACGATTCTCGTATATTTGATGCCGATCTAGCAATGAAGAAATACAATCGGACCATTGATTGGCGCAAGATTGAGAAGGGACCAGACATGGATGATGAGGAAGTTGAACGAGCTGTTCATCATGCCAAATAGGATTTTAACTATAAATTAGACTTATATAATTACACGTATGAAAACATTTTTTAAAGGCTTAGGGATACTTGTTTTGGTGTTTCTGATTGGTTTAATCGGTTGGATGTACTCCAACCTAAAAGATAGAAATCCGGGCTATTCGGTGGATATGAAAATCCTCGATCAGAAACCTGCTGGATTAAAGGCTGGCTTTGCTGCTTTCCCAATTACCCCAGAAGTTCCCGATAGATGGGTCGATAAAAATAAAGATGCAGAATACCATCCAGAAGATGGCGATACCTTTACCGATGGAAATGGAAATGGTGTTTTTGATGGTGTTTGGATTGCTGGATTTGGAAACTCCCGTGCAGCCAATGGCATTCATGATGACGTTTGGGCACGTACCATGGTTATCGACGATGGCAAGACTCGAATGGGAATTGTTGTTCTAGATGCCATTGGGTTTATGAATGATGATATTATCGACATCCGTAAGCGAATTCCTGCTGAAGCTGGCATGACTTATACCATTATCACCTCTACACATACTCATGAAGGGGCCGATCTTTTAGGACTTTGGGGAAACTCTCACTTTAAAAGCGGCATTAATAAAAAGTATTTGGAATACGTGAAATCCCAAGTCGTCAAATCTGTTGTAACTGCGGTGAAAAATATTCGTCCTGCAAAGCTTGAAGTATCGCAGGATCTTGCAGGAGCTAGTGATTTAGTGCTAGATTCAAGGATGCCAGAGGTTTTCGATTCAGGTCTGAGGTTGATAAAGGCTATCGACAAAGAGAATGGTGCTGTTTTAGGTTCTTTAGTCGCTTGGGCCGATCATCCCGAGACGCTTTGGAGCGATAATCTTTTGATCTCTTCTGACTTTCCTCACTATGTGCGTGAGGGTGTTGAAAAGGGAGTATTCAATAAAGATAGTCTAATGAAAAAGGGTATTGGTGGTGTGGCGGTTTATATCAATGGCGCAGTTGGTGGATTGATGACCACCCATCCTCGTCTGACGATTAAGGACCCATTTACATCTCAAGAATATAAAGAGCCTACATTTGAGAAGACTGAAGCACAAGGGAAAAAATTGGCTCTATTAGCCTTGAATGCTATGGATAAGCCAACGGATACTATTGATACAGCTGCTATCTCTTTAATCACAAAAACAATCTATCTGCCTATCTATAATACTAACTTTAAATTAGGCACTGCCTTAGGCGTTCTTGATCGTGGTACTACAGGTTGGATGAAAATGCGTTCTGAAGTTTCTGTTTTTAAAATTGGACCACTCTCTTTTGCCACAGTGCCTGGAGAGATTTATCCTGAAATTCTGAATGGCGGCGTAGAAGCGCCTGAAGGTCAGGATTACAAGATCGCTCCAGTAGAAGTCCCTGCTGTTCGGGAGCTGATGAAAGGTAAATATAAATTTGTGTTCGGACTAGCCAATGATGAGATTGGCTACATTGTTCCAAAGAGTCAGTGGGATGAGAAGAAACCATTTACCTATAAAAAAGACGGTGCTCCTTACGGTGAAGTGAATTCATTAGGTCCAGAGACGGCTCCTGCACTGCATAAACATTTGAAAGAGTTGTTGACTGAATTAAATCAGCACTAACAGATGATTATTCGGATTCTTAAGAAAATTGCACTTGGCCTTTTAGCTATTTTGGTTCTATGTGGGTTACTTCTAGTGACTCCACGTCTCTGGTCTGCTGCTAATACCGATAAGGCACCTGTGGGCTATGGCTCCTTGGTGCCCACCTATGTGGCAATTAAATTAGGGATCGAGACGATGATAAATAGACGGCCACCTGTAACTTCCGATATTCAAGAGATTAAAAATGTAGAGTATAAAAATATCAATGGCAAATCGTTGCAGTTCGATATTTACAAACAAAAATCGCGTAAGTCTACTGCTCCACTAATTGTGTTTATTCATGGTGGTGGATGGAAAAGTGGTGATCGTGCTGATTACTTGGTGTATCTTTTGGCATTTGCGAAAAAGGGTTATGTAACCGCTACCGTATCTTATCGACTGTTAAATTTAGCTCCTTATCCTGCATGTGCGGAGGATATTACCGATGCGGTGGCTTGGTTATTCCAGCATGGAGATCAATATGGTTATGATCCAGATCGGATTGCCCTTGTGGGAGGATCGGCTGGTGCTCATCTCGCAATGCTGGCTGCCTACGATTGGAAAAAGAGTGGTTCATTACCAGATACGTCAACTGATCTTAAGCATAAGGTGAAAGCGGTGGTCGACATTTATGGCCCGACGGACTTTACCACCGAGTTCTCGCGCACAAATCCTACTGTTACTGGATTTCTTAAGAAATCATATGCTGAAGCACCTCAGCTGTATGTCGAAGCTTCGCCAATTCATTATGTGAGTCGGAATAATCCTCCGACGATGATTTTGCATGGTACTTCCGATCAGATTGTCCCTATTAGTCAGTCAGATCTATTGAAATCAAAATTGGATAGTTTAGGAGTGCCAGCTGTTTATTATAAAGTGCCAGGTTGGCCTCATACCATGGATGCTATTGAGCGAGTGAATAAATATTCGGAGGCTAAGATGACCGATTTTTTTGATCGCTTTTTAAAATAAGACTTAGTCTGATCTAATTTAATATAAAAACTTGTTAAGATGAGAATTGTAAAACGCATAGGGTATGGATTATTGCTTTTTCTAGGTAGTTGCCTAGTAGTTTTGTCCGTTCCGCGAATTTGGTCTGCTATTAATTCGAAAAATCCGCCAGTTGGGTATCATTTTGTTATCCCTGGTTACCTTGCAGTGGGTTTAGGGATAGAAAAATTAATCGATATGAACCCAGCTGTGCCTGCAGACATTGAGGTGATTAAAGATATTGAATATAAAAATGTCAATGGCAAATCACTTCAGCTCGATATCTATAAGCCAAAGGTCAAGACTAAACCTGGTCTTTTAGTTTTTATTCACGGTGGCGGCTGGCGTACGGGTAAACGTTCCGATTATAAAGTCTATACTGTTGCGTTTGCAAAAAAAGGATATATGACTGCAACGGTATCTTACCGTCTGCTTAAAGACAGTCCATATCCTGCTTGTGCAGAGGATATTTCAGATGCGATACAATGGTTTTACAAACATGGAGAGCAATATGGGTACGATCCAGATCGTATCGCACTAATTGGCGGTTCCGCTGGAGCACACTTGGCTTTGCTTGGGGCTTACGACTGGAAAAAATCGCAACCGGTTAAGGATAGTTCGGCAGTTCAGAATAGCACCCACCATATCAAAGCGGTAGTAGACATTTACGGACCGATTGATTTAACCACTTCGTATGCCCAAAATCAAATTTTGGTTACCTCATTTATGGCGCATCCGTATAGCGAGGCTCCGCAGATCTATAAAGAGGCTTCTCCAATACAATATGCAACTAAAAATGCCCCTCCTACGATGATTCTACATGGCACTTCAGATGATTTGGTGCCAGTTATCCAGTCGGATATTCTAAAAGCAAAATTGGATAGCTTGGGTGTGCCTAACGTATATTACCGTGTGCCAGGTTGGCCTCATGCTATGGATGCTGTTCTTCGTGTGAATGAATATTCACAAGAAAAAATGAATGGCTTCTTTGAAAAATACTTGAATTGACCCAAATCTTTAAACTTATTAAGTCTTATTTTTTAACTAACCAATGGCTTTCTGAAGGGATTTATCCTTCTTAATTACTTCCGAAAGTTGTGTTCTTATAACTAAACGCTATGCAAGAAAAAAAATGGTACCCTTGGTTTGTGGTAGGCCTGTTATGGTTTGTCGCATTGCTTAATTACATCGATAGGCAGATGCTTTCAACCATGAAACCTTCCATGATGGTTGATATTGCAGAATTAGAAACCGCTGCCAATTTTGGTCGATTAATGGCTATTTTCCTTTGGATATACGCTTTGATGAGTCCGATCTCTGGCATCATTGCCGATCGGCTGAACCGGAAATGGATGATCGTAGGTAGTTTATTCGTATGGTCTGCCGTTACTTTGATGATGGGTTTTGCTAAGACATTTGATCAATTGTATGTTTTAAGGGCCTTAATGGGTGTGAGCGAGGCATTCTATGTTCCCGCTGGCTTATCATTAATTGCCGACTATCACCAAGGCAAGAATCGATCTTTAGCTATCGGCTTTCACATGACGGGCATCTATCTTGGTCAAGCTTTAGGTGGCTTTGGTGCAACCATTGCGCATAGCTTCTCTTGGCAGACCACCTTCCATTCATTTGGTTTAGTGGGGATGCTATACAGTCTAGTACTTATCTTTTTCTTGAAAGAGAAGAAAGCGTATACCATCGATACATCTAAGATTATTTCACTCTGGGATGATTTTAAGGGAGCTTTCAAAGGTGTTGGGATCTTACTTGGAAATATCTCATTCTGGGTTATTCTATTCTATTTCTCAGCCCCGAGCTTGCCAGGATGGGCAACCAAAAGTTGGCTTCCTACCCTCTTTGCGAATAATCTTCATATTGATATGTCGCAGGCGGGTCCTATGGCTACTGTTACCATGGCCATGTCCTCTTTAATTGGGGTCTTACTGGGTGGATTTTTCTCAGACAAGTGGATACAACGCAGTTTACGTGGACGAATTTATACCGGTGCAATTGGTTTGGGTTTGACAATTCCAGCAGTTCTATTAATTGGTTTTGGACATGAATTCTTGCCAATTGTAGTCGGAGCTTCAATGTTCGGCTTAGGATTTGGTATTTTTGATGTCAACTGTATGCCTATACTTTGTCAGTTTGCGTCTCCTCGCTATCGAGCCACGGGATATGGATTAATGAATTTAGCAGGTATTTCGACTGGTGCTTTAATTACCACCTTTTTAGGCAAGTCGGCTGACTCAGGTAACCTAAGTCGCGATATCGCTTTGCTATCTATATTTGTTGTTATGGCATTGGTGTTGCAACTAACCATGTTGCACCCTAAAACGGCTAATATGACTGACTAATATATGATTATTCAATATTAAATGGTCTAAATAGCCTTGCTGTTAAGTAAACTCGCTAAAAAAACGAATCCAGAATCTTCAAATTTAGAATCAGAATTGGGGGTCAAAAACGCACTTTTTTAACTTGTTTTTACAATTAAAGATACATATTTTAACATTTCCAAACGAATATTTTTTAATTTTTAACCCTTAATTTATTTATAATTAATAGGTTACAATGGTTGAATATAAATTAATAATATTCTATTTAATTTATGGATTTTTATCATTTTATCTTTAGATTTGTAACCTAAATTATATCAAATTAATCTTTAAACTTTTGTTTATGAAAAAGTATTTTAATCTGGCTAGCTTATTATTTGTAGCTCTTTTATTTGTTGTAGGTTGTAAAAAGGATGTACCTGCTCCAACAGCCACATTTACAGCAGTTGTTAACGATGGTGTTGTATCATATGCAGCTACTGTAACGAATGATACTAAATATGAATGGGATTTTGGTGATGGTAGTTATATTAATACCCTAAAGGCTCCTAGTCATACTTATTCTCAACTTTCAACTCCTCAAAACATCAATGTTTCATTGACCATAAAAGGTCCTGGGGGCGAGGTAACAGTTAAACAAGTTGTTGTTATTCCTGCGAAATCTAAACTTCAATATCTCACCAGTGGAAAAGATGCTTCAAAATCTAGAAGATGGAGATTAAGCAGTACTGCACCGACTTTCGCAATTGCCTATGCTAACGCTAATTTTTCGCTACTTGGAAGTTATCCTGGAAGTATTTTGGGTGCTGTTGGACTTGCAAAAGCATATGGTGATGAGTATGTATTTAAGGGTGATGGTACTATGACTATCGTTTCAAAAGGTGGTGGTATTTTTGCAAGTATGGCTTACTGTATGGGTACTAGTACTGCAATGGCTGTTAACTACAGTGGTGGTGGTATCGCTTATACTGCCGCTTTTACAGCTCCAACAGCTGCTACCTTTACAATTAATGAAAATAAAAACTATGTGCTTGCAACCGCGATTGGTGATGTTCCTTATAATGGAGTAATGACCTTGAGCTTTACAAATGGAGGTTTCCTTGGTATAAAAGATTTCACCAGCGAGTGTATTATCAAGAAGATATCAGATACTTCGATGGACGCAGTTATATTTTATGCTCATCCTTCCTATGGTGCGAAACCAATGCTTTGTTTGCTTGCAACTTTTGAAGCACTATAATTAAAATATTTTTCCGATTTAATCGGAGAGTTAGAAAAGGCCGTTTCATTTGAAGCGGCCTTTTTTTGTCTTGTCATGAATCTAGGTTACGTGTGTTACAATTATAATTTATACTTTAGCGAGCAGAAATTAGCAGTTCGGTTTTTACGTTAATTCGAACTGTCTATTAC
Organism: uncultured Bacteroidia bacterium; assembly: GCA_903897145.1. Classification (GTDB taxonomy): domain Bacteria; phylum Bacteroidota; class Bacteroidia; order Bacteroidales; family Prolixibacteraceae; genus JAAFHB01. Next base: position 56,029 of record CAIUAN010000045.1, on the reverse strand, counting down.
AACCAGCAAGGCGAACATCGATTGATGAAAAAGAAATTAGTTATTTTTTGTGTGCTGTTTCAATTGGTGATTGTTTCACTTTTTTCACAACCGTACTCAACGATTAGTGGTCAAATTAAGGCGGCTTCCACTGGAGAGGATCTCATTGGAGCTGTGGTATCAGTTAATGAATTCCCAAATCTTAGCGTGGCCACCAATGCTTATGGTTTCTTTTCGCTTTCTCTACCTCCTGGATCTTATAATCTAACAGCTCAGTACACTGGTTATAAGTCACAAAACATCTCTGTTAATCTCGATAAATCTCTTAACCTTAATTTTTTCTTGTTGGAGCAACCTCGAGAATTAGAAGAAGTGGTTGTCTATAGCAAACGCCGTGATGAGAATATTTCCTCCACGAATATGGGTCTGTCAAAGTTAGATCCCGCAGAACTTAGAAATATACCAATCCTATTTGGCGAAAGGGATCTTTTAAAGACCATTCAGCTCCTTCCTGGTATTATGCCAGTCGGTGAAGGCCGAAGTGGATTTAATGTGCGCGGTGGAGGCTCTGATCAGAACCTAATTCTACTGGACGAGGCAACAGTCTATAATGCCTCTCACCTTATGGGCTTTTTCTCGGTATTTAATTCCGATGCGATCAAAGATATGTCTGTGTATAAGGGAAATGAACCGGCTGAATATGGGGGTCGTCTATCATCGGTTTTGGATCTTAAGATGAATGATGGGAACTATAAAAAACTTGGAGTTAGCGGAGGTATTGGTCTGATATCTTCACGACTATTAGTTGAAGGGCCCATCGTCAAAGATAAGGGGTCGTTTATTATCTCAGCACGACGCACCTACGCCGATCTTTTCTTGAAAGCATCGCGAGATACTTCATTAAATAAGGCGGCACTCTATTTTTATGATTTGAATGCCAAAGCAAACTATCGGATAGATGCTAAAAATAGGATTTATCTCTCTGGATATTTCGGCAAAGATGTTCTTGGATTTGGAAATACATTTGGTATTAATTGGGGAAACAGCACGGCCACTCTTCGCTGGAATCATCTCTATTCTGATCGGTTATTTTCTAATTCTTCGCTCATCTTTAGTGACTATAATTATAAAATCAACCTAAATAGTGGGGTTAAGATGAATATCATCTCGCGAATTCAGGATTATAGTATGAAGCAAGATTTCCAATATTTTGGGGATAATAATAACACCATAAAATTTGGGTTTAATGAGATCTATCATCAGATAATCCCTGGAGTTATTACCGCGATAACGAATGTTAGTTTGAAAAGTCTGACGAATAAGTCAGCGCTAGAACATGCCCTCTATTTTTCCCAACTGTTAAAGTTTAGCGAGAACATAAGCGCAGAGTATGGCACACGATTAAGCCTGTTTAATTTAATGGGACCTGGCTCTTTTTATTCGTATGATGCTGCGGGCGCGATTACTTCAACCGCCCAATATAGTTCCGGCAAATTTGTGAAGTCCTATTTTAATCTCGAGCCTCGGTTGTCTGTTAATTATACCTTAGATTCTGAAAGCTCAATCAAAACATCGTATGCACGAAACGTTCAGAATTTACATTTACTTTCTAATTCAACCTCGGGAAACCCTACCGACTTGTGGATCCCTTCCAGCAACAATGTAAGACCTGAATTGGCGGATCAAATTTCGACTGGTTATTATCATAATTTCATGGAGAACCTATATGAGTTTTCTGCGGAGCTCTACTATAAAAAACTGCAAAATCAAATCGACTATAAAAATGGTGCAGAACTGAATTTCAATGAAAATGCGGAATCACAAATTCTTTTTGGTGATGGTCGTGCGTATGGGTTAGAGCTTTATTTAAAGAAAAAGCAGGGTCGATTTAATGGTTGGTTGAGTTATACGCTCGCTCGCACCGAGCGCAAATTTGACGGAATTAATAGAGGGGCTTATTATCCCGCAAAGCAAGATCGTACTCATGATATTTCAATTGTTGGCCTGTACGACCTTAGTAAACGTTGGTCATTATCGGCTACTTGGATTTATTATACGGGTAATGCGGTAACCTTTCCGAGTGGAAAATATATGTTGGATGGTAAGACGATGTTTTATTATAAGGATCGAAATGCCAATCGTATGCCTGCTTATCATCGGTTAGATCTTGGTGCAACTTGGATCAGAAAAAAAACAGCAAAATTTGAATCTAGCTGGACTTTCTCGCTATACAATGCTTATGGCCACGACAATCCTTATTCCATCACATTCCAGGATAACAAAAATGATCCTACAAAGACAGAGGCTATCCAGACCACCCTCTTTAAGTTCGTCCCTTCATTTACGTATAATTTTAAATTTTAAGTAAATGAGAAACTGGAACACAATTCTATTAATTCTTGTGGCTTTATTCGCCTTGAACTCATGCAAGAAAGTTATCCATTTGGATCTAAATACAGCTTCTCCTCAGCTTTTTATTGAGGGAAATATCTATGACCATCCCGGGCCATTTTCTGTTAAGCTCTATTATTCTGTCAATTTTGATCAGTCGAATATCTATCCTCCGGCAGTTGGAGCAATCGTTTCAATCTCTGATAATGTTGGAAATTCGGAGCAGCTAACTGAAAGATCGCCAGGCGTTTTTTATACCTTGCCCTGGAGAGGTGTGTCGGGCAGAACTTATTCCTTAAATGTTAAAGTTGGGGATAAAACATATTCAGCCTCTTCAACGATGCCGGCTTCAACTTCCATTGGATCCATATATTTCCAGAGAAGCTTATTTGGGAATGATATTTTCACCGGCATTGATTTCTCCGACAATGGAAACTCATCGAATTATTACCGGCTTGTCTACTTTGTAAATAATGTGCAGCAGCCCGATATTCACGTGACCGATAATCGGTTAAGTCAAAATAATACAATTAGCTACCTGATTCGGCCTTCCGACACTGATCCTAAATTGGTGATGGGAGATAGGGTCGCCATTCGACTGGAAGCAATCGATAAAGGGGTGTATGAATACCTTAGAACAGCAGGTCACTTGGGGGGCCAGTCGGCTTCTCCAGCTAATCCGATCTCTAACATTAATAATGGCGCCTTGGGTTATTTCAATGCTAGCGCAACACGAACACTATCTGCAATTGTTCCGAAGTAATCCGACAGAAGAATTTTATTCCCTAATCATATACCTGGCTAGTTGCCAGGCAGTGGACTTTCATTCACCAGTTTGAGAGCCTCTTCTTCCAGAATTGTTCCGGTCATCTCGCCAAGCGAGGTTCGACTAACATAGTTATATCGCTCAAATCCGCCAAAATCTTCCTTGGTAAGCATATATCCAAAGGCATCGTTTGTCAATCCAAAAAGAAATGGTTGCTTGCTTTTCATCTTCCGTTTGATGTAGAACCCAATATTTGGCAAGGCCTCACCAGGAATCGTAACCACTTGGGCAGAACCAATATTTAAGAGGTTCATACGTGTAGCAACTTTTGAATAGTCGGCATCTTTTCCTGCTCCTGCAGCTAGCGGAGAGTGTTTGAAAACATAGCGCATCATCTCAGAATCAATTGGGAAGGTAATGATTCTAGAAGTGCAATACAATGTAGGGTTCTCTAAGGCAGTTGAAGGTTCAATAATGCGAAGAGCTTCGTCGGCTAATAAGTTACCAATGCGAAGACATTCCTCCCAATTATTCGCCTCTTTGCCATTCTCAAGTCTTACATCGGCCGTCACCATTCCTCCTTGAGCACTATTCATAAAGATTGCCATACCGCCTGCTTTCGATTCGATACGGTCGTAAAGCGGGCCACAAAGATCAGGACTAATTAGTTTGCGACCCGTGCCAAGAATCTCGGGGTGAACAGCATAATTAACTAAGGTGCCAATGGCCTTTCCTTTATTCGTACCAGCTAAGGCGATGGCTTGAATTACCCCGCACCGTGGATCATACAATTGTGGGGCATAATAGTTATAGGCAATCTTTCCTTTGGCTTGACCAACAGCTGTTCGCAAAGAGGCAGGCTCTAATTTTGCTACTGCTTCATTCACGGCATCTGCAATTTGCTTAACGCACCAATCGAGGTATTTTAAATCGGCCCCGGTATTCCCTTTCTCGTCAGTAAAGCCATAAGCATCGGGACAGCTATGAGCATGAGTTGCTCCAATAAGGATATTCTCAGGAGCAATCCCTTTGATGAGTTTGCGCGACCGATCACCCAGGTAGGCAGGCCATCCCAAGTTGTCGACACCGACGATCGCAATCCGGGTGGACCCTTTTTCTAGCACAAATGCGCGCACGGTCAGATCACCTTTAAAGCCAATAGGCATCTCAGGTGTTCCCATTCCGCCTGATATTGGGATTAAATGATCTGGTGTTATTTTACGCATGGCGGCACCAGCTCTAAACTCTTGTGAATAGCCACTGAAAAGTAGAAAAAGAAAAAGACTAAGGAGGGTTAATTTTTTCATTTTAGTTGATTTTTATAGAATTTTAATAGATGTAAATTGGATTGGTATAGACCCATGGGATTAATTTGTCTTGCAGAGTTAAACTCATCTCTATCCGGTAAGTTCCTTTCTCAATGGGTTCTGAAAAGGAAAATTGATAGGCATTGGCTGCCGAAGTATTTATCGTTTTGCCGTTGTGAACTAATTTAAATTGACCCGGCAATGGGGATAATGCTTTTAGATTTTTTAGCTGATCTATTTTTATAGAGTCACCTAGAATTCCTGTGATGCTATCCTTGCTATTGGTGCCGTAAAATTGGAAACCTTTAGCATCACCTAAACTTTTAAAGGCAATAAACAGATGCCCTTGCTTCATATTTTTTCCTAGTGAAGACGTCGTCAGACTATCGCTCATCACATAATTAGTGACATAATTAAAGCCTGTCTGGTAGGTATCAACAAGTAATTTAAATACCCATCCACTTTTGTCGGGAGCACTAAAAATCCATTTATTCCAGAATTTCACCTCCATCGTATCTAGGTTATGTGCATTGTTCCCAACCCATTGTATCCTTCCATCAGGCAGATAACGAGCACGAAGATTTTGATTCTCATGTGCATCAATTGCTGAGAAGCCAACAATTTTACGGGTGTTATTCAATGAATCCCAATGAGCTAAAATCGGGGTCTGAGGATCAAAAAACTGTCGTAATACCCAATGACGATAAGCACCACCATTGACTAACACATCAAACAAGATGGGCACAGGCGATTGATCTTTCGTGTCGGTGTGGAAGTTGTAGATCTCCATCCCTTGGAAGTCGGGATTAATCCAGTTATGCTCTTCTTCGCTATGGGCGTAAAAAACAATCCCTCCATTTGATACGATTTTTTTTGCGATTGAATCTCTATTGGCATTCCATTTAATGATTGCAGGATGAAGAGGCCAAGCACAGAAACCTTGCTTTTCAGTCCCCGGTTCTATTAGCACTCCATCATGAAAACCTCTGAATCCTTTGGGTAGCGTGTCGATATCACCATGAGGATGATCGGTTAGAAAAATGAAATCAATCCCATCTGTTTTTGCTGCTGGGATTAGATCGTCTAGAGTTCCCCGACTATCATGCGAGAGGTAGCTATGCACATGCATAACACCTCGATAAGTGTTTAAATTTATTTGTGCTGATGGCTCCTTGCGCAGCTTTGCCAATTCATTTACCTCTTTTTCATAGCTTGGATAAGTAACCCAATGATGCCAAATACCTGGTGTAAATTGGATAATAAGTAACAGTCCTATTAGTCCTAAGAGACCAAGAAGTAGGTATTTTAGAATTCGCTTAACAATTGTCATGTCTTACTTCTTAGCTTGTTCAGTGATAATATCCGATAGATGACGGAACAATTCAAAGGTGTATTCACCCATATTAGGTCCAAACCAACCCATTGTTTTAGGCTCATACGCATCGAAATAGAAGTATTTACCTGGAATAATATAGCCGACATAACTTCCATTGAAGCTCGTTACGTTCGCGTTATAGCCCTTGGCTGCTAAAGAGTTTTTAAGTTGAAGTGCGAACTCACCACTGAAGTCGCAAGGGGCTGTCAACCAAATTAAATTACCAATTTTAATCGTTTGAAGGTAAACATTCTCTGGTAACGGCATCAATTTATTACTCAGCCAGGTTGTGAAATTAATCTTCGTTGTTAAGCGGATGTGATAGGGTGGCAAGGCAACTTTTAAACTCATTGATGAAAGATCGATTTTTTCTTTTAATTCAACTTTTGGCAAGTAAATATTAAGACTGTCGGCAAGCGATTCGCCAATATTTTTTGGTCTTTCAAAGCCTTGACCTTCGCCAGAAGGACTTTGACTCCCTACTGATCCACCGCAGAAAATAGCAAGATCAACAGTGCCTTGTTCCATCTTCCTTTGCCAATAGCCAGGATAGTCGGCACTAAACTCCATGTTGTCGGCTCCCAGCGTAGTAGAGTGAGCTCCAAATGAACCAATCACTGCCTTCCGACCTCCAATTTGCTCGATCGAGATAAAACTGAAATCACCATTTTTTGTCCCTGATTCACCAACAATTCTATTGTGGGTATAACGCGAAGCATTAAAACTTCCATTTCCAATCCTTGCTGGATGAAGATCTGCAATAGCGGAAGTAACAACTTTGGAGATCTGAAGAACTAACCATTTATTTATGTTTGGGTTTGCTTTCCCGGCAAATTGCTCTCCAATAAATCCTGGCCCCCAACCTCCAATACTTGAATGAGTGTGTGAGGCAGAATAAAAGACTTGACTGCGGTGAATACCTTGCTTCTCCAATAAAATGGTTGCCTCATCAATGATGTTTGGAGGCATTATTAAGATGTCGGCACCAACAATAACCACTAACTGAGTCCCAACTTTAATTGCCGCTGCCTTGACAAACACGCTGTCATGAGCCCCAGTCGCATTCTTCCCCTTACGCGCACCATATCCGGCCAAAGGAGCCTCCTTGAATTTTCCAGCCTCCACATTGTCTTCCGCATTGCCAACACTCGGGGTGATGCTGACTTTGGCAAACCCTGCGTTAATAATATCGGTGCTTCGTGTTAGATTCGTTTTTAGACTATCTATTCGAGCCTCCGTTTTTTTATAGTAATCGGCTTGAAAATACGGTGTGCTGTCAATAGACGTGGTGATCAGAAAAAACACCACCAGGAGAATCCCGATGAGTGTGCCCAGAATAGCACCGATAATAATTCCAACTTTTTTTATCATACTAGGTAAAATTTAACCGCTTAACTCTTTTCAATATTACGATAGAAAATGGTACAAAACTGATTGTATTTTATTCAATATCTATCCTTTATTAACACAAACATATAAATTTATCATTGATTAGATCTAACTTCATTGTTAAACTTCCATGTCTTACCGCTTTGGATACAGGTTAATCTCTTTTTGTCCTTTTAATACGGGAATTTAAACTTTTATAAAGGTCCCCTTTTTATACATAAAGTAAAGAACGCCGTACTCAATTCCTAGCCGTCCAATCGAATTAAAGGAGAGATAATAATCTCCCATAAATTGCTCCAGTCCAGAGAATATCTTATGCGCAATTTGGGAGAAGTCTATAAAGTGAACACCCATATAAATAGCGATGCTGTTCATTCCAATCACTTTGAGCCAAAAGGCCCATCGCTGATATCCTTTCACATCAATGATATAATAAAATATCCCCATCAACAAGAAACTTAATCCCGAGGAGTAGATCACAAAAGTTGGATTCCAGATCGGTTTAATAATCGGAAACCAGATGCTGAGAATCTGTCCACTTATCATAAGTGCAATACCTGTTCCAATTAATGCACTAGTTTTACGGATCTGCAGGTTAGACGAGCTTATCCAGCGCAGATTTAATTCACTCGCGCGAAGAATTGTACTAGCAAAGACGCCGCTCATCACGGTGGCGACAAATCCTAAGGAGCCTAGAAACCAGGCATAAGGAGCAGGTGCATCGTCAAAGCGACCAAAGACAAGCTGCTCGACATATTTAGCAATGTTTGAATCGCGGGTTAGCACTCCAGCTTCATGCCCTGGAACGGCAATGAATTGAAGGATGGCCCAATAACCAAGTAAGAGGCCGGCTGTAATTCCAAGTTGCGATTTTAGATTTAGTCGGGTATAGATGATCACACTAAAGAAATACCCGATAGCGATTGACTGCAGGGTATCGTGAATGATAAACATTTTAGAAGGGTCCAGCGTAAGTAAGTTACATTGCGAAATCATTCCAAGAATAAATAGTATCCCCGCACGCTTGGCTGCATGAGCATAAATTTGTTTCATCGAATCCCCTAAGGTGATACGTTTATTGAGCGAAAAGGGGATCGACATCCCAACCATAAACAGGAATAGTGGCATAATTAGATCGTAAAAATGAAATCCTTCCCATTGCTGATGTTCCATCTGACCTGCCAATGCATTAAAAAATGAGTTATTATTTGCTTTGGCTAAGTCTTCAACGACATGACTTCCTCCAATGATCCAAAGCATATCGAACCCTCTCAGGGCATCTAATGAGACTAAACGGGTCGGCTTCTCCATATTTATTTCCTTTAGTTTTTTGGTGTATAGAAGTTCTTCTGATTTATTTTTACAAGCCATTTTTTAGTACGTTCCAATTTGATCAACAGGAATTGCATGCCAAGGAACAAGATATGGTTTGTAGTCGATAGGCGTTGAAGGTTGGTTGTCTGTTTTTAAAAGCTGATTATTTAAAATCTCAAACCGTTTTGAAGTTCGTATGGTTAAGGATTGCGCATTGATGGCAAGGTTGTCGGATGCAAAGTTGATATCGGCATTGGTAAGTAAGTTTTTTAAGGCCGGATACCGTTTTTGCCATAATTCACTCTGCCATTGAGTCGTGTGCATTGCTTTGTACATCGGATGAACGGTGTCATTAATAGACTCAGTCCATCTTTTGTCACCCCAGGATGATTGGCTTATTGCAGCATGACAATCGGCAAAAATATTTCCTTCAATGAAATTATCTTTTCCTCCATGAATCTGAACCCCTCCAAAAAGGTTGTTTGATGATCTCAGAAATAAGTTCTCATAGATGCCAAAGCCAGAAATGGCATCATCAAGACGCACGCCTGCTGCCATCCGAAGATTAGGAACGCCAATATCTTTGAAGAAATTCCACCGGATGACATTCCCTCTGAATAGTGGATTGCCCCACACATCGATCGCCCCTTGGTCATCTGACTCACTCACACAATTCTCAAATTCATTTAATTCAACAAGCATATCGTTCCCTTCAAGACGAATGCCACTGCTTGGAATATCTTTAAATTTGCAGTTTCGGACTTTTATGCCAACTCCATCTAGGACAATGGCTGGGGTATAAGTACGGTCTATGCGAGATAGATTGCTAATACTGCAATTTTCGATAATGCTTCCTGATGGGATGAGTTTACGTTGATCGCCAACATTGATATCGATACCTCCTCTGCCCATGCTTTTAATAGTGCAGGAGTGGATTAATTGATCACTTCCGCCCTTAATTCTGATTCCCAATCCGGAGCTATTACTGATAGAGCAATTGGCCAGCGTTAGATGATTGCAATCTTGAAACAACATCCCGTCACCTCTGACATATTGAATGTTAAGCCCTTTGATGGTCAGGTAATCACAGCCTTGAGCTTGAATCGCTGGTCCTTGCAGACTTAACACCATCTGGTCAAGTTTGTCTTTGGTTTTCGGGAAATACCAGATCTTTTTTTCTTGAAGGGAGATGCACCATTCGCCCGGAGTATCGAGTTCTGAAAGTGCATTAACGACATGCCATTTGCTTTTTGCAAATCCATAAAAATTGGTGGGCGGGACTAGCTCTATAATTGAATCTTTCGCAGAATAGCCTTTGAATTTCTCGTATGCGTCGGCCCAAAGATGGAACCAGTATCCATGAAGCCACACATCCTGGTCGGCAGCCCAACGCAAAGTACGTTCGCTTTTAAAATCTTTTAAAGCGATTAAGGTGTCCCGATCATTCGGCCATCGTGCCATTTTCTGAGGTATACCATCGTTGAAAAGTTCAGGTACTGGGAATGTGGTGAAGTTCGGACCCGTTTTTGCCGATCTGGCACTTGAGAATCCACCAAAAGTCAAACTATCTAGTCCACTGACCTGATTGTCTTCAAAGCTGGCTACTCTTACTTTCGATTTTGCATTCTTTGGTAGCCGCAATAAAACTTGTGGGTCAGATTCTCGCTTCCAGTTTTTTAGTGTCCGTCCCCCGTTGAGCGTGACTTGCTCAGTTGCCGCCGAAGAGCGAATCAACAGTGGGTTTCTCTTCGTTCCTGAATTTTTTGCGTTAAGCTTAATCGGCTCAGTTAATTCGTAGCTCTTTCCTTCGACGATTATTTCAATAGTCCCTTCAGGCAGGTATTTGTTATTCATAAGCTGTGATACTGCTTTGAGGGCTAAATTTAAGTTAGCATAAACAATCTTTTTTTGGCCTGATTTTTTTTCATTCGCTGGTATGGCTGAAACATAAATGGTTGCTGCAGATTTTGGTGCTATTGGTATCGCGGTATGTTTTAATTGATTTACTCCATCAATTTGCTGTTCTAATTCAGTAACCATTAATTGATGATGAGCCGGAAGGACAGCAAGGTTTTTTTTTGCTTCCGCTAAAGTTGCTTTACAGTCTGTATTCAAATGCGCAGTGAACTGGGCTTTAGCCAAACGAAGATAGATTAACGACTTCCACTCCTCGGGGACCGAATCGGTTGAAAGAATCGATTTGTACTGGCTAATTGATTCACTTATCTGCTTGTTTTTCCAAAATTCATCAGCCTTGCGCAGATTGTTCTCAAGGTTTTTGCTTTGTGCAAAACAAGTTGAGATGCCAAAAAGAAATATAAAATAGAATGGCAGATGAGTCGTTTTCATCATTGGAGCTGTTTAGGATTATTCACGAATTGTTAATGGGTTATAAATATAGAATTTTAATCGATCATTTAAAACTTGATTTTACTGATTCCGTGGTTTTTAAAGTCATAATTTATATTGCGTAGTATGTTGATTAGTTGTACTTTTGATTTTCTATTTAAGGCCATCTCACTAAACTGTATTTTATTGCATTAGATGTCCTTGCTTGTCATTCTAAACTTTGAATAATTCGTCCTATTATTAATTAAGTTAAGCTCAGGTGTCAACCATGATTGCTTAGTGCCTTTAAATATTCATAAGAGAATCAACCCATGAGATATATTTCTTTATTTTTTATTCTGTTCATTATTTCGTTTTCACTAATGGCTCAGCTTCGTGATGGGACATTGATGCGCAGTGAGTCGCCACAAGAGTTTAATCCATTGAAGGTAAAGGGTGATTTTTATGTCTCCACGAAGGGTAATGATGCTTGGTCGGGAACACTTGCAGAGCCAAATGCTGCTGGTACAGATGGCCCTTTTGCAACGATAAAAAGAGCTCAGCAGGGAGTCCTTGACCTTAAGGCGCAAGTATATCAAGCCAAAGGGATCTCCCATATTTCTAGGTATATAGGCAGTAATCATCCTTATGGCAAGGGTAAGGATATTGTGATCTTCATACGGGAAGGACTTTATACCTTATCTACAGCATTAGAATTTAAGCCCAAAGATGGAGGCGAACGTGTGGAAACGACTCTTCCGACCGGAGCTTTTGAGTTCAACCATTTAAGAGATCACTATGTCACTTATGCTGCTTTCCCTGGGGAGAAGCCGATCATCTCAGGTGGGATAGAGGTTGTTAATTGGAAGAAAAATGGCAATGCTTGGGTCGCACCTTTTACCCAAGAAAATGCACCTGTTCTAATTGCAAATGGGACTAAACAGGTCTCGGCCCGAACTCCAGATACAGGCTACTTCACGGTCGAAAAGCTAACAAATACCTCGGAGCTTAACTTTAGAAAAGGAGATTTGAAAAATTGGAAGGAGATGATCTATAATCGGGTGATTTTACTTATGCGATGGAATATAACTGAAAATACAATTACTCGAGTCGACGAGAAGAAGCAAACTGCGACTTTGGGTCATCCTGAACCTCGTCTTCTGTTAGTGCCTCCGCGTTATTATATCGAAAATGTAAAAGAGGCGATGAATTTACCTGGAGAATGGTATTTCGATAAGGGCAGACGGGAGATCTCCTATATTCCAATGAAAGGTATTAATGATCCGAACAAAGCGAAGATGTGCGTTCCAAGATATAATCAACTTATCCATGTTGCAGGTGAGGAGGGCCGACCAGTTCGGAACTTACGTTTTTATGGATTAACTTTTGATGGTGTGAGTGCTGGCGGAACAATGCTTTCATTTGAATATACGCATGCTATTGAAATTCAGAACTCGACGCTAAGTAATAGTGAAAGTACGGCGATTCAATTAGGGTATGGTTGCAACGGAACACGCATCACGAATAATATTTTCAATCAGCTTAAAAGGGGTGCAATTCACGGAAGAGGGCCTAAAGAGTCGGGAAATATAAAGCAGCAGGTCAAACAAACCTTAATTTCTAGAAATAAATTTGAAGAGTGTGGCGGCGATGTCGTCCAGTTTCTGTATACTAACTTCACAACGATTTCTCATAACTATTTCTATAAAAGCTATTGGCCTAATTGCATCTCATGTCAATGGGGTAATATGGAGGAGGAAGCTGATGGCAGCTACTTAGTCGAGTATAATCACTTTAATGATATGCAAAATGATGCAGATGATACAGGTGTCATTAAGCTTGCGGGTTTAACCTTGAATTCATATGTTCGGAATAATCTTTTTCATAAAGTTCGTCGTGGGTTTACAAATGAAAATGTCCCGATATGGTTCGACTGTCTTGCCAAAGATTGGGTTGTCGAGAAGAACATATTCTATGACATTGAGCAACGAACAATGAAGCTAAATGGGGCTTATCTATCGGATAATATTTATAAAGACAATGAACTTATTGAATCACCTGCGAATGAGCCCGAGGAGATTATTGATGGCGAGCCTTCATTTGTCGCATCTAATTTAAAAGTTACTTGTGGGGCAATGTCTTCAAAAAAGACAATTCCTGCGGGCTCTGTGGTTAAAGTCTCTGCCGATATTTTCAATGCTGGTTCAACCGGATTCGCTCCTGTTTATGTGTATCTTAACGGCAAGATTTTCCTTTCGAAAGAGTTTCCGGTTATAAGAAATAATAGTCGTAGAATTGAGTTAGAGTTTCGATTGCTCGATAGTGGTAAGCAAGCAATAGCTATTGGAGAGACCGAGGCGCAGACATTTACGGTGGAAGGTGATAGGCCTCCGATCGTTATTAATGAGATTCATACTTCCGAAGTCCGATTGCTGGCAGGTGAGACTGTGACGATAAACGCAAAGGCTCAGAATGTGCAGAAGGGAAGTTCTAAATCAACCATCCGTTTATTCACCAATGGTAAGGAAATTAGCAGTCAGATGATCTCTTTTGAACCAAATGAAGAGAAGGATGTGCAGTTTACCATTACGCCGGAGATAGGTTCTTATCCAGTTAGGATTGAGAATAGCGCTGAGGTGCTTTTAACTGTGTTTAAAAGCAAAGAACTTGATATGAGAAAGGAGAAGCTTTTGACATATATTTCTGCAAAAGCTAAACCCGCCTCAGTGGAGATCGACCAGCAAAAGGAGAACTATAAAATCACCGCTGCAGGGAGTGATTTCTTTCATGCAGAAGATGCATATGGTTCAGTTTATTTACCGCAAATCAAAGGTGATTTTGTCTCTGTTGTTAAGGTTTTAACTTTTGGTGATAAAACGGAAGCGTGGTTTCGTTCTGGTCTCTATGCCCGAAACGACATCGCAAAAAGTTTCGATGTGGTAAAAGGGTCTCTCGGCTCAGTCCTTATGTTTACAACACCTAATCGTGCCGGAATTGAATATGATCAATTTGGCGACGGGAGTATGCACAAGGCCGCAAGTGAAAATCTACCAGAAAACACTGTTCTTCCACTTTGGATAAAACTCGAAAGGCATGGCGAAACCTTTAGCGGATCGATTAGTCTCGATGGTAAAACCTGGATCATTCAACGAAAATCAACCCCACTTAAAGGCTTAACAGACGCTGTTGATATTGGCCTTGCTGCGGGATCATCGAATAACAAAGTATATTCCGTGACCTTTGCTGATTGGAAAATTAAAGTGCAAGATTAATCGGATTAACAATTAATCACTTAGCCATTACTGGCAGGTAACTATAATTTTTTGGCTCTCCAATCCAAGTGATTTAGCTTTTAAGGTAACGGCTCCTTTATCTCCGGTGCTTTGAATGATCACCTGGCACAGTCCGCTAAAGGCCTTTCTTTCATTGCTCTTTGCTGACTCTTGACTCATGGCATTCCCATTTCCAACACCCACAATCTTGCCTGCCCCTTCGATCTCAAATTGAACTAGGTTGTCGGCATTTGGAACTGCTATGCCCTTAGAATCGGTAATTTTCACGGTGATAAAGGAGAGATCTTTGCCATCTGCAGTGATATTTTTTCGGTCGGCAGTGAGTTCAATCTTCGCAGCTTCACCTGCCGTTTTAACTTCGTCAGTGGCAACGAGTTTCCCATTTTTATATCCTTCGGCTCTAAGATTTCCAGCTGAGAATGGAACTTTCCAACGCAGAATTAAACGATCGGAATTTTTAAAGTCTTTGGTGCCGATGAGTGTATTGTTGAGGTAAAGTTTAACCTTGTCACAGTTGGTATAGCCCACCACATCAATTTGCTGACCTTCTTTCCAATTCCAATGAGGCAGTATATGCACCATCGGCTCAGCTGTCCATTGGCTCTTGTAAAAATAATAAGCATCCTTTGGAAATCCGCATAGATCGAAGATGCCGAAATAGGAGCTCACAGCTAAATCACCATACGGCGCTGGCTCTCCAATATAATCGAATCCTGTCCAAATAAATAATCCGGACATATACGGCCGATCTTTCACCGCTTTCCAAGCTTCCTCATGCGTCGTTCCTCCACCAGCATCATCAAAAGCGGAGGCTTGACAATCCTTAAATGTCTTCACTAGGCTGTCTAAGGTAAAATGATAAACACCCCGACTATCAAACTGGGAAGTTGTCTCACTAGCGATATACAACCAGTTAGGATGATTTTTCTTAAACTCGTCATAGGCATCAATGGTATAGTTAAAGCCTACCACATCGACAGCTGCTGTCATCCCTTTTTTCTCCGCATCACGAGAGAAATTAAAGGCTGAAGTAGTGAAGCGTGTCGTATCCAGTTCTTTGATTAGTCCAACAAGTTCCCGTGCAATCTCACCTCCGTTGGTGCTTTTAGGAAACCATTGTTCCTTAATCTCATTTCCGATACTCCATAATATGATAGATGGATGGTTCCGATCTCGCACAACCATATCGGTAATCTCACGTGCATGCCAATCCTTGAAATAATTTTGAAATCCAAAGGGTGCCGCATCTTTACCAATATACCACGAGTCGAAAGTCTCATCCATAACCAAGAAGCCCATTTTGTCGCAAAGGGCTAACAGTTCGGGTGCCATTAAATTATGACTACACCGAATGGCATTACAACCCATTGATTTCAAGAGTTCCAATTGGCGTTGTAAGGCACGGTCGTTAAGGGCTGCACCTAAGCTGCCTAAGTCGTGGTGGTTACATACCCCAAGAACTTTTACATTCTTCCCATTTAAGAAAAATCCACTATCTGCTTTAAATGCAATGGTGCGAACGCCGAATGTTGTTTTGTAAGTGTCCTTTAGCTCTTTCCCTTTGTAGATCGTTGTAACTAACTGGTACAAATTAGGGTTTTCGATGTCCCAAAGTGAAGGAGAATTGATTAAAATATTTGTGTTTAGAGTGATCTTTGAATTTGATCCAGCCTGTTGATTTTGAGATTTCGAGGCAATTATTTTCCCCGATTGGTCCACAATCGTTGAGACTATTTTTAATGAGCTCTTCTCTTTTGTGTCGTTTGAAATCGTAGTTGCCACATTTACAGTGGCCTCTTTTGACGACACTTTTGGTGTTGTCACGAAAGTCCCCCATTGTGCGACATAGATTGGCGAAGTGGTATCCAACCATACATGACGGTAGATGCCAGCGCCGGTGTACCATCTTGAATCTGGCTGCTTCGAATTGTCAACTTTAACCGCGATTACGTTATTCCCTTCCTGCAGATAGGGTGTTAAATCATATTGAAATGTGGCATAACCGTATGGTCTAGTTCCCAAAAGATGACCATTCATATATACGCTGCTATTTTTATACGCTCCGTCAATGACGATAAAATACTTTTTGCCGCTCTTTCCTGTGAGATTCATTCCTTTCCTGTACCACCCGATGCCACCTGGTAATAATCCACCTTGATGTCCGGAAGGGTTGTCTGGTCGAAAGGTCCCCTCAATACTCCAGTCGTGCGGAAGATCGAGCTGCCGCCAATTCTGATCGTTAAACGTAGGTTGCTCTGCTCCCGCTAAATCTCCTAAATGAAATTTCCAGTTAGCATCGAAATTTACCCTGCCTGAAGGCTGTGCTAGCAGTTGTGTGAATGCTGAATAGCAGACTAACAATAGGATGGAAAGTGATTTTTTCATTGTCTATTAGAGGTTTAAATTACTTGCTTGTTAGTATAATTTTCTCATTCGATAATCCCAAGGATGAAGCGCTTAGAACAATGTTCCCAGCTTTGTGAGTGCTTTGCACCACCGCCTGACATAGGCCACTAAATGCGCTTCTTTCACTCCCTTTTGCCGACTCCAAACTGATCGGATTGCCATTTCCAACGCCCACGATTTTACCCTCTCCTTCAATTGAAAAGTGAACCAGATTTTCGGCATTTGGAACTACAACTCCATTCTTATCGGTTATCTTAACTTTGATATAGCTTAAGTCGACGCCATCAGCTGAAATAGCAGAACGATCGGCGCTAAGCTCAATCTTCGCGGGATCACCGGCAGTAACAACTTTATCGGTGGCTATTAATTTGCCATTCTTATATCCTTCAGCTCTTAAGGTTCCTGGGGCAAATGGTATCTTCCAAACCAGTGACAATCGTTTATCAACGCCTAAGCTAATCACCTTATCCCATTGACTAGTGATATAGTCCATGCTCGTATTTGCAAACGATTGGGCACTAATTAATTTGTCATTCAGGAAAAGCTTGACCTCATCACAGTTGGTATATGCAACCACATCGATTAGCTTACCTGGCTCCCAGTTCCAATGAGGAAGTAGGTGAAGAACTGGCTCAGCTGTCCATTGAGATTGATAAAAATAGAACACATCTTTTGGAAATCCGCAAAGGTCGACTGCGCCATAGCTTGACGAGATGCAAGGATATGGGTAGGCTGGTTCTCCATAATAATCGAAGCCAGTCCAGATAAATAGTCCGGCTACGTAGGGTGTATTTTTGACTTCACGCCAGGTTGTTTGAGTAATATTTGTCCAAGGTCGATCGTAAGAGGTTGAATGGTTATCGAACGAAGAGCACTGCAAATCTGGATGCTTAACAATCGCTGAGTCAGCAGGGAAATGGTAGATGCCTCTGCTGCTTAATGAGGATGTTGTCTCGCTGGCAATGAAATATCCTTTCGGATGTTTTGCTTTCTCTTCCGGATAGCGCTCAACGGTATAGTTGATTCCAATGACATCAACTTTATCCGACATAAAGGTCGTGTCGGCACGCCAAACACCAGCGAAGGCGGAGGTCGTAAAACGGGTCTTGTCGTATTTTTTTATGATGCCATCTAATTCTTTGGCTATGGCGGCTCCCCCATATTTGGTATGATTTTTCTCGGGTATCTCATTGCCGATACTATACAAAAAGATCGAGGGATGGTTTCGATCGCGCAGGACCATATCGGCTAAGTCGCGCTCGTGCCACTCTTTAAAATAGATGTGATAATCGTACTTCATCTTTTCGAGGTGCCAAACATCAAAGGCTTCATCCATCACCACAAATCCCATTTTATCGCAAAGGTCTAAAAGTTCGGGTGCTGGTGGATTATGACTGGTTCGTATACCATTGCAGCCCATGCTTTTGAGGATCTCCAATTGACGAGTTAGTGCCCGGGTATTTACCGCTCCTCCGATGCTTCCTAAGTCGTGATGCTGACAGGCCCCTAAGACCTTGACGCATTTGTTATTCAAGAAAAATCCACTATCCGAGCGAAACGCAATGGTTCGCACACCAAAAGTTGTAAGGTATTTATCTTTAAGCTCCTTGCCTTGGTAGATCTCGCTAACCAATTGATAAAGATTCGGATTTTCGATGCTCCAAAGGGATGGATTCGTTAGGTTCAGTGTGGTATTGATTTTAAGTTGACCGTTTGGACCAATTTTTTGTTTCTGCGTCTGACTGGTGATCTTTTTTCCATGACGATCAACTATAGACGAGACGATCCGCAGCTCTGCCTTCTCCGATTTTTCGTTTGTAATAGAGGTCTCCACTTTTACTTGTGCCTCTTTTCCTGTTATTTTTGGGGTTGTAACAAATGTTCCCCATTGATTGACGTGAATCGGCGAAGTGGTCGCTAGCCACACATGCCGATAGATTCCTGAGCCGGAGTACCATCGTGAATTAGGCTGTAGTGAATTATCTACTTTCACCGCAATCACATTGTCTCCATCTTTCAAGAATGGAGTCATATCATACTGGAATGTTGAATATCCATAAGGTCTATTCCCTAATAGATGACCATTTATCCAAACGGTACTATTCTGATAGACTCCATCAAACATGATAAAGTGATGCTTGGTTTGAGCATTATTAACCTTGAATGTTTTCCGGTACCATCCAATGCCACCTGGTAACGAGCCCCCTGCATTGGTCGCTGGGTTGTCGGGCTTAAAACTCCCTTCAATACTCCAGTCATGTGGAAGATCAAGATTTCTCCAATTCCAATCGGAATAGCCAGGAATTTGTGCTCCAGAAACATCTCCGAGGTGAAATTTCCAGTCTGCATCGAAATTTTCACGTCCTGCTGGCTGGGCCATTAATTTTATTGCGGAGAGGCAAATCAGGACAATTAAAAAGGTGAGTTTTCTCATAATAAGTTCAGTACACTATTGTTCTAGTTAAAGCTTAAAACTAATAATTTTTAAAAATCTATTTGTCCTACTGTGTCTATTGTGTTTTTCCTATTGTGCTCTACTGTGTTTTTTCTCTTTTTTTCACCACATAGGCACATAGTTCACAATAGAAAGCACATTAGAATCTACTGTGTCTACTGTGTTTTGCCTACTGTGTCCTATTGTGTTTCTTTTTTTACCACATTAGGCACATAGTTCACATTAGAAACCCTATTGTGTTTCTCTTTTTTATTTTCGACTTAATTTATATACCGTACTTCTAATCTCTGCAAGGGTTCCTACAATCACATCATAATCATATTCATACACGCAGTTTTTTGTAAGCATAGCTTTTTTTGTTGGTGCAATATAGGATGTGGAAGAGCTTAAAGCCTCCCCGTCAATTTTTCCTGATAGTCCAGCATAAAACTTTTCGCACTTCGCATTGTAAATACCCATACCCCAAAGATTATCATCGACAAAGGCCATCCAATGTTCAGAAACTGTTGGATACTTTCCCCAGAAGCCGCTAGCTAGATTAATAACCCTAGGGTTGTCTAGTTTATCATTTGTAAAAGGGGCTTTGCCCATATAGGCATAGAGATTTTTTAAGGCTGAAATGGGATACACCGCAGGTAACTCCTGGTCACAAAGAATACTATCGCGATAGATTTGATCCGTTCGGTGGCAGGTAATCTTATTGTGCACCCTTAAGATCGACCCTTCCAAGGTTGTCCATTGCTCCATCTCTGCTTCTGCTGGACGGTTATCCATATCCCAAAGCATTGGAACACATTTCACATAGAGCTGATTTCCATTTTTCTTGTAGTCTAGTATCTGGGCTCGATGACGATTGTAGTCTCCAACTTGAATGGGATTCCAAGGCCATGGTGACCAAGCTTTAGACTGTCCTTCAGCTTGCCTGTTTAGCCCATTCCCTGCATAATACGATTGCTGAATATACCTTCCTTCGTCTGAGATATTGACAATATTTCGTGTTGAGCCTGTTAACGAGAGATAGGATATGGCACCACCTCTGGTTAAGTCAAGCTTAAGTGTTAGAATCCCATTGTCGACAACTGCCATAGTATCTTGCATTTTAAATGCGGATATCTGGCAATATGCTGTTTGGATGCAAGTTGAAACTAAGATTATACTAAACTGAATAATCTTTTTTATCGACTGTATATTTATGCAATGATCTATTTTCATTCTTTGGCTGTTTCAACTGATTTATGAAATGCCTGTCTGTGAGGCTCTCCAGCTTCGGCGTAATGTGTTACCCCTTCTCGCTTAGCGATCTCGCAGAACTTCGCATAAGTGCCATCGTATTTAGCTAGGGCAGGAGTTCTTTTGCATTTTAAATACAAGATGGGCAGATAGGTTAATTCGACACGCTTTACCACCTCATCGTTATCCGCAACTTTTATAGCTTGATTAAATAGGTCACATGACTGACGGATAAACTCATCCGAGAATAGGGGATCTTCAGGAGTGGTGCCTAAGTGAATATGAGTATCCGGAGTAACACGATTTTGCACTAGATCGAAATATTCCCGAATCAACTTTCCTGAGCGACCATAATAGCCAAACATAAAGTCATTGATTACGCTTTCAGTATTGCATTTAGGGTCCCATAATAAGCGGGAGATAAGGTACGCTTTAAGCTCCGAAAATTCACCACCTCTAGCTTGGTAGGAGGCTTGTTCCATAATTCCAATGGCGTTATTCTCACTTAATGTTTGGATGTTCGGTTGCAGTACTCTAAAGTTTGGATAGGGCATTACGTAATGACTAAAATTAACCACGTAGTCCCAGATGTATAGATGAGGAGCCAAAGCTGACCACTTTTTTAAGTCGTTGATAAATGATTTGTTTTCGGGACACGATTTAAAATCATGTGCAAAACAACATTCAATACTACAAAGTCGCACGACCACATTGTTGCGAGGATGGATGCTCGTTGGAGGCGTTCGAGTATATTGATAAGCCAGCGTACCGATAAACTTATCGGGAAACTCCTTCTCAACAGCTTGTGCTACTTGATTTACGAACCAGATCATCAAACCAGATTCAGAGCCTTCTCTTTTAACAATCGCCTGACATTTATCACATTGACATGGGTTGTGCCAGTCGTTTTGTGATACATCGTAGATCAAGTATTCTGGACTTTCACGCATCCGCTTTTTAATCCGCTCAATGATAATTCTTAATACTTCGGGATTTGAAATGCACAATTGTGCACGCTCAAAGATTCGTTTTCCGTCAATTAGGCTATAATATTCAGGATGTTTTTTGTAAAATTCTTCTGGTGGCATGAGTGGATAAAAAGTGTGTACCGCCCAATAATTCTCGGTTCCACCAATTTGTGGGTTTGACTTATCAAATCCCAAGGTGCCATTCATCCTATTTCTAGCGGCCCAAGTCGGATTGAAAGCTTCAAAATAAAAATCATTTCGGACGCGTATACCTGGCTTTTCTGAATGGTCAATCCAGTCGAATGAAGATTCTGTTCTTTTGGGAATCACACTAACACTAGGTGTATACCAGCGACAACCCAACTCGTTTTCTAAGAAAGCCATTACGCCATACATGGTTCCGCGTGCCTTGCCACCGTAGATTAGAATATCCGATCCTGAATTGAAATAACGAAACGATTCATCTAGTTCTGCTGGGTTATTCACTCCTGTTTTTTGCTGAACAATCGCGTTATAGCCAATCACAAATTGTGAGCCATTGTGAGGTGCATCAAGTTGTTCTATTGGAAGTTCTGCGCCACCAATCTCTTTGATCCAATGCTGAAGTTCCTTCGCGGCCCACTGCTCTGATTCTGAGGCATCCTTGTTAAGTGCAATACGATAGTCAGACATTCCATTTGCAAACAAGGTATGAATTTGGCGCTTGCCAGCATAAAATGGAATAGCTTGTGTAATCAGTTCTCCATTTTTTAAGCCCAATTTTATGGAAGCAGAGTAGGCTTGATAATCGTTTGATTTAAGCTCTAAAGCTCTGGTAAATTCAGTTGTAAATTCGGTGCTTTGAACGACTGTTTTTTGACTGTTTTGAACTTCAATGCTTAGTTTAGCTAAAATTTGTTGCAGCACTGGAGTCATAAATTTAGAGGTTAGCTTAGCTTTCCCATCCTCTCCAGCCGAGATGTTGAATATCTCCCCTTTTTTTAATAATTCAGCTGTTGAGAAGGGTTTGAATCGAACACAGTACCCCCATTGATTAGCTCGTTGTTCGATTTTAAATAAGATGGTATTCTTCCCTTTATTTAGTGATACCGGAATCATATCATCGTCAACAAACATGCCACGTCGAGGCGGATAGTCCCATACTTGCATCCCATTGACCCATAATGAACCGCCATCGTTGGTGCCAAAACAGATTAGCATAATTTGTGCTTCTGCCGACTCAACTTCGGTATAGGCATATGCTACTAGATTGGGATCTTTAGATAAAATCTTGTCTAAACGGATGGTCGAATCTGGAGCATTGTAAACCTTCCACTTTACCGATCCTTTAGGCAGTTTTAGTTGGTCTCCTGACTTCGCATGCAGATTTTGTTCGCCACCAGCTTTTAACAAATAGTCGAGGGTGTAATTGTTTAGATGACCCCATGAGTCAGCAACATCAGCTGGCTCTTTTAGGGGTATTGGCCCACAGATAAGCCACGATTTAATCCACTGATTCGGCAATGCTTGTTGAGGCGTTAACGACTGACCAAAACTCAAAGAGGTTAGCAGGATTAGGCATAAAATAGACAGAATTGCAAATTTTTTCATGGTTCGTTTTAGTAAGGTTTTTGTTCTTCGATAGCTCGGTGAAAGGATAACCGATGGGGTTCACCTGATTCGGAATAGTGTGTGATCTTTTCCCGTTCTGTAATCTTGCAAAATTTGGCATAAGTGCCATCGGCCTTCGCTAAGGCAGGTGTCTGTTTGCATTTTAGATAAAGAATAGGGACTGAGGCCATCTCAACATGGCGTAAGATCTCAGCATTATCGGCAACCAATTCAGCTTGAGCAAAAATCTCAAGGCAGCTGTGAATAAACGCATCGGTGAAATGCTTCTCCTCTGTAGATAAGCAGTGTATATGCACATCTTTGGTTACCAAGCCTTGAAGTTGATCAAAATATTTTCGGATAATTTTGCCCGATCGACCATAATAGCCACTCATAAAATCATTGATGACAGCATCGGCATTGCAGTCGGGATTCCAAAGTAATTTTGAGATTAGATAAGATCTTAACTCTGCGAATTCGCCTCCTCTACTTTGGTAGGCAGCTTGCTCCATGATGCCAATCGTATGGTTGTCTCGGAAAGTTTGAATGTTCGGTTGTAAGACTGAAAAGTTAGGGTAAGGCATTTGGTAGTGGTTGAAATTCACCACGTAATCCCAAATGTAAAGATGAGGGGCAAGAGATGACCATCCTTCTAGATCGGCCAAGAAGGTTTTATTCTCTTTGCAAGATTTAAAATCATGCGAGAAACAACATTCAATGCTACAGAATCGAACCACAACATTTTCCTTAGGCTTAATATTTACTGGCGGTTTACGCGTATACTGATAAGATAGTGTTCCAATATATTTTGTCGGAAATTCTTGTTTAACTGCATCGGCTACCTGATTGACAAACCAGATTAGAATACCCGATTCACCACCATATTGGTTCGCTATTTGCAGACAATTGTCACATTGACATGGGTTATGCCAGTCGTTTTGTGAAACATCATAGATCAAATATTCGGGGCTCTCTCGCATCCGTTTTTTGATCCGGTCGATCATCATTGCTAGAACTGCGGAGTTTGACAGACACAGTTGGGTATGGTCAGCAACACGCTTCCCTTCGATAAAACTATAGTATTCTGGATGTTTAGCGAATAGTTCTTCGGGAGGCATCAATTGAAAGAACGTGTGCACATTCCAATAACTCTCCACGCCACCAGGCTGAACGCGATATCCCATGGCTCCATTGACCTTATTATGAGCAGCCCAAGTTGGATCGAATGCCTCATAGTAAAAATCATTTCTCACCCTTATCCCTGGGCCTTCTGAATGACTATACCACGTAAAGGTAAGCGCATCTCTTGTAGGTATGCTCGAGAAAGATGGCGTATACCATCGACAGCCTAGCTCATTCTCTAAAAAGCTAAGCACGCCATACATCGTTCCACGTTGCTTTCCTCCAGAAATATAGATGCTCTCTCCAATGTTGCAATAACGATAGGTTTCGTCAGCCTCTTCAGGGAAAGCAAGATTCGCCTGCTTGGCCATCGTTTCACTGTATCCAATTACGATCTGAGCTCCACGATACGATGGATCGAAATTCTGAATCTCAAAGTCGACTTTTGAGATCTCTTTTAACCAATGCTGCAGTTCTTTGGCTGCCCACTGTTCTGATTCCGAGGCTTGTGGGTCAACAGATATCCGGTAGTTTGTTTTTCCATTTGAGAAGAGCGAATACTCCACTCTTTTGCCAACTGTAAAATGTGTCTGCTGCGAGAATTTCTCGCCAGAGCTTAACTCATACTCTATTTTGGTGGTGAAGGGTTTAAATGCACTAGCATCTAATTGAAAACTCTTGAGGTAATCAGTAGTTCTTTTCTCCTCCAAGACAGACTTTTCTCTGTCGTTAAAAACCGTTAGTTTTAGATTGTTAATCAGCTGAGATAGGACTAAGTCCGAAAGTGACGATGCAAGTCTGGTCTCCCCTTTTTCATTTGATGTGACCGTAAATAGATCTCCTTTTGCCGTCAGCTGACTCGGCTTAAAAGGGAGAAATCGAAAGCAGTATCCCCAAGCATTCCCATGTTGTTCAACTTTTAAGAGGATTTTATTGATCCCTTTTTTGAGTACAATGGGTATTAGATCTTCATCCGGTAGGACGGGACGTTTTACTTTGTAATCCCAGACTAATAGATTATTGACCCATAAACGACATCCGTCATTGGTCCCCATCGCCACGGTCCACACTTTATCCTCATCCGCAATAACCTCGGTGTAGGCATAGGCGCAAAGCGGCGATTCACGGGAGAGAATTTTCCGAAGGTCAACAATAGAGTCGGGGGTACTATAGCTAGCCCATTTTAGAGTCTGTTTTTTAAGTTTGACTAAGGCGCCATCCTTTACCTTTAAATTGGCTTCTCCTCCTAGGCTAAGCAGATAGTCATCGGTAAAGCCTTGGATATGGCCCCATGCTTTGACTGGATCATTCCAAAACTTTAAAGGTATTGGTCCGCATAATAACCACGATTTCACCCATTGACCAGCAACAACAGGCTGAGGGGCAAGGGGTGTTGCAAATACAGTCGATTTTATAGCCAAGGCTAAAAATACGACTGCGAAAAATGATTTTCCCATAGTCCTAAGTTTAAGGTTTAAACTTAGGCACATAAGTAGTTAGTGTCTTATGTGCCTAAGAATTAGAGGCAATCGTGGTGTTGTTAGTTTTTTATGATCCAGATCTCAGCAACTTGTGATCCTCGCTCGCCTTCACCCTTATCGTCGTCGCCGCACGACCAAGTAAAGGTGACTTTCCCATCTTGAGTGACTTGTTTTGGAATTGGGAATTCAAACATGGGCTTAGTCCCCATTCTGATATAATCGTGAATCTTCACCCCGTCCGCCATAAGTTTCATTTTTGAACGGAATCGACCAGTATAGGCAATGCGCAGGGTATAAGTTGAGTTTGGATCCAGATTATCATACTCCATTTGTAATGGGGTATCGTAAAGGGTGTTAATCTGATTCATCCATGCCAGAGGTGTTGTCTGTCCTTCAAATCCTTTCGCAACGATCTCATGCACCCAGTCGACACCTGATAATCCTACCCCAAAACTTACTCGAGGAGACTCTAAACTTCCTGGATCCTCGACCCAAGTCTTCTTTGCTTTTACCCGTTTCCATGCTGATAGTGATCCGAAATTATCGTAAAATCCACCAGGACCAGGATCGGTGCGGTGAAGCATCTTTTCAATCGCAGCAACCTTGTCATTTTCTGACCCTAGTTTTTCAATGCGATTTAATTGATCAAGAATCCATAAGGCGTCATTCAATGGGATGTCGATATTATCGATAAAATTCCCTCTTCCACTCACCGCATGGTGCTTCTTGACGGTTAGCTGAGATCCAAAGCTCCGAAATAAAGAGTCTGCAAGAGCATAACATCTAGCTTTTAATTCTGGTGAGATTGGCTTCTCATTTGCTAAAGTTAAAGTGGCGCGTGCTTGAGAGATCGCCTCTTTTGAGCCAAGTTTCTTTGACTGTTCTAGTATGTTTCTCGCTTCGCGTTCAAGTGAGGCTTCATAGATCAGTCTTCGTTGTGTGTAACCATCAAAATAAGCTCTGATCAATCCACTTTGGAAACGAGGACTACTTAGCACGCTTTGAGGCGCAGTCTTTTCCATGGCTTGCCACTGCTGAAGGGTAAGCTGCACTTGGTCGTTAGACAATAATGCACCTCTAAAGTTCTTCTCTAATGATAGCAGTCCTTGAGCGACACCTTCTGAATAGTCGTATCCAACAAAGAATCGTGCGTATTCGCGCAGAGTCTCTAGCACTGGGGTAGATGGATTCCAGTCTTGATCGGTCCACACAAATTTATTCACGTCATCATTGGTCCCTTCAGAGTAGCTAATGCTCCCACTGGCATAACTGGCATAAAAATTATGGATGTATTTCTCGTCTTCGGGTCTTGGATTGATGCATTCGCGACCTAAAGTCATGGCATAGGCAATATCCCAATTTGGAACAGGAAACTGTGAGCTATAACTATGCGTAATGTCAGGATATAAGCGTATTGGAATTGAAGGGTCGATTAATTTCTTTACTTCAGGAAGCGGAGTTTTAATCCATGGACCATAAACAACGCCGCCAAACCAGTCATATTTCTTGTTTACATGACCATAAAACTTGCTATACCACTCTTTGCTTGGCTTGAATACTTGTGGCGACACCCAGATCTTCGCATTTGGATGATATTTCTTTAACACAACCGCTTCTTTTTCTAGCCAACGAAATAGTACATCTGGTTCCAGGTCGCCAGGATCACCAGCTGGGACGAATAACGCATCCAGTTTAGGTAGACTACTAAAGACTTTTTCGCGCTCAGCAATCTCAACTTTTAGTGAGTCTTGATTGGTGTAGTCCGAACCCATATTGGGATACCACATCCAGACATCTAAGCCATAAGACTGGCAAATGCGTGATTGCTCAACAATCATTTTGCTAGCCGGATATTTCATGTTTACACTTGTTGCATCGTCATCGGTGCGGGGAGGCATAATCTCAATGCTATTTACTCCAAAGATTGCAAGATCACGAATATAACGGTCATAATTTGCGATTGTCCAAGCATCATATGCATTGGTTTTTGGACGGTATCCGAGTTGATGTCCACGAATTGGATATACTGGAGTTGAGGAGATATTCAGGTTTTCAGGAATTAAGATTTTTCCCTCTCTAAGCTCGATCTTACGCAGCAATTTACCCACCCCAAATAGGGTGCCTCGCTCATCGTATCCAGCAATGATTAACATGTTGTTATCGATCAATGAAATCTTAAATCCATCTTTCCCTGTAGAAGTAAGCTTTTGGATCGCTGCTTTATATTTGGGCTCAAGTTTGTCCATTCTAGATTCAACTCCGACGATGATCGTTGGGGTATTTGGAACCGGCTTAGAAGTTGTTGGAAGTATGATTTTACTGCGTGCCTGAATCTCCTCTGTCAGCACTTGAACGGCTTTTAGTAGTTGAACATTTTTCTTTTCCGAAAGCAATACTTTTGCTTTTGAGAAGTCCACGTTTTGCGCAACTCCAATTTGCACAAAAAATAAGCAAATAAAGAGTAGTTTAGAGAAATTTCTGTAGTTCATGTCAGTTGTTAGTATAAATTATCGTGCAGTTTTAGTTAATTCGGATAATATAGGTTGACAGGTGCGTAAAGTTAACAACTCTAAAATGGCAAAGGAACTTTTAGTGATATATTTTTCTAGTCCTAAGATCTACTAAAGGGCTTATTTCTGAAATGTAAATTTAAAATTATCTGCGATCTTTGGTCCAGTCTTAAAAGTAATAGCTTCAGAAAGATAAATAGTTGATCCTTCAGCCTCTGCTCGCTTTTCATTTTTGACCACTACTTTAAGAATGTGCTTGCCTTGAGGCAGTTGAGTAATCATGAAAATACTTGTGTTTCCCGGAGATTGATGGGCGAAATTAAAGTAGCAGTCGATTGTTCTTTTTAGTTGACCATCGACATAAATATCGGCTTTGCCGCAGTTGCGATCCCAATTGCCTGCCAAGGAGACTCCTGTCCCTTCAAAAGTAAAAATAGCTTCATCACCTGTATTGGCGCTAAATCGAGCTTGTGGAATCGTATCTGATTTGAATTTTGTTTCCCATTTTCCCTTAAATTCCCATCCTCCTTTTTCAAATGGAGTCACCTTGCGATCAAAAATAAGGTTCGGGAAGGAGGATTCAACAAGTCCAGCTTTAGGTGCTTGCGGATTGATGCTAACGAGGTTTTCGGTTACTAAACCACCTTCTTGGACCGCAATCTGCTTCACGTAATCAATTGTTTTTGCAATGGTCTTTTTAAAGGAGTAATCGGTATTGATAAAAAGAGAATCACCCAAATATTCAACTTGTTCGCGATACTGTTTTGGAAAGGCGCTAAATCCTTTTAATACGCCAAGTACACCTAAGGCGCTTGATGGATTACAATCTGAATCTTGACCACATCGAGTGGAGATCTCCATTGTTTTTAATGGATCACCCTCTCCATAAAGCAATCCAAATACGATGTAGGCACCGTTAAGTTTTGCATCGATATTATAGCTTGATCCTGCGCCGCAGATATCAATGGTTGCCCATTTCTTCTCTAGCTCTTTCCAGGCAGCTCGCCAATCTTTGGGATAGTGACTGTGAAGAAGGATGGCGTCACGAATGATTTTTGCGTATTCGCTCTCTGACGGAAGCGATTTTAGAGCATGCTCAACGACTTTTAAGATGTCGTTTTCAAAATAGGCTTCTGAATAGAGAGCAGCGACAAAGTTCCCGCCATAAACTCCATCGCCATAATTCATGATATGGCCAATTTTCTGTGCCATTTTAGTGGCTGTCTGTGGCATGCCTGGGCACATCAATCCAATATAATCTGCTTCAATTTGAAAATCAATGTCATCCGCATGAGCATTGTATTCAGGACTGCCTGATTGGGGAGGGAAGATGCTATCGAAATAATTTTTTCTTGCCTGCACATTGGCATGCCATAGTTTATAACCTGATTTTGCAAATAATTCTTGAAATTTCTTCGCTGGTGCATCCATTCCATATTGATCCATGGTCATCATAAATGTTAACTGCACATAGATATCGTCCTCTAAAAGGGCCAGATTTGTTTGCGAAGGAGTCCATTTGATCGTATCTTCCAAGGTAAATCCATGTGCCACAAATTCGGTCGGTACACCATAGCTTACACCGATCATTTTTCCTGCCCAGCCTCCTGCAATTTTATCTTTGAGCACCTCGATGGGGATCATGCGCTGTATTTTATTCTTGTTTTCTTGGCATGAAGTTAGGTTTAAGCAAAGAAGTAGGATCAGACTGGAGAATAGGTTTAGTTTCATTATAGTTGTGATGGATTTTTCTGGATTTAGCTTTCTTGGTTGTATAGTAGGTTAAAAAAGGCAGCCATTGATATTCGATGGCTGCCTTTTGAAAGGTGATTGGAATTAATTCCGAAGTAATAATTTACGGTCATTGGTGACAAACATACGAGTACTTTGTGTGTAGTCTGGTCCGAATGGTGCTTTGTATTTCAAGTCGATGTAGAATGCTTTGTAACCCGATTCTGGTATTTGAACTGTCACTGTAATCTCTTTCTGATGAGCTGCGTTTAAGCTAGTCCCGGACCAGTGTTCGTCTCTAAAGTCTTGGTCTTTTGAATCGGCACTCCAGATCAACGCATCAACAAGGATCTCCGGAGTTGATGTTATTTTTACCGTAACCGTTCTATGATCTTGTGAAACGGTGTAGTTACATATTGCATATTTGCCATTGGTTACTGTGGTGCCCACGAAGGCGCTAAGTGTGGCAAACGCTTTTTTCTTGTCGCCAAGGTCATGAGCTGCATTTGGAGTATAGCAGATATGGTTGTCTCCAGGTATGCTATCGATGTAATTTTTTATTGCATCTGCTGGCCAGTACGGGTCGTTGGTACCCATAAAGATCATTTTTGGCATCGTCAATAATTTGCGATACGAATATGGGTCAACCATTTTTACCAAGTCGCTTCCGCCTGGAGTATTAAACTGTTGTGCAATTCCCAGATTCACGTAGTCTTGGATTTCAACACTATAGTCTCCCCATACCTTTTTTTGGTAATCTACATTGACCGGCATATTAAGAACGTCAATAACCATTGGTCCAATAGCCTTTACACGTTTGTCATTAGCACCAGTTAGCCAAGTTGTCCAGCCTCTTTTTGACGCTCCCGAAACAATAAAATGACCTACGTTTTTCTTGATCTCTTTCGTTGCAAATTTTTGAACTACATCCATCGCACGAACAGCACTCTTTGTCATAGCAAAAAGCAATGGCCAGGTGAAATCATGATCTTGCAGATAGCTATGAAGGGTAAATGAGATTAGTGCATCTTCCGTACGGTCGCCATAAAGTGGTTGGTTTGGAACCTGCCAAATCAAGGAAACTATTGATTTATTTGTTTTGGCTAGATTGCTCAAATTAACGACTAAGTCTTCATCCCATTTATGTGTGCTTGGAACGGTTTTATCATTATGACCGCCAGTAATAAATAGAAGGGCATCGTTGTATTTTAAAACTTCAGGAACCATGATAAACATCTCGTGTTTCCAGGTTATTCCGCGCCACACTTGTGACGTGTATTCTAAGCGATAAAGCATCACTCCATCACCTTTCATCTTTTCTTTGACTTCCCATTTAAACGAGTTGTCGTTATTGTGAAGATATGCCTGAAGAGCGGTCTCCGGGGTGATTGCTTTTGGTGTTGCTGCTGAGCTAGTTAGAAAAGAACAGCATAGAAATAATAGTCCAAAAATTAATTTTCTCATTTTTAAAAATTTATATAATACATGGGTTAAAAGTAATTATTTTTTTAAATATCCTCAAGACGAAGCAAGATTAAGCTGCTTATCCCAATGGCAAATTGTGGCTTCAGAAGTGTGCTCCTATTTGGAGATGCTCCAACTCCTTTTAATTTAAATTTATGACTTCCATCCGATAACTTGAACGTGCCAAAAACAACTTCCGACCAGTCGCCTCCTTTGCTTACCATATTCAACAGCACACCTGCTGGTTGATTGTCGAGCATCGGTTGATATTGACTTCCGAAAAGGTCATCGACAAGAACCGCTGAGAACTTATAGCGCCCCGACTCCTTTATATCAAAGCTAAATTCAATCTCACCATCTGGTGTCTCTGGGGCAAAGCGAATCCCTTCAGGTTCCATTGTAACCTTGTTTGGTGTTGCTGTCATCGGCAATGTTGAGGCAAGTAAAATCTGGTATGGAGGTGTTCGCTGAGCCAATGGTGCAATTTTGGAATCAGAATATACTGCTGGAGTCTGGTACCAGAATGCCACAGAGCTAATCCAATCGGCCCGTTCATTAGAGCTAGAATGTTTGGTGCCGTCATCATCAACTACGCTACCGCGATGCTCGATGTCGAATTTTAGCGATTTATTAAAGTGAATTGGATCTTGCAAGTGCCAGCGGTAAGCCGATACTCGATCTCCGACTAAAGGTCCTTCATACAGTGATACTCCATGATAGGCGCTTGAAAACTCGCGAAAGCCCCAGGCATCACCAAAGTAATCTTCAGTGCCTGTTCCTTGGAGAGATGGATGTTTTTCTCCGTCGATGTAAAAACGGTCGTCACCCTCACCAAACCAGCCATTGACAACCTGAAGCACCGAATAAACAGTCCCAACATAATTTCCTTTTCCAGTGGTGTTTAGAATCGTATGATCGCCAGGTATGGCTCTGTTTTGTTGGTTGTATCTTGCATGGAAATACAAAACATCTTTAGGTAATGATTCAACTTTTTCCCAGTCGACATAATAGTATAGTTCTGCTGGACCATAGCCTTGCATTTCATTGGTCAAGGTAATTTTTGCATGACTCTTGAAGGGCATATTCCAAAAGCAGCTGCGCGACCTGCCCAAAGATGACACACTTATTGGTAATGATTCAAGATCTTTGTTTTTGCCATGACCAACACCGAAGAAATCACCAAGTGGGACTTCGATACTTGGTTTTTCAGCATTATCCCAATAAATTCGTAGGATTAATGCATTGGGATAGAACGGATTTAAGGAGGCCGTCGTGTTCCAGATATGCTTAATGATTCCAGGACCTTCAAGATCGGCAAGAATAAATGTTTCGCCAGGCATGATCTCTTTAGAGTCGCCATTACCATTGAAGTTGGCATCGCTGCTAGAGACTCTTCTGCTTTGAGCTGTTGATAAGTGCGTAAGCTGCTCTAGAATAGAATGATCAAAGGCTTGAGTATGCTGTGCGTTGACAGTTGAAGTCGCAGTCAGTATAGAGAAAATTAATAAAAATCGTGTGTAAAATATCTTCATTTCAACTATAAATTACCATTTGTTTAAAAAAATAAGCAGGGGTATTGTAAAAATACCACCTACTTATTTTTTGCTCTCCGAAAGATCTACCAGGGTTTATTTGTCCCTTGTTGCAACCAGTTTTTCGACCAGTTGCTGTTTTGTCCATCTGTGGAAAAGGCTGTAGATTGTAGTTTCCCGATTGCTGTATTTGAATTTTCGGGATTGTATAACTTCTCGTTATTTCCGTAAGTAAACCTTACAGGTAATACTGATCTTTTTGCTGAAGGGCCAGATTGAATTGCCGGTAATCCTGTTCTGATATAATCCATCCAAGATTCAGTTGCTGCAGTCCAGCTAGCAATCCATTTTTGTTCCATAATCCGCGCAAGCGTGCCGTTGTATGCAACACCAGAATTTGCAATATAGCTGTCGTAAGTACTACCTACACTCCATGTTTGCAAGGATGCTTGAACGCCTGCGTTATAATGAGCTGTTGCAGTACCACCAGCATTCCATCCTTTAAGGGCAATTTCTGCAAGGCTAAAACGAATTTCTGCGGCAGATAGTAATCTAACCTTAAGCAAAGGGCCTGAGGCTGCTCTATAGATATCGTTGAGTTGAGAAGCATGTGGATTGGCGCTACCTTGTTGAAGTGATGGGTTTAAATTATAGAAAAACTCAAATGTTGACCATGCTGGAGGGTATCCCACATAATCAGGATCAAGATTTAGCGTCACATGATAAGTTGACTGAAACTCATTCGCAATTTCTTTTGAAATGATTCGCTTGCCGTCCACAATTTCATCATAATCGGCAGGTTTACTCGGGTCAACGACAAGAGGCGTTTTTACTTTTGCTGCCCAGATGTTTAGACGAGGGTCATTTAAAGCTTGCAATTTAGTAACCAATGTAGCACAAGGCTTAACTCGAGTGAAATTTGAAAGGTCGTTGCTAAACTGCGTAGCTGTTGGCCATGAATCGGATGGACTTAATCCAATAAAGCTATAGCTAGCATCGTCTGCTGCATCAAGGATAAGCGGATATTTAATTGGATCACCTGTTATTTTCTCAATTCCGGCTTTCGCAATTGCAGGCTCTTTTGTTGAGATTCTTAAATAATATCTCAATGCTAATGAATTAGAGAATTTCTGCCATTGACGAACATTACCGTTGTAAAGCACATCTTGAGCAGGGTCGATTTTGTAGGTGCTTTGCTCTTTTGAAAATAGAGTGTTCGCGCTGTCGAGCATCGCAACTACGCCTAGATAGATGCTTTTTTGTGCATCAAAAGCTGGCTTGAAATACGCTGCGCCTTGCTCACCTTTGAGCGCTTGGCTGTAAGGAGCATCTCCCCATAAATCGGCGATTATTCCAAAATTATATGCTTTAAATAGCATGGCAACACCGGCCTGAAAGTCTAGATTTGCGGCTTTCGATTTTTTAAGCATCTCCTCTGCATTCCTAAGTATCCCATAATATCCGGCCCAACTCTGGTCACTCCAGTCGTATCTGTTGTGGCCACCAGCCCATCCATCTTTTTGGGTGTGTTGCATAACTCCTGCGATATCTCCGTAACCCAGATTTATTACTGATCCGCCTGTTGCAGTGATAACAGTGGCCATAAGGAAGTTTGGCGAAGTATTTGCTGGGTCAACTCCGTTTGGATTAATATTCATTTCGGCCAAGTTTTTACATGAAAAAGTAAAAATGGCGAGCAGCAACAAGGCTGCGTATGATGTGTTTTTTATAATATTCATAATATAGATTTTTTAAAGGTTACTAAAACGTAAGGTCGAATTTAACACCTACAGGAATTACCCATGGATCAAGGTTGTATCTTTCGATACCTTGCATAAATTGGACACCTCGTTTACCTCCTGTTGATTGTTCTGCTTGGAATGCCCGTTCTGGATCGACACCAATTTTTGCTTTCGTCCATAGCATGATATTCCGACTGTAAATTGAAACCGATAATGCTTTAACTGCGCCCATTCGGCTTATAATACTTGCAGGCAATCTATAGCTAAGAGAAATTTCCCTTAGTTTTACAAAATCGGCATCGAACATTGCATCTCTAGCAAAATCCCAACCATTACTAATGATGTAAGGTTGGAATAAGGTTCCAGTATCACCAAGGTTTTCTTTGTACGTAACTGCTCCATTTCCATTAGAAATTGCTACAACACCCGGTACAAAAACTCCGTCATTTAAATAATTTCCACTTAAATTCTCCCGGAAACCACCAAGCTCTTTTGTTGGTCCACCAACGACATGAAAGCCGTTACGGATTAATTTGTCTTGATTCGCAACTAGCCAATCACGAAGATCTTTTCCTGTTCTTCCTCCAGGATTGATCATGCTTTTTAACCATGAGCCAGATAATCCATCATCACGTCCGTACCGCTCTGTCTGTGAAATAAATTGACCTCCACATCTCCAGTCAAACGTGAAATTCAATGCAAAAGATTTATACGTAAGAGCTGAATTTACACCTAAGATAAATCTAGGGTTGTAGTTTCCAATCTTATTTCTAGAATCCTGAATCTCTTTATCTCTTATCCATTCATAGTCAGGCTCCGGATTAATAATTGGGTAGCCATAGTATGGTGAACTTTTGTCGGTAACGGTTAGCATTGCAGCGTCTAAATCGCGCCAACCTCATCGCCAACATACGACCATGCTCCACCATTTGCCTGTTCCCAGAATTTGATGGCTTCGATTCCTGGTGCAATAGATTTTACGCGGGTTCTATTTCGGGTAAGATTTGCGCTAATATCCCAGCTCCAATCCTTTGTCTTAATAGGCGTACCTCCTAAAGAGAGCTCCCATCCGCGACTTTCAAGTAAGCCTGCGTTTATATTGATTGCATCCGATCCTGTAGAACTAGCGATTGGGATGTTACGTAAGATCTGGTTGCGATTATCTGCTTTGTAGAAGGTTCCTTCAAATCTTAATCTATTGTGAAATAAACCGATGTCAAGACCACCCTCCATCGAGGTTGCTTCTTCTGGTTTTAAGTTTGGCGCCAATAGGGTTCCTGATTTTGAAAGTCTAATTGCGCTACCCCATTGACCATCATTGCCATAGGTGTTGATAAGTTGATAAGGATCAGTATCATTACCAACTTTGGCAATTCCACCTCGAACTTTAAATAAGGAAACATTCTCACCCATATTCGCTAGCTTGTCAACTAAGAAGCTTAATGATGCTGAAGGGTAAAAATACGACTGGTTTGCTTTTGGCAGTGTACTTGACCAGTCGTTACGTGCTGTAAGATCTAAATATATTCTGTCTTTCCATCCTAAATTTGCAACACTATAAAGACTATAGATCCCTTTTTGAGAATATCCACTTCCATAAGAAAGTGTGCCATTCTTAATATTTCCAACTGTAAATACGTTA
The DNA here is from genome assembly GCA_903897145.1 of uncultured Bacteroidia bacterium. Classification (GTDB taxonomy): domain Bacteria; phylum Bacteroidota; class Bacteroidia; order Bacteroidales; family Prolixibacteraceae; genus JAAFHB01. The sequence goes on along the minus strand of CAIUAN010000045.1, from coordinate 20,014 downwards.
GGGACGATTAGACCAGCTGTTGATGAATTTGAGATGCCTTGCCCCGTCGTATAAAGTGCGTTCCCGCCAATAGAGAAAGAAAGACTGAAATCATTAAGCTGTTTTGCATACGTGGCTAAAAAGTCCGTATTACGCTGGTAGCTCTTAGAGTCAGAAATTCCGTATGCTCCATTGTTTGGTTCGTCAGTGTATCCTGGTCCTATTTTAGATTCCCGAGTTTCAGTAAATTGGTCAAGAGCATAACGCACAAAAAAGCTAAGTTCTTTTGTAATTTGCCAGTCTGCTTTCAGATTGCCATAAATACGATCTCTCGTGTAACTATTGTTCACCTCATATGCTAGAAAGTATGGATTGTTATAGTCTGGGACTGAAGGAACATTTTGAACAACGCCTTCTTTTCCTGGGGCCCAATAGTTTCTGAGTTCACGAATGTCGGTGTTTTGAGGCACGGCATAAGCCCATTGCATTGGGTTCGTTCCCCGATTACTAGATGGTCTGTTGTTCGACCATGACTTATTAATATTGATATTTGAGCTTATCGTAATATTATCGCGTGCTTTAATCGTAGCAGAAGTTGTTAAGTTATTTCTAAATAAATCTGAGTTTGGTACAACTCCATGATTCGTCATATTTGATACCCCAATACGATAATTGAAAGCTTCCGTATTATTTGAAACTGCAATCTCATTTGAAGTGGTTACTCCGGTTCTCACAAAATTCTTAACGTTATTTGGATGTGATACCAATTCTGTTGGAACTTGAACACCATTCGCATCTTTAGGGCTATTCCACTGAACCGCGAAATAACCTTTGTCTAATGGATAACCACTTCCAGCTTTTGAAGTTGGATCAACAACCATTGTTGTCCCCGGAGGTAAATCCGCAGGCGTAAATGGGAAAATTCCATTCGCAAATTGTTTCGATATATCCCAGAATTTATAAGGATTGTCAAATACAGTATTCGACGTAACATCGATTTTAACTCCTTTGTTTTTCTTGCCTGATTTGGTTGTGATTAATACCACCCCATTTCCTGCACGAGAACCATATAGGGCCGCTGCACTTGCACCCTTTAACACCGATACACTCTCAATGTCGTTTGAATTTACATCGGAGATAGCATTTCCGTAGTCAACTTTATTATCGTTACCAAATCCTGACACGTTATTTAATGTATTTGAAATTGGAACTCCATCAACCACAAAGAGTGGCTGATTATCGTTGCTTAGCGAGGTTGCACCCCGAATCACCATACTCACCGAAGAACCTGTTCCTCCAGTAGAGTTGATTTGAACTCCGGCAACTTTTCCTGATAAAGCGTTTACTGCATTCTCCTGAACAACTCTTGACATATCCTCGCCACTAACTTTCGCTACGGCAAATCCAAGAGACTTTTCTTTTCTAGAGATGCCTAGCGCGGTAACAACCACCTCGTCAACGGTTAGAACACTTTCAGTTAATACAACATTAATGACTTTTTGACCATTTACAGGCACTTCAAGAGTTTTGTAGCCAATAAACGAAAAGATTAAGATTGGATTATTTCCGGAAGCATCAACGGTAAATCCACCATCCATATTGGTAATTGTTCCTTTAGTGGTCCCTTTTAATTGAATACTTACCCCTGGCATTGTTGTTTTGTCAGATGCGGAAGTTACTTTTCCATTTACCGATACACTTTGCTGTGTTTCAGTATTCTCTGTCAACCCAGTCTGATCTGACTTTGCAGAACCTGTCAATGCAGTTCCGATAAGCAGGGCAGTGGCCAACATTGTCGGCAAAAATTGCCTGGTTATACTTCTAAATACGTTTTTATATTTCATAATGATTGAATATACTTGTTATAAATTTGTCCTTGTCATACTTCCTCTATCGTAGTTACCTAACTACGTCAAAGGCAAGAATTATTGCATGGGTGTTTTTTGGAAAACTGCCTGGGTCAGCTGCCATAAACATAACTACCTTCATTGAACTATCGGTTATATCTCGCACAATTACTTTCCGCTGGCGATCCATAAAGCCAATAAACTCTGTTCCTGTGAAATCTAGCGTGCTTACATTTGCATAGGTAACCGTGCCATTGCTTCCATATACCGATGGGATAGTTAAATTTTCATTGTTAACAAGAGTAAATTTAGCTCCTACCTGAGGGGTGTATTTTGCAGTACATAGGCCATAGTCGCTACCATTAGAACTAACGATCCCTGAACCACCATTAGTTAAGTATTGATTTACAATACCTCCAAATGAGGCGTGGTCTGCTTTAACATCATGACTGTAACTTCCATTGTAGTTAAAAGTAAAAGTATCATCATAGATCTCGCCAAGACCAAGATTTCCAAAGATACCAGCTCCAAGAGGATCCGCAGCAAGCGAAAACTCAGCGTCTGCATTTGTGAATAGTCCTCCACTAGCCGTACTGCTAATTTTCCATGTCTTTCCTTTGTAACCAACCATCGTGTGATCTCCTGTTAGCAGATCATATGGTGTTAACGCCACAGCAAGTTTTACCTTGTAAGATGCCGTGTCTCCTTGGGCATTTTTCCCAATTAGCTTAGCAACATAGTAGCCTCCATCTTTATAAACATGGACAGGATTTTTTTCTGTACTGGTCATGCCATCGCCGAAATCCCACAACCAAGTCGTTGCACGTAAGGTAAGTGCAGTAAAGGCAGCTTGCTTATCTGCAATACTGAAAAATACCCCTACCTGGGGTGGCTCAGCTATTGTAGACTCCTTCTTGCACGATTGAAATGTGACCATTCCAATGACAAGAGTAAGGCAAAATAAAATTAATTTTCTTCTTATAGTTAATAAATAATTGGTTGTAAATGATTGGTTGTTATTTGTATGTTGACATTCTTATGCGACTCTTTATTGACTTAATCCATTGTTAATTAATTTATTGACCCTCAATTGGGTTTCCTAATGAAAGTCTTTACTCAGTTAAAGTTTGGTATAAAAAAGACTGAACACTTTTTAACTTTAAACTATTAAAATTAACAAGCAAAGGTCGCCTATTCTAATGGAAATTTGCTTGTAATAGATAGTATTTTAACCCATTTAAATTAGGAATTAAAATTGATGTAATTTTGATGTCAATATTAACATTCTATCCCATATGAAGAGATCAAATGAGTTAATCCATGAACTCAAAAATGGTTCTATCTGGACTGCGTTTTTAACACTATTATTTATAATGCAATTTGGAGCCACAACACCAATCGCAGAATTAGTTTTAGCTCTGCCATTCTTTGTCTTCAGCTACGCTGTTTTCTTCAGCCTTGGTAAGGAAACTATATCTTCCGCATTAACAGACTGGATCCAGAAAGACTTCTTCAAGCTTCTTGTATTTCCAATGTTTCTAATGGCTATTTATGTTCTTTATATTTTGCTTAACGGACAAAATCCAATAAAGGGCGCATTGGCTTTAACTCCTTATCTAATTGTTCTGCCGGCATTGGTTTTTATCGCGAAGCGAAATAGAAATACATACGTCGATTGGATTGATTTTACGGCCTTCGTTCTCTATCTCTTGCCAACAGCATTTTTAAAAGTCGAGCCATCAGGAGAATTGCCGTTTAATGCCAATGGCTTTGATTCGGTTTATCATATTGTACTCATGCTTTCAGCAGTCTATACTTTTGGTGTCGTTCGTAATCTAAAAGATGTTGGTTTTTATCCGGTTTTGAATTGGCGATATTTAGGCATTGCAGTCTTCTCATGGGCTGCATTCTACTCTTTTGTTATGCTGGTTGGCTCCATGGTTAACTTCATAAAATTTATTGGTCATGATTCTATTGACCAAGACTTGATTCGCAAAATTGCTTTGACCCTTCTGGCAACATTCTTACATACGGCCATTTTTGAAGAGCTCTTCTTTAGAGGATTATTATTAAATCTTTTCACGAAACGAATTGGACAGGCCAAAACCTGGAAGGTATTTTGGATTTGTGGATTAGTCATAGCCATCCCCGCAGCGCTATTAGTTGGTTACACTTTAAAAGGCGATCATCAATGGTTCCCACTTTTGATGTGCTTGCTCATTTTTGCAGCAGCTTATTATATTGAGAATAAAGGTAAGCATGATTCAGGCGTATATACTGGATTAGCGATCACAAGCGTCATCTTTGGATTGGTCCATTATCATTCACATGCTATCATCTATATCGGCTTTGCATGTGTTGCCGGTTGGGCCTATGGATATACTTATTTGAAGACCAAGAACGTTTTTTATAGTGCAATTGTCCATACACTAGTAAATAGTAGTGTTGTCATCTTTGGACTAGAATTCATAAAATAAGTTGGAAATATGATCGGGCAGCTGAAGGACAAAGGAGATAAGAAGAAGTTAAATTTAAATTTCTAATTTGCATTTTGACTTTTGCTATTTGCCTTTTGAACTTGTTTATTTAAAACTAAATTGTTAACAATTAATATCAATAAGATCAATGAAATTTCGCAAAATAATAAAAGTTCTAGTGGGCATCAGTGCCATTATATCGCTTTTGTACTATTTCCTTTTCGCCTTCCCATTTCGGGGAGCGCCATTTAATGCTCAGCGTCATGGCAATCCTCCCTTAACTCCTCCTTGGGCTCTCGAATGTTGGTTGTGGGAAGATGATGAAAATACCTCGGCTCGTGTCGACACCTTGCTGCAAGGGTATGCGAAGTATGACGTTCCTGTGCGCACAGTAATCCTGGATAGTCCTTGGAGTTTGCGCTACAACGATTTCGAAATTGACACCCTATTATATCCGAAACCGAAAGAGTGGTTTAAGAAAATGCAGGATAATGGTTATCGCGTGGTGATGTGGATGACTACGATGGTGAATAGTGAAAGTCAGGATACGCGCGTTAAGCATTCTGAGCCTTGGTATTCAGAAGCTAAGGCAAAGGGGTATTTAGCCGCCGATGGCGATCAGGTAAAATGGTGGAAAGGGAAGGGTGGTTTTATTGATTATACCAATCCAGAAGCGGTAAAATGGTGGAGGGGACTGCAGAAAACAGTCTATGATTATGGCATTGATGGTTGGAAATTAGATGGTACCGCCACCTTATTCTCAACCCGAATTGGTTCTTTCCCGCTGTTTTATAAGATGACTCATGACGGCCTTATGACGGCACGTACTTATATGGATCACTATTACCGTGACGAATATAACTATGGTCTTTCCCAAAATCCTGAGTTTGCAACAATGTCACGTGCTATCGATAATTGGTACCATCCCGAAGGATTTGCGCCAATAGATGCCTCTCCAGTCAACTGGGTAGGTGATCAGAAACATACGTGGCAGTCTACTGGGGTAATTACGGAAGAAGATAAGAAGAACAAGGATATTGCGATGGATGGTATTGACGGCATAGAACAAGCCATGCAAAATATTCTGGCGAGTGCAAAGCTTGGATACAACATCATTGGATCTGATGTGGCTGGTTTCTCAGGTGCCATTATTCCGCCTCGTTTGTATATGCGTTGGACTCAATTCTCAACTTTCTGCGGATTGTTTCTAAATGGCGGTCATGGCGAGAGGGCTTTATGGAAGCGAACTCCACAAGAGCTTGAAGTGATTCGGAAATTCTCATGGTTACACACTGAGCTGGTTCCTTATATGTATTCGTATGTTGTGAAAGCGCACAATGGAGGCATGCGACTTCAGACTCCAATTGAAGGAAAATATCATTATATGTTTGGCGATAATTTACTTATTGCACCGATCTATAAAGATCAGCTAAAAAACAAGGTTACTCTGCCTGCTGGTAAATGGCGGTATTTCTTCAACGACAAAGAGCTTATTGAGGGACCAAAAACTTTTGAACGCGAATTTCCTCTGGATGAATATCCGGTCTATGTTCGTGAAGGTTCAATTACACCGATGAACATTTCGCGCGATTATACCCAAATTGGAGATAAAAGTTCAGCAGGCTTTTTGACTTATTTGATTTATCCATCCGACAAGAGCGAATTTACAGTTTCTCATCCCGACAAGAGTGGAAACACCACTGTTCAGGTTGAAAGTACCTCTACTGCTATCCAAGTTTCTCTAAGTGGACAGCATAAAGGACATATATTAGCTATGCACCTCGACCGGAAGCCTTCGAGCGTAAAGCTTGATGGTGCTCTTTTGGTGGACTCGTTGAATTATTCTTTTGACGAAAAGCGGCAGCGGTTAAATATTAAGACTGAAACTTACCAGTCTGGAAAGTATGTTATTGTGAAGTGATCTGAGTGTGCCAATTGGTAGGGTGCAGAGATGTTCTTTGTTCTAGCCAATTTAAAGTTGTAATTTGCCCCTTAATTTATTGCGCTTTTGGCGTGCACATAAATCTAAATTTTAGTGAAGTGCTAACTGTATTAACTGGATTTCTTGCGAGTGTTGCGCATGTCGCCACTGGACCTGATCATCTTGCTGCTGTTACCCCTCTAGCGATTGATAGTCGAAAGAAATCATGGGTCATCGGTTTTTCCTGGGGCTTCGGGCATACTGTTGGAATGCTGCTAATTGGAGCTCTATTTCTAGTCTTTAAAGAGTTTTTACCTGTCGATAGTATCTCCAAATATAGCGAAACCATCATTGGGATATTACTTGTCTGCATTGGGATATGGGCACTAAAAAGAGGGTATTCAAAGCATTCGCATGGTGATCGTCCTCATGTTCATTTTCATACATCTCCAAATTTGTATGCTCATGTTCATTCTCATTCACATGCTAGTCCTCTTCTTGAAAACGAACTGCAGGAGCACGGTCATTCGCATGCTGTAAACATGAATCAGAACGTACTCTCTGCTTTTTTTATTGGTACGGTTCATGGCTTGGCTGGATTTAGTCATCTGTTTGCTTTACTCCCTTCTTTGGCATTCCCAAGTTTCTGGTCGTCCGTTATTTATATTGTAGCCTTTGCGATCGGAACGATTTTTACGATGATGACTTTTGCTTTCTCGTTAGGTCTTTTAGCTCATCGTGCTGAAGCAGGGGGCAAAGAGTTGTTTTTGAAACGGTTTTCTTTGACTGGAGCTATTTTATCGATAGCAATTGGAATCTTGTGGATCATTCATCCCATAGGATAAAAGCACTTTTTTCACCACATAGGCACAATAGATCACAATAGAAAAGCACATTAGAATCTATTGTGTCTATTGTGTCTATTGTGTTTCTTTTTTTCTTTCACCACACTAGGCACATAGGCCACATTAGAAAGCACATTAGAATCTATTGTGTCTATTGTGTTTCTTTTCCTATTGTGTCTATTGTGTTTCTCTTTTTTTTCACCACATAGGCACATAGGCCACATAGAAAGCACATTAGAATCTATTGTCTCTATTGTGTTTCTTTTCCTATTGTGTTCTACTGTTTCTTTTTTCTTTTTCACCACATTAGAAACCTATGTGTCCTATTGTGTCTATTGTGTTTCTCTTTTTTTTCACCACATAGGCACAATAGATCACAATAGAAAAGCACATTAGAACCCTATGTGTCATATTGTGTTTCTTTTTTCTATTTGGTTCTTTTTTTTCAATACCTCATTAGATTATCGTAAATTGTTAAGTCATGACACAGAAATATCTAAATGACCTAACCTATGTTATTCTAGGAGCAGCAATTGAGGTACATAAAGAATTGGGCCCTGGACTGCTTGAGAGTATTTATGAAAGATGCTTGGGGCATTTGTTAATCGAAGAAGGGATACTTGTCTCATCTCAGCAACGAGTTCCGCTGATTTTTAGAGGTCTTAAACTAGATTGCGATCTGCGTTTTGATTTATTGGTCGATAACTTGATAATTGTTGAGGTAAAAGCAGTGGAGAGGCTAATGCCAATTCATGAAGCCCAACTATTGACGTACCTAAATCTTTTATCTAAACCCAAAGGTGTGTTGATTAATTTTAATTGTACCAACATTTTCAAGGAAGGTCAAAAAACTATGGTGAATGAGCTTCATGCTTCTTTGCCTAGCGGATACTAACCTTTGCCTATTGTGCCTATTGTGTTTTTTCCTTTTTACCACAATAGACACAATAGAACACAATAGAAAAGCACATTAGAATCTATTGTGTCTATTGTGTTTGTTCCTCTATTGTGCCCTATTGTGTTTCTTTTTTTCTTCTCACTTATTTCATTATTTTTGAGACTGATTAACAACTAACTAAACATTTTTAAGGATGAAAAAACAATGGATTAGTATTCTAATTGTCGGAATGTCGTTTGCTACTGCGTGGGCTATTCGCGGACAATTTGGACATGAGCCTGGGGCTTCTTGGGCTGCTGGTATTGGAGCCTTGGCATTAGTTTTAGTGGCGCAACGGAAAGATTGGTTTGCCAAGATTTTGCCTGTCGCGTTAGCTTCGATGGTTGGCTGGGGCGGATGCGGAATGATTAGCTACGGCATCGTTGTAGGCTATGGAAGAAGTACCGACTTTGTAAATGCCGCTTATGGCTTAGTTATGCTATTTGTGATTGGAGGACTCTTTGGACTCCTTGGGGGTGGCCTTGTAGGACTAACCTTGGACTCCTCAAAGAAAAAGCCTGTGTACTGGAATAGCTTAATGGCTGAGATGGTTGCAGGTGGTATTGTAGGATATTATTTATTGATCCAAGCTTTTGGCTTTCTTATGACTCCGCCTCGCTCCGAAGCCTGGGCCGTTTGCTTAGGTGCTGGACTGGCCATGATCTGGTATATGGTGCGCAACGAACACAAAGCACCTCTGCGCGTGGCTTATTTTGCTGCAATGGGAGCAGGGTTTGGCTTTGGCTTTGGAAATGTACTCCAGATATTGGGAGATATCTTAGCCATTCAATTTAATATGTGGAACGTCATGGAATATAGTATCGGCTTCTTTGGTGGCTCAGGTATGGCATATGGTGTATTTAGTTCTGTGTGGCCAGAAGAAACGACCGCACCTCAGAAATGGCAAAATAAATTCGCCTATTTTGTGGTGTTTCTCTTAATCCCATACTTGGTCTTCTCTAATTCTAATTTGATTCAGGTGTTTTTTAGTGCCCCTAATGCCGAAAGTCTTCCAGCAGCTTCATTGGTTGGAAGCTCGATAGCTGTTCTTATTCTTTTTGCTTTAGCACTTTTGGGATGGACTAAAACCATTCAGTCAAAAGGTGAAATTAGTAGGAGCTCAATCTTACAAATGTTTTTAGGTTATTGGGCGACCTATATTTTTCTTAGTTATGGTCTTACCGGAGCTTTTAGAGGTAATTTTATGCTCAATCATCACCTATATGTGCTAAATTTTATCGTTGTTATACTGTTATTGCGCCAAAATAGACCATCTTTCTTTGAGATCCCTACCGCAAATGTTGAATCGAAAAATTGGCTAAAGTATACCCTATGTATACTAGCCGTGTTGGTGCTGCTAGCTTTTATTTTGATCCATTTGCATGGTGATATTGGCGGTAAAAACACAAGATTCTAGTTGGATAAAGCATTTTATTTTAGTGTCATCTTTGGAGGATCTCTTTGAATTTTAATGTTCAGAGAGATCCTTCACGTTTTTTTGTCATCTCTCCTGTTTTAATATCAATATACGATGTATTTTTTTTCTCTGTTTTTCACCTCTCCTGATTCCGCAAAAGCTTCTATTAAACATAGTATTTTCTCATCTGGCACTCATTTTTAACAATTTATTGCGTTAAAACTTGTGAATTATGTTAATATTCTATGTTTATCTGTCAATATAATATAAGTTCTATTAGGGCTAATCACTTAATTTTGACTACAATTATTTATTTTAGTTAAAAATATAGTTCTAAACATTAACGAATGTCAATTTATCCCTATATTTGACCACTGATTAAATAAGTTTATAGTCTAGAAACATTTTATTTGGCGCAACTATTGAATTGCTTAAACTAAAGAATACAGTCAATTAGAGTTGTTTCAAGAGCTAAAAACAAAATTTTATTATTAATAAATTAATTAATTAACTATGAAAAGAAAAATCTTTCAAATGCTCCTACTCGGGATGTGTGTTCTTTTTGCGAGCAACACATTTGCCCAGGTTAAGGTGAGCGGTGTTGTTAAGGGAACCTCGGGAGAAGTACTTCCAGGGGCGACTATCGTTGTCAAAGGAACAACGAATGGTGTAGTTACCGATTTCGATGGTAAATACAACATCTCAGTTCCAAGTGCACAGTCTACGTTGGTAGTTTCATTCGTTGGAATGGAAAGCCAGTCTGTAGCTGTTAATGGCAAATCTTCTGTTAATGTTACTTTAGCTTCATCTTCAGTTGCTGTTGATGAGGTAGTTGTAACCGCTTTGGGAATTACAAGACAGCAAAAATCTCTGGGTTATGCTGTTGCGGAAGTCAAAGGTGAAGAGATGCAGAGATCAGCAAATGCGAATGCTTTGAACTCTTTAGCCGGTAAGGTTTCTGGTGTTCAGATCAGTTCTACAGGTGCTGCTGGTTCTTCTGTAAACGTTGTTATCCGTGGTGCTTCGTCACTTACATCTGACAACCAACCTCTTTATGTGGTTGATGGTATTCCAATGAACAACTCATTGAGTAACATGTCTGCTCTTGGATCAGGTAACACGGTCGATTTCGGTAGTGCTATTTCTGATGTGAACGCGGATGACATCGAATCTGTTTCTGTTCTTAAGGGACCTAGTGCTGCGGCTCTTTATGGTTCACGTGCAGGTAACGGAGTTGTTTTGATTACTACTAAATCAGGTAAAGGTGGACGGAAAGGTCTTGGAGTTTCTGTAACTTCAAACACAGAGATCGAAAACCCATATAAATACCTTGATTATCTAAATAACGGTTGGGGTTACGGACCACGTCCTTACTCTCAAAGCATGCGTCCAAATAATGGCAGACCTTATATGGATATCAATCCAACACAATCTGCTTGGAATGGCCCTGCATTAGATGGTCAAACAATGGCTTACCAATGGCCTTATCCAACCGATGCGGCTGGTAACTATATTGCAACTCCAATGGTTAACCATCCAAACAATGTTAAAAACTTCTTCCAAACAGGTTTTACATCAACGAATAACATTGAAATCGCTGATGCGAATGAAAAATCTAACTATAGATTATCTTTCAATGACATGGAGAATAAAGGTTTGATCCCTAACTCTGATATGCATCGTAAAACAATCTCTTTCAATACTTCTATTAAGTTAAATTCAAAACTTAGTGTAAGTGCAGTGATTAACTACGCTCGTTCTAATGCGAACAATCGTCCATCGATCAGTAATGGGACTAACCCAATGCAAGCGATTTACGAACTAAACAATGAAATCGACGGGAATGACTTAAAAAACTATTGGTTACCTGGACAAGTTGGAATTCAACAAAATAGTCCTTATGCACTTGGTAGTAGTTCTAAAAGTAGTGGTGTGAACAACCCATACTTTGTGGCGAATGAAGTAAATAACCCATTCACAAGAGACCGTGTTTATGGCGATTTAAGACTGGATTATAAGATCACTTCAAACTTAAGCTTCTTTGCTCGTTACTCTCTTGACACTTATAGTGAGTTTAGAGAAGGTAAGATCGCAAAGAGTTATACTGGCGCTCGTAACGGGTACTATGGTAATGTAAACTCAAAAAATACAGAGAACAACTCTGATTTCTTATTGACTTATGAGAAAAAAATCTCTGACTTCAGTCTAACTGTATCTGCAGGGGGAAATGCAAGATATTACATGGGATCAAGCACAAGTATGCAGTCAAGTGGTGCTGGTTTGATCGTTCCTGGAATTTTCAACATTAGCAACATGTTACAGTCTAGCTTACAAGTAGGTAATGGATCAGCACAGAAAGCTGTATACTCGCTTTATGCTCTGGGTTCTTTAGGATATAAAGATTTAGCTTACCTTGATGTTACTGCACGTAACGACTGGTCAAGTACACTTCCAGTTCAAAACCGTTCATATTTCTACCCATCAGCTTCTTTGAGTTTATTGGTAAATAAAATGGTTGATCTAGGTTCAAATGTATCTTTAGCTAAATTAAGAGGTGGTATTGCACAAGTAGGTAATGATACCAATCCGTATGCACTTCTTGCAGGTCTTAGCCCAGGTTCATGGAATGGCTTAACAACGTTCTCTGTTCCAGGAAACTTGTTGAACCCAACACTTAAACCTGAGATCAAGACTTCAAAAGAGATCGGGGTTAACTTAAATCTATACGATAGCCGTTTACGTTTCGAAGGAACTTATTATACAGCTGATAACAAAAATCAGATCTTAAATAATACCCTTTCTCCTTCATCTTCTTACGGATCACAAAAGTTTAATGCTGGATTGGTTACTAGTGAAGGTATGGAATTCTCACTTGGTGGAACTCCGATCAAAACGAAAGACTTCACTTGGGATATCAACGCAAATATCTCAACTAACTCTTTAACGTTGAAATCTCTTGCTCCAGGAGTATCTCATATCATCCTTTGGACAAATGCTAAAGGTGGTGCAGAAACTTGGGTTGGTGAGAAGATTGGTAATATCGTAGATGCTGAGATGTTGCGTGTACAAGATAAAACTTCTCCTTACTATGGCTGGCCACTTTTGGATAGCGACGGTTATGAGCAAATTACTGGTGTACATGAGGTAAACAACAAAAGAGCTTCGCCAATCATTGGAAACTTCTTCCCTGACTATATGTTAGGTATCCAAACTTCGGTTAAATATAAAAACTGGAGATTAAGTGCAAGCATTGACTACCGTAAAGGTGGACAGTTTGTATCTCAGACGCTTCGTTACAACGAATCTGACTTACATGGTTCTCGTATCCTAAGTACATTCATCCACCCACCAAAAGGTGTTAATGTAGCTACTTGGTTGAAAGCTCACGCTAGTCTATTCGGTCCTAACGGAACTGCTTTCCCAGTTGTCGGTGGTCCTACTGCTGATTACGGCGGTCAGCCATATTCAGATGGTGGAATTTCTTTAAACGATGGTGTGTTCATGCCTGGTGTTGATGGTACTGTTGATGCTGCTGGAAAATTCACTCTAGGTTCAGAGCACTTAACTGATGCAACTGATTATTATGGTGACTATTATGGATGGGGTCTTACTAAAACGGCAACATTTGATGCGGATTTTGTTAAGCTAAGAGACCTTTCACTTTCTTACCAACTTCCTGGCCTAAAATCTTTAGGTATTCAGAGTGCAACAGTTTCGATTTATACCAGCAATGTTATCCTTTGGACAAAAGCAAAAATTGGTATCGATCCTGAGCAAGCATTTAACAACAGTCTTGGAAGTGCAAACGTTGGTGTTGGCCAGTTTGCTCAAGGTATTGAGCGTGATAACGTAACACCTTGGACCATTCCAGTTGGATTCAAACTGAATGTAAGTTTCTGATCTTGAACTTTAAAAAAATATGAAATATATGAAAACAATTTTTAAATTAACTCTCGTTTTAATGGTAGTCGTTTTTGCCTCGTGCAGAGACCTTACCAAACTAAACGTGGATCCTAATACGATCAGTCAGATCACTGTTGATCCAAACTACGTGATGACAACAGCGATTGTAAATACGGTTAGACCTTATCAGGATGACAATTATAATGGCGATTATGCTGGAGTAATGTCTTATGTACAAAAGAGTGGTTGGGGATCTGGATTGCAATATTTTAACTGGGTTGATCCACATGCTTGGGGCGGAAATTATGGTACACTAAGAGATATCTATCTTTTACGTGACCGTGCTATAGCGTCAAAGTCTGATTTCCATCTTGGAGTCGCGTTAATCATGAAAAGTTTCACATTTGCGCAGATTACCTCTTTATGGGGTGATGCTCCGTACAGCGAAGCTGGGTTAGGTGCATTAAATACAAAGCCTAAGTTTGATAAACAGGAAGATATTTTTAAAGGTGTAATTGCTGATCTAAAAACAGCAAATACTCTTTTATCTAAACCTGCTGCAAGTTATAGCAATATTAATCCAAGTGCGGATGTTATTTATGCTGGAAACCCAGCAAAATGGCAGAAATTGGCTAACTCATTAATGTTACGTTATTACATGCGTCTTTCAGTTAAAAGTCCTGCAGTTGCAAAGGCTGGTATTGAAGAGATCATGGCTAACCCATCAACGTATCCAATTTTCTCTTCAACTGCTGATGATGCCCTTATGGCATATCCAGGGTTGTCTTCAGCTGACTCTTGGGATACTGCAATTGCTTGGGATGGCACACCTGCACAAGGTAACTATACCAGACTTCAGTTATGTGCTTACTTTAGAGATGTTCTAGTAGGTGTGAATGACCCACGTCTTCCAGTATGGTTTAAGCCAGTAGCTTCTAAAGTTACAGTGGCAAGCATTCCTCCAAATGGAGCGACTACTTATCAGATTTATACTCCAAGTAACTGGATCTCTGCTACACCAACTGCGAGCACAAACGTTGTTCTTGTAGATACCGCTACTTACGTGGGTATTCCATTGGCGATTGCTAAAAATGAGCCATTTACGTACAACTTAAATCCAAGCCCAGTACAGGGTGGTGCGAACATTCACGTTTCTGCACTTACCGATATGTTTAAAGCAAATTCAAATGCATTGCTTAATGCGAGAGCTATTACGTATGCAGAGGTTTGTTTTATCCTTGCTGAGGCAGCTCAAAGAGGTTATTCTGCTGGTGGTACTCAACAATCTTGGTACAATTCAGGTATTCAAGCTTCATTAACAACTTGGGGTGTTGGAAGCTCATACGCTACTTACATCACTCAAACAGGTGTGGCTTATGACGGAACTCTATCTCAGTTGATGACACAGAAATATATTTCTGGTTTCTTGAGTGCCTCTGAAACTTGGTTCGACTGGAGAAGAACTGGCTTACCAGTTATCCCAATCGGTAACGCTGGTTACAAAAATACCTTGCCACTTCGTTTAAAATACGATTTGACTGAGATCAATATTAATGGCACGAATGCAGCTACTGCAATTTCTGCCTTAGTTCCAACTGCCAACACTGGTCAGACTGGTAACGATGATTCTTGGTCAAAAATGTGGTTATTGCAATAATCAGATTTAGATTTTAATCTAGCATATAAAAAGGTGCTGTCGTTTCCGACAGCACCTTTTTTGTTTTTGCAATGCCTCAGTAGACCTGGTTTGAGCTTTGGTCAAATGGAGATTTTCTAACTTTATTCTTCTCGTTTTCTTTCATCTATAATTTAAAAAAATCTATCCTCGTCTTACTGCTTTCTTGTCGGTCCCAAGATATTTATTTTCAGTTATTTAAATGCTAAATTTCACAAGTGTTAAAACCGAAAAAATCAAGAAATAATATGCTAATTTGCAAACAGGCTACCCTAACTTTTGCTATATTAGTACCCTTATAGTTTTGTTTTTCTATTCCTAAAATCTAATACTTTCATGAAAAGAATTGCCACATTTTTTACACTAGCCTATTGTCTTTGTAGTTTTGCCGTATGGGCTGAGCCAGGCAAATCAGAAAAACCTGTTTTCAAGGATATTCCATTTTCTCAGAACTACAGTATAAAATATAAACTTAAGGAAGAAGGACTAAAACTTGAGAAAGTCTTTGCCGATCGAAATGGGGCCATTCAAATTCTTTCATCAGCCGGTTTGTTAAAAACGTATGCTGGTGCATTCTTATATCCCGGAACCCTTGTCCCAGATTTGGCCTACCGGCCAATGGGTGATAAGAAAATATCTAATCTTGGTGTGTTGCAAAATCAATTTATCTACTTAGATGATAAGGCTGTTTTAAGTAATGCTTGGGCTGGAAAATTCTATTCAAAACATGAAACTCCTGAAGCCAAAATCTTTGCTGTCTCTCCAGATTTTACCTCCCTTATTTCTGATGGCACATCATTAAAACTGGTGCAGGAATCTAAAAATACTTGGTCAGGAAAGCTAACTAATGATAACATTTTAGCGATAAAATATAACTCTGAAAATGGTCTATTTTGGATTTTAGGGACTAAGTCATTGAGCTCATATTCTTTAAAAGATCAGAAACTAAAATTGGTTTATGAAGGTGTCAATTTTACAGATTTTGACTTGACTGATGCGGGTAAAAAAGCTGTCATTGGCACATCAAACGGCTTTCTTGAAGTGAATATTCAAACGGGAAAACAGGTCGGTGATGTTTATCGTAAAATTCCTGTTACAGATATTACCTGTGTTACCACTATCAATGGGAAAGTATGGTTGGGCACATCGGATGGAGCTTTCATGATTCGAGGGGATGGTAAATATGATTATTACAATGGCGAACGTTGGATCATTGGTGATGCGGTCAAACATATTGCAGCTGGACCAGATCACTCGGTGCTTATCCTTACCGATAAAGGCCTTGGACAGATCTGCTTCAAGCAAATGACTCTTGAAGAGAAAGCTTTGTTTTACGAAAAACAAGTCCGTCAACGCCATATCCGGAATGGCTTTAACTCTTCTCTGGAAGGGATGAAAGATGGAGATATCTCTACTGGACTATTGAAAGATTCGGATAATGATGGTCTATGGACTGCGATGTATTTGGGTGGTCAGATATTCAGATATGCTGCAACCAAGTCAGACGAAGCACTGCAAAACTGCTACGAATCGCTCGACGCTTTAGAGCGTTTGTATTCAATTAATTCCAACCCGGTTGGATTCCCCGCTCGATCATTTGAGCGACGTGGCGATATAAACAGGTTGTCGGATCACGATCGTTGGAGGCACGCTGAGGACCCTGAGTGGGATTGGAAAGCAACCACGAGTAGCGATGAGACTATCGGTCATATTTTTGCCTTAGGTGCTATGGCGGAACTTATCAATGTGGAGCCAATGAAATCTCGAGCTATCCACTTGATAGATATTTTGATGCAACATATTGTGGATCATAATTATTACTTGATTGACTGGGATGGCAAGCCAACGACATGGGGACGCTGGAATCCTGAATATGTGAACGCACGTCCTATCATGGTTGGCGATCGGAAGATCTGTTCTTCGAATATTACTTCGATGCTGCAAACTGCCTATCACTTTACCCATAAAGAGATTTACAAACAGAAGGCGCTTGAGCTTTTGTACAAGAATGGTTATCTCGAGAACCTAATGCGCCCTATGAAATCAATTGCAGAGGCTCCTGCAAATTCAGATGAGTTGAGTAAAGATCTCTCAAACGGATGGAATCACTCGGATGATGAGATGTATTTTATTGGCTATTGGGGTCTTTATCGTTATGCGCTTAACGCAGATTTAAAAACACAATATAAAGCATCTATTATTGACCACTGGGAGATCGAACGGCCGGAGAAAGAGGCCGCTTGGAATATCTTTACCGCATTGGCTAGTAATGAGTTCGACTTAAAGGAATCAGTGTGGTGGCTTCAGCGTTATCCACTCGATATGATTAACTGGTCTATTCAGAATAGTCATCGGAAAGATATTGAAATGGTTGCTCCGAATTTCAGACAGCAAACAATAACAGAGGTTTTGCCTCCAGATGAACGACCTGTTCATCGCCACAATGGCAACATGTTTAGCTTGGATAATAAAGGTAGACGGGGTAATGGAAATGGAGAAGAGAGTGCCGGCGATATCTGGCTGCTCCCATATTGGATGGGTAGATACTTGGGCGTTATTAGTGCTCCGGTGAAAAAATAAAGTAAATCCATTAGCTGACGGATTAAACTTTGAATTATTTTTAAAAAAAGTCTTATAAATTAAACCATAAAATGAAAAAAGTTACTCTATTGGGTTTTATGATAGCCCTACTATTTTGTTCGAAAATCAGTTTTGCACAGACAACTGAAAAACACCTTGATAAACCATTTATACAGGATTTTAGCGTTAAATATACACTTGAAGATCATGCTGTAATTTTAAAAAATGTAGCTGCTGATCACAATGGATATATTCAGATTCTCTCCTCAAAAGGGTTGCTTAGACCTCGCAATGGTCAGTTTCTTTTTCCTGGAACGTTAGTCACAGACCGTCAGGATCGTCCAACATCTGATAAGCATATTTCTGGCATTGCTACATTTCAAGATCAGTTGGTTTATCTTGATGATAAGGCTGTCTTTAGTAATGCTTGGGCTGGAAAATTATTTGTTAAACATGAATTGCCTGGAGCTAATATTTTAACTGTTGGCAAAGATTTTGGATTTCTAATTTCAGATGGGAAAGTCTTAAAACTGATCTCTAATTCTCAAGTTGCGTGGGAAGGATCGCTATCTGGCGAATCGGTAAAAGAGATCAAGTTTGATGCTAAATCTAATCTTTATTGGATTTTGGGGTCTGCTTCGATACAGGTCTTCTCTCCAAACAAGAAACAACTTACAAAGGTTATTGAGGGAACTAATTTCAGCTGCTTAGCACCAGTTGCAGGAAAGGTTTTCGTAGGAACGAAGGATGGTTATTTGGAGCTCGATGCTAAGACTCAAAAACAACTGGGTGGAATACATCAAAAAATGCCTTGGACTGAGATTACCTCAGCTAACGAGGTGAATGGAGAGCTTTGGTTTGGCTCTACCTATGGTGCGATGATGCTTCGTCCAGATGGAAAATTTAACTATTTCACCTCTAAACGATGGCTCCCTTCCGATACTATCGTGAGTATCACCAAAGGTCCAGAGCACTCAGTTTTGGTCTTGACAAATGGTGGTATGGCACAGATCTCATTCAAGTCGATGACTTTAGAAGAGAAGGCGATGTATTACGAAAAACAAGTACGTGATCGTCATATCCGACTCGGTTTTAATGCCACTATTTCGGGTATGACTAATGGTGATGTGACCACCGGCAGTCTTGAAAATTCCGATAATGATGGGTTGTGGACAACCATGTATTTAGCCGGAGAGACCTTCCGCTATGCAGTAACTAAATCAGACGAGGCGCTTCAGTATGTGCGCGAATCACTAGATGCTATTGAACGTTTATACACCATTAATCCGTTGCACAATGGTTTCCCATCACGGTCTTTTGAAAGAGCGGGATACAATAAGACAAGTGAGCCTTGGCGGGCTACTGAAGATCCTGAATGGGATTGGAAATCAACAACAAGCAGTGATGAGGCCATTGGTCATATTTTTGCTTGTGGAGCCATTGCAGAGCTGGTGCCTGATCCAGCATTGAAAAAACAGGCGATTACGATTATTGACACCTTGATGTCGCATGTCGTCAAAAATGATTTTTATATGATCGATTGGAATGGCAAGCCAACACAATGGGGCAAGTGGAATCCCGAGTATGTGAATGCCCGTCCTAAAATCGTTGGTGATCGGAAGATTAACTCTTCTAATATCATCGCAATGCTTCAAACAGCTTGGCATTTTACCAAAAAACCAAAGTATAAGGATGCTGCATTCTTGCTTATGAAAAAGCACGGCTACCTCGAAAACCTGATGCAGCCAATGAAAGGAATAGGAATGGCTCCCAAAGATGCTGATGGCCTAAGTCAGAGATTATCGAGCGAATGGAATCACTCCGACGATGAGATGTATTTCTGTGGTTATTGGGGACTTTACCGATATGCCCTTAATGATACCCTTAAGGCAAAATATAAAGAGGCAATAATCGATCATTGGGAAATTGAACGACCTGAAAAAGAGGGGCTTTGGAATATCATGACCGCAATTGCAGGTGCGAAGAAAATTGATTTAAATGAAGCCGTTTGGTACCTACAGCGCTATCCTCTTGATATGATTAACTGGACTGTTGTAGCGAGTCATCGAAAAGATATCGAGAAGGTTGCCCCAAACTTCAGAAATCAAACAATTACAGAAGTCCTTCCTCCCGATGAGCTGCCACTATTTAGACATAACGAGAATCGCTTTAATCTCGAGGGACATGATGATGGCAGTTCAGAACTAAGCGCAGGCGATATCTGGCTTCTTCCTTATTGGATAGGTCGTTATCTTAATGTTATTGGTGCTCCTGAAAAAGCAGCTGCTGTAGTAAAAAAATAAGTGTTTTTGTACAGAGGAATAGGCGAAAGAGTTTTCTTACCCCTATTCCTCTATTTTTATTTAGTTAGATTCAATTCTATTGGTCTTGTTCTATTAAAACTAACTCAAAGCCATCCCTTATGGTTCCATT